>NZ_CAJMZK010000029.1:0-120895 GCF_905220265.1 Paraburkholderia sp. J67
CATCTACTCGTTCTAAGGAGTGCGTAGCGGGCGGCGCGCCTGCGGAGTCTTCCGCACCGCCGCCCGCTTTATTTCGTACGTTTTCTTCTATGCTCAAATTCGCCAATCAGTCTCACGCCCCGTCCTGGTACGCGGCGACCGCCAACGACAGCACCCGCCATCCCTCGCTGAAAGGCACGATCGACGCCGATGTCTGCGTGATCGGCGCGGGCCTCACCGGTGTATCGACGGCGCTCAATCTCGCTGAACGCGGTTATCGCGTCGCACTGCTCGAAGCCTCGAAGGTCGGATGGGCGGCAAGCGGGCGCAATGGCGGGCAACTGATCGGCGGCTTCGCTTGCGGTATCGACACGTTCGCGCAGTTCATGAACGAGGGCGAAGTGAAGCAGATGTGGGATATGGGGCTGGAGACGCTCGATATCGTGAAGTCGCGTGTGGCGAAGCACCAGATCGATTGCGCGTTGACCCTGGGCTATTTCACCGCCGCGAACAAGGCGCGCGACGTCAGTGACCTCAAGAGCTGGCGCGACGAAGCCGCGCAACGCTTCGGCTACGACCGCTTCCGCTATGTCGATGGCGAAGGCGTGCGCCAGTACGTGCAATCGGCGCGCTATCCGGGTGGACTCTACGATCCCGATAGCGGTCATCTGCACCCGCTCAACTACACGCTGGGACTGGCTCGCGCGGCGCGCGAGGCGGGCGTGCAGATTTTCGAGGATAGCGCCGTCACGCGCATGCGCGACGAGCAAGGCGGGCACACGATCGAAACCGCGCACGGCAAGGTGCGCGCGAAATTCGTTGTGCTCGCATGCAATACCTACCTGGGCGAGCTTGCGCCGGAACTGGCGCGCAAGATCATGCCGGTGGGCACCTACGTGATCGCGACCGAACCGCTTGGCAAGGAGCGCATGGGCGCGCTGATGCCCGCGCAGGCGGCCGTTTGCGATAGCCGCTTCGTGCTCGACTACTTCCGCCCTGCCCCCGACACGCGCATGCTCTGGGGCGGCAAGGTCAGCTATTCGACCTTCGAGCCGCGCAACCTGGGCGAAGCGATGCGCAGCGACATGTTGAAGACTTTCCCGCAACTGGCCGACGTGAAGGTCGATTATGCGTGGGGCGGCTTCGTCGATATCACCATGAATCGCGCGCCGCATTTTGGCCGCCTCTCGCCTACGGTGTATTTCGCGCAGGGCTTTTCGGGCCACGGCGTGAACACCACCGGTCTCGCGGGCACGTTGATCGCCGAGGCGATTCACGGTCAGGCCACGCGCTTCGATCTGTTCGGCAAGATCCGCCACCGTGACTTTCCTGGCGGCGCTACACTGCGAACCCCTGCCCTTGTGCTCGCGATGGCGTGGTATCGAATGAAAGACCTGCTTTAATGGATCCGCACCGATGAAACTAGACCTCGACGCCCAGGCGGACGTGCTCGCCCGCCACTCGTACTACGAAGCTACCGCCACGCGCCCTGCCGACGACGACCCGGTGCTCGAAGGCGTTATCGACGCGGACGTCTGCGTGATCGGTGGCGGCTTCGCGGGGCTATCGGTCGCGCTGGAATGCCGAGCGCGCGGGCTGTCGGTCGTCGTGCTCGACGCGCATCGGCCGGGTTGGGGCGCATCGGGTCGCAATGGCGGCCAAACGCTTGTGGGCTTCGCCAAGGATGAAGTGCTTGAAAAGCAGCTCGGGCCGCAAGGCATTCGCGCGGCGTGGGCGCTATCGATCGAGGGCGTCGCGCTCGTGAAGGAGCGCATCGCGCGCTACGGCATCGACTGCGATTTCACGGCGGGCTATGTGACGGTTGCAACCAAACCCAAGCGCGTGCCGAGTCTGCGCTCGTGGATGGACGCGGCGCGCGAGCGCTGGGGCTACGACAAGCTCGAATGGCTCGACACCGACGCCACGCGCAAGCGCGTGAATTCGCAGAGCTATCTCGCGGGCGTCTACGATCCGGTTTCGGGCCATCTGCATCCGCTCAAGTATTGCCTGGGTCTCGCCGCGGCGGCCCGCGAGGAAGGAGCGCAACTGTTCGCGCATTCGCGCGCGCTCGACGTGCTGCGCGGCCCGAAGCCCGTGGTCAAGACCGCGCGCGGCGAAGTGCGCTGCCGCTTCGTGGTGTCGTGCTGCAATGCTGCGCCAGGTGGCGTACTGCCCGCCCCCATCGAAGCCCGCATTGCGCCGATCGCCTCGTACATCATCGCCACCGAACCGCTCGGACGCGCACGCGCCGATGCGCTGATTCCCGGCCGCGCGGCGATTTGCGACAACAACTTCTTTCTCGACTATTTCCGTCTGTCCGCCGACGACCGCCTGCTGTTCGGCGGCCGTGCGGACTCGACGGGCGCGGCGCCCGCGCAACTCACTGAAACGATGAAGGCGCGCATGACGGGCGTGTTTCCTCAACTCGAAGGCGTGCAGGTGGAGTACGCGTGGGGCGGGTTCGTCGACGTCACACGCAATCGCGCGCCCGATTTTGGCGCGGTGGATCCGAACTATTTCTACGTGCAGGGGTTCTCGGGGCATGGCGTCGCGCTCACGGGCATCGCCGGGCGGGTAGTGGCGCAGGCTATTGCGGGCGAGCGCGCGTCGTTCGACCTATTCTCCCAGCTGCGCCACGCGCGCTTTCCGGGCGGACCCGCCTGGCGCAGGCCGGCGCTGGAGATCGGGATGATGTATCACCGCGTTCTGGAGATGTTTTGAATTCGCCTGAATAAAACGTTCGTTTTCCTCAGTTCTTTCCAGGCAGTGTGCGGTTAAAGGGCGCGTTATTGAGAGTGGTGAATCATGTATTACCCGATTCATCACACCAAATAACGCGCCCTTTTCTTCTGAAAAATCGCGCACAAAAACCGTGCGGAATCTAGCGGAATACCCGCAATTCAGCCGTCGATCCGCATGTTGCAGCCATGTTGTGTGCGGTAGGTAACAACGGCGATTGACGCGCTGTGGGAAACCACCCATATTTTCTTACAGCGGCTGCGCCCGGTCTGGCCCCGCCGCATTCCTGCGCATGTAGTTCGTCAGTTCCGCGATTCCTCGCCAATCGCTTCAACGACGATCCTGAGCATGCCGAAATGGCATCGCCATCACGGTGGGGCTACAGCATGTCTGCTGAGATTACTCGTGACCAGCGTTTCCCCGCAGCGTGCAGGCACTGTGGCGGCGTGCTCAAGCAGCACGTCGATTGCTGCCCCTACTGCGGTGCGAATCATCCCCTCGAAAGAGCCCCGCTGCGCGTGCGTTCGAAAGGCACGTCGATCACGCCTGGCGCCACGCCGCCGGCAGCGGGCAGCGTCATCGCATCGGAGCAACCTTCGATGAAACCAGACTTCCAGCCCCAGTTGCAAATCGAGCACGAAGCGTCGTCCGGCCATCGTGCGCGGCGAAGCTTCCCGAAAGTGATCTGGCTCGTCGTACTGGCTGTCGGGCTCGTGTACGCCGCGTACCTGCTGTTGGGCGCCAATCCCAAACCGGAAAGCACGCCTGACGATTCAGGCGTGCATTCGTCGGGGGGCTCGATCTCGTCCGCCACGCCTGCGCAACCGACCAATACGACGCTGCAAAGCACCGCCACGCCGCCCCCACCCAGCGTGACCGCGCAGCAACCGGCACCGCAGCCGGCCGCCCAACCCGCCACCCAATTCGCCGATGTGCCCGAGAGCCTGCGTGCCGCGCGTGCGAGCCTCGCCGCGCATAGTTTGTCTGATGCAAAGGCCGCAGACGCCGCCGCGCTCGCGCGCGATCCGAATAACAACGATGCACGCGACGTTCAACGTGACATCGCGGGACGCGAGCAGCAACGCGACAGCGCGCTGCAAAACGCGGACCGCTGCGTGAACCAGCATGACTGGGCCTGCGCCCAGCAACAGGCTTCGCAGGCACTTGCGATCGATTCGAGCAGCCCGCAAGCGCAAGCGGTCATGGAGCACGCCATTCTGGCTTCCGCATGGGCGCCTGCCAGTGCGGCAGCCCCGAGCACGACGCCGTCGAATCAGGCTACGCCCACGCCCAATCCAGGCGCCGACGCACGGCAACGCGCGATCGTGCAATACGGCTGGAAGCAGGCCGCACCGCCCAACGCCACGCATTGAGCAGGATTCACCAACCCAACGCAGTCCGCCGTCCATCACATCCAAAGCGGGAGAGAGACCATGCTCAAGACGACTCTAGCGGCACTGGCGGCACTCGCGGGGCTCTTCGCCCTGCTCTGCGCGACGACGTCCCCCGCCGCCGCGGCAGACGCGCACTACAAGATCACCACCGGGCCGGAGCGCGGCACGTACATTCAGATCGGCCAGGATCTTTCGAAATGGGTGGCGCAGCCGGCTGGCATCGACCTCGAAGTGCTGCCTTCGAAGGGCTCGGCGGAAAACGTCCAGCGCATGCGTTTCGAGCCTGGCGTAAAGCTCGCGCTGGTGCAGTCGGACGTCTACCAGGCCTATGTCGACATGGCGAATTCCGGTAACGAAGATGCCGGCACGACGATTCGCCCGCTGCGGCTCATCATGCCGCTGTACGACGAGGAAATTTATTTCGTGGTCCGCAACGATTCGCCGATGAAGACGATCAATGAAATCAAGGACAAGACGATCAGCGTTGGGCTGATCGGCAGCGGGACGGCGCAATCGGCGTCGACACTCTACCGCCTGATGTTCGGGCAGCCGATTCCCGACCAGAACGCCCAGCACCTGAGCAACGAAGATGCACTCGCCGCGTTGATCGTCAAGAAGATCGACGTCGCGATCATCGTCGCCGGGCAACCCGCGAAGCTCTTCACCGACATGAACCCGAATCTGCTCGCGCAGATCCGTTTCCTGAAAGTCGATCCGAACGCGCCCGAATCGACGCGCGCGAAGCAAACCTACTTTCCGGCCACGATCCACGCATCGAGCTATCCGAACTGGCTGAAGGAAGACGTGCCGACATGGACGGTGAAGGCCTTCCTCGTGACCTATGACTACAATCTGCGCGATACGGTGGGCAACCTGAGGCGCTTCGCCGATTCGCTCTGTGCGAACTTCGACAACCTTCAGGAGCACGGGCATCCCAAGTGGAAACAGGTGAAGCTCGAATTGCCGGGGCTCGGAAAAGGTTGGCAATACTATCAACCGGTCGAGCGGCGTTTGAAGGCGTGTTTCGCTCATCGCGCCGCGATGCAGGCGACTGCGGGCACAGCTACCCCACAACATGCCGCCACCGCTCAAGCGGGCAACGGACGCCCCTGTTCAGACCAGGAGCGCCTCCTGCTGCTGTGTGGCAAATAGTTCGCGTGGAGCCAGAATCACGCGTGGGCGACGACGAGTGTGAGCAGACTGCGCGCGTACGCGGCTAGACCTCGCACTCCACCGTCGCTTCGATCATCGCCTTGACCACCTCGGCAAGCGTCTGCATCAACGCGTCGGACGCTTCGGGCGTGGCCTCCGCATAGCCGAGCAGGAAACCGTTGTAAGGCGCTGTGCCGCTTTCAGCCAGGCCCCTCAGGCAATACGCACTGAGCGGCGAAAGCGCGAGGCCGTGAGCACGTGCCGCTTCGCTCACGGCCACGTCGTCGACCGGCGCATCGAGTCGCACGCTCAAGTGCATCCCGCCGGCGTCGGCCGACACCGTCATCAACCCCGCCAGATGTTTTTCGATCGCCGCCACGAGTCCATCGCGGCGCGCCAGATAGAGCTTGCGCATCCGCCGTAAATGCCGCGCATAACGGCCGCTTTCGATGAAATCCGCCAGCGCGCGTTGTTCGGCCACGCGCCCTTGCCGCACCAGGGTGCGATGCGCCGTTTCCATCTGCGTGACGATCTGGCGCGGCACGATCATGAAGCCGATGCGCAATGCCGGAAACAGCGTCTTGCTGAAGGTACCGAGGTAGATCACCGGCGTGTCGTCGGCGAGGCCTTGAATCGAGGGCAGCGGCGGCCCGTCATGGCGCAGTTCGCTATCGTAGTCGTCCTCGATGATCCAGGCGCCGCACGCGCGCGCGCGTTCGATCAGTGCGAGACGCCGTTCGAGACTCAGCACGCAGCCAAGCGGATATTGATGCGACGGCGTGAGATAGACGAGGCGCGGCGGCGTATCACGCCAGTGCTCCTCGCGCGCGGCCATGCCCGCCGCATCCACGGGAATCGGCACGAGCGAGAGGCCCGCCGTGAGCATCGCGACGCGCGCGCCGAGGTAGCCAGGATTCTCGATCCAGACACGCTCGCCTTCGTCGGCGAAGAAGTGCGCGCAAAGGTCGAGGCTGGTTTGCGTGCCGTCCGTGATGAACACCTGGTCCGGTTGGCAGCGCACGCCGCGCGAGACGCGCACATACTGCGCAATGGCCTGACGCAACGCGGGCAGGCCTGCACTGTCGCCGTAGCCCAGTTCGCTCGCCTCCACCTCGCGCATCGCGCGTTCGAGCGCGGTGCGCCACTGCGCGAGCGGAAACGCGTCGAGCGCAGGCACGCCGGGCCGCAGCGCCACGGCCTCGCTGCCCGGCGCGCGGCGCGGCGGCAGTTCGCGCACGCGGCGCGAGAGCGAGCGCGGCGCGCTCTCGCGCGGCTCCACCTGCGCCGAAGGCCGCGCCGCGGTGGCCTTCACGTCGTTGACGATGGAGCCATGCCGCGTGGCCGTGACGAATCCTTCCTCCACCAGCCGCTCGTACGCATAGAGCACCGAATTACGCGCGATATCGAGTTCCTCGGCCAGCGTGCGGCTCGACGCGAGCCGCGTGCCACAGCCGATATCGCCATCGAGGATCGCGCGGCGCAGGCTCTCGTAGAGCAGGTCCTGTTGCGTGAGGCGGCGCGACGCGCTCGCGCGCGCCCGGCTCTCGTAGGCCGACATCATCAGCGCGTAGTCCAATCTCGTGGCTCCATTTTTTGTCGTCTCAGTGGGACTAACAATGGTGCCACAAATCGCTTACGCTGGCGTCTGCTATCGATTGAAGAATAGACAAGGAGAACGAAGATGAGTCAGACGATCCAGGTGCGCAGCGTCACGCCCGCCGACTACGACGCGTGGCGTCCGCTCTGGGACGGCTACAACCGGTTCTATGGCCGCTTCGGGCCGACCGCACTGCCCGAGTCGATCACCGCGACCACGTGGACGCGCTTTTTCGACGGCTACGAGCCCATGCATGCACTAGTCGCGCTGCATGGCGAACGCGTGGTGGGCCTCGTGCATTTCATCTATCACCGCAACACCACGCTCGACGGTCCGATCTGCTATTTGCAGGATCTTTTTACCGTCGAGGATCTGCGCGGGAAAGGCGTGGGACGGGCGCTGATCGAAGCGGTTTATGCGCATGCGAAGGCGTCGAATTCAAAGCGTGTCTATTGGCACACGCACGAGACGAACCACACGGCCATGCGGCTTTACGATGACGTCGCCGAGAAGCCCGGCTTCGTCATGTATCGCAAGGACGTGTGACGCCCGCGCATCCTTTACACGAGATCGCTCAATAGCGACTTGCGCACTTCGCCCTCGATAATCTGCGCGGGCACGCGATAGTGCGGATGATCGCAGCCGATCGACAGCGCCGCGCCCGCGCGCAAGCGCTCGATCATCGCGGGCGTGAATTCGAAGCGCACGAAATGCACGGCCGAGGTTTTTTCGGCGTTATCGCGTTCGAGGTCTTCGTCGGCGATCGCGTGCACGGGCGGCTCGCCATCCACCTGCATGAACACACGATCCTCGATGCCAATCAGGCGCGCGAGCGCCGCGCGACGCTCGATCTCGTTGTCGTACTCGATTTGCAGGGTCGCTTTCAGGTTATTGCCATCCGGCACGAGCGGCAGATAAGCGTCGAGTTCGCCCTGGATGCCGTCTTCGTCGAAAATTTTTTCGATGTGCAGCATCTCCTGGATCTGATAGCGGATCGTCGCTTCGTCCTCGAAGAGGAAGGTGAGGTGATTGCCTAGCGCCACCGCGCGACGCTTTTTGTGCTCGATAATCTGGCCTCGCAAGGCGGTGCGCTGCTTCGAATAGACTTCCAGCGACAGCAGGGAGTTTCTGGCGATCGTCATCGGTTTATCCTCATGATCCAGCAATTTATATCGCAATGCGAATCAAATTCCGTAAGCCCTGCGCAATAGCGTCAGCGGATGCGCAAGTGGTGGGCCGCCGTCCGCCGTGCCCAGCTTGTTCTCTTCGATGCCCTGCACGATATGGTGACCCGCAAGCTGGCAATCCGATGAAATGAAATCGGGCGTGCCCTGCGCCATCTGCTTGAAAACCGGCGTGCCGATCTTCATCGCCATCGCGTGAAACTCCTTCTTCACGCCGAACGTGCCCGCGTGGCCCGAGCAGCGCTCGACCACGTTGACCTTCGTTTCAGGCACGAGCGAGAGGAGATCGGCGGTCTTGCGGCCGATGTTCTGCACCCGCGCATGACAGGGCACGTGATACGACACATTGCCCAGCGGCGTGCGGAAGTCGGTCTTCAACAGCCCGTCGCGATTGCGCGCCACGAAGTATTCGAACGGGTCCCAGAAGGCGTCGCTCACGGCGCGCGTATCCGCGTCATCCGGGAACATCAGCGGCAACTCGTGCTTGTACATCAGCACGCAGCTCGGCACCGCGCCCAGCAGCGCGTAGCCTTCGCGCGCATAGTGTGCGAGCACGGGCATGTTCGCGGCCTGCTTCTTCGCCACGCCCTCAAGGTTCCCTTGTTCGAGCAGCGGCATGCCACAGCACGCTTCGCTTTTCACCAGCACGTAAGGAATGGCGTTGTGATCGAGCAGCGCCAGCAGATCGTGGCCGATGCCCGGCTCGTTGAAGTTCACGTAGCACGTGGCGTAAATCGCGACCTTGCCCGGTGTGCGCTCGCCATCGCGCACGTCGCTCGACGCGGCCTTGCGCGCCGCGCTGCGGAATTTTCGCGTCGCGAACGAGGGCAGCCAGGCATGCCGGTCGACGCCCAGCGTATCTTCCATCACGGCGCGCATTGCCTTCGTGCCGTTCACCGCATTGACGGTTTGCGTAACGACGGGAATGCCCGCGAGATGACCCAGCGCGTCGGTATTGGACAACACGCGATCGCGCAATTGCGCTTTGCCGTTGCGGTAGTCAATGGCCTTCGCGCGCAGCATCAGGTGCGGAAAATCGACGTTCCACGGATGCGGCGGCACATAAGGACATTTCGTCATGTAGCAGAGATCGCAGAGATAGCATTGATCGACGACTTTTCCATAGGATGCCTTATCGACATCGTGCGCCTCGCCGCTATCGGTTTCGTCGACCAGATCGAACAGCGCCGGGAAAGCGCCGCACAGCGAGACACAGCGGCGGCAGCCCGCGCAGATATCGAATACGCGCGACAGTTCTTCGTCGAGCAGCGTCGGGTCGTAGAACGCGTCCGATTGCCAGTCGAGCGGATGCCGTGTAGGCGCTTCGAGACTGCCTTCCTTGTGGGGCATGACGTCTCCTTTTTCTAGTTAGTTTTGTCGCTCATGACGTGCGCGAGTGTGCACACGCAGGCGCGCGCGGAGCGACCGCGCGCCGCGTATGCGTTTTGCCCGCCAGCAAGCGTGCTGCTGCGTGCGAACCTATTCGACCAGGCTGTCGAGCGCCTTCGTATAGCGGTTCGCGTGGCTGCGCTCGGCCTTGGCGAGCGTCTCGAACCAGTTGGCGATTTCGTCGAAGCCTTCGTCGCGCGCGGCCTTGGCCATACCGGGATACATGTCGGTGTATTCGTGCGTCTCGCCCGCGATCGCCGCTTGCAGATTCAGGCGCGAACTGCCGAACGGCAGCCCCGTGGCGGGGTCTCCAACGGCTTCCAGATATTCGAGGTGGCCATGCGCGTGGCCGGTTTCGCCTTCGGCCGTCGAGCGGAACAGCGCGGCGACATCGTTCTGACCTTCGACATCGGCCTTGGCGGCAAAGTAGAGATAACGGCGATTGGCCTGCGATTCGCCCGCAAAGGCGTCCTTGAGATTTTGCTCGGTCTTCGAGCCTTTGAGCTGGGTCATGTGTGCCTCCATCCTGTATGTGGGGACGCGGCGCTACGCATCTTCGTGCGGTGCAGCAAGACAGCCATGCGGACTACGCCGCTCTATCAATCTAGGAAATGCCGTTCGCGTTCCCAATTGCGAATTTCAATCCCGCCGATAGCGCCTCGCCAAAACAGCCCAAACCCTTGCGCGACGCCGTGCCACAGGCGCCCAAACGCCCGTATGGCCTGGGCTGAGGAGAAGAGCGTCCCACTATGTGAATAATCGACTTGCACATGGAAACATACGTTCTAGACTGAAATCTTGTCCAATCCGCCACGCGCGCGCCAGCGCGCCCTTTACGGAGTTCACATGCGACTAACGATTTTGATCAACGGTCCCGATCCGACGGTCAATCATGACTATGCCGTGCTCTGGCTCGATACCGACCAGCAACGCTGGTCGCGTGAGTCGCACGACGGCATCGACCTCCCCGCATGGGGCGAGATGCGCGATGCCAACGGCGTAACGGCGCTCTGCGCGCCGCTCGCCGATCAACCGCTCTGCACCCTGCGCGGCCTGCACGTGAATCGCCGCCAGGAAATCAGCTCCGCGCACGGCGACGCCACGTGGTCGTGCGAAACCTCGCATGCGCCGATGGAAGGTCAGTGGCGCCTGCAAGCCGTGGATCGCCAGACCGTCCACGCGGAAAACGCGCTGTTCGCCGGTTGATCGCAGCGCGCGATTCCGGCGCGCTGTTTTCTCTCGCTGTTTCTCTCATTGTTCCCCTTCACGGTGCCGCCTCTTGCGGCGCCGTCACATTCGTTGCGCATCGTGGCGCGTGGTGGCGCGCGATGCGCACGTCGGCACGCGTATTGAGCGCACGCACGCTGCGCCGCTGACGCGCGGCGCATGACTTGCGTGTGGCCGCGCAGGGGCGCGACCGCTATACTTTCAGGCCCTTTATGAACGCGGCGACGCGCGTATTTCACGCATGTCGCGCATCGCCCGCGTGCTTTTCGCCTTTACGATTCGCCGATGAAGAAGCTGTTTGCCTGTCTCGCCCTGGCCTTCGCAGGCCATGCATTCGCCGCGCCCGCCTGTACCGCATTCGTCCCCGACGGCCAGTTCCCCACGCTTACGAACCAGCGCATGGCGCCGAAGACGCGCGTGCTCTGCTATTCGGATTTCGTCGTGCTGCACTCGGGCATCACGCATGGGCCGCTGTGGTCGGCGGAGCACCTCACGCGCGATCACCTCGAAGCCGCGAAGGACATGACGCGCACCAACCGCTTCTTCGAGGACGACCGTCTGCCGGCCGGCGAAGGCGCGACGCTCGCCGATTACAAGCGCAGCGGTTTTGATCGCGGCCATATGAGCCCGGCGGGCAATCGCTGGAATCCGCAGGCGATGGCCGAGTCGTTTTCGCTCGCCAACATCGTTCCGCAGAACCGCGAGAACAACCAGCGCCTGTGGGCGCATATCGAAACGGCCGTGCGCAAGCTCGCCGATCAATACGGCGAAGCCTACGTCGTGACCGGGCCGCTCTTCACGGGCGCGCAGTTGCAGACGATCGGCGCGACGCGCGTGCTGGTGCCCACGCAGATCTTCAAGGTGGTGTACGTGCCGTCGCAGCAGCTCGCGTTCGCCATCGTGGCGGATAACACCACGGTCGACCGCTTCGACATCCGTTCGGTGCGCGATCTGAGCACGCAGGCGGGCATCGCTTTCCCGGGCATTCCGGCGAATGTCGCCGCGAAAACCAATGTGGCGTTCAATGGCCACGCGTTCACTGTGCGCAAATGGGGCTGGTGAGCGCCTTGGCATGAAAAAAAGGCGCGGCGCCTGAACCGCGCCGCGCCTTTTCGGGTTACCGCAGCCTTCTCAAATGTCGAGCCGCGAAACCTTCGAGCCTTCGAGCGACACACCAGCCATCAGACCCGCATTGGTGAGCACGATCGCCTCGATCGGATTGACAGCGGTCGTGGTGTCCACCACGCCGTTCGCCCCCATCTTCACGAGCGCGACGGTGCCGTCCGCGCCCGCAGACCAGCCGCTGCTGCTGCGGAAGCGCTCGTAGGCGCCCCGCGTCATGAAGGCGTAGAAAATGGCGCGCGACTGCGCGCCCGCCTGGAAGCCGAGCGAGCCCGCAGTGGTGCTGAAGTAGCCCACCGTGCGCCCGCCCGCGCGCAACGCGCCCTTGCCGTACTGCCCGCCCACGCCGAAGCCCGCGCCGATCACGTCGGGGAACACCAGCACGGCGCGCGCCTTCGAGAACAGCTCGCGCGAGCCCTTCACGGTGGCATAGAGACGCGAGAGCGCGCCATCCACGCCCGCATCGATCTCACGGCGTGCATGCAGGTTCGCATCGGGCGAACTGGCGCTCGCCGGCGTGGTGGTGCAGCCGCTGAGCCCGGCCAACGCAGCGACGCCCGCGCAGCCGGTTGCGAGAAACTGTCTTCTATTCGTTCTTTCCATGTCGATATGGACTCCGGAACAACGACTACGATTGCGGGCGCGGCAGTCGGGCTTGTGGATCGACCGGCTTGCCGTTTTCGCGGACTTCGAAAAGGAGCGTGCCGACGCCAGCGGCATCGGCACCACTTGTGGCGATTGTCTGGCCCTGCCTGACGGCGTCGCCTTGCTTCACCAGCAGGCGGCCGTTGCGGCCGTAGGCAGTGACCAGACGGGCATCGTGCTTGACGATCACGAGCTTGCCGTAGCCCTGGATGCCGCTGCCCGCGTACACAACGCGCCCAGCGGCGGCGGCCTTGACCGGTTCGCCGGGCGCACCCGCGATCACGATGCCGCGCGATTTGCCGGGCGCGAACGTCGTCGCGACGCTGCCGTTCATCGGCCACACGAAGCGGGATGTTGTGGCGGCGCGCGGTTTGGCGGCAGGCGGAGCGGCGGCGGTACGTTCGGCAGGCGCAGTTGCGGGCGGGGGGGTGGGCGCGGCTGGCGCCGGTGCGGGTGCGGTGGCCGCGCTCTTCGCAGGCGGTGCGACGCGCAGCAGCTGCCCGACATTCACCTTGCCCGACGCCGGCAGCTTGTTCCACGCGACGATATCGGCGGCGCGCTGACCGTGGGCCGCGGCGATGTGGTAGAGCGTGTCGCCGGCCTTCACGCGATAGAAGGCCTTGCCCGCGCCCGCCGCCGGCACTTCGGCGACGACTTTGGGCGAGGGGGTGAGGATCGGCGAAGCAACGGGTGCGGCGGCGGTACTGGCCTCGGTGGCGGAATCGGCAGCGCCCGACGCGACGGCGCCCGACGCGGCGGCGCCACCGTCATCGCCGGGACGACCGAGCGACTGCCACGGCGTGAAGGTGCAGGCTGCGAGCAGCGTCACGCATGCGCCACCGGCGCTGGCCAACGCGAGGAACGCCCCTCGCGCACGCACAAAACGCGCGATCCGCATCGTCAGGCCTGCGGGTCGTTGGGCGATGCGTCGCCCGACGACGCGTCGCCGGATGCGCGAGCCCTGGATTCAGCCAGCTCCGCCAGCGCGCCACCGCCCTTGTAGCCCATCACAGCCGCGACGCCTTCGGCCAGCAACGATGCTTGAGGATTGAGCTTTTTTTCGGCCTCGACGGCGGCCACCGCGCCGGCGATTTCAGCCACCTTGTCTAGAATTCCCATGACGCACTCCTTGTTCAAACGGCAGGTGCGTCATCATCATCGGTTTGCCGCGAAGTGCAGCGGATTCGCGATTCGGTCTTGATCTATGTCAGCGTGAGCGCAGCGCGGCTTCAAAGGCGTGACAATGGTTTCACATTCGCGCGCGGCCTGGCACGCTTGCCAAAGTCGGATTCGGTGGATTTTCTGTCGATGCCGTTTGATGGCGGCACGTCGCGCTTTTTATAATGCGAGCCCTACGCACATCGCGCTCAAGGAGGAATACAAGGTGTTCGACGCATACGCAAACGACGACGATGTCCTGAACGTGCAGGGCGACGCGCTCACGCTCACCAACGGCACCACGCGCGTGACGCTGGCCGGCACGCTCGAACTCACGCGCGACAAGCGCGGGCTCGCCGCGGCGCTCGCGCTCAAGGCCGCGCTGGACAGCGTGGTCGCGAAACTGCAGGCCGATCCGCATCTGCCTGCGCAGGTCAAGGACGAGCCGGACGCGAAGCCCGGCGTCATCGCCAATCCGTTCCAGTGATCGAGACACGCGCGAGCGGGCCGCCCGGCGCGTCTCGCGCTCAAACAGGCGAGCTTAGAAAGGCTTGCCTTCGCTGGTCTTCCACGCGGGCATGAGCGTGTTCGACGGCAAGGTCTCGTCGAGCAGTTTCTTCGCGCTCTCGATGCCCGCGATCGGCAGACCGGTCGGGTCGATCGCGCCGATCTGCGCAAGCACCGAAGCCTGGTCCCAGTAGATGTGCTCGTTATAGAGCTTGCTGCCGCGAAAACAGATCACGGCGAGCATCGGCACTTCGAAGTATTTGCCCGTGGGCGCGAGGCCCGGCAGCAGCCAGTCGATCTCGCGGTCGTGCGTGCAGCAGAAGATGAACTCGTCCACCACGCGGTCCGAGCCGATGGTGCGCGAGATCGGAATCAGGCGCGTGTCCTCCGGGTTCGAATGCACGAAGTGGTGCGTGTAGAAGCGCTTGAGTTCGTCATGGCCTACGCCGCCCGTCATCGTCGGGATGTGGTTGACGTAGGGCTGCGCGACCATCGTCGGCATCACGTCGTTCGGGTTGCGCGCGACGAATTCGTGATAGCAGTGTTCTTCCCAGAGCGCGTTGAAGTCGTAGATCGGGCCCATCACCCGGCGCAGCATCGCGAGCGAGCGCGAGTAGGCCATCATCGCGGCGGCCTTGTCGTATTGAGGACGCGCAGGCGCGGCGAACGCGTGGTCGCAGCCGGGGTAAGTGTAGAGCTCGACGCCGGGCTTGCCCGCCAGCGCCGCTTCGATGCGCGTGCGCGTGGCCGCGTCACACCATTTGTCCTCGGCGCCGAAGTGCAGCATCAGCGGGCAGTGGATCGTATCGGCTTCGTTCAGGGCGTTTTCGAGGCCCACGGCGTAGTAGCCGATCGCGCAATCGACGTCGGTACGCGCCGCCGTGAGATACGCCAGGCGCCCGCCCAGGCAATAGCCGAGCGCGCCCACCTTGCCACGGTGCGAAGGGTGCGCGCGCAACGTGGCGAGCGTCTGGGCGACGTCCTCTATCGCGAGATTGGCGTCGAAGCGCTCGTAGAGCGCGAGCGCCCGCGTCATGTCCGCGCCTTCGTAGCCCAGATCGACGCCCGGTTCCAGTCGCCAGAACAGGTCCGGCACCATGACCACGTAGCCTTCTTCCGCGTAGCGGTCGGCCGTCGCGCGCATCGACGCATTCACGCCGAAGATCTCCTGCAACAGCACGAGACCGGGGCCGCTGCCCTCGGGCGGCAGCGCCGTGTAGGCGCGGAATTCGCCGCCGTCGCGCGACTTCACCGTGGTCCATTGTCCGTTCATCGGGTCGTCTCCTTGTGTTCGTGTTCGTGGGGTGAGGGCGTCGCGAAGTCGTGACGTCAGGCTGCCGGGCCGAATCCGCCCGTCGGAGCAAGCGGCGGCAGCGGCGCTTCGCCGCGTATCCAGGCGTAGTTGGCCCGTTGCGCCATTTCGCGGTCGCCGCGGCTGTCGCCGTAGGCGTAGAGCGTGGTGGGCGCGTGCTCGCCCCACCAGGCGCTCAGGCGCTCGACCTTCTGCGGACCCCAGCAGTTGCGGCCCGCGAGCCGTCCAGTGTAGACGCCATCGCGCCATTCCAGCTCGCTCGCGAGCACCGTGCCGATACCCACCTTTGGCGCCCATTTGCGCAGATAGATCGAGGGCGAGGCGCTCACGAGCACGACTTCGTGACCGAGCGCCTGATGCTCGCGAATACGCGCCAGCATCTCCGGGCGCAGCAGATCGGGCAGGCGCGTGTCGACAAAGCGTTGCGCGGCTGCCTCCAGCGCTTCGCGGCGCACAGGGCCGAGCGCGGCGTATAGAAAGCGTGCCTTGGTGCGGCCGCGGTCGGACCAGCCGGGCGCGATGCCCGCGAGCCACGGCAGGCAGCGCAGCGCGGCGAGCACGAAACGCGGGCCGCCAGCGGCGTCGAGCATGAAGGCGCGGAAACTGTCGGACGTGGTGATGGTGCCGTCGAAATCGAAGGCGGCAACGACGCGGTCGGTCATGAAGCGGTATCGGATTGCGCCGCGCTCAGGCGGCGGGTTGAAAGAGGGGGCGCGGGGCAAGCCCGCTGTAAGCCCGCGTCATTGTCGGGGCAAAGGGCGCGCGGCTGCAATGGCGGGGCGCCCGCGTCGGCGAAATCAACGCGCCTGCTGCTCCAGCCGCGCCGCATCGACGATCTCGATCTCGCCGTAACGCAGCAAGAGCAACCCGTCGCGCTCGAACTGGCGCAGGATCTGGTTCACGGTCTGGCGCGAGAGCGCGAGCATCAGCGCGAGATCTTCTTGCGGCACGTGAACAACAGGTCGGGCCGCGTCAGGTCGGGCCGCGTTTTGGGCAACGTCGCCGGGCGCATCGAGGCCCGCATCGCCGTAGCCCGCCGCCAGCAGCAAAAGACGCCGCGCCACGCGCGGTGCAGCAGACAGGAGAGCGCTTTCTTCGATGGCGGTGAAGGCAATGCGCAGCTTCTGCGCGAGCAGCCTGCCAAAGTCATGCCAGTACGCGGGCGTTTCGTCGAGCAGCGCAGCGAGCGCCGCGCGCGGTACATGAAAGAGTGTGGTGTCGCGTTCGGCATAGGCGTCGTGCGTGCGCATGCCCGCGTCGAACAGCGCGATCTCGCCGAACCAGCTCGCCGGGCCCATCAGCGCGAGCAGCGCCTCGCGGCCGCCCGCGCTCGCGGCGCACACGCGCACCGCGCCTTCGAGCACGCAATAGACGCCGTCCGCCGGATCGCCGCGCAGGAACAGGCGTTCGCCCGCGCGCAGCGTGCGCACGCGGCCCGCCGCGCGCAGGCTGGCGCGCAGCGCCGCGGGCACGGAAGCGAACCACGTGCTGCGTTCGAGCACGGCCGTCAGGCAGGGCGCAGCGGTGTCCAATGTCAGCGCGGAGGCGTCGGGGCGTGAGGTCATCAGTTCATGTGAGGCGCGGGCGACCGAGGAAACCCGCGATTGTCGGCTAGCCGAAGGTCTGCGGCAGTGCGCCCGACGATCATAATGATTTTGGAGACAAAGGGGCATCCATGAGAAACCTGACCGACCAGCTCACCCAGTACGCCGAATATCACCGCGATACGCGCAATATCGCCACGCATTTCGTCGGCATTCCGATGATCGTGCTTGCGCTCGCCGTGCTGCTTTCGCGGCCCGTGCTGTCGAGTACCCCGGCACTCGCCGCCGTGCCATTCTCGCCGGCTTGGCTGCTGTTCGGGGCGTCGACGCTCTACTACCTCGTGCTGGATGTGCCGCTCGGGCTCATGATGGCCGTCGTCGCGGCGCTGTGCCTGACGATCGGCGCGTGGCTCTCGCAGCAGGGCACCGCCGTGTGGCTCGCGGCAGGCGTCGGCCTGTTCGTGGTGGGCTGGGTGTTCCAGTTCGTCGGCCACGTGGCTTACGAGCATCGCAAGCCGGCCTTCGTGGACGATCTGGTCGGCCTCATCGTTGGGCCGGTTTTCGTGCTCGCCGAGGTGTTGTTCAGTCTCGGCTGGCGTCCGGCCTTGCACGCCGCGATCGAGGCAAAGGCCGGGCCTACGCGCATCAATCCGCCGCGCGCTCACGCGGCGCGCTGACGTTGCGCTGAAGCTCGATCGCTCGAAGGCGTCGCTGAAAGCGCGCGCTCAGCGCGAAACGCGCACGAGCCGCGCGCCATGCAGCGCGGTCAACGCGACGGCGACCCAGATCGGCACATAAGTCGCAAGCTGGCGCAGCCCCAGATGCTCGCCGAGCAGCGTGACGGAGACGATCACGAGCAGCACCGGTTCCACATAGCCGAGGATGCCAAACAGCGCCATCGGCAGCAGGCGGCTCGACTTCAGATAGGTCGCGAGCGCGATCGTGCTCAGCACGCCGAGCCCCGGCAGCAGCACCCACGCGAGCGCCTTGTGCTGGCCAAGCAGCGCGAGCGAGCCGCCCGCGTGCACTTCGATGAAGGCGACGGGCAGCAGCAGGACCATCTCCACGGCGAAGGTCACGAGCGAATCCGCGTGAATCTTGCGGCGCAGCACGAAGTAGGGCGGATAGCCGAGCGAGGTCAGCAGCGTCGGCCAGGAGAACGCGTGCGTGACCCACAGTTCGTGCACCACGCCCACGGCCGCGCAGGCGACCGCGAGCCATTGCAGCGGCTCCAGACGCTCGTGATAGTAATAGCGCCCGACCAGCACCATCACCAGCGGCAGCATGAAATAGCCGAGCGACACTTCGAGCATGCGGCCATGCAGCGGCGCCCACAGAAACACCCACAACTGCGCACCGAGCAACGCGGCGCTCGCCACCAGCATCAGCGCGACGCGCGGCTCCCGAATCGCGCGCATCACCAGTTCCAGCAACTGCGGCAGACGCTTGCGCAACACCAGCAGCGCGAGCGCGCCGGGCGCGGTCCAGATCACGCGCCACGCGAAGATGTCGAGGCCGCCGAGCGGCGCGAGCAGCAAGGTATACGCCGACATCAGCGCGAACAGCGCCGAAGCGCCTACGGAAAGCGTGATGCCGCGCTTCGGATCGTAGGTGTTCATCGGCGGATCACGGCGCGGGCCGCTTGAAAGGGAGATGAAATACGGAGCGAGCGGGACGAAGGAGTCCGGCGCGCGGCCATGCAAAAAACTGGCGGCGCGAGAAAAAACGTTGTCATTTGAATCGGCTATTGAATAAGGTGCGCTGTCTGCGGCCGCGCGCCAGCCGGCATTCTAATGCGCCGCAAGCCGCGCCGGTACGGCGGGCACGGCCGATGCGCCCGCTGCTGACGCAGCGAAAACCGCAATTTAGTCCGTGAATTGCCCGACGCGATGGACTAGAACGGAAGTCTTTGCTGGAGAACCGCCCTTCGTCCGGCGCGCGCATGTCCTGTGTTTGCGCGCCCCGGCCGCCTGCCGTCCCATGCATCAGGAGCCCGCATGTCCTTGCCCGCCTCCCGTCCCGATCCGCAATCGCCCGCGCTCGCCAGCTTCGCCGCCGACGTCCGCGCCGGCCTCATGCACGCGCCGCAGAAGGAATTGCCGTCGATGTATCTGTATGACGAAGTCGGCTCGGCGCTGTTCGAAGTCATCACGGTGCTGCCCGAATATGGCGTCACCCGCTCCGAAGAACGCCTGCTCACGCGCTACGCCAACGAAATCGTCGAGGCGCTGCCCGCCGACGTCACCGTCGCCGAACTCGGCAGCGGCAGCGGGCGCAAGACGCGCCGCATCCTCGAAGCGCTGTGCCGCAAGCGCCCGACCTCCTATTGCCCGATCGAGATTTCGCGCACCGCCTTGCAGTTGTGCCGCCGCGAACTGGCCGATATCGAACGCATTTCCATCGTCGGCTATGAGCGCGACTATCTGGCCGGACTCGCCGAAGTCAGCCGCACGCGTAAGAACGGCGAGCGCCTGCTGGTGCTGTTTCTCGGCAGCACGATCGGCAATTTCGCGCGCCTCGCGGCCACGCGCTTCCTGCGCGAGATCCGCGCGATGCTGCGGCCCGGCGACACGCTGCTGCTGGGCACCGATCTCGTGAAACCGGTCGATACGCTGATCGCCGCTTACGACGACGCCATCGGCGCGACGGCCGCCTTCAACCTGAACCTGCTTTCGCGCATCAATCGCGAGCTGGAAGGCGACTTCGACCTGCACGATTTCGAGCACGTCGCGCGCTTCAATCCCGACGCGCGCAGCGTCGAGATGCATTTGCGCGCGAAGCGTCACGTCCACGCGCATGTGGGCGCAGCACGGCTGGAAATCGACATGGAAGCGGGCGAGACCATCTGGACCGAGAGCAGCCACAAGTATCACGCCGACGAAATCCCGGCGATCGCCGCCGATGCGGGCTTCACCTGCGCGCGGCAGTGGGTCGAAAAGGAGTGGGGATTCGCGGAGAGCCTGCTCGCGGTGGCGTGACCTCGCGAAAATAGAAAAAGCGGTGCGCTTCTCAGGGCGCACCGCTTTTTTCTTGCGGCGTATTCAGTGCTGTTCGAAACGCTCGTAACGCTTTTCGGTGTGGCGCTCCTCGCTCTCCACCGAACTCACGCGCGCGGCCGGCGGCCCGTGGCGCAGCCACGAGAGCATGCGGTCCACCTGGTTCGCCGTGCCCTGAATCACGGCTTCGACCGAGCCGTCCTCCAGATTGGCGACATAGCCGCGAATGCGCAGCGCGTGCGCCTGGCGCACCGTCGCGTGCCGAAAGCCCACGCCCTGCACCGTTCCGCGCACGTGCACGTAATACGTTTCAACGCGCGCATCCAGATCCGGTTCGCTCATCGTTCGTTTCTCCTGTTCCCTTGCATCCAACATTCGGACGGCAATACGGACGGCATTGTAGACGCCCGCGCGCGCACACGCCGGACCCTCGCCACGTACAATCCGTGCCACTGCGGCGTCCTGCCCAGACCACGGACAGAGCGCCCATCATCGAACCCGAAAGCGAAACCAGAATGACCGACACCTCCCGCGCCAACAAGGACCTTGTGCTGATTACCGGCGCCTCCGGCTTCGTCGGCTCGGCCGTTGCCCGCATCGCGCTGGACAAGGGCTTTGCCGTGCGCCTGCTGGTGCGCGCCACGAGCCCGCGCAAGAACCTCGAAGCGCTCGACGTCGAGATCGTCACCGGCGACATGCGCGACCAGGCCTCGATGCGCAAGGCGCTCGACGGCGTGCGCTACCTCTTCCACGTGGCCGCCGACTATCGCCTGTGGGCGCCCGATCCGCTCGAAATCGAGCGCGCCAACCTCGAAGGCGCCGAGGCCACCATGCGCGCCGCGCTGGACGCGGGCGTGGAGCGCATCGTCTACACCAGCAGCGTGGCCACGCTCAAGGTCACGAGCTCGGGCAATTCCGCCGACGAAACCTCGCCGCTGAAGGCCGATCAGGCGATCGGCGTCTACAAGCGCAGCAAGGTGATCGCCGAGCGCGCCGTCGAGCGCATGATCGAGCGCGACGGCTTGCCTGCCGTGATCGTCAATCCCTCCACGCCGATCGGGCCGCGCGACGTGAAGCCCACGCCCACCGGCCGCATCATCGTCGAGGCGGCGACGGGCAAGATGCCCGCTTTCGTCGATACGGGCCTGAATCTCGTGCACGTGGACGACGTGGCGAACGGGCACTTCCTCGCGCTGGAACACGGGCGCATTGGCGAGCGCTATATCCTCGGCGGCGAGAATCTGCCCTTGCAGCAGATGCTCGCCGACATCGCCGGCATGGTCGGCCGCAAGCCGCCGACCATCGCGCTGCCGCGCTGGCCGCTCTATCCGCTCGCGATGGGCGCGGAAGCCGTCGCGCGCTTCACGAAGCGCGAGCCGTTCGTGACCGTCGACGCGCTCAGGATGTCGAAGAACAAGATGTATTTCACGTCGGCGAAGGCCGAGCGCGAACTGGGCTACCGTGCGCGGCCCTATCGCGAGGGCCTGAAAGACGCCCTCGACTGGTTCCGCGAAGCCGGGTATCTGGACGCATAACGGGTCACATCGGAGCCGCATCGAGACCCCGTCAACCGCCCTGCGAGCGGGTCGCTGGACCAATTGTTACAACTTTTGTTGCGACCTGCTTACAACGACCGCTGACCAAGCCGCGCGCAGTGTGGGTAAAATCGCGGTCTTACCAGAGGCCTCGCATGAATCTTCAAGACCAGATCGGCGCGCTCGACGTAGGCGTCGATCAGCTCATTCAGGCCGCCAGCGCGGCGCACGCGCTGCGTGCCGCCGTTGCTGCGGCCCCGGAACCGACCGAAACGGCAGCACTCGCAGCCGCACCGCAAGCCCCCGCTCACGATCACGCCGATCAGGACAGCGCACAGCAGGACGCCGTGCCTGCCGAGACGCAATCCGTCGCCCACGCTGCGCAGACCGACGCCCCGGCGCCCGCTGAGACTGTCGCGCCCGATTCCCGTGCGACGCTGGAAGTCGGCCGTCCCGCGCAGAACGAGATCACGATGACGATCGGCGGCCAGACGGTGTCGCTGCATCCGATGCAGGTGAGCCAGCTGATCGAGGAACTCGCGAACGTGCGCGCCTCGATGGAACCGGAGCAGCCGCCCGGCATTCCGCCCGGCTGGCGCTTCGCCTCGACGAAGAATCCGATGATGGCGGTGCAGAAGCAGTCGAACGGCGATCGCCTGCTGGTGATGCGCCACACCGGCCATGGCTGGGTGCCGTTCACGTTCTCGCCCGACATGGTCGTGCAGATGTACATGATGCTGACGCAGCGCTAAGCGCGGCGGCCATCCGGCAATAACAGCAGCAATAAAAAAGCCGTCGCGTTCACACGCGACGGCTTTTTTTATCGGCGGGCGCGGGGGACAGCCCGCGCCACGTCAGCTCGATTGCGGACTCAGCGCCCTTGCACCGGCGCCTGCACGCGCGCCTTCCATTGGCCGCCCTTGCCGCGCCAGAAGCGCCAGGCCGATGCGAACGTGGCGCCCACATAGAACAGCGCGACGACCGGCAGGAACGGCGCCCACAGCGGCGAGCGGCGGTAGTAGGCGAGCATCGGCGAGTACGCACAGCACATCAGCGCCCAGGCGAGCCACGCGGGCCAGCCCTTCGCGCCCAGCACGAGGGCCACGACGGGCGGCGCCAGATAGATCACCGTCATGCCGAGGAGCGTGCCCGCCAGTTGCCACGCCGAGTAGTGCAGCTGCGTGAACGCGGTGCGCGCGATCATGTTCCAGATGTCTTTCCACGAATCGTAGGGGCGCAGCGACACGCTCTTCGCGGCCACGTCCAGACGGATCGGATGATGGCCTTCGCCGCGATGCTTGATGCGCGCAGCCAGGCTGCAATCGTCGATAAGCTCGGCGCGGATCGACTCGATGCCGCCCGCTTCTTCGAGCGCCTTGCGGCGCACCAGCATGCAGCCGCCCGCCGCCGCCGCCGTCTTGTTGCGCGCGTCGTTGACCCACGCGAACGGATAAAGCTTGGCGAAGAAGAACACGAAGGCCGGAATCAGTGCCTTTTCCCAGAACGAGTCGCAGCGCAGACGCACCATCAGCGACACCAGATCGCGCTTTTCCGCCTGTGCGCGCACCACGAGTTGCGCGAGCGCGTCGGCGGGATGTCCGATGTCGGCGTCGGTGAGCAGCAGGTAGTCGGCGTTCAGGCCCAGCGTGCGCACGGCCTCGATACCCTGCGACTGCGCCCAGACCTTGCCCGACCAGCCCGCGGGCAGCGGCTTCGCGGTGATGACGGTGAGCTTTTCCGGGCAATGCAGCGCGAGCGCCGCGGCGCGCGCGGCTTCGGCGGTGCCGTCGGTGCTGTGATCGTCGATCACGATCACGTGGAACTCGCCGCCGTACTCCTGGCGCAGCAGCGACGTGACGGCCTCGCCGATCGCGTCGGCTTCGTTGCGCGCGGGCACCACGGCGCAGGCCGAGGGCCAGCCCGCCGCGGGCTCGATCACGGGCAGCGGCGCGGCAGGACGCGAGCGCCAGAAGCCGCCGCGGCCGAACAGCAGCACGAGCCAGATCAGCAGCGAAAGACAGGACACGGCAAAGAAAATCGTTGTCATCATGCGTTTTTACTCTTGATCGAAGGTGCGCGCACGCCCACGCGGCGCGACAGCCACATGGCCGCCGTGCGCATCAGCACCACGGCCCAGTCGGATGCGCGCAGCGCGGGCCGCGCGCGAAATACGTCGTAATCGGCACGCTCGATCACATCGAGCATGCGCAGGCCGCCGTGGACCACGCTGCACAATTCGAGGCTGAAGCGCCCCGGCACCCTCAGCGCGAGCGGCGCGCCGCTGAGCATCAGCGCGCGCGCCTGCGCGATTTCGTGGCGCATGAGCGCGCGCCACGCGTCGTCCACCACGCCCGCCGCGATCTGCGCATCGGTTACGTTCAAGCGCTCGCGATCGGCCTGCGGCAGATAGATGCGGCCGCGCCGCCAGTCGGCCGGCACGTCCTGCAGGAAAGTGACGAGTTGCAAGGCCGTGCAGATGGCGTCGGAGTCGGCGAGATTCTCGGGCGTCGCCTCGTCGATGAGGTGCAGCATCAGATGCCCGACCGGGTTCGCCGAGCGCCGGCAAAAGTCGAGCAGTTCGAGACGGTCGGCGTAGCGCGTGGTGTCGATGTCCTGGTCGAACGCCGACACCAGATCGTAGAGCGGTTGCAGCGGCAGACGACAGCGGCGCACCACGTCCGCGAGCTTGGCGAACAGGGTGGGATGCACCGGCGCGGGCCGCCCTTCGGCCACGGCGTCGAGTCCGTCGCGGAAATCGGCGAGGCGGCTGTGGCGCTCCTCGCGGCTCCAGTCGCCTTCGTCGGCGATGTCGTCGAGCGTGCGCGCGACGTGGTAGATCACGCCGACAGGCGCGCGCAGCGCCTTCGGCAGCAACACGCTCGCTACCGGAAAATCGTCGTAGTGGTCGGCTTCCATCGAGGCGTCCAGATTGGGGTCGGGCCCGCACGGCGCCGGGCGCTCCGGCAGCGGGGACGTTAGTTTAAGGGTTCCCGCGTCATGTTGCACCGCGCCAACCCTTCAGCAGCGCTCTGGCACGAAATAACGTGCTTTGCTTTCCTTTCATGTCGCGAAGCGTCGCGCTTGCGCCACATCGACGTCACTGCGGCGTCACACCCGCGTCGCGGGCCTTTCATCGCCTTGCCATCCCGCCACATGGGACGTAGAGCGCGTCAGAATCGGGGCGGAAAGCGGATTGACGTCGTGCGCGTGCAGGACCTTCTCGTGCGCTGCGCAGCAAAGCGGCAGCGATGGGGTTAAAATGCGCGTCTGGTTTTTCCGCCCTCCCCAGGCGGATGCATATATCTATCAGTTACTTATTAATAATGATCGCCGCGGCGAGCGAGCCTGAAAGGGTTCTCTCAGCATCGCGGCAGTCGGAGTTCGCCACCCTATGCGAGTGATCCTTGCCCAACCCCGCGGCTTTTGCGCGGGGGTTGTCCGTGCTATCGAAATCGTCGATCGCGCATTGCAGAAGCACGGCGCGCCGGTCTACGTGCGCCATGAAATCGTCCACAACCGTCACGTGGTCGAGAACCTGCGCGACAAGGGCGCACGTTTCGTGGAAGAGCTCGACGAAGTGCCGCAAGGCGCCGTCGCCATCTTCAGCGCGCATGGCGTGGCGAAGACGGTCGAACGCGCAGCCGACGAGCGCGAGCTCGACGTGCTGGACGCGACCTGCCCGCTCGTCACCAAGGTTCACGTGCAAGGCCGCCAGTACGTCGCCGCGGGCCGCACGCTGATCCTGATCGGCCACGCGGGTCACCCGGAAGTCGAAGGCACGATCGGCCAGATCCCCGGCACCGTGCTGCTGGTGCAGAGCGAGGCGGACGTGCAGAAGCTGGATCTGCCGCTCGACGCGCCGCTCGCGTACGTGACGCAGACCACGCTGTCGGTGGACGACACGCGCGGCATCATCGACGCGCTGGTCAAGCGTTTCTCCGACATCGTCGGCCCGGACACGCGCGACATCTGCTACGCCACGCAAAACCGACAGGCCGCCGTGCGCGAACTGTCGTCGCAAGTGGACGTGCTGCTGGTGGTCGGCGCGACGAACAGCTCCAACTCGAACCGCCTGCGCGAAATCGGCAGCGAATCGGGTCTGCCGAGCTACCTCGTCGCGGATGGTTCGGAAGTGAAGACCGAGTGGTTCGCCAATGCGCAAACCGTCGGCATCACGGCGGGCGCATCGGCGCCTGAAGAGATGGTCGAAAACGTCATCGACGCGCTGCGCAAGCTGGGTCCGGTCGACGTGACCACGATGGAAGGCCGCGAAGAAAAGGTGGAATTCAAGCTGCCGGCAAAGCTGCTGCAACCGCTGGTCGCACGCGAAGTTTAAGCAGGACGCTGCCAGCGGCAAGCTGGGCGGACTTGAAGCATGAAGGGCGCAACGGTGCAGACCGTTGCGCCCTTTCTGTTTTGGCGGCGCTTTTGCGGCGCTTTTTAAAGTTCCGCGCGCGAAAGGTGAGGGTTTGCGGGAGGCTCTCGCTGACGTGCCTCCACGCAGAAAAAAAGCGCGACGGCTCTCGCCATCGCGCTTTTTGTATCGACGGTTGATCGCTCAACCTCGCATCAGCAGCACTTGCCCGCGCCCGACCCGTAGCGCGCGTTCTGCCGCTCGCGGAAAAACTCCTCGTAGGTCATGACCGGACGATCGGGATGCGTCGCGCGCATGTGCGCGACGTAGCCGTCGTAGTCCGGCAGACCCACCATCAGGCGCATGGCCTGGCCGAGATAGCGCCCGGCCGTCTGCACGTTGTCGCGAAGTTCCGAGAACATGATGGGCTCCGTCGCGTCGATCGATCAGTGCGCGCTGTGACGCACGGCCACGGTCGCGCCTGCGGGCAGCGCTTCGTACGGCGTCTCCTGCACGGTCGGACGATCCGCGCGGCGAGCACGCGCAATCGCGATCAGGCCATACACCACGATGCTGACCACCACGAAGATGAACAGGCCCGAGAGCGCGGCATCCACGTAGTCGTTGAAGATCATGCGCTGCATCTGCTCGGCCGACTTCGCGGGGGCGAGGATCTTGCCGTCCGCGAGCGCCGCCGACAGCTTCTGCGCATGCGCGACGAAGCTCACCTTCGGGCTGCTGTCGAAAATCTTCTGCATGCCTGCGGTAAGCGTGCAGATCAGCAGCCACAGCGTCGGCACAGCGGTGACAAAGGCGAACTTCTCGCGCTTCATCTTGAAGAGCACGACGGTGCCGAGCATCAGCGCGATACCGGCCAGCATCTGGTTAGAGATGCCGAAGAGCGGCCACAGCGTGTTGATGCCGCCGAGCGGATCGACCACGCCCTGGTACAGGAAGTAGCCCCACGCCGCCACGCACAGGCCGGTGGCGATCAGGTTCGCAGGCAAGGACTCGGTGCGCTTGAGCGCCGGATGGAAGGTGCCCAGCAGGTCTTGCAGCATGAAGCGGCCCGCACGGGTGCCCGCGTCCACGGCCGTCAGGATGAAGAGCGCTTCGAACAGGATGGCGAAGTGATACCAGAACGCCATCATTGCCTGACCGCCGATCACCTGGTGCAGGATCTGCGCCATGCCGACCGCCAGCGTCGGCGCGCCGCCTGCACGCGCAACGATGGTCGTTTCGCCCACGGCCTGGGCCGTCTGCGTGAGCATGTCGGGCGTGAGCACGAAGCCCCACTGACCCACGGTGTGCGCGACCGCATCCGGCGTCGCGCCGAGCACGGCGAGCGGTGCATTCATCGCGAAGTACACGCCCGGCTCGATCACCGAAGCGGCCACCAGCGCCATGATCGCGACGAACGACTCCATCAGCATCGCGCCGTAACCGATAAAGCGCGCGTTGGTTTCGTTATCGAGCAGCTTGGGCGTGGTGCCCGACGAGATCAGCGCGTGGAAGCCCGAGACCGAACCGCACGCGATGGTGATGAAGAGGAACGGGAACAGGTTGCCCGACCACACCGGACCCGTGCCGTCGATGAACTTCGTGAACGCGGGCATCTTGAGTTCCGGCGCGACGACCAGAATGCCGATGGCGAGCGCGAGGATCGTGCCGATCTTCAGGAAGGTCGAGAGATAGTCGCGCGGCGCGAGCAGCAGCCACACCGGCAGCACGGAAGCCACGAAGCCGTAGCCGATCAGGATCCACGTGAGCTGCGTGCCCGTGAACGTGAACCAGGCGGCGAGCGTGGGCGAATCGTGCACGTGCTGACCGAACGCGATCGACGCCATCAGCAGCACAAAGCCGATGATCGAGATCTCGCCGATCTTGCCCGGGCGGATATAGCGCACGTAGAGGCCCATGAAGATCGCGATGGGAATCGTCGCGGCTACGGTGAACGTGCCCCACGGCGAGTTCGTGAGCGCCTTCACCACGATCAGCGCGAGCACCGCGAGAATGATGATCATGATGAGGAAGGTGCCGAACAGGGCGATCACGCCCGGAATCGGCCCAAGCTCCATCTTCACGAGGTCGCCCAGCGAACGGCCGTCACGGCGCGTGGACAGGAACAGGACCACGAAGTCCTGCACCGCGCCCGCGAACACCACGCCCGCGAGAATCCACAGCATGCCGGGCATATAGCCCATCTGCGCCGCCAGCACCGGGCCGACCAACGGGCCCGCGCCCGCGATCGCCGCGAAATGGTGGCCGAACAGCACGTACTTGTTGGTGGGCACGTAGTCGAGCCCGTCGTTGTGGCGCACGGCTGGCGTCATGCGCAGGCCGTCCAGTTGCAGCACAGTGTTCGCGATGAAACGCGAGTAGAAACGGTAAGCGATGAGATAGACGCAGACCGCGCAAATCACGATCCACAGTGCAGAAATTCGCTCGCCGTGCGCGAGCGCGATGGTGCCGAACGCGAACGCGCCGAGCAGCGCGACGATCGTCCAGACGGCAAAACTGGAAGCCCGACTCATGGCGTCTCCTGTGTCTTGTTTTAGGTCTTGATGGGTGGTCTCGTGCCCCCTGACATCGGAAATCCGGGGGCGACCGGCCGTTCTTCATACTAGTCAAAGACGGCGCGGCGCGTGGCGCACAGTGGCAGCACGCTATGGGCGCTAAGTATTCGCTTTCGCTTCGCCTGCCACAACCGGACAACTACGTAAGGCCTCTGCGTAGTTTTACGTAGACCATCGTGAACACCCTGCGCTCAAGGGCAGCGATAGCCTCGCCGCAAGGCGTCGCGCACCGGCGTCATCTGGCGCGGCGAATCCGCCAGCACGGCATCCACGCCCGCACAGGCCGCCGCGTGGTAGTCGGGCGCACTGTTCACGGCAATCGCGACGATATGCACGTCCGGATGCGTACGGAAGCACGCGACTGCGGGTTGCGACCACAGTTGCGCATCGGCGACTTTCGAATGCGCTTCGCCCAGCGTGAAGCGTTCGCTCAGATCGAGCGCGCGGCGCCATTCGAAGGCGGTCCACGTGCCGGCGGGCGGCGCGGCTTCGCAAACATGAGCGAGCGCGACGGTGGCGAGACGCCCGCGCGTCGCGTCGCGCGACTCGAACACGCGTGCGCGTGGAAACGCTGCAAAGGCTTGCTGATAAGCCGCCTCAGTCGAATAGAGCAGCACGCGTTGCCATGCATCGGCCTCATCCAGCACGCGCGCCACAGCGGCCGCTTGCGGCGCTGCGGGCAGCGCCTTCATGTCGAGAATCACGGGGATATCGACGGGAATCGCGGCCAGCGCCTCGGCGAGCGTCGGAATGCCGACGGGCGCTTTTCGATAGGGCCACGCGCCCTGGGCCTCGTACTGCCAGCCTGCGTTGACGCGCGCAAGTTGCGCAGCAGTCATGGAAGCGACTGGGCCGTGTGCATCGGTGAGCGTGGAAAGATCGGCGGGGCGATAGAGGACCGGCACCCCATCGCGGCTCAATTGCACGGTCAGCCAGATCGCGTCGGCGTGATTCGCGAGCGCCGCGCGGATCGCGACGAGCGTGTTCTCGGGCGCATCGCCCGTGCCGCCGCGATGCGCGATGACGAGCGGCACGGTTTGCGCGGCCGGTTGCTGCGCAGCGTCTGGCGATACGCGTTCGCCCGCACATGCGGCAAGCCATAGGGCCATCGAAACACTCACGAGGGCACGCAAACGCATCGTTCGAATCATGATTGGTTCAATAAAAGGCGCTGCAAAACAGGACGCTTCAGAAGACGCGAACAGTATCGCCGTCATCGCGGCCCGGCGATCTCGATAAATCGATCCTGCGCAAACGCGAGATCGTTGCGCGCACAGGCATCGCGCCAAGGCCGCGGCGCCCCTCATCCCCGGCCCACCCCAACGCGCGCGCCCGGTTATGCTTGCACACTCAGCACCCGAACGCCGCCATGCCTGCCCCATTTTTCTTCAACGATCGCCTGAAGACGAAAATCTTCCTGCTCGCGGTCGTGCCATTTCTCGCCGCGATCGCCAGCATCGGCATCGGCGTGCGGCAGCAGGCGACCTCGCTCGCGCAGACGCAGCACGCAACCATGCAGGCTGCTTATCTGTCGAGCAAGGAGATCGAGCTGCGCCATTACGTCGAACTCGCGACGAGCGCGATCGCGCCGCTCTACGCACCCGATGAGGCAGCAGCAAGCGGCGCGGCCAGCGGCGCAACCCGCGCCCCCGCCGACGATGCCGCCCGCCAGCGCGCCGCGCTCGCCGTGCTGCAAAAAATGGACTTCGGCCCCGACGGTTATTTCTTCGTCTACGACATGCACGGCCGCTCGCTCATGCATCCGCGCGAGCCGGGTCTCGTCGGCCACGATCTGTGGAATCTGCGCGATCCGCAAGGCTCGCTCACCATCCAGCAACTCGTGACCGCGGCGCAGCACGGCGGCGGCTACGTGCGCTACATGTGGCATCGGCCCTCGACGGGCAAGCTCGCGCCCAAGCTCGGCTATGTGGTGGCGCTGCCGCGCTGGGGCTGGATGGTCGGCACGGGCATCTATCTCGACGATGTCGATTCCACGCTCGCCCATATCGACGAACGCGCCTCGGCCAATATCGAGCGCACGCTGCAATGGCTCGGCGTGATCGCGCTCGCGGGTGTGGGCGTGTTCGCGCTCGGCGCGCTCGTGCTCAACGTGAGCGAGTACCGCAGCACCGACGCCAAGCTCAAGCGGCTCGCGCAACAGGTCGTGGAGTCGCAGGAGCAGGAGCGCGCGCGCCTTTCGCGCGAGCTTCACGACGGCATCAGCCAGATGCTGGTCTCCGCGAAGTTGCTGCTCGAATCGGCGCTCGCGCGCTTCGAGCGCGGCGAATCCCGCGTGCCCGCCGCCGAGGCGTCGCTGTCGACCGGCCTCACGCGTTTGTCCGATACGCTGCGCGAAGTGCGCCGCATCTCGCACGCGCTGCGCCCGGCGATGCTCGACGATCTGGGCCTTGCCGCCGCGCTCGAACAACTCACGCGCGAACTCGCCGACGAATCGGACATGGCGTTCGGCTTCACGCAGACGGGCGAGGGCAGCGCCAACGCGCTCCCGCACGCCGCGCCCTTGCCTGACGCCGTGAACACCGTCCTGTTTCGCATCGCACAGGAAGCGCTCACCAACATCGTGAAGCACGCCCAGGCGCGCCGCGCGATGCTCACGCTCGACATCGCGCGCGACGGCGTGACGCTCGCCATCGCCGATAACGGGCGCGGCTTCGACGTCGCGCAAGCGCAAGCCGATCCGCGCGCGGGCATGGGCCTGCGTAACATGCGCGAGCGGCTGGAACCGCTGGGCGGACAGCTCAGCATCAGCTCGCGCCCTGGCCACACGATTCTGACCGCCTGGGTGCCGATCCAGGCCCACAGCGCGACAAGCCAGAACGCCACACAGAAGCCCATAGAGACACCATGACCGAACCAGACAAAGCGGCGCGCCTCGTGCTCGTCGACGATCATCCGCTCGTGCGCGACGGCTTGCGCGCGCGGCTCGAAGCCGTGCCGGGCCTCGAAGTCGCGGGCGAGGCCGGCAACGCCGACGAAGCCATCGCATTGGCCGCCACGCTCGAACCCGATCTCGCGCTGATGGATGTCGGCATGGCCGGCATGAACGGCATCGCGCTCGCGGGCATCTTTCACGAACGCTTTCCGGCCATCCGCGTGCTGATGCTGTCGATGCACGACAACGTGGAATATGTGACGCAGGCGCTGCGCGCGGGCGCGAGCGGTTATGTGCTCAAGGATTCGCCGGGTGCGGAGATCGTGCGCGCGATCGAGGCCGTGCTGGCGGGGCAGACGTTCTTCAGCGCGGGGCTGGGCGCCCGCGTATTCCAGGCCTCGCTCAAGGAGACCCCGATCGAGCGGCTCACGCCGCGCGAACGCGACATTCTCGATGCGCTCGCCGAAGGGCTTTCGAGCAAGCAGATCGCGCAGCGCGCGGGGCTCTCCGTGCGCACGGTCGAGACGCACCGGCTCAACCTCAAGCGCAAGCTCGATATCGACGGTCAGGCGGAGTTGATCAAGTTCGCGGTGGAGAACCGCAGGAAGTAAGCGCACAAGGAAGAACCACAACCTCAGCCGCAAAAACACACACGGCGCGTCTCTTGCGAGCACGCGCCGTGCGAAATCTGGCTGAACGCCTAAGCTGGTTTAGCTGCGTGCGTTGTGATCGACGAGGAACTTGATGAGGCCGTCGATGCCGCCCTTGGCGATCTGGTCGGCGAACTGGGTCTGATAGACCTGGATCAGCCACGCACCCATCATGTTGATGTCGTAGATCTTCCAGCCGTTGCTGGAGCGCTCGAGGCGGTAATCGATGGCGTCGTCGCCGCCGTTGCTCAGCACGTGCGATTGCACCACGGTGTCCTTCGCGGCTGCGCCCGTGCTGGACGGCACGAACTTGAAGTTGACCTGGGTGTCACGCAGTTGCGCAAGCGACGATGCATAGGTCTTCACAAGCAGGAGTTGAAATTGCTCGTACAACTTTTGCTGCTGCTCGGGCGTGGCCGTGGTCCACGCCTTGCCGATCGCGATGCGCGTGGTGCGCTGGAAATCGGTGGCCGGCACGAAATGGGTTTCGACCACTTCCGTGATCTTGTTCATGTCGCCGCCGCGAGCCTGCGGGTCGGCTTGCATCGCCTTCACGGTGCCTTCCACGGCAGCCTTGACGACAGCGTCCGGCGACGACTGGGCGAAAGCAGCACCCGAAACGCCGGACAGGACGGCGGCGGCGAGAAATGCGGTCAGATAACGTTTCATACGCGTTTTTGGAACAGTGAATATCGGATGCCGGCGGGATGGGGCGGGTTGCGGTGCAACGCCCACTGCGATCGCGCCCCGGCTGGGCCAGTATAACGGCTTTACTGCGTTCGCTCGTGTGCGCGAGGCACGCCTCGTGGAGCGAGGCCGGTATACTTGAGCGCTTCAATCAAGAATAGTTAAACGACAAGGCCCCCTCGCCTTTATGCTGAAGCCATTCATCATCCACCTCGTCGCCTGGTCTGTGCGCCGCGCGGCGTGGGTCATCACACTCGCACTCGCGCTCGCCGTGCTGAGCGGCGTCTACGTCGCGAAGCATTTCAAGATCAACACGGACATCAGCGGCCTCGTCGAGAACACCGCCGAATGGGCCGCGCTGGGCGACGCCAAGGACAAGGCCTTCCCGCAACGCAGCAGCTCGCTGCTGGTGGTGGTCGAGGCGCAAGCGCCCGAACTCGCGGACGCCGCCGCCGACAAGCTCGCCGACGCCCTCAGGCAGGACAAGCGCGAATTTAGCGCGATCTCGCAGCCCGCTGGCGGCCCGTTCTTCGAACATAACGGCCTGCTGTTCCCGTCCACGCCCACGGTGCTGTCGACCACGGGCCAGCTCGTGCAGGCGCGCCCGCTCATCAACCAGCTCGCGAAGGATCCGAGTCTCGCGGGCCTCGCGGGCACGCTCACGACCACGCTGCAACTGCCGCTCACGATCGGCCAGGTGAAGCTGCCGCAGATGGCGAGCCTGCTCGGCAGCGCCGCCTCCACGGTCGATCAGGTGCTCGCCGGCCAGCCCGCCGCGTTCTCGTGGCGCGCACTGGTGGACAAGGATGCCGCGACGAAACCCGCGTTCTCCTTCGTGACCGTTCAGCCGGTGCTCAATTTCGCCGCGCTCAAGGCCGGCGCGAGCGCCTCGCAGGCGATCCGCGACACCGCCGCGTCGCTCCATCTGGACACCGAATACGGCGCGCGCGTGCGCCTGACCGGCGAGCAGCCGCTTGCCGACGAAGAGTTCGCGTCGGTGCAGGACGGCGCCGCGCTCAATGGCGCGATCACGGCGCTCGTCGTGCTGCTGATCCTCTGGCTGGCGCTGCGCTCGGGCCGCCTGATCGGCGCGGTGCTTATCACGCTCGTGGTCGGTCTCGCCGTCACGGCGGCGCTCGGTCTGGCGATGATCGGCTCGTTCAACATGCTCTCGGTGGCCTTCATGGTGCTGTTCGTGGGACTGGGCGTGGACTTCGGCGTGCAGTTCGGCGTGAAGTATCGCGAGGAGCGCTTCCAGGACGACCGGCTAGACGTCGCGCTGCTCAAGACCGCGCGGCTGATCGGCGTGCCGCTCACGCTCGCGGCCATTGCCGTGGCGGAGAGCTTCTTTTCGTTCCTGCCGACCGCCTACAAGGGTCTCTCGGAGCTCGGCCAGATCGCGGGCGTGGGCATGTTCGTCGCCTACGTCGCGAACATGACGCTGCTGCCCGCGCTCATCAGCGTGTTCAAGCCGCGCGGCGAACGCGCCTCGCCGGGCTTCGCGTTTCTCGCGCCGGTCGACACGTGGCTCGCGGAGCATCGCAAGCCGGTGCTGATCGGCACGCTCATCCTCGTGGTGGGCGCATCGCCGCTGCTGTACTTCCTGCGCTTCGACTTCAATCCGCTGCATCTGAAGGACCCGCATACGGAGTCGATGGCCACGCTGATCGCGCTGAAGAATTCCCCCGTCATCTCGATCAACGACGTGAGCGTGCTCGCGCCCACGCTCGCCGATGCGGACAAGATCGCGGCGAACCTCGCGAAGCTGCCCGAAGTGGGCCGCGCGACCACGCTCAGCTCGCTGATCCCCACGGACCAGCAACAGAAGCTCATGCTGATCGCGAGCGCCTCGCAGCAGCTCATGCCCGCGCTCACGCAACAGCCTTCCTCGCCCGTCACGGACGCCGTGCGCGTGGACACGCTCAAGCGCGCGGCCAATCAGCTCGCGCTCGCGGCGGGCGATCATCCGGGTCCGGGCGCCGCCGAAGCCAAGCATCTGTCCGATGGCCTCATGAAGCTCGCGGCCGCGAGTCCCGCCGTGCGCGACAAGGCCGAAACCGCCTTCAGCCTGCCGCTCAAGCTCGCCTTCGCACAGCTCGAACGTCTGCTGCAACCGTCGGAAATCACGCGCGAAAATCTGCCGCCCGAGATGGTGGGCGACTGGGTGTCGTCGGTCACAGGGCAGGCGATTGTCGATGTCGCGCCGCGCGTGCCGGCAGGCGTCGATCCGAACGACGACGTCATGCTTGCGCGCTTCTCGCACGCGGTGAAGAAGGCGGAGCCCGGCGCCATTGGCGGGCCGATCTCGATCCTGCATTCGGCCAACGTGATCATCCTGGCGTTCCTGCAGGCGGCGGGCTGGTCGGTGCTGCTCATCACGGCGCTGCTGTGGATCACGCTGCGCCATTTCGGCGACGTGCTGCGCACGCTGATTCCTCTGCTGGTATCGGCGCTCGTGACGCTTGAGTTGTGCGTTGTGTTCGGTATCCAACTCAATTTCGCCAACATCATCGCGCTTCCCCTGATGCTGGGCGTCGGCGTCGCGTTCAAAATCTATTTCGTGATGGCCTGGCGCGCGGGGCAGACCGGCCTGCTGCACTCCAGCCTCACACACGCGGTGCTGTTCTCGGCCGCGACCACCGCCACGGCGTTCGGCAGCCTGTGGCTTTCGCACCATCCGGGCACGTCGAGCATGGGTAAACTGCTTGCGCTGTCCTTGTTATGTACGCTCATCGGCGCCGTGGTGTTCCAGCCGGTGCTGATGGGCAAGCCGCGCGCCAAGCGCGCACGATCGCAAATGCAGGGGATCGATCAATGATGAAAAAACAAGCCGCGCTCACCATGGCGGCAGCGAGCCTGGCGCTCCTCGTGACGTCAGGCTGCGCGACAGGTCCCGACCGCAAACCGGGCGACCCGTTCGAACCGGCCAATCGCGCGATCTTCAAGTTCAACGACGCGCTGGACACCCATATCGCGCAGCCGATCGCGAAGGGTTACCAGAAGGTCACGCCGCAGCCGATGCGCCAGGCGATTTCGAACTTCTTCTCGAACCTCGGAGATATCAGCAACTTTGCCAACGATCTGCTGCAACTGAAGATCACCGACGCCACCGAAGATCTGATGCGTCTCGCGATGAACTCGACCTTCGGTCTGGGCGGCCTGATCGACTTCGCAACGGCTGCAGGCCTGCCCAAGCACCATCAGGACTTCGGTTTGACGATGGGGCACTACGGCGTGCCGGCGGGGCCGTATCTGGTGCTGCCGGTGTTCGGGCCGAGCTCGATCCGTGACGGCATCGGCATGGGCGTGGACGTGAAGTTCAACCTGCTCAACTACATCGAGCCGGCCGTACGCAACCCGATGTATATCGCGCAGTTCATCAGCACGCGCTCGGATCTGCTTGGCGCGACCGACCTGCTCCAGCAAGCGGCGCTCGACAAGTATTCGTTCGTGCGCGACGCGTACCGCCAGCAGCGCCAGTCGATGATTCGCGGCTCGCAGGGTAGCAATGCGCCGCTGCCGGATTACGGCGATCCGGGCGCCACCGACGACAACGGCGGTGCAGGCAAATCGAATAGCGATCTGCCGAATTACGAGGACCCGGGCGAGGGGAGTGCGGCGGGTGCGCCGGCTGCCGGCGCGGTAGGCGCGGGTGCAGGTGCGGCTGCCGCAGCGGGCACCGCAGGCGTCGCCGCCGGGGCGACGGGTGCCGCTGCCGCAAACGCGACGGCTTCGGCGCCGGTTGCCGCTTCCGCGCCGAAGGCGGCTTCGGGTGCGGTACCGGCCAAGGCGGCTTCGGCACCGGCTGCGACCGCGCAACCGGCATCGGCGCCTTGAAGGCGATGTGATGCGCCCGCCTGACTGGCGGGCGGCGTAGATGCGAAAAACCCGGCAAGGTCCACGACCTTGCCGGGTTTTTCATTCAGCGCAAAGCAGCGTCGCTCAATGCACCGCTTCGTCTTCCTGTGCGTCAGCGCGTTCGGCTTCGTTCGCCACGGCCAGGGCGGTTGCGTCCGCAGCCGTCTGCACGGTCTGGCGATAGCGCTCGTAGGCTTCCTCGGCGTAGCGGATGCGCTCGCGGCCATGCGGCGCGGGCTTGCCGTCAACGCCCATGTTCACGAACACCATCTTTTCGATCGTCAGGATGCTCTTGCGCGTGACCTTGTTGCGCACTTCGCAGCGCAGCGTGATCGAGGTGCGGCCGAAGTCGGTGGCGGTAATGCCCAGTTCGATGATGTCGCCCTGACGCGCCGAGCTCACGAAGTTCACTTCCGAGATGAGCTTGGTCACGACACGCTGGTTGTCGAGCTGGCAGATCGCGTAGATCGCCGCCTCTTCGTCGATCCAGCGCAGCAGGCTGCCGCCGAACAGGGTGCCGTTAGGGTTCAGGTCTTCAGGCTTGACCCACTTGCGGGTATGAAAATTCATGTCTGGTACTCCCATGCTTGATCCGTCCCTGGACCTCAAAAGCAACGGACCTAGGGTTAACGCTGAGATAATACCAGATATAGGGGTTTTCCCTAGGTTTTCAATATTCCCGACGAATCAGACCCGCCAATCAGCGCGGAAAAAACGCGCCCGACGCGATCAGCACGCGTCGCGCGGCCGTCAGCGCCTTGCGCGCCGCGCCCGCGTCCGCCGCCACGCGTAGCAGGCCGCCCAGTTGCAGCGGATCGCGCGCCAGTTCCCGCAGGATCGGCAGCACGGCCGTCGAGCCGTCATCGCGCAGGCCTGCCATCGCGGCCTTCGGCAGACTGCGCCAGGCCGGATCGACTACCGCCCGGCACACCGCGAATGGCAGGCCGCGTGCCGCCGCCGCTGCGGCGGCCAGATGCGATTCCATGTCGACGGCTAGCGCGCCGCTCGACTGGTGGAGCGCGGCCTTGTCCGCCGCGCCGGTGAGCGGCGCGGCCACGGCCGCCTCGACGCCGCGCCGCGTCTGCGCCGCCAGCGGCGACGCCTGAAGCGCCGCCGCGAGGCGCTCGCTCCAGGCCCGGTCGCATTCGACCCGGCCAAACGGGCCGTCCACGGCCTCGGCGATCACGAGCGTGCCCGGTTCCAGATCCGGCCCCAGACCGCCCGCCGTGCCAAAGCTGATCACGCCCGACGCGCCCCGGTCCAGCGCCGCCGTCAGCGCGCGCTCCAGCAGATCGGCGCGTGCGGCGTAGACGGCTTCGACGCCGTCGCGGCCTTTACCCGCCGCAATGCTGGCCTCGAAGGCCATGCCGGTCACGGCGATCACGGGCAGCGCGCCGCTGGTTTTCATGGATGCGAGCACCGCCATCACAGACCGACCTTCACGAGCGTCGAGCCCTCGCGCTTGAGGTTGCGGTAGCGCGCAAGCGCCCACAGCGGGAAGAACTTGCGATAGCCGTGGTAGCGCAGATAGAACACGCGCGGAAAGCCCGTCGCCGTGAAGCGCGTTTCGTCCCAGAGGCCGTGTTCGCACTGCGTCGCCTGCAGGTACGCGATGCCGCGCGCGACCGCCGGATGATTCACTTCGCCCGCCGCCATCAGGCCGAGTAACGCCCACGCCGTCTGCGACGCCGTGCTCGTAGCACGTTCGTAGCCACGGTAGTCGAGCTTGTAGCTCGTGCCGTCCTCGCCCCAGCCGCCGTCGTCGTTCTGGATCGCGATGAGCCACTGCGCCGCGCGCTTCATGCGCGCGTCGTGGTGTTCGAGGCCCGCGGCGTTGAGCGCGCACAGCGCCGTCCACGTACCGTAGATGTAGTTCATGCCCCAACGGCCGTACCAGCTGCCGTCGGCTTCCTGCTCGGCGAGGATGTAGTTGTAGGCGCGGCGCGCGGGTTCGCTCGACACCGGCCGCTCGCCCAGTTGCGCGAGCATCGAAAGGCAGCGGCCCGAGACGTCGGCGGTGGGCGGATCGAGCAGTGCGCCGTGGTCCGAGAACGGGATGTTGTTCAGGTACTCGTGGGTGTTTTCGGGCTCGAAGGCGCCCCAGCCGCCGTTGCCGCTCTGCATGCCGACCACCCACTCGCGCGCACGGGCGATCGGCTCGTCGAAGTCGCGGGTCTGGTCGAGCTTGTCCACGCGCTCCATCGCGGCGACGACCACAGCCGTGTCGTCGACGTCGGGGTAGTGCGGGTTCGCGTACTGGAACGCCCAGCCGCCCGGACGCACGTCGGGACGGCGCGAGATCCAGTCGCCGCGCACGTCGAGGATCTGCAGCGGCACCAGCCATTCCAGGCCGCGGCGCGCCGCCTCGCGTGCGCGCGCGTCGCCGGTTTCGATCAGCGCATGCGCCGCCAGCGAGGTGTCCCAGATGGGCGACAGGCAGGGCTGCACGTAGGCTTCATCGGCGTGAATCGTGACGAGCTTTTCGACCGACTGGCGCGCGATGGCGCGGTGCGGATGATCGGCCGGATAACCGAGCACGTCGTACATCATCACGGCGTTGGCCATCGCCGGGAAAATCGCGCCGAGACCGTCCTCACCGTTCAGGCGCTCGTCGACGAAGGCCACGGCCGCGTCGATCGCGCGCTGGCGCAGATAGGCCGGGAACAGCGGATCGGCCACGCGCAGCACGCCGTCCACGGCGCGGAACAGGCCGAACCAGCCGGGGCTCTGATGCGGCGCGCGCTCGTTCAGACCGGTGCTGACGGGGGCGCTGCGGAACAGTTCGTCGATGCGCACGCCACGCGGGTTCTTCGCGACCGGCCGCTTCGCGTTCAGCACGAGCAGCGGCACGATCACGGTGCGCGCCCAGTACGACACCTTCGAGAGATGGAACGGGAACCACTTGGGCAGCAGCATGATCTCGACAGGCATCATCGGCACGGCGTACCAGGTGACCACGCCGAACAGCGCGAGCAGGATACGCGTGAACACGTTGGCCTTTTCCGCGCCGCCCGCCGCGAGGATCGCTTCGCGCGCGCGAACCATGTGCTCGGCGTCTTCGGCGTCGCCGACCATCTTGAGCGCGAAGTACGCCTTGATGCTCGCGCTCACGTCCATGGCGCCGTCGGTGAAGAGCGGCCAGCCGCCGCCGGGCAGCTGGATGCGGCGCAGGTAGCGCGCGATCTTGCCTTCGAGCTCGAGGTTCGCTTCCTCGCCGAGGTAGTGCACCAGCAGTACGTATTCGGCGGGAATCGTGGCGTCGGCTTCGAGTTCGTAGACCCAGTGGCCGTCGGCGCGCTGATCGGCGAGGATCGCGTCGGTCGCGCGCGCGATGTCGTGATCGAGCGTGGCATTAAGCGCGAGGGCGGAAGCTGCATCAAGCGCAACGTCGGACGCAACGTCGGACGCCACATCGAGCGTCGATGCGGCAGCGCGCGCCTGTGCGAGGTCGTCGCCCGGCAGGGTCTGGGAAAGATCGTTCATCGGTACATCCTGGTGTCAAGACAGGAGCAGATCCGCGGCCTTGCGGCCCGAGCAGATTGCGCCTTCGATCGTCGCGGGCAGACCGGTAGCTGTCCAGTCGCCCGCGAGCGTCACATTGTTCCAGCGGGTGCGCGCCGCGGGGCGGCGCAGTTCTTCTTGCGGCTCGGCGGCGAAAACCGCCTGTGTATCGCTGACGATCTGCCACGCGGGCAGCGGTTCCACCGGCAGCGACGTGGCGGCCGCTACGTCGGCCCAGACGCGCCGGGCCAGTTCGTCGGGCGCGAGTTGCAGCAGCGCGCCCGCATCGTGGATCGTCGCGACGAGACGGCCCGCGCTGGCGCTGAGCCAGTTCGCCGTGCCGTTGACCAGCACCATCGGCGTGGCCAGTCCCGGCGGCGGCTCGACGGCAAAATGCAGCGTGGCGATCGCCGTATGGCGTTGCGGCGTCTGCAACCCCGGCACGAGTGCGGCGGCCGCGGCGGCCGGCACTGCGAGCACCACGGCCTCGTCGGCGCCGAGCAGCACCTGGCCACTGTCGAAATCGAGGGCGACGGCGCGGCGCGCCGCATCGTCGTACGCGATCTCATTGAGCGGCGATTCGAGACGGATCGCCGCGCCGCCATGTTGCAGCATGCGCAGCGCCGGGTCGACGAAGGCGCTCGACAGGCCATTGCGGGCCGTGAGCGGCCGAAATGCTTCGCCGCCGATGGTCAGCGCCTCGCGCAACATCGCGCCCGCCAGTTCCGCGCTGGCATCGCGCGGATCGACGTTGAGCGCGGCGAGATAGAGCGGCCGCAGCAGACGATCCCAGAGCGGGCCGACGCACGGCATGATCTGGCCGATGCTGCGGCCCGGCTTCGCGAACAGCAGCGGCAGCACCGCGAGATAGTCGGTCAGGCGCGTGTCGGGCACGCGGGCGTTGGCATCGGCGATCCACAGGGGCAGGCGCGAGCGCGAGAAACGCACGCTCCAGCGCGAGCGCGCCGCGAGATCCATGAACGCAAAGCCCGGTTCTTCCGGGCCCGTCAACGCATCGGCGGCGCCGATCGCACGCACGTAGGCGAGTGTTTCGGCATGGCCCGCCAGCACCACATGATTGCCGCTGTCGAGCGTGGCCGCCAGCGTGCGGTCGTACCAGGAACGGCATCGTCCACCTGCCTGTCCGGCGGCTTCGTGTAGCGCGACCTGCACGCCACGCCGCTGTAACCGGACGGCCGCCGCGAGACCCGCGAGACCCGCGCCGATCACGTGGACTAGCCGGGGCATCAGAACAGCGCGTAGCGCGCCACGATCCACATGAGCCGTGCGCGCGGCTTGGCAAGCTTGGTGCGCGGCAGGTCGAAGCCGCGCTCGACGGTGCGTTCGAGCAGCACGCGATAGACGCCGGACATGATGCGCGGCGCCTTGACCTGCGCGCGCGGCGTGCGGTCCATGATCGCGTCGGCTTCGGCGAAATGCTTGAGCGCGCGCGTGACCAGCGTCGCGCACACGCGCGGCAGCGACGGATCGGCGGCGATCTGGTGCGGACTCGTAGCCGCGATGCCTTCGCGCGCGAGCAGTTCGCGCGGCAGATAGCAGCGGCGGATGTCGGCGTCCTCGTCGATATCGCGCAGGATGTTGGTGAGTTGCAGCGCGCGCCCGAGGTGATGCGAGAGCAGGCGGCCGGGCTCGTCCTCCATCCCGAAAATTCTCACCGACAGGCGGCCCGCCGCACTCGCGACGCGGTCGCAGTAGAGGTCGAGCGTGTCCTCGTCGGGCGCGCAGATATCTTCGGCGGCGTCCATCGCCATGCCGTCGATCATCGCGTGGAAATCCTCGCGCTGGAGGCCGAAGGTATGGATGTGACGCGTGAGCGCCGCGAGCGAGGCGCGCGGCGTGCCGGCATAGCACGCGTCGATGTCGGCGCGCCATTGGTCGAGTCCCGCCGCACGCTCGGCGCGCGGCAGGTCGCTGTCCGCGATGTCGTCGACAGCGCGGCAAAAGGCGTAGACCTGATACATGGCGTCGCGCTGCGCAGCCGGCAGGATTCGCATCGCCAGATAAAACGAACTGCCCGACGAAGCGGCGGCAGCATCGGTTTGCTGTGTATCGTCCACGACGAGGTTGGAAACGGCCAAGACGATCTCCGCTGGGGGGCGCCCTCGGCGGGGCGTTACAGATATTCGGGCCCGCATGTCGCGGGTCGCCCGCGCGCGCGGACACGCGCGAGGCAGCGGCTCTGTCGGAACACCGTCAGGGTCCGAGGCCGCAAACGGCCCAAAGTATATCAACCTTTGCCGGTCACCGCAGATGGGGCCGTTGCGCAAATGGGGCCCGAATCATAGGGCGGGACGGGAGATACCCTACGGCGCGAAAAATCGGCCATCGTCGCTCAAATGGGGCGATCAATCAGAAAGTCACGCATCCACGCGCGGTCGCGCTCGATGAGTTAGTTGAGCTCGTGCAGCAACACCACCGAGCGGTTGCGCCCCTGGCGCTTGGCGCTGTAGAGCGCGGCGTCCGCCTCGTTGATCATGACCTCGTAGTCGTTCGAGCCGGGCCGCGCAGAGGCGGCACCCACGCTCGCCGTCACGGCCACGACATCGCCCTGCACATCCACGGGCGTGTCGCCGATCGTGTGGCGGATTTTCTCGGCCACGTGCATCGCGTCGTCGAGCGGCGTACACGGCAGCAGCAGGGCGAACTCCTCGCCGCCGAAGCGCCCGAAGATGTCCTCCTTGCGCACCACGCTCGCGACGCGCTGCGCCATCGTGCGCAGCACCGTGTCGCCGGCGACGTGACCGAACTCGTCGTTGATCTTCTTGAAGTGGTCCAGATCGAACAGCAGCACCGACATCTCGCCGCCATAACGCTGCCAGCGCGAGAATTCCTCGGCGAGGCGCGTCTCGAAATAGCGCCGGTTGCCGATACCCGTCAGGCCGTCACGATCCGCGTACTCGCGCAGCTTGGCGACGGCCTCTTCGCGCTCGCGCTGCATCACGCTGACGTGGGTGACGTCAGTGATCGTCACGCACACGGCGATCACCTCGCGCTCGCGCATGAGCGGCATGAAGGTGCAATCCTGCTGCATGTAGTCCACACCGCCCGTGATGGGCCGGTCGTGGTCGAAGCGGAACAGGTAGGGGCGCTGCTCCCACGAGCTGAACGCGAAGCTGCCGAGCTGGAACACGCTCTCGACCTTGCGCGTGAGCCACGCGCGCGGCAGTTCGGGGAAGCGCTCGAAAACGGGGCGACCGATCACGGCCTCGGCGGGCACGCCGCTGTGGTCCTGCATGAAGCGGTTCCACATCAGCACGTTCATCTCGCGATCGAGCACGAAAATGCCGAAGCCCACGCGCTCCGCGACGAGATCCGAGAGCGATGGCGACGAGGCGGGGGTAGTCATAGGCTGTGCAGCATGGCGTCGATGGCGCGGCTGACATGGTAGATCGACTCTTCGGCCATCAGCATGACGAGATGCGCGCGAAAACGCTGGTCTTCCAGCGCGAAGTTGACTTCCACGAGGAGCGCCAGATCCCAGGCGAGCAGGCCTGGCTGGAACACGTCGTCGAGCGTGACCGCCTCGCCGAGCAGCCCCGGCTGGGTGAAGACCGGCAGGCGGCCGAGCTGGTCGAGCATCGACGACACACACGCGCCCGTCAGCACGTTCGCCACGTCGAAGATCAATTCCTGTTCCGTGAGCGCGTCCCAGGCCGATTCCGCGAAGGGACCACCCACCAGCGCGCCCAGTTCGCCGATCTCGCCGCTGCGGCAGATCACCAGCGCCTCGCCCTTGATCTCGGAGCGAAAACCCTGGCGCACCGCGGTCACCGGGCCGTCGATGCCGGTCATTTCGCGCAGCGCCTGCGCCGCCTCGCGCACCGCGACCACCCGCACACGCGGCACCGACAATTCAATGAACGCATTCAGCAAGCTGGACAGGCGCGTGGCAGCCTGGCCCATGCCGAGATTGGCGATCTCCTGCAGGGCGTCGCGCTGCAGTTCCGTGAACACTCGATCAGGCATACAACCCGTACTCCTTCAGGATGGGTAGCAGCGCTTCCTGGCTGACCGGTTTCGGCACGAACGCCATCGCGCCAAGCGCCAATGCGCGCTCCTGGGCGCGCGGCTGGACATCGGCGGAAACGACGATCACGAAGGTATTCAGGTCTTCATGCTGGAGCGCTTCGAGGACCTGGAAGCCCGTCATGTCGGGCATCGTGAGGTCGAGAAACATGACCTCTGCACGCCCGGCGCGATAGTGTGCCAGTGCTTCTCGTCCGTTTGTCGCGTAGGAAATCTCAACGTCCCAGTCCTCGGGAAGCGCCTTCGTGAGCACCTTGCGAGCTAACAGCGAATCGTCGGCGATCACGATGGGCAAGGACATGGATATGCAGAATGAGTGTGCGTTAGACGGAATGCGTTAGAACGGATTAACGGCGGCGCGCGCAAAAACTTTAGGGGGGGCGCGCATTTTATGCGTAATGCATGAGATTCCCCGCTCGTCGCCTGCCTGCCGCCAGTTCAGGCGATGAAACGGCAGGGCGCACGCAGACCCGGTGAAAGCAACCCCGTTTTAGCCACGCCTTTTCGGCTTACAGATCGAAAAACGCCAAAGCGGCACGGCAAACAACACCCATTTTCGGGTGTTTTATTTATCGTGTTCGCGATTTTCGAAGCAAACGGAAACAAATGCAACTCGTCGATAATCGTTCAACGAACAAAACTGACTTCATTTCGCCCCTTTTGGAAAATAATCGATCGATCCCTTAATTAAACTCCGACGAATATCCTTTTGTGTACGTTTGCGCTACACGGATTTTCGCGCAATCGACGCCGCTGACAGAAAAATCGACTTACTTTGCGCCTCTGCGTTGTCTTACACGCAATTGCGTACGATTCGCATTGGCGGATACCGTCTGGTGGCGCGATGTTTCGTCCCTGGCTCGATTTATTTCGATGAGACCCCGAACCCGGCGGGGCGCCCGTGGTCGTTTATGATGTCAAAAGCTCCGCCGCTGCTTCCAGCCTTTTCCGTACGATGATTCCCGACCGGCCCGCAGGGCCCGACGACCGCTCGCTGCCGCCACCGCGCGCCGACGAAGCGCCCTTTCCGGCGGCGCCCAGTCACGACTTCACGGTGCGCCGCCGCACGCTGATCGCGCTCCTGCTCGCCGCGATCGTGCTGCCCTGCGTCTATGTCGCCGCGATGGCGTGGAGCGATCTGCGCACCCGCGAGGCCGACGCCACCGACGTCACGCTGCGCACCGTGCGCGTGGCCGAAGAGCACGCGCTCAAGGTGTTCGACATGAACGACGCGCTCGATGCGCGCATCGTCGACGGCGTGGAAGAACTCGACGACGACGGCATCCGGGCGAACGAAGCGCAGATTCACGAAAAACTCGACGCGATCGGCGGCGGCTATCCGCAGGTGGCTGCCGTATCGATCTTCGGCCGCAACGGCGATTTGCTGGCGAGCAGTCGCTACTCGCCGCCGCCGCCCATTTCGATCGCCACGCGTGATGACTTCGTCGGCATTCGGGGCGGCCGGGTGCTCGATCACGTTTCGCGCGTGATGGTCGGGCAGGTGAGCGGCGAAACTGTTTTCAACACCGGCATCGCGCGCCACGACGCGGCGGGCCAGTTTGCCGGCCTCGTTTCGGTGGCGCTGCGGCCGCGCTATTTCAACAAGTTCTACAACGAACTGCTCGGCGACGATTCGCCGATGGCGCTCGGCCTCGTGCGTAGCGACGGCGCGATCCTTGCCTTCGAACCGCCGCCGCGCGCGTCCGGAACTCGCTCGCAAGGCGCCGCCCCGGCGGCGTCCGGCGCGGCGGCGCCCGGCGCGGCCAGCGCCGCGCATGCCGCGATTCCCGAAGCCATCAGCCCCGGCACGCCGTTCGCCGCCGCGCTTGCGCTCGGCAAGGACTCGGGCGTCGTGCGCATGCATTCGAAACTGCTCGGCGGCAATGCGATCGTCGCGTTCCGGCGCGTGGGCGCGTATCCCGTCTACGTCACCTGCGCCTATCGCGCATCGGCGATCTGGGCCGGCTGGTATCGGCATTTGAGCGTGCTGCTTATCTCGATGTTCACGCCCTCGATCGCCCTGTGGTGCGTGATCTGGCTTTCGCTGCGCCGCCTCGCCGCCGAGGAAGAGGCGTGGGAGCGCTGGCAGGCCGAAGCGTCGATGCGTCGCTCGATCGAGTCGGCCTACCGGCAGTCGCGCAAGATGGAGGCGCTCGGCAATCTGGTCGGCAGCGTCGCGCACGATTTCAACAATCTGCTGATGATCGTCTCGGCCAACGTGCAGATCGCGCGTCGGCGCGGCGCAGCCGGTTTCGAGCGCGAACTCTCCGCCGTCGAGCGCGCGCTCAAGAGCGGACAATCGCTGACGCGCCAGTTGCTCGGCGTCGCGCGCAAGCAGCCGCTGCGTAACGAGACGATTCACGTCGGCCGCTGGCTGCCCGCTTGCCGCGAATTGCTGCGCGCCTCGCTCGGCGCCAAGGTCTCGCTCGTCGTCGATGTCGACGTGGACGTCTGGCCGGTGCTGGTCGACGTGGCCGAGTTCGAGCTCGCCCTCATCAACCTCGCCGTCAACGCGCGCGACGCCATGCCCAACGGCGGGCGCTTCACCCTACGCGCGCGCAACATGGCGTTCCGGCCGGGCGAGGGCTTTCCGCTCGACGGCGATTTCGTGCATGTCTCGCTCGAAGATACGGGCGTCGGCATGTCGCCCGACGTGCTCGCGCGCGCCTTCGAACCGCTCTACACGACCAAACCGAAGGGCATGGGCACCGGTCTCGGACTGCCGCAGGTGTTCGCGTTCTGCGAGCGCTCGGGCGGCCTTGCCGCAATCGACAGCGCGATTGGCGCGGGCACCTCCGTGCACCTGTATCTGCCGCGCGCCGCCACGGTCGCGACCGTGCCGCGCGAGCCCGAACCGCGCGAGGACAGCACCCAGCCGCAGCAAGGTTTGCGCGTGTTGCTCGTCGAAGATAACGACGAAGTCGCGGCGGGCACCGAAGCCCTGTTGCAGATGATGGGTCATCACGTCACCTGCGCGAACGCCGCGGCGAGCGCACTTTCGCTCGTCGATGCGGCGCACGCTGCGCCTGCGGCTCGCGCCGATGAAAACGACGCGCCGCACTTCGACCTCGTGCTCTCGGACATCCACATGCCGGGCGAGATGAACGGCATCGATCTCGCGGAAGCACTCCAGGCGCGCGCGCCCACGCTGCCCGTGATCCTCGTGACCGGCTACGCGGAAGAGCTCGATCGCGCGCGCCACGTCGACGTGCGCGTGCTGTCCAAGCCCTTCGATATTGCGCTGCTCGAGAAGATGCTGGAAGCGATCCAGCGCGATCGCCAGACGCGCGCGCGGCGGGAACGGGACGCGACACTGTAGGTCGAACCGGCACACCTGCCGCCAGCTCGACGCCGGTTTGGCGTCGGGGTTTGCGTTTTCGGCGCAGACTCGATCCGTGGCATGCGGATTGCGACTACGTCGCACGAACGAGGCCGCCGGCGCGCCCACGCATCAATCGCCGACGTGCCGCCATTGCCTGCTGACGATGAGGAGTGAGTGAGCCATGAGACAAACCGTAACCGGTCTGTTCGAGACCTACGACGCCGCGCGGCACGCGCAGGATGTGCTGCTCCAACGCGGATTTCCGGCCAGCGACATCGAATTGCCCGTGCATGAGGCCGGCGTGCTGGCCGGCATCGAGCGCATGGTGTCCAGCTTCTTCTCTTCGACTGGGGATGTACGCGCCAATGCGGGCACTGTGCCCGAACCGGCACCTCATGTTCCCGGCGCGGCCGCGACGCCGAGTGGCAATGTGCTGATCGGCGTGCGCGTGAGCGACGAAGCGCATGCCGACCTCGCACGCGAGACGATGCGCGACGAGCACGCGCTAGAAGTAGCGATTCGGGGCGGAGGCTGGACATGGGCATCGGCCGATGCCGACCCCGTCGTGCGCGAACACTCGGCGCTCGATGAACTGGGGCTGTCCGGTCTGGCCGATGCGATGCGCCGACGCGCGACGCCTGTCGGGTCTGGCGATGCGATGGCGCCCACTGCGGCGGGAGCAGGGCAGGGCGCCGCCGACGGACATACCATGAACGAAGCCGAAGCCACCGTGCTCGCCTCGGCAAGCGCGCCGGGTGCGGGAGCGGTGATGGGTACGCCCGCGCCGGCTCACCCCATGCACACAAGTCCCGAGGTGCCCGCCGCACCGCAGGCGACGCAGTCGCCTGGCTCGGGCGCGCTGCGCATCCCCGACGAATTCATCGAATACGAAGAGGATTCGCACGACCACCGCGCGTCCGACGCACCCGATCGGCCGGTGACGGGGTCTCGCCCGACATTGCATTGAACAGGATCATTGTCGCGGCGCACGCTTTGAGGGCGGGCGCCGCGACTTGACCGACTGTTATCCGACTCGACGAGAAGCTTTTAGCGGCCCAGCTGTCGCTTGACCCACTCCGCATAACGATCGACGAACGCTTGCAGGAATTTGCGCGTGTCGTCGTTCACGATCTCGCCTTTTTCATTGATCCGGCTGGCGTCGTGCTTGATGAACATCTCAGGCTGGCCGAGTGTCGCCACGTCGAGATAAGCCAGCACATTGCGCAGATGCGCCTGTGACAGCGCCGTGCCGATCGCGCCCGGCGAGGTGCCGAGCACGGCACCCGGTTTGCCGCTCCACGAATTCTTGCCCCACGGGCGCGAACCCCAGTCGATCGCATTCTTCAGCACACCCGGAATCGAACGGTTGTACTCGGGCGTCACGAAGAGCAGCGCATCGGCCGCCTCGATCTTCTGCTTGAACTGGCGCGCGACTTCGGGGAAGTCGGCGTCGTAGTCCTGGCTGTAGAGCGGCAGCACACCGATATCGAGAAACTCAAACGAAAAATCGGCAGGGGCCAGCGACTTCACCGCATGCGCGAGCTGACGGTTGAACGAATCCTTGCGCAGACTGCCAACCACGACCGCAATTTGATACGCCATCTCAGTGTCCTCCAGGGAGTTCCCGATCGAGAGCGCGCGCGAGGCGCAGGGAAGAGAACCCACATCATAGGCGCGAGTGTTGAGGCGAGTGTGTCAGGGTGTCCGCATGCGGAGTAGGGGGGATGTGGACAAGTCGGCGACGCGCAGATTTATCCACAGTTTTGGGGGACAACCTTGTGCACAACTTGGCCCGAAGCCCGATGGCATCGGCCATGTGTCGGGATCGAACGAGCGCGAGAGGGCGCCTGTGTTTTGTGCAGCGTCGTCGCGGCGCAGAGGCCATGCGCCGCGACGACAGCGATAGGGCAGGGGTCGCGCGCTACGGCACGCTCAGGTGAGCAGACTCCAGAGCACAAGCGTGAGAACGAGACCCACGACGGACACGATGGTCTGCAGGATCGACCAGACGAACACCGTCTGCTTGAGCTTCAGACCAAAGTACTCGCGCACCATCCAGAAGCCAGCGTCATTCACATGGCAGAAGAACACCGACCCCGCGCCAATGGCCAGCGCCATGAGCGAGTTGTGCGCGGCGCTCAGTCCGGTCACCACCGGCGCGACGATACCGGCTGTCGCCGTGGTCGCGACTGTGGCCGAACCGGTCGCCTGACGCAACGCAACGGCGATCAGCCAGGCGAGCAAAAGCAGCGGCAAATGCGCACCGACTGCGATCTTGCTGATGGTCGTGCTGATGCCCGCCAGCACAAGCGTCTGCTTGAGGCCACCGCCCGCACCGATCGTCAGCAAAAGCCCGGCGATGGGCGGCAGGCTCTTGCGCAGGATGTCCCCGACACGATCACGCGCCATGCCGCGTGACCAACCGAGGGCAACGATTGCAAACAAAACGGTGAGGCCGAGCGCGATTAGCGGCTCACCCAGAAAATCGAGCACGGTGAAGGCGAGTGTGCCGGGATGAAGCGCCAGCTTCGCGACTGTGCGGCAGAGCATCAGCACGGCGGGCAACAGGATCGTCAGAAGCGAGACGCCGAAACCCGGCGCGGCCAGTTGCGGATCGTGGCTCGTGAAGACTTTGCCCAGATCTTCAGGCTCGGCCACCTGCATGCGTCGCGACAGCCAGGAACCATAGAGCGGCCCGGCGAGGATCACCGCCGGCACCGCCACGATGATGCCGAAGCCGAGCGTGATGCCGAGATCCGCGTGCAACGCGCTAACGGCGATCAAGGGTCCCGGATGCGGTGGTAGCAGCGCATGCAAGGTAGTCATCCCGGCGAGCGCGGGGATCGCGATGCGTAGGATGGGCTGCTGCGAGCGGCGCGCCATGACGAAAATGATCGGCACCATCATGACGAGGCCGACTTCGAAAAATAGCGGCAACCCGATGATGACGGCGACGAGCGACATCATCCACGGCAGCGTGCGCGGAGTGGAGTGATCGAGCAGCGTGGAGACCAGTCGATCGGCGGCGCCCGATTCGGCCATCAGGGCGCCAAGCATGGCCCCCAGCGCGATGATGATGCCGACATCGCCGAGCAGCGCCCCGGCGCCTTTACTGAAAGCGCTCGCCACACCTTCGAGCGGCACACCTGCGGCAAAGCCGGCCGCGAAGGTGCCGACGAGGATCGAGAGGAAAGGCGCGAGCTTGAGTGCGCTGATCAGGATGATGATCAGCGCGAGACCCAGTGCGCAGGCGAGGATCAAACGCGTGTCGTGAAACGACCACGCAGATAAGGTAGCAAGGGACTCCACGGGATTCTCGATGATCGGTCAGTTGTCGCTACGGTTGGGAAGGGGCCATGCCGCGCATGGCCATGTAGGGAGGCCGCGGCGGGGGGGCCGCGCGAGTCAGGCGAAGAGCGCCGCGACGTTTTCGGGCGGACGTCCAATCACGGCGCGGCCATCGCGTACAACGATCGGGCGTTGCAGCAGGATCGGATGCTTTGTGATGGCGTCGTAAAGCTGGTCGTCGGTGACAGTCTCTGCTGCGAGACCTAGCTCGGTATATTCGGTTTCGTTCGTGCGCATCATGTCGCGCAACGGACCACCCAACAACGCGTGGAGCGTCTTCAGTTGCTCAACGGTGAGCGGCGTCTTCAGGTACTCGACGACTTCAACGGGTTCGTTGGCTGCATGGGCGGTTGTGACCAGTTCGCACGTTGCGCGGGATTTCGAGCAGCGTGGGTTGTGGTAGATCGTGATCATGGTGGGAGCGAAAGGTGCGGGTGAAGTGGATGGAGAAGCGCAGCACCGCATGGTTAGGGCGCGGCCAGGTCATGGGTAATAGATCCTGCCGCGCGTCACCGTCTGGCCGGTGTGCGGAAACGGGAATGAGTCCCTTTGGCGCACTAATTTTACCGGCGGGTGGGGAAGCGGGGGAGGGGAAGCACTGGCCGCGCGCGTGCTCGGGCGGTGCTTTATGCGCATAAAGCATCTTGGCTTCGAAGCGGGGGCCTTGCCGAAAGACACGCGTTTAGTTGTATATCCGGCGATGGCGGTGCTCTCGTCGCTTCCACGGGCTTTATGCGCATAAAGCCCGCCCCGATCGAATAGACAGCACCTGGCAGGCTGCGCACTTTGCCCTTGCAGTTCAGTGGATCACAGGGGGATTGTCGTGGCGTGAGGCACTGCTTTATGCGCATAAACTTGCGGCGGCGCTTGGAGTCATTGCCGTACTGCAACCAACACATCAAGGCCCGGGGCTCATCGTCGGTGGCAGGTTTATGCGCATAAAGCTGACCGCTGCCTCGTCCTTTATCTGCTCGACAGCATCGTTTGTCAGTCGCAGCCCACACATCGGGCTCCATGCCCATCGCAGTCCCGTCCCTCGCGTCGCCGCTTTATGCGCATAAACCTCAGCCAAACGGCCAACGATGCATCTTCGTCCGACGAAAATCAGACGCCTGCCGTTGAATCACAACTTAATCCAGGTAAAATCCAAAACAATTAGCAAAAGGAGAAAACCAATTGGCAGCAGAGATAATCGCAGTCACGCAGCAAAAGGGCGGGGTCGGCAAGAGCACGATCGCGATGCATCTCGGCGCAGCATTCCACGAAAGGGGAAAGCGTGTACTCGTGGTCGATGCCGACGGCCAGAACACGCTGGTTCACTGGGCAAGTGCATCCGCTGACGGCGACGTCGGCATTCCCTTCCCGGTGGTCAATCTTTCGGAAGCCGGTGGCCAGATCCATCGCGAGATCAAGAAGTTCATCGGAGACTACGACATCATCGTGGTCGACTGCCCGCCGTCGATCACCGAGAAAGTCTCTGGCGTCGTTCTCCTCGCGGCGACGATCGCTGTCATTCCCACGTCGTCGTCGCCGGCCGATTACTGGTCAAGCGTCGGACTCGTGAAGCTGGTGCAGCAGGCACAGGTCATGAACGAAGACCTGAAGGCCGTCTTTCTGCTGAACAAGACCGAAGAGAAGCGCATGCTCACGCGCGAGCTCAAGCGCGCGCTGGAAGAACTCGGCTTTCCTTTGCTCAAGACGCAAATCCCGACGCGTGAAGCGTACAAGCAGGCGATGGCGCTCGGACAAACCGTCCTGCAAATGAACGACCGCGGCGCTCGACTCGCCGCTGTCGAAGTGCGCGCCTGCGCTGACGAGATCGCAGAGATGCTCTCCTGACTTTATGCGCATAAAGGAGCCTGAATGAAGTCCTCACAATTTGCCAAAGGTTTCCAGGCACGGCCGGATACGACGAGTAGCGAGAAGCGTACAGCGCTCGATCGACTCAACGCCATCGACGGCCTTGTCGAGGACAAGCCCAAGACGCGCGAAAGCGTCGGTCGCGCAAGCCAGCCCGAGCCGACGCTTGCCGCCGCCGACGAGATACTCGCAGCGACGGAAAACGAGTCCGCCGAGTATCGCGCGTGGCGCGTCGACCAGGGCTACCGTCCTGGTCAGATCATCGAACTGCCGCTGAAGGCCATCAAGCCGAGCCCATTCAATCCTCGCCACTTTTATCTGAAGTCGTCGATTGCGGAGTTGGCGGTCAATCTTGCGAAACAGGGCCAGCAGCAGGCGATCCACGTGATCCCGGACTACGCCGCGCCCGGTAGTTACTTCGTGAGCGATGGTGGGCGACGCGTGCGCGCGCTCAAGGAAGCGAACAAGGAAGTCGTGAAGGCGATCGTGGTCGATCTCCCCATCGGCCTTCAGAGCTACAAGCTCGGCTACGATCTCAACGTCCAGCGCGACTCGCAAACGGTGTTCGACAACGCCGTCGTCTGGAAGCGCTTTATCGACGACAAGCACTTCCAGAGCCAGCGCGAACTGGCCGAGCATCTGGGCCTCGACGAGTCGACTGTGGCCGTCGCCCTGTCGATCGGCAAGCTGCCCGAACTGGTGATGCATGAGATGGTCGCGCGTCCGGATCGCTTCGGTTCGAACATGGCGTACCAGGTTGGCCGCTATCACGGCGCGCGCGGCACGGACGCGACGCTGCGTTTGATCAACCGCATTCTTGCTGACGATCTCAGCACGCGTCAGGTGGCGGATATCGTCAAGGGACGCGCCACGCCGCAGGAAAACGCGAAGCCTGCGGGACGGCAGCGCTACGCGCAGCGTATGGAGATCAAGCTCGATGGGATGGCTGTGGGCGATCTGAAGTCATATGGGGACGACCGGCTGGAGTTGCGACTCAAGGGCCTGACAAAGGACCGGCGCGACGCCATCCTTCACCAGATCGAAGAGATGCTCAAGCCGAAGTAAGCCGGACTGGAAAAGAAAAAGCGGTCTTCACGTGCAATACGTGAAGACCGCTTTTTTATTTATGGAGGCTGTCTGAGTACGACCGTGACGGCGAGGCCAGGCGGGCCGTGGTTCAGGCCGCGCGCGACTGACTCAGCGTAAAGGCGAGCAGATCGCCGTCGGTCGGCTCGCCCCAGGTCTTGCGGGCCAGCCAGTCGAAGAACGCCGTTTCCCCGAGCTTCGAATCCAGACCGCGACGGCGCCAGTCGTCGCGCAGATGCGCACCCAGCCCCGGCAGTTCGTCGTTCTCGAAGGACGTGCGCGCGATCTCGCGTTCGAGATCGCCCTGTTCATCGTAGAGCGCGCGCGCTTCCTTGCGCCGGTACGCCGCGTACTCGTCCATCAGGCGCGCCTTGGGATCGTCCGCCGCTACCGCACCGGCAGCGATCGCACGACCTGAGGCGGCGGCGTTCGCAGCATCCTCGACCGGCGGCGCGTAGCCCTTCTTCAAGGCGTCCTTGAAGAGCGCGGCCGCGCTGCGCACTGGCGGCAGGCTCGTGCTGCGCATCCGCTGCTCGGTCAATTGCAGCGCCGCGCGAATGCGGTTCTCTTCGCTATCGGCGTAGAGCGACTGCGCTTCCTTGAGCGGAATCCCGATCTTGACCATGCGATCCACGAGCGTGCTGTCGAACACGTTCGGGTGTTCGTCGAGCGCCAGCATCGGCTGCTTGCGTTCGGTGACGCGGAACTGGATCTCGGCGACGCGACGCCCCTCGCGATGCTCGATCAGCTCGACGAAGATGTTGGTGACCGCATTGACTTCCGCAATCGCCGGGCGCAGATAGTCGCGCTTGAAATACTTGTATTCGCGTTTGGCTTCGTCGCCCGCTTCGGTGTCGGGCGTGCCCGAAAGAATAGGGCGCCACCACTCCCACGTCTCGCGCATCGTCAGATGGCTAGGGTTCGTGAGATAGCGCACGCAGATTTCGTAGAGTGCAAGGCCAGCGCTGCTGCGCAGCTGGCTCTGGAATTGCAGGCTCAGGCGGGCGTACTGGACCGGATCCAGCAATTTCTTCTTGATCTTGGGTGCGAACGAGAATTCGACCCAGACACGGCGCGTTGTCGGATCTTCGAGAATTTCCGCATCGGCGATCAGCGTGGAAATGCCCCACTTACGACCGGGCTTCTGGCTCGAGGTACCCTGGCTCCATTCGACCTGCACCGACACCATCCGGCGCAGATGCTCCTTCACGAGCGCGGTGTCGTTCGAATCGAACGCCGAGTTCGCGACGATGTCGGACAGCAGGGCACGGTAGGTATCGCCAGCCTCGTCTGCCTGCTGCGCGACGGCGAGCAGCACATTGAAGAGCTTGCGGGTGAGCAGGGTGATCTTGCCGCTTTTCGGCTGAATCGCGATCGCCTCGACGGCCTTGCGCAATTCGGCCGAACTGGGGCTCACCACATCGGTTTTCTTTACGCGCTTCGTGGCCATGCGTCGAGTCGAGGTGAGATTTCGCGAAAGGATACCGTCTGGGGTGAAACGCGTCTATAGGGCCTCTCTCACCATTGCCGGTGATGGCCATTTCAATCTCTCGCCTCACCGCGAAGCGTTCCCGGAAACTCTCACCTTTGAGCAATCCGCCTGGCGGCGGGGCTCCCGGCAGATTCTGGGCTGTGAAGGGAAGCGCTCAATCCTGGCGATTCCAAAGGGTGTCAATCCGCTCCCGAAAAACCTCACCTTAAAAATTTCCTGGCGCAAACGCAACGGTGAAGCGCGTAATTGACCGCGAAGTGCGCATCAGGCCAGTCGAACGCCGCCGACAAAAAGGCCATCGGCCCGACTGCAAGCTGACGAATACCCGCTGAATGTGCCTGAAACAGATTCTCCATTGCGTTTTACGCTGGATCGCTCCCGGAAGTTCTCACCTGACGCGCGCCTAGCGTCTCGAGTTCGCGCCCTCAACAGTCCCACTGGCGGGTTCATCGAGCGAAATATACTCCTGAAAAGCCTCACCTTTTATTAGCCGGGATCGCCAACGGAAACCCTCTTCGACGCCCCCGAAAAGACTCACCTTCAGGACGGCGAAGAGAAAAAATCAATGAATTCCGAGGGTTATCCACATCCTCTAAACACCGTCGCCACGACATTGAGTCCCCGGAAAATCTCACCTTAAGAAACCTCACCCGCATCAACGACGATTCAATGCTCCCTGTCATTCATCCCGAAAAGCCTCACCTTTATCAATTCCGGGTATCGGTGAAATGAATTTCATGGCTTTATCTTTCAAGCTTTTGGCGTTAGTGAACGCCAACTAGCTCCCGAAAAATCTCACTTTTAGACGAATCACATCGAAAATTTGCTCCCGAAAAGACTCACCTAACGCCTTTTGAGTGCCAGGGGGCGGCCGCTTTCACAGAACGACCATCGGCTCCTGAAAAGCCTCACCTCGATACCCAGATTGCACAGTTAGTGGGCAGGAAAGCTGATCAACCTGGAATCCAGACATGACTCGCGTGCTCCCGTAAAAGCTCACTTCACGCCCCCAAACAGCCAAAAACGATGAAAATTAACCTTGAGCTCCCGAAAAACATCACCTTCGCCTGGCATTTTTTCCCGATACCCCTCACCGAAGCCTCTGAAGCGCCCGGATTGCGCCCAAAAACAACCGCGATTACACGCCCCGAATCCGCTCACCGTTGCATTTCACGTAACAACGCCACCGTCTCCGGCGTATACACGCGTAGCGGCGCTTTGACTCCCGTAATCACTCACCCTTGCCAAACAGTCAACAATGGTGTGCTCCCCGAACCCGCTCACGTTATTTCCCGCAGGCTCTCACCGGCCTCCCCGAAGCCCATCACCCGCACGTCCCGTAGAGCCTCACCACCTATCCCGTAAAGCTTCACCCAATCCCGCTGAAAGCCAGACCTGGTAAGGCTTTGCCGTGGCGTTAACGTTTTTAACGGGTATCAATGGTGTTTACTTTTATTACTCTCTAGCCTTTTTTACCCCGCGAGCCTCCTGAGATATCCACATCCTCTTCCCCTTGCGAAGACTCCTGCCTCGTCCCTTGCCCTCGTGAAACACTGTCTATAAATGGCTCGTCATCAGAAAGCCAAGCGTTTACAATAACTTATGAAACAAACCTCGCTTTGTTTCACGTAAACCTGCAGACAGACGTAACCCGACGGTCAAATTCGGATGACGATCACGTTCGATTCCAACGGTTTACGCATGCGCTGGGAAAAACGTATCGAAAAATACGTAATTTGTTATTATTCGACCTGTTATCCCTCGCTGAGACGACCATGATCCGAGACGAAGAACGTCTGGCCCTTCGCGAAGAACTCGAAACCTTGCGTGCAGATGGCGCACGACGTCAGGAACTTTCGCTCCACGCCTGCAAGCGACTCTTTTTTGATTTCGGCATTCGCCCCTCTATGGCCACTGTCCGGGACCTGACCCAGACCGGCAGCGCCAGCGACATCCCTAAAGATATCGAACTGTTCTGGCAGCGCATCCGGACGGCCTCGAAAGTGCGCGTCGGTAGTGGCGCCATTCCGCCTGCGCTGGAAGAACGTGCGGGCGAACTGCTTGGCGCACTGTTTGAAGAAGCACGTTCACTGGCCCGGCAAACGCTCGAATCGGAACGCGAAGCCATCGACGCCAGCCGCAATGATGCGGAACAGGCGCTACGCGATGCCGAAGCCCGGCGTCTTGCGGCCGATGAGATGCTTCAGCGCAGCGAAACCCGCACGGAAGCTGCATGGGCCCGTGTACGGGAGCTCGAAAACCAGCTCGCCGCTTCGTCGGCGCAGGGTGCATCGCATCAGGACAACCTTCAGGCCACCGTCCTTCGGCTTGAAGCCGGAAACGAGGCGCTTCAGAAACGCATCGAAGCCGAGCAGGCCACCAACGCGGGTCTGCGTGACCGCATCGACGGTCTCAATGAGGAGATGCGGCGCAGCACCGAGCATTACGCGCAACAGATCAAGGACGCGCTAGCCGAGGCCGAACGCCGCGTAAAGCCGATGCTGGTCGAACTCGACTCGCTGCGCACGATGTCGTCGACCTGGCAGGCGGCCCAGCGCGATGCGAGCAGAAAGGAATTCGATTTCATCCAGCAGCTGGCAACGGCCAAAGCGCGTGCAGATCGCCTCGATGCGGTGCTGCGCGAGCGCTCAGATGAAGTGGACGGGCTGACGCGTCAGGTTTCGACCCTGAAGGCGCAGCAGGGAATGGATGGCTCGGTGGCCGTCGTACTATGCGCGCTCGCGCAGTCTGGCCGGCTGACTGCGTCCGAGTTGGCTCAACTCGGTACCGTCGTGGATGGCCACGTCGCGCTGCCCACGCGTTGTCCGAATTGCGAGGAAGGCGAGCCCGAGCTTTCGCAGGTCGAAGGGCGCATCGAGCTGTCCTGCCCTGAATGTGACTACACGTCAGGTGCAGGGCTGTCCCGGCTGGAGGCGATCGCCCGATTTGCCGCCGGCAAAAAGATGCCTGCAACGCGGTGAGGTGAGTGTTTACGGGAACGGTTGCGGCTCGCGAAAGTGAGTCCTTCCGGGAGCCGTAATGCTTGAAAGTCGCGCGCAGACTGGGGGGCTCAGGCGCGTGGGGAAGGGGCGTTTTCTGCGTCGACGGCGCGGGTTGATGCTTCGCGGTCGGCCCAGACGCGCCAGGAACGATGCAGCCGGCCTGCCGAAATGGGCTGTAGAAAGCCAAGCCATTGGCCAACCTGATCGGCATCCACGCCCCGTTCAAACAGGTCGGCGGCAAAGCTGTTGCGCAGCGTTTGTGGACTTGCCCGCTCCGCTCGCGTCTGGGCGACACCTGCCGCTTCCATCAATGCGTCGATCGCGCGCAGCACCGTGGCCTTGTGCATCGGCCGTCCGCTCGGTGAGCCGGGAAACACGAGTTGTCCCGGCAGACCCGCGAGACGCCGGGCTTCCAGCCATGCACCCATCACGTCGACGGCAAACGGCGCGAGCTTCGTGCTGTGCGTGAAGGCGGGGTTGTCGGCTTCGATCGTGATCCATTCCGATCCGATCGCCGTGGCGTCGAGCTGCAAGGCAATTGCGTCGCCCGTCTTCAGGCCACCGCCAAGAAACACCGCGACGAGTGCGCGGTCGCGCCGCTCGCGCCAGCGCCGCGCGGCCGATTGCTCGGTGAGCGGTGCGAATAGCTGGGCGATCACCGCCGCGCGCTCCGTGGCCGTGAGAAAACCGGTGGGTTCGTTTTCACGCGCGTTGCGCCATGCGGCTTCGCCGTCCTGGGCAATGAAGCGAGCCGGGTTCGTGGACGCCAGCTCGATCTGTCGCACGTGGTCGAGCACGCGCTCGATCAGCCGCAGATAGCGCAGCCGCTGCGGTTTCTTGACGTCGAGTCCGGCGACGAATTCGGCGATCGTGCCGGTATCCACCGACACGATGGTCTTGCGCTTGAGCGCGAGCCATTCGAGAAAGCGGCCCCATTGCACGCGGTAGATATCCGCCGACGAACGGCGCAGATCCTGGGACGCGAGCCAGGCATCGAAGGCGGCGGCGGGGTCGTGTTGCCAGTCCTTGCGGCGCTGGTCGAAGAGATCGCGGGAAGAATGGGACGAGTGGGACAAATCGGAGGTAGTCATCACTGTCCTTCCGTTAGTTGCGTTGCAGAAAGACATTCTAGCGAAGGCGGTGCAGAGGTGGGCGCCATCATCAGCCGCCCCATGCGCGTGCGCGTTTTACCGCTGCTTCGCGGCGCGCCTCGCGTTGCGCTTGTTCGGCGCTGCGCGTCGCATGTTCGTAAGCGCTCACGGCGAACGCGAATACGGCTGGCAGCGCATTGGACTGGCCAAAATCGACGGTTTCGTCGGTTTCGGGATAGGCTAGATCACCGGGGCGCTGGAACAGGCCCAGCATGAGCGTGTCGTGACGACTGGCGAAACCGAGGTCGGCGAGCGCTTCCGCCTCGATCGCGTGAAGCAGGCGCCAGCTTAGCGGGACCTGCTGGGCGATATAGCGATGCGCGATGTTGCGCACGATCTGCTCGAGATCGCGTGCGGCCGCCTGGAAACGCAAGGCGGCCAGCTCCTGCTCGTTCGGGATGCGCGAGGTGTGCATGGGCGGCTCCGGTCGTTCTTTTTACTGTATAAATATACAGTACCCGGAGCGATTGTGCAGCCTCGATGCCCAGATTAACCATCTAACTGGCCATCTGGCCAGGCCGTGTCAGCCGTGGATCACCACCAGCAGCGCCCGCGCTTCGCCTTTGCCCAGATTGCGGATCGCATGGGGTTGATCGGCGACGTAACGCGCGGTGTCGGCGGCCTTCAGCCGCTCGACCGTGCCCGCGGCTTCCACCTCGATCGTGCCTTGCAGCACCGTGAGATGCTCGCGCGTGCCGGGCTCGTGCGCACTCGACACCAGCGCGCCGCCGGCCTTGAGCGTTAGCTCGTACCATTCGAAATGGCCGGCCAGCTCGATGGGCCCCCACACCCGCAGTTGATAGCCCGCGTCATGGCCGAGCAAGGTAGGAATGTCATGCGGCCCGGCCACGGCGATCGCATCGGGCGCCTTGGGCGCGGCGAACAGCGAATCGAGCTTGACGCCCAGCGCGTTGGTCAGGCGCCAGGCCACGGCAATGGTCGGATTCGCCTTGTCGCGCTCGATTTCCGAGAGCATGGACTTCGACACGCCGGCCGCGCGCGACAATTCGTCGAGCGTCATCTTGCGTTCGCTGCGCAGCCGCTGGATCTGCTCGCCTACGCGTGGCGGCGCGGCGGGCGTCGCCTTGCCCGGCAGATCGGGCAGATCCGCTGCCGCACTGGCGGCCGTGGCGCGGGATTTGCGCGCCGCGCGCTGCGCGGTGGCGGGCTGCGGCGCCAGATTGTCGTCAGTCGCTTCTGCCCGCGCGCCCGCGCGCCTGCCTGAGCCGGTGCTTGCCATTCCCTGCCTCATCGTTTAGAGTTTGTTCGATATACCGAACTTGAGTTCGAAAAAACGAATAAATTCGCTCAAAGCTGACGGCGACTATAACAGCCGCGGCTTGCCCTGTCAGGAGCACGATGCCATGAGCCTTTCCTATTTCGACCACCTGCGCGCGACGCTCGACCAGATCCGCGCGGACGGTTTCTACAAGAGCGAGCGCGTGATCGCGACGCCGCAGTCGTCCGCCATCGGGCTGGCCGACGGCAGCGACGTGCTGAACTTCTGCGCCAACAACTATCTGGGCCTCGCCAACGACGCGCGCCTGATCGCCGCCGCCAAGGACGGGCTCGAGCGCGACGGCTTCGGCATGGCCTCCGTGCGTTTCATCTGCGGCACGCAAACGGTGCACAAGCAGCTAGAAAGCGCGCTCGCCGCGTTTCTCGGCACCGAGGACAGCATCCTGTACTCGAGCTGCTTCGATGCCAACGGCGGCCTGTTCGAGACGCTCCTCAGCGACGAAGACGCAATCATCAGCGACGAACTCAACCACGCGAGCATCATCGACGGCGTGCGGCTGTCGAAGGCGCGCCGCTATCGATACAAGAACAACGATCTCGCCGATCTCGAAGCGAAGCTGCAGGAAGCCGATGCCGCGGGCGCACGCTACAAGCTCATCGCCACCGACGGCGTGTTCTCGATGGACGGCATCATCGCGGACCTCAAGGGCATCTGCGATCTGGCGGATCGCTACAACGCGCTCGTGATGGTGGACGATTCGCACGCCGTAGGCTTCATCGGCGCAAATGGGCGCGGCACGCCCGAGCATTGCGGCGTCGCGCAGCGCGTGGACATCATCACGGGCACGCTCGGCAAGGCACTGGGTGGCGCGTCGGGCGGCTACGTCGCGGCGAAGAAGGAAGTGATCGAACTGCTGCGCCAGCGCTCGCGCCCCTATCTGTTCTCGAACACGCTTGCGCCGAGCATCGCCGCTGCGTCGCTCGCCGTGCTCGAGCTGATTGCGAGCGACGAAGGCGCTGACCTGCGCGCACGCGTGCAGGCCAACGGCGCGCATTTCCGCCGCGAGATGAGCGCACTTGGTTTCACGCTCGTGCCGGGCGAGCATCCCATCATTCCGGTGATGCTTGGCGATGCGCAGGTGGCCTCGAAAATGGCCGACGCCCTGCTGCACGAAGGCGTCTATGTGATCGGCTTCTCGTTCCCCGTGGTGCCGAAGGGCCGCGCGCGCATCCGCACGCAGATGAGTGCCGCGCATACGCCGGAGCAGATCGAGCGCGCCGTGGCGGCGTTCGCGCGCGTGGGCAAGCAGCTTGGCGTGATTTGAACGGCGATACGTCAAGCAATCAGGAAGGATAGCGAAATATTATGAAAGCACTCGCCAAACTCGAACGCGGCCCCGGTCTCACCATGACTGACGTGCCGAAGCCCGAAGTCGGTCACAACGATGTGATGATCAAGATCCACCGCACGGCAATCTGCGGCACGGACATTCACATCTGGAAATGGGATGACTGGGCGCAGAAGACCATTCCGGTGCCGATGCACGTGGGCCACGAATACGTGGGCGAAATCGTCGAGATGGGCCAGGAAGTGCGCGGCTTTTCAATTGGCGACCGCGTTTCGGGCGAAGGCCATATTACCTGTGGTTTCTGTCGCAATTGCCGCGCAGGACGTCGCCATCTGTGCCGCAACACCACGGGCGTGGGCGTGAACCGCGAGGGCGCGTTTGCCGAATACCTCGTGATTCCGGCCTTCAACGCGTTCAAGATTCCGCCCGAGATCTCCGACGACCTCGCCGCGATCTTCGATCCGTTCGGCAACGCCACGCACACCGCGCTGTCGTTCAACCTCGTCGGCGAAGACGTGCTGATCACGGGCGCCGGGCCGATCGGCATCATGGCCGTGGCGATCGCGAAGCACGTGGGCGCGCGCAACGTGGTCATCACCGACGTCAACGACTACCGGCTCGAACTCGCGCGCAAGATGGGCGCGACGCGCGCCGTGAACGTCGCGCGTGAGTCGCTGCGCGACGTCATGAGCGATCTGCACATGACCGAGGGCTTCGACGTGGGCCTCGAAATGTCGGGCGTGCCGAGCGCGTTTACGGCCCTGCTGGAAGCGATGAACCACGGCGGCAAGGTCGCGCTGCTCGGCATTCCGCCCGCGCAGACCGCCATCGACTGGAATCAGGTTATCTTCAAGGGCCTTGAAATCAAGGGCATTTATGGCCGCGAGATGTTCGAGACCTGGTACAAGATGGTCGCGATGCTGCAAAGCGGGCTCGATCTGTCGCCCATCATCACGCATCGTTTCAACGTCAATGACTACGAGAAGGGCTTCGCCGCCATGCTCTCCGGTGAGAGCGGCAAGGTGATTCTCGACTGGACCGGCGCCTGAGCCGAATCCAGGTTATTGCGCCGCCGCCGTCGTTGCATCGGCTGGCGGCGGTTGTTCGAATTCCGCTTCGATGCGCACGTCGATCGCATCGCCCACGGCGGGATACCACGTCGTCAAGCCGAACGCCGAACGGCTAAACGTACCGCGCGCGGAGAAGCCCAGCGTGGGTTGCTTCGTAAGCGGATTCGGCGCATAACCGTTGAACGTCACGTCGAGCGTGACCGGTTGCGTCGCGCCGCGTATCGTCAGATTGCCCGTCAATTTCCCTGTCAGCTTGCCGTTTGCCTCGCCCGTGCGCTCGAAGCGCGTACTCGCGAAGCGGATCTGCGCATAGTGTTCCGTATCGAGCAGTTGCGGACCCTTCACCATGCGGTCGAGCACGCTCACGTTGGTATCGAGGCTGGCGGCCTCGATGTCCGCTTCCACCGTTGCGTCTTCGAGCGCGTGCGCGCGCCAGTCGAGTTGGGCGCTCGCCCGGTCGAAGCGCATCACAAAGCGCGTGTAGTGCAGATGGTCGACGTCGAACACGATGCTCCAGTGATGCGGGTCGAGCGTGTAGCGGCCCGCAGGGACGCTCGCTTCGGCAGGATTCACGCTATGCGTCACCACGCGCAGCGGCGTGCAGGCGAGCAATCCAGCGCAGAGCAAGGCGGCAACGGTTCGACGTCGAGTCATGGTGTCTCCGGGAGGGCAGGCGCAGGGGCGGCATAAGAACAGAACGATCCTCGCCAGGCGTTTCTTCCATTGTCCCTCCTGGCAGCGAAACCCGGTGCTCGTCGCGCCGGTAAATCGCCGCTTGACTCGCGAGAATGATCGTTCTACATTGCGCCTCATGGAGAACGATCGTTCCACCTCAAATCGACGAAATCATGAGCAAGACCGCTAATTCCGCTGAACTATCGCCGCCCCCACCACCAACGGTTGCGACGTCGCCCGACGCGCGCGAGCGTCTGCTCGAAGCCGCCGAAGCGCTCATATACGCTGGCGGCATCCATGCCACGGGTGTCGACGCGATCGTTCGCGCGGCAGGCGCTGCGCGCAAGAGCTTCTATACATATTTCGAATCGAAGGACGCGCTGGTGGCCGCCGCACTGACGCGCCGCGACGAACGCTGGATGCGCTGGTTCGAGGAAGGCACGCTCAAACGCGGGCGCACGCCCCGCACGCGCCTCATCGCCATGTTCGACGTGCTGCGCGAGTGGTTCGCCTCGGACGGCTTTCATGGCTGCGCGTTCCTGAATGCGGCGGGCGAAATCGCATCGGCCGACGACGCCGTGCGCGGAGTGGCCCGCATGCACAAGGCGCGGCTGCTCGCGTTCGTCGCGCAGCAGTGCGACGCCTGGGCGGCTGTGAGCGGCGTAGACCATCGCGTGGCCGCGCGGCTTGCTCGCCAGTGGCTGATCCTGATCGACGGCGCGATCGGTGTGGCGCTCGTGAGCGGCGATGCCGACGCCGCGCTCGACGCGCGTGCCGCCGGCCAGCTACTGCTCGATGCGTTGACGCCCGGTGGCGCAGAAGGCTCGCGCACGCGCCGCTGATTGTGCCGTTTCCCCTTTTGTTCGAATCTGGCGCGCCGTCCCGGCACGCCTTCCTGCTGTTCTGAAGCTAAAGAGAGGAGCCCGACCATGACTGACCCGAACTTGACCTCCATCGAAGCTCGCCCGCCGCTGCCGCCATTTACGCGAGAAACGGCGATCCAGAAAGTGCGCGCCGCCGAGGACGGCTGGAACACGCGCGACCCGCAGCGCGTCTCGCTCGCCTATACACCGCAAAGCGTCTGGCGCAATCGCGCCGAATTCGTGACGGGACGCGAAGCGATCGTCGCGTTCCTCGCGCGCAAGTGGGCGCGCGAACTCGATTACCGCCTCATCAAGGAACTGTGGGCCTATACCGACAACCGCATTGCCGTGCGTTTCGCCTACGAGTGGCACGATGATTCGGGTAACTGGTTCCGCTCGTATGGCAACGAGAACTGGGAGTTCGATGCGAATGGGCTGATGGCGCACCGCCACGCCTGTATCAACGACCTGCCGATCCGCGAGGCCGATCGCCTTTATCGCTGGCCGCTCGGCCGCCGTCCCGACGATCATCCCAGCCTGAGCGAACTCGGACTCTGAGCACCGCGTTCATCGCCACGACGCACTGGGCGGGCATGATGGGGAGCGCCAAAGGTGGACTACGCATCGAGTGTGAGCGCCGCGATCCGAGCAAAGCCTCGGTACTCGCGCGGGCGCGCTTGCTGTAGAGTTGGCAGTCGCCGGAAAGCAGAAAAACAGCAAACCATAACTAGACCCAGCAGACGCCCCGAATCGATTCGGCGAGCGAGAGGACGGAGAGCCCATGCGGTTTTGGCAAGTGCACTGTGGCAGGACAGGGAGAAAGACGATCACGAAGGCAGCGTTCATGCTGCTCATGCTCGGCGCGGCAACGGGGGCGCGTGCGGCCAATTGGTGCGGCGCGGGCCTCTGGGTCGACGCGATGGTCGGCTCGTATCACATCCATCCCGACAAGGATTTCGAGCAGTTCAACCCAGGGCTTGGCATCGAATGCTGGCCAAGCGAGCAATGGGCCGTCACGGCGGGCGGCTTTCGCAACTCGTTGCGCCGTCCGTCCTTCTACGGCGGCGGCGTCTGGGCGCCGGAATTTCTTCATTGGGGCTACGTGCGCCTCGCCGCGATGGGCGGCATCATCTCCGGCTACAACTACGGTAACTGGGGGCTCGGCCACAATCACACGATCGGCCCCGTGGCCGCGCCTATTGTGATGGTTGCGTATAAACGCGTAGGCGTGAACTTCATCGTCATCCCACCGATTCCATCCGACGATTTGCCATTCACGGTGGGGTTTCAGTTGCGGGTGAAGTTCTGAGTGTTTTATCACCGTCCAAAAAAGTTGCGACTTTTGGAAATCTACTGAAAAAAGACAATAGAGTCGCGACGTTTCATTCCATAATATGAAATGCGACCCGCTGACCCATGACGGGTGCGGACATCCACCTCCGGACATCTGCATCCGAAACTTTCGAAATTGCATGAAATTCCGTTTTTGAGTGATGAAAACGATTAGTCATCCGAAGTGAAAGTTACGACTTTCGTTGTCAGATGAGGCTTTCAAGGTTGGTCGGACGAGGCATCAGCTTACTGATTCGTCGGAGTAGCAGTTCTTCGTCGAGTAGTTAGCGCCGGCATACTATTGGATATTTGCACAGAGTGAAGCTAACTATCGATGACCGACGATCTGCGATGCAATTGGCGTAGAATGCGGTCCAGATATTGATAAGGTGATTTGTCTATTTCATACGAACTCACCCTTGGGTACGAACTTGTTTCTTATTGGTGAGGAATTCCAGGAGACAAAACTTTAGACGTCCGCGGGGAGGAGCCGACCGGATGGCACTTCAGCCGTTCTGAGATGCTGGATGGGCTTGACGCAGGAAATTCATGGTCAATCAGTGGTGATTGGAGTGGTATGCATTTTTTTGCCGCAAACTAACGGGATCAAAGATTAGGTTTGCATACGTTGTGTAGTCTGCCATCCCTCGCCATTGGTGAAGAAATACGGGATGGTGAGGATTTCCAGGGGATCGCGCACAAGGATAGCCGTATCCCCGAACACACTCACCTCAGCAATTGCTGGAACGGCGGATAGCGGTTATACCCTTAGAGCACTATGGGGCCGGGCGAATGCGATGACGCTTCAGTCAATGAGTTGAACACGACGGTGTCAATGTGCGCTGTCGATCCGTTTGCTCGGCTACTCACTAGGTGAAGGCGTTCGAGAAGGTGAGGATTTCCAGGGGAAGTGGCTGAACACCTTCCCGATATGCCTCACCTCGTCCCGTGCGCGAACGGCTGAAGGCGACCGTACTCCCGAGACTGCTCACCTCATCCTGTGCACAGGTAGTGGGAAGACCTACGAGTTTAGATGTATGAAAGGAAAATGAGTCGTTCAGCGATTGGCTTTGCGGATCATTTCCTCGCTGCTTGTCACTCTTTACGTGACCTGCCGCTAGCGTTGAGGAAAGAATGGTTGAGCTAAACGACCAAGGTCTACGACTAGGCCGAAGCGACCTGACGGACCGTTGCCGCATTCGATTGCAGCCTGGCGCGCGATTTCCTCACAACGCTGGGCGATTCTGGCCGTGATGTATCTCCCTGATGCTGCACGGTGCACCGCTGAACGGGATTCGCAAGACTGGGATGGCCTCGCGAAGTCGCCACTGCCGCCTTGCAGGACTGCCGCGCAGGCGTCGCATTATCACTGTCGCCAGAGGCAACGACCCTGAGGACAAGACGCTCGCAATGGATGGCCCTTGATATACTTTTGCTGCACAGCTAAAGCACTAAAAATAGCTAAATTAAAGCGAGAAACGCTTCTGAAACTGATCAGCAAGGCCCTAAATTTTGCCGAAAAATGATGTCTAACCCACGACCGAACGGTAGTCGCGGAGGCCGCCACGCCTACGAATTGGAGGTGTCTGACGAACTGTGTGCCGCGTTAGCCTCAGCGACTAACGGACAGATAGTGTCACGACGCGCCGAGATCGCTTTCGACCGCAACCTTCGCCTAAACCTGCTTCTGACTCTTCGTGTCGGCGAATACTCCGCCGAAGTTGCCGTTGAGACCGTACGCAACGCATATCCGCGCGATGTTCAGGCGGCGATTTGGCGGCTGAACGAGTATCAGATTAGTTCAAGGGAACGAATGACCGCTATCCCTCTCGTGGCAGCTGAATCGTTAAGCCCGGGGGCCCGGGATATGCTACGCAAGCGTGGAATCGGTTACTTCGAGCGCAACGGCAATCTTTATCTGAATCACGGTAGCTGGCTGGTCAATATCGAAAAGCCGCAGCCGGAAGTGGCTAAACGAGGTGTCACGTCACTTTTTTCCGAAGCACGTGAGATGGTTGTCCATGCCCTCCTGGTGAACCGTCATAAGTGGCTGACGGGGGGCGAACTAGCGGAGATTTCCCACACGTCGCAGTACACGTGCTCTGTCGTGCTCCAGGAACTGGAGCGACGCGAGTGGTCTGAGTCGAGCGGAAGCGGTCGCACGCTGCGCCGACGTCTTTCCAAACCGCGAGCACTGCTGGATGATTGGGCCGAGCACTGGAAGAAGCGCAGGAATGAGCGCACACGCTGGTACTGCTTCGTGGATCAGCCAAAGCGGATGCTTTCGCGTCTGACCGACGAAATCGACAAGGCTGGATTGTCCTTCCCGTGGGCATTCACTGGCACGTCCGCGGCGAACATCTATGCGCCGCTCCTCACCAGCACGGACACGACCGAAATTGTCGTACCACACAGGTCCGGCAAAGATCTCGCAATGGCCTTAGGGCTTAAGCCTGCTGAGAAGGGCGCGAATGTCACCTTGATCGAGCGGGATGGAACAAGTCTGCAGTTTCGCGATCTTCACCCCAACTATCCGTCATCGTATTTCGTTAGCCCGTTCATCCTCTACCTCGACTTGCTCGACGGCCGCGGAAGAAACAAGGAACTGGCAGAGAGCGTGCTCACTCGTCTGGATCTATAGATGGCTGGAATCAAACCGAAAACGGCAGATGGCTACAGACTGTTCGCTGGCGGCCGAGGGTGTGTCAAAACCCGCGCGATCACCTAGACCGAATCAATCTGTTAGCGCGAGAGGCGGAGACCCGCTCGCCCGGCTCCAATCGATCCGAATTCATTCCAAGACACATTGAGCAGCCAGCATCACGCCACTCGAAACCCGCCGATCGAAACACCTTGTCGAGCCCTTCGGCTTGCGGAGTGTATAGATCCTTGAGTCGATCTATCGCGATCTACACATTAATGTTCGCAAATGTCTACCACGTGCCGTTCCAGATAGCGGTAGTGAACCTTTCAATCTACGCGACGTCTCAGGTCACACATTTAAGCGTCACATCAGTCTCCGGCGACAGGTCGCGAAGCGGTTCGCGATAGCGGACATCGTCTCGGCAGTCGGAATGCACACGCGAATTTCCCCATCCAAAGTACCTAGTCCGTTGACATCACGCCTTAGTCGAACAGGAAGTCTGTTTGCGATAGGGTTGTCCGACAGCAGTCGGACGTCATTTTTGCCTACGACCTTGATGCGATCCGCATATATCCATAGTGAGGAAATGTCGCTTTTCGGGATTTTACCTATCAAGAAAATATTGACCTTGCCGCAATGCTCAACTAGAAGTCTAAAAGGTTCCGAATACTAACCAACAGAACGAGCACGGGATGACAAGAAAGGCTAAGCCGGTGGAGAAGCTCAATAACGTGAGTGACTCGAAACGCGTCGCACAGGCGTCTTTTCCCAAGGACATCGAACTGGTATTTGGGCTGGTTGGGCCGACTGGCGTTGATTTAACTGCTGTATGTAATGCACTCAAATCACAACTATCTGCAGTGGGATATGATCCAGTGGTTATTTCCTTGAGTGAATTGATCCCGGGGTATATCAAGGAGAAGTTTAAACCAGCTTCGGAATATGAGCGGATCAAAGAGTTGATGACCATTGGTACGAAGCTCAGAGCACGTACTAGGCAGGCTGATATTGTTGCCAGGCTTGGTGTCGCACGTATCCGTGCCGTTCGAGAAGAAAAATCCGGTGATCGAAAAAAGCCAGCATCTCGCGTTGCATACATCATTCGTTCGTTTAAACGACCAGAAGAGGTCGAACTTTATCGCGATGTATATGGTAAGGCATTCACGCTAATCTCTGTTTATTCCCCGAGGGTTGCCCGAATCAGGCACATGGAGCGCAAGTTCCTGAAATCATCAAGGACACGGAAGAAGGCGGGAGAGTACGCCGTCGAGTTGATCAACCGCGACTATGCAGAAGAAGATGGAAAGGACTACGGCCAGAGCGTAGGCGAAACGTTTCCGCTCGCGGACTATTTCGTTACCAGCGGACTGGCCTCCGAGATCGAGGGCAATATTCGCAGACTTGTCCGGCTCATTTTTGGCGACCCCTATATTTCGCCTACTCGCGATGAACAAGGCATGTTTTTCGCGCAGGCTGCCGCATTGCGTTCACTAGATTTGTCGAGACAGGTCGGGGCTGCGGTGATTACGCCGGATGGCGATCTCCTGTCGACAGGGTGCAATGAAGTGCCCAAGTTTGGTGGTGGTCTCTACTGGGAAGAAGACGAGCACTGTGCCAGAGATTTCGAGTTGGGCCACGACTCGAATATGACGATCAAACGGGAAATTGTCGAGGAAATGTTCGCGAAACTTCGCGAGGCCAATTGGCTTTCGGGTCAGGCGAAACAGAAAAGTGACGCTGAGTTGACCGACGAGAGTCTCACCGGGAATGGTAAATACCTGAAAAATTCAAAATTATTTGATGTAATTGAATTTGGTCGTGCTGTACATGCTGAAATGGCAGCAATAACTCAGGCGGCTAAGAATGGAATTTCATTGTCAGGTCATCGACTATTCTGCACAACTTTTCCGTGCCATATCTGTGCGCGACACATAATTTCCAGTGGCTTGTCAGAAGTTGTTTTTGTCGAGCCTTACGACAAGAGCCGAACCGGCGAGCTTTATGATGATTCTATTTCTATTGAGCCAGGTGAGTTGCCGCGAAATAAGGCTTCCTTTCGCGCGTTCGTAGGTGTGGCACCGCGTCGTTATATGGATTTATTTACGATGACCACTCAAAGAAAAAATGCGAAAGGCGAGATTCTGGATGGTGATGAAATTGCAAAACAACCAAAATTAAAGAGATTTGTTTTGACATATATTGTCGCCGAGGATATTATTATAACTAGTGCGGAGTCTGTTAACTGAGTGAGGTGTTAGTATGAATAATGACCAGATGTCCAGATTTCTGGCGCAATTCGAGGCTTCGAAAAAGGACGTAGCTCAGTGGCCGACATGGATGAAAGATGCGGCAGGCGTGGCCACAGCATCCTTTCCAGATAGTAAGGCTGCGGAACACAGGTCTGCGCAAAGTCAGCAAACCAAAACCCGAGATTGATTTGTCTTCACTTCGGTGCCTGTGACAGCAGGCACTGCATTACTCGTCTGGTTTAGATATGGTGCTCGACGCCCCGGGGCGACGGCTTCTCTGTCAAAACAATGGGGTGTGCTGCACGCGAGCATGAGTCGTGACCTGTCTGGCAGCAGACACAGTTCTATGAACGATGACTTGCCTCTATTTTTGCACGCCTAAATTTTCCGGTTTGGCGCGCTTGACGAAATGACTCCGTCAATATGAGAGATACCTGATGCGCAGCAGCTTCGGCGCATCGAATGCCTTACGGGCGTCCGTGACTTTCGTCGCGCTGTGGTTAAGCGTCTGCGCTTCGTTGTTAGCTACGTGCTGCTGCGAGTGAAAAGTTTGATATATTCACTATTCTCCAAAATAATCAAAATATCATGGAATTTGTCGAATCAAACATTAAGAAAAATAATTCTAAAATCCGGCATTCCATGGCTACATCGGTGACAAAAATGTTAAAGCAGTTTTCAGCCTACCAGTATCCCAAGACACTAGCTGATGCCATTGCATACGTACGTATGGATCCACCGGTGGATTATGCGAGTAAAGTGGAGTGGGATACAAATCGAGAAAAATTACGTGGCGAGTACAAAAAGTACGCGCTCACGGTCTTGCACGACTTGCTGAAAACCATTAGCACTCGTTCGCTGGAAGAGACAGAAGATTCAATCGACGCTGCGATGCTCCGACTTCAGTCGTTGGCTCCGGTGGATTGGACATTCGACAGACGTAGTACGAAAGACTACGGTGACGGTTCTCGAAGCTATGAACTGATTGGGGTTTATGCCGTGATCAACGCAAATGGTGCTTTCTCGTTTGTTGATCGGAAGGGCGAGAAGTGGCTCGAACAGCCGACGGCGACCGGTACCGCTTTTGTCAAACCGGAAGGAGCGAGATCCCGGGCCTAGCTTCCGCGGACGACCATCAGCCGGGCCCTGAAGGCGAGCGGGTTGTACGCGCCCGAGTTCAGTACGTACTCGTCGCCCATGTGAATCTCATAAGGGTGATCACTATACGTTGATTGGCAAATCGTTGTTCGAGTGCCATTCGGGCGAGCGCTCATCCTTTCAAAAGCGCGAGCATTGCTGAACGGCTTGAGCGATGCCCACTTGTCAGCTGACGCCTAGACGATAACCTCTATCTGTAAGCTACCCATGGGTTACGGCCAATTCGCGAACACATCGAGTTCATTCAGACCACCTGTCGGAGCATGAGAGGCAGTGTGATCATGGTTTCAACATCGATGAATTTCAGCGTGTCGATTTGCACTTCTCGGTTTTCTGGCGATTTCCACGCGGCTTCGGCCGCTTCGGTGCTTTCGAAAACGTAGACAGAAAGCGCATCGAAGTCGGGCGGAATGTGCGCATGAACGTCGCCTTCATTTGCCTTGCGGATCGGGTATTGTCGATATTCCTTCAGGCCGGGTAATTGTGCAGCGATGGGACCGTGCACGTTCTTGTAGTGATGCTCAAACTCGTCCGGTGTCATGCCCGGCGTGCGTTTAAACAGGAATGCGATGCTGTGCATAAATTGTCCTGTGAAGAAGGTGAGGAGGGCGGTTGCATGGCAACACGGATGTCCTGAACAGCTGACGATTCAGGGAGCGTAAGTAGCCGAAAATGCAGATGCGCGTCTGGATGTGACAGCGAATGGCCTCTCGCTGCCAGTTGAGTTGGAGGGCCGTCGACACTCGGAGCTGTCGTAGTGGGGGCGGTTTGTTTGAACGTACGCCTAGTCACGCTTCCATTGCAAGCTACCAAGGTGCATTCGAACGCTTTCACGTGCAATTTCAAAACAGCGGAAAGTAGCGCACTTCCGAAAAGCCGGGCTGACGTTCGTGGCACAGTCAAGACGGCACTCCTGGCGCAGACCTCCCCGTCCCCTCGTTCTAAGATCTTCTCCACGCGGCGCGGCTTTCATCCGTTTCCGCGTCAATCGAACCTGACCGGCCAAGCACACGAGGCTGGCATTATCGGAGACATTCATGAACGACACGGCACTCGATCGCCATTTGATCCTCGAAGCGCTTGCCCGCTATACCTGGGGCTACGACGAAGGGGATTTCGATCTGCTAGCAGACGCGTTCGTCGCGGACGCTACGACACAGGGCAAGGTTGCCAAGACAGACATTGGCTGGGGGCCGATGAAAGGCCGCACTGAAATTGTCAACGTATTGAAGACCATCCGCGATGGCCAGACAGATCAACGGCGTCATTGCATTCACACGGTTCGTTTTCACAGTCAGACCGGCTCGCAGGCTGATTTTTCGTGCTACATGCATGTCACCGGTGCGAAAAATGGTGGTATCTCGATCGTCACTGCAGGGTGGTATCGCGTGCAGGTTGCGAAGGAAAACGATGGATTCTGGAGAATAGTCAACATGGATGCGATGTTGGACGCACCGTTCTGAGCTGGCATCTTGACGTGATATCCGATGGCCTAAAACAACATATCAGGAGACAGGCGATGCTGGAACTCGAAGGGAAAGTAGCTGTTGTGACCGGTGCGGGAAGCGGAATTGGGCGAGGGTGTGCCTTGGTTCTCGCGCGGCACGGTGCCGATGTCGTTGTTGCCGATCTGAATCTAGACGCTGCGCGGAACACTGCCGCTGAAATCGCGGGACTGGGCAGGCGCGCCATGGGCTTGCAGCAGGATGTCGGCAACATCGAATCGCATCAACTCGTGCTGGATGAGGCGATTGCGGCATTCGGAGCTGTCGACATCCTCGTCAATAACGCAGGTGTCGCGAGTCAGGCTAAGTTTGAAGCGGTCACAGAAGAGGATTGGGACCGCATGAACGACATCAATAGCAAGGCGTTGTTTTTCTCGTGCCAAACATACGGCAAATACTTTGCGAGTCGACGTTCCGGCAAAATCGTCAATATCACGTCATTCTGTGGGAAAGAAGCGATCGTCGAGTACGCGCCGTATTGCGCATCCAAGTTCAGTGCAACGGGGCTGACCCAGTCGCTCGCAAAGGAACTGGCCGCTTTCAACGTCAATGTCAACGCGGTGTGCCCGGGCATCGTGCGCACGCGGATGTGGGATGGCCTCGCAGACGACCAGTGGGATCTGCAAGTTAAAAAAATCCCGCTTGGGCGCGGCCAGACGCCGGATGACATTGGCGAGGCCGCAGCGTTCCTTGCTTCGGAACGCGCCAGGAATATCACTGGTGCGAGCCTCGGTGTGACCGGCGGCTTGTCCATCTGGTAATTCATCTGTTTTAATTCCGGCGCTCATCTCTCTCTGATATGAGCGCGTCGCTCACTTCCGCTCGCCGACGCGTTCTTTGCTGCGTCCTTCTCGACGATCTTCGTCGCGCCCCAATTATTAAATTCGCTGGATGGTTCCGCCTTGCCGAGCGCGGCGGACGGGCCTGCTCCGCCATTGAAAGCCGCGAGACGATGCCAGCGGGCATAGGGTAAACCGAAATTCAACTATCCCGCATGGGTCCTATAATCGATCAGTATTGGTAAATAGCAAAACAACTCGCTTATAACCAATGGCGAGTCTCTCTGTACTGTTCCGGTGATGAAGCAGATCTCGACTTCGACGTTCCCCGCATCCTCGCGACTCGACTTTTGGCAGGACCTGGTCTGCCGTACCTATGCTGAAGTCGAGTGTGCTCCGCTTAGCGCGGCATTTGATGCGAGTGTTGGCATTTGCGATCTTGGAACGGTGCAATTGACCGATGTCGGTTCGTCCCCCGTCGATTACGTGCGCTCAGACGAGTCCATTCGGCGCGTCCCCAGCGACCACTTTCAACTCTGTCTGATTCAGTCAGGCCGTGCCACGATCGCACAGGCGGGACGAGAGGCAAAGCTGGGGCCGGGTGATCTCGCGCTGTTCGATGCAGCAAGGCCGTACGCCTTGCGATTCAACGATACCTATCGGTCACTCCATCTGAATTTGCCGCGGCGTTTGTTGTCGGCACGCGTAAGCGGGGTCGACGCGTTCACCGCTCATTGTTTGTCTGGAACGACTCGACTCGGGGCATTTGCGGGGAGCATGCTTCGCGAGGCGGTGGCGCTCGGATCTCTCGATGACAGCGCGCTGACGACGCGATTGAACAGCGCAATCGTCGATATTATTGGCGCCGCAATTGACGGTGAACTGCGAGCGCCGGTTGGCGGCGATTCGAGACATGCAAGTGTGGCTGCGCGAATCCGCCGGTACATGCATGACAATCTTGAAGACGCGGCACTTGATATTGAGTCCATCGCAACGGCTTGCCATGTTGCGCCCCGCACGGTTCACCGTGCATTTGCCGCAGAAGGCACAACTGCGATTCGATGGCTATGGCAACAGCGGCTTGAGATGAGCTATCGGCTTTTGGAGGAGCGGCAGGTTTCGCAGGTCTCCGAAGTTGCGATTCGCTGTGGATTCAGCGACTTTTCGCATTTCGCGCGTGTCTTCAAAAGAGCATACGGCGTGGCACCCAATCGTGTGCTGCGCGGTGAAGCTTAGGTCAAGCCTCATTCATGCCGGTCGGTATGCCGGAATTTCCGGCATACCATGCACTATCCTGGTTGCAGATTAAAAACCGCGTTCGTACGGGCTTGTTGCTCGTGCATATGTCTGGATCGGCAATTCCAGCGTCACGTTGGCTGCGCGAGCCGCGTTGATCAGCCAGAACGGATTGCGCAGTAGTTCTCGGCCCATGAATACGATATCCGCAGCACCGCTGCTCACGATGGATTCAGCGAGTTCACTGGAAGTAATCGAGCCGACGGCGGCGGTTGGAATATCGACCGTGCGGCGGATTGTCTTCGCATACTCGACCTGATATCCGGGCGTGATCGGAGCCGGATAGCCGGGCACGATATTGCCCGAAGAGGCCTCAATCATATCCACGCCGACCGCCTTCAGTTGCTTTGCTAGCCACAAAGATTCTTCCTGTGTGACACCGCCATCGATCAGGTCCGTTGCCGACATACGGACGATCAAGGGCTTTTCTTGAGGCCAGGCTTCGCGGACGGCTCGCGTGACTTCCAGGGTGAAACGTGCGCGATTTTCAAGTGAACCGCCGTATTCATCGGTACGCCGATTCGCGATCGGTGCGAGAAATGAGTGAAGCAGATAGCCATGTGCGGCGTGGATTTCGATGCAATCGAAGCCAGCTGCCTCCGCGCGTACGGTTGCTCGCCTGTAGGCTTCGACAATAGCGGCGATACCGTCCGTGTCGAGTTTTACTGGCTGTTTGCTCTGGCCGTCGTAGGCGATCTCCGATGGCCCGAAGATTGGTTGTTCGAGCACAGCCTTTCGTCCCGCATGCGCGAGTTGGACCCCGATTTTTCCGCCAGTTGCGTGTACGAAGTCCGTCAGCCTGCGCAGGCCGGCTGCCTGATCATCCGACCAGATGCCTAGGTCGCGATGACTAATGCGCCCGGCTGGTTCGACTGCGATGACCTCCGTCATGATCAGGCCGAGGCCGCTAAGTGCGCGCGCGCCATAGTGCACGAAGTGCAGGTCGGTCAGCATGCCGTTGTCGCCGGCCAGATACATCAACATCGGTGACATCGCGATGCGGTTGTTGACGGTCATGCCCCGCAAGCGGAACGGCTGGAAGATGTTGCTCATGATATTGACTCGTGGTTTGTTGACGCGCTGCGCTTAGCGGGCAATGAATCCGCCGTCAACTGACAGGCAGTGTCCTGTGACGAACGACGACGCGTCAGAACAGAGCCATGCAATCGCCTGGGCCATTTCCTCGGGCTGGCCGAGGCGGCCCATGGGATGAGCGTTGCCGGCAGCCTCGAATTCGGCCGTACCGGGTTTGAGTTTCAGCCCTTGTTCGGTTAGCAGCGGAGTCTGGGTGAATCCGGGGCAAATGGCGTTGATGCGAACACCAAGCTGAGCGGTCTCAAGCGCTGCCGCCTTCGTCAGTCCGGCAACTCCGTGTTTCGAGGCAGTATAGGCCGCGTAGTTTGCCCCTGCAGTCAGGCCCCAGATCGAACAAGTATTGACGATCGCGCCGCGGCGCTGTGGGATCATCAGCTTTAGTGCTTCCTGCATGCACGCAAACACGCCGGTCAGATTGATCGAGAAGATGTCCCGTGCAGCTTGAAGCGGAAAGTCGGCAATAGATGCGATAGGGCCGGTGATGCCCGCGTTGTGGATCGAGTAGTCGATGCGATCGCATTGCTCGCGGATTGTTCGAAAGAGCGCATGAATCGACGAATCGCTGCCGATATCGCAGTGGACTGCGTGTGCATTGCCGCCTGCGTCATTGATTTCGTGTGCGACCGCATTCGCATGTTCGAGATTGATATCGGCGACGAAGACGGTGGCTCCACAATCACCGAGCAGGATAGAGGTTGCGCGACCGATTCCGGAACCGCCGCCGGTCACGACGGCGACCTTGTCTTGCATCTGATACATGATTTTGTCTCCAATGTTGTAGTGATACCTGCCGCGCGGCGATCGTGCCGCGCGTTCTTTCAACTGGCGTTCGCGCTGGGATAGTCGGTGTAGCCTGACTCGCCACCCGCGTACCAGCCCGTCGGCCGCGCCTCTGCGAGCGGCAAGCTGAATTTGATGCGTGTTGCGAGATCGGGATTGGCGAGAGCCAGACGGCCGAAAGAGATCATCTGCACGACGCCATCGCGCAGTAGATGATTGCCTTGCTCGATAGAGATCCCGCCGTTGGCAATGATTGCGCCATCGAAGCGGGGACGCACAATATCCAGGATGCGTGGCAGGTCAGGCTGTCCGAACCAGCCGTTCATGTCGGCAATGTGCACGTAGCCAATGCCGTGCTCGTTCAACATCGTCGCGACATGAGAATAGAGCGCCTCGCTTTCCGATTCCTGCGGATTGTTGTAAGTGGTGAAGGGAGACAGGCGTACGCCGATACGCGACGAAGGCAGTACCTGTGCAACAGCCTCCACGATCTCGGACAGGAAGCGCGCGCGATTGGCGATCGAGCCGCCGTACTGATCTTCACGCGTGTTTACGACGGGGGAGAGGAACTGATGCGGCAGGTAGCCGTTTGCTGCGTGGATTTCCACACCGTCGAAGCCCGCGCGACTTGCATTTTCCGCTGCCCGTCGGTATGCATCGATCGTGCCTTTGACTTCGTCGGTTGTCATCGCGCGCGATGGCGTTGCTGCGATCTGTACATATCGCCCGTTCGCGAGCAGGCCCCAGACACTGAGCTTCGCCAGATCATCGTTGTATCCCGACGGGGAGACTGGCATCTCGCCACCCAGTGTGCCTGCCGCACCGACGCGGCCGCCGTGCCACAGTTGCAGGAAGATACGGCCACCGTTGGCGTGTACTCCTTCCACAACCCGTTTCCAACCCGTAACCTGTGCGTCGGACCAGATGCCCGGTGCGTGTTCGAAGGCGCGCGAGTTGGGGGCGACGTCGGTTGCCTCGGTGACGATAAGCCCGTTGCCGGCGCGCTGGGCGTAGTAGGTGGCGTTCAGTTCGGTTGGAACATCGCCGTCGCCCGCGCGGGCGCGGGTCAGCGGCGCCATCGCAATGCGGTTCGGCAATTCCAGGTCGCCGATCCGGATGGGATCGATCAGCGTCGTCATGCGTGTCTCCTAGGTGGGGTAATGTGCTCCAGTTGCTATCTGGAAGACTAAGCAACGCGTGCGAGAGGCGCTCGTTCACCGGTGCCATTCGCGCTGGCTTGCGCGTGCCATTGCCGCGTTGCCCAGAGGCCAGGTCAGGCTTCGTTGGTGATCGGCGTACCAAGCAAGGGCATACGCGCGAGCATCGCCTTCATCGCCAGCGCATCCCACGGCAGGTGTTCGGTGATGCCGATACCGACGACATCGGCGACTTGCGCGACATCACCGATCAGGCGCGTGACCTGTTCAATGGTCATCGAACCTTGTGCGATGCCGTCGAAAGCGTTTGGTGGCGCTTCGGGGTTCGCAAACAGCAGGGAGCGGAACCGGCTTGCATCGAGTACGTCCAGATCGAAATGAATCGCGACGTGCTTCGCTCCGATTTCATTTAGCCAATGCAGCACGGGGCGACTATCAGACGCCAGCTCACGTGGTCCAGCATGCCGCAGGCCAAGGCGCGCAATCATGGCAGTCTCCGCCTCCAGCGTTTCGTTAAGGCCGGCGTACATCACATGAGATGGGCGTAACGGCCGGCGAACGGCGCTTGTGAAGTCGGGATCGCCTTCGCCAAGCAGATTGCCAAGAACCATTGCGTGCGCATGCGAGAAATCGCGTGGCGTCATGATGTCCGGATGTGCATCAATCCATAACACGGCGAGTTCACCCTCGTAACGCTCGTTCAGGTAGGCGAACGGCGCGAGGTCGACCAGACAGTCGCCCCCCAGTACCGCAATGCGTTCGGGCTGGTGTCGTGCTATGCATGCTTCCGCGGCGCGAAGTTGGGCGAGCAGTTCACTGCGCCCGACGATGCCGTCTTCAATTTGGAGCTGGCGCCCGTCAGGCGGAGCGACTGCGACCGTCTCGACTGGTCCGCTCGCGGGGGGCGCCAGCCAGTCAAGCAACTGCGCTCCGAAGTGATAGGGCGCGTTGTTCCCACCCTGCCATTGGGGCATCAACAGGCGAAGGGTGGTTTGGGGGCTCGATTTTGTCATGGGGTTCTCCGGAGTCAGACCGACAGCGTCACAGAAACCCTCGAAGCCGACTTTTCCCCGGCAGCCAATTCGTGTGCCGTGGGTGCCACACTTGCCACCGTTTCCGGCGAAGGTATTTGAAGCGCGCGAATATTCCAACTGGCACGGTTGGCACAACTGGCACATCCGCATTGGCGGTCAGGGGCGAGTCGCGGCTTTTGTTTTGCGTAATCCTGTCTCTATGCGTCGCATGTTGTGGTGCATGACCCGTTAGCGCATGAAGCCTTTCGACAACGATAGTCGGCGTGTAACGGAAAACAAAATAAAGCAATGGCTTGGAGAGAGACTCGATGAAACGTCAGCGAACGGGCTATTGGCCCGCGTTCCGAAATTCATCCTATGAATTTCGGAATCCTACCAAATTTAACTACTCATCGCGATTGATAGCGATGTGTCTGCTGTGCGGTGCGATATCAGCACCGGCATATGCACAAAGCCGTGTGACGCTATACGGATCCATTGACCTCGGGGTTGACTTCGCGAGCAATGTCGGTGGCAGCCATCAAGCTCAGATGTCAAACGCTGTTGGAACCGCCACGATGTGGGGCATTCTTGGCGAAGAGGATCTCGGAGGTGGCTATGCCACGGTGTTTCGCCTCGAAAGCGGATTCAATGCCGCAAATGGGGCAGCGGGCGGCGGACTTGCATTCAGCCGACAGGCCTATGTCGGTGTGCGCAGCGACGAATTCGGCACACTGAGTCTTGGACGTCAGTGGTCACCGATGACGGATTTGATTTCACCGCTGTCGCTCAATGGGGTGTACGGCGGCTGGTATGCGTCGCACCCGAACGACCTGGATAACCTGAATTACACGTTTTCGATACCGAACGCGGTGAAGTACGTGAGCCCCACGATTGGCGGTTGGGTCGCCGAAGCGATGTATGCGTTCGGCGGGCAGGCGGGACAGTTTTCTGCGAACGCCGTGTTCAGTGGTGCGCTTGCATGGACTCAGGGCGGATTCACGATCGGCGCCGCGTACCTGCAGATTAACGATCCGCAAACCACGGTAATTGGCTACCAGAGTGGCGGCGGATACATCAACACGGTATATGGCGCAGATCTGGTCGATGCACATAGCCAGCGCATTGCCGGCGTTGGTGCGACCTATAGCTTCGGGCCGGTCCAGATCTTCGGCAATCTCACCCAGGTTGATTTTCCCCAGCGTTCGACGTCACTCGATACGCGTTTCCGCAACGCCGAACTGTCGGTCGCGTACCGGCTGAATCCTGCCACGGTTGCGTACGGAGGCTTCACCTATACGGAAGGCCATGCCCCGCTATTGGATCAAAAGACGCGTTATCGCCAGATCAATCTGGGCGTCGACTACAGCCTGTCCAAGCGTACCAGTGTCTATGCGGATGCAGTGTGGCAATCGGCGGGTGGTGGTGTCCCAGCTCAGATAGCTGGACTCGATGCGTCGTCAAACAGCCGTCAGGCCGTTGGCCATGTCGGCATCAAGCACTTCTTCTGAACCTGCCGGGAGAATCATTATGACAATGTTCGATCAACAGAAGTCCATCCAGAGCCTGCACGGCGTGCCAGTCGGGCGGATCTTTGGCGCAGCATTCATCACGCAGTTCTGCATGGGGCTTGAGTGCCTGTTCAGAATCAATGCGGCCACAAGTATTAAGGCCGAATTTTTCGACGTAGTGGACCCGTTGACGTCGGGCGTCCATATCGGCGAAATACTCGGCGTGCTGTTTCTCGGATTTGCGATTGCCAACTTTGTGATGGCGGCGTTCGTGGACGTCATTGGCATGAAGCGTCTGCACGCGCTCAGCCTGGTTGCCTATCTGGTCGGCACGGCGGTGATCTGCATCGCGCGTCCTGGCAGCGCATCGGCGTATTGGCTGCTCTGGGGGGGATCGCTGCTGCAGGGGTTGGCCTGGGGTTCAATTGAGAGCGTATTGAATCCTCTTGTTGTAAGCCTGTATCCGACGCGCAAGGTGGCGAAACTGAACCTTTTCCACGCAGCTTATGCGCTCGGTATGCTGAGCGCTGCGCCCATCTGCGTGTTGATTGCGCGGTATGGACCGGGATGGCGGTTCCAGCTCGCTCTTGTTTTTATACCTGCCGCAATTGCCTTGCTGCTGATTTCACGGCTTTCCTATCCGCCGAGCGAACGCATTGTGCATGGCGTATCGTTTCTTGGCATGTTCCGACGCACGCTGACGAGCCCGCTGTTTTATCTGTGTCTTTGCGCAATGTTCTTTACCACGGCAAGCGAACTGGTGCCGAGTAGCTGGATGGATTTGACATTGACAAAGGTGGTCGGTATTCAGGGGTTCTGGCTCGTCGCGTTTATCTATTCGATGCATGTTGTCGTCCGGTTGTTCGCCGGGTGGCTCAACCGCCATCTTGGATCGGCTGGCATTTTGATGTTGGCTTCGATGTTCGTGCTTGTGGGGTTGCTGGTGCTGAGTCACGCTCATGATCCGATGCGTGGCCTGATCGGTGCGATGCTGTTCGGCATGGGAACCGCAGTGATGTGGCCAACTGCGCTCGCGGCGGCGTCCGAGCGTTTCCCGGCCGGCGGTTCGTTTGCGATCGGCGCGATTGCATCGGCGGGCATGTTGTCGACCTATGTGTTAATGCCGGTATTCGGAGCCTTGTTTGATCGGGCACGCATTCATGCTGCTGGAGGTGAGGCGGCATTTAAGGCGCTGACCCCATCTTCGCCAGCGTTTGATCACGCCATGGTCGCGGCGGCCACGTCAATCTTTCAGTGGGCGGCTGTGATGCCCGCTCTGACGCTGGTGTTCTTCGCGGCGCTCCGTTGGCACGACAGTCGCCGACGCTCTCACCGAGACGAACTCGCCGGCGCAGCTGTGCTGTCTGAATAATAGATCCAGTACATCAGGGCAGACTTTCCCACTGGTCGTGGCACGCGCAGAACAGTAGCTGGCACGCAAAGAATACTTTCGGGCGGCGATTTGCTTTATTGTGAAAACTGCCGACAGTCCGTGAGGCGCACGTCGATGATGACGTGCGCCTTGGTTTTGGGGGCTGTTGCCAGGTGCGGTCACTACTTGTAGCGAGGAAGAGATGGATAGCGTTCAAAATTCGACCGTGGTCGACGAACTGGATTGTGTGGCACGCTGGGAACAGGCGGTTTGCCGATCGCAGATCCAGGTACAGACGCATCCGCTCGGTGCAGGTGCATTCAACGGCCGGTTGTCTGCCCGAAATTTTGGGGCGGTATTGCTTCGCCATTTTCACTCGACACCTGTGCGCTATATCCGCAGCGAAAGTGAAATCGACAGCAACCCTGTCGACAATTATGAAATCTCACTGACACTGACCGGCAAGACAATCATCACACAAAACGACAGGGAAATCGTACAACGTCCAGGCGATATTGTGATCTTTGATACTGCGCGGCCATTCGACTACGCGTTACCGGATGGCGACGATCAACTGGTCATCGACGTGCCGAGAACACTCCTTCAGCAATATCTGCCGAATGCTGATGAAGTCGTCGGCGAAGTGCTCAGCGGGGCGTCGACATTCGGTCGTCTCGTTGGGACGATGTTTCGCGATGTTGGTATGTCGGACAATGGAACCGCGCCCGCCGTTGCTGGGCGCGTCGGTATTGCAATCGTCGACCTTGTTGCCACCGCGTTTGACGTTGAATTCGGCGCGACTGCGTGCGTGCCACTTGGAAAACCCAATGCGCTTGCGCGAATCAAGGCTTTCATACTCGACGAATTGACGGATCCATCGCTTGATGTCGAGACGATTGCGTCGGCTAACAATCTTTCGGTACGCTCACTGCACCGTCTGTTTGGTGCAGAGGGCACGACGGTTATGCGCTGGCTTTGGCAGCAGCGGCTTTGTGCAAGTTACAAGGCTCTGGCGGAAGGTCGCTGTCATCGAGTGAGCGATGTCGCGATGCAGTGTGGCTTCACCAATTTTTCGCATTTTGCGAGAACGTTCAAGCAGACCTTTGGTGTGCTACCTCAGTCATTGCTCCGCTCGCGCCTGCAATAGGACGCGATTCTCCCTGCACTTTTTATTTGGATGCCGCGGTCGCGCGTTTCATGCGACCGCGGTTGTGTGGCTAGAACGCTTGTGTCATGCCGATGCGCGTCACGATCTGATGTCCATTCGTCGAAGGACCTGCGCTGCCGGGTATGGTGGCTGTCGAGAGCGCGGAGCCATCGTCACCCGACACCCGTTGATAGACCAGTTGCACATAACACGTTGTGCGCTTCGACAAGCTGTATTGCGACATCAGACCTAACTGCCCCCAATGAACCGTGGTGGATTCGATTCCCCGGTTGACGTGTGCACGCGTGTAGGTAGCCATTCCGCCGACGTACAGCGCTGGCGTGAGATCGTACTTCAGATTCAACTCAATATTATCGAACCGGAGATCGGGTGTCGGCGTGCCCAACGTGCCAACATATATGGAAGACTGCGCCTGCTCGACGTTTGCATGCGTATAGACCAGCCCCAACGTTGCGTGGCCGATGCCTAAGTTCGATCCTATGCCGTATGTCGTTTGTGCAGCGCTCTGGATCGAATAGTCATCCGAAGCAATTGATCCAGTTGTACTCGTGCCGGGGGAGGACAAATGCGAAATCGCGGCGGCCAGTGTCAACGCATTGTAGACATAGGTTGCACCAGCCGACAGCGTGCGATTCTGTGAAAACGCACCGGGCTGGTTGCCGAGCCCGACGAGCATTGTCGCGGTGGCGCCGCGTAGGATTGGGCTTGTCCACTTGACCGAGTTATTGACGTGATAAGTTGTGTCCGTATTGTCATTATCGAGCGGATGGGAAAACAGCCACCCGGCCCAGTTGCCGTTGGCCGTCAGGAGGCCGACCGTATCGGTTATCGCATCGGTCTGGCGACCGAAGGCTAACGTCCCCAGACTGTCCGACTGCAGGCCGATCCAGGACTCGTAACCAAAAAGCCGATTGCTGTAGGCGGATGTCCCGTTTTCCAGGTTGAAGCCGCTCTCCAGATCGAAGACGGCGCGCACGCCGCTCCCAAGATCCTCGCTGCCCTTCAGGCCCCAGCGACTGATAGTCTGGTCAATGCTGGCCATCTGTACGGCACTGTGGCCGCCAGCGTTGCTGGTGTAATTCAGGCCGGCGTCCAGCGTACCGAATAGCGTGATGTCGCTTTGTGCATAAGCGTGGAGCGAGAGCCCCGTAAATAGCAGGCCGACTGTGTATTTGAGTTGTGTCATGACGCGAGAAGGATCTGAATTTAATGTAAATGGCGTGCGCCATCGCGGCTAGCAGGAATGGCTAGCCGTCGATGGGAAAAACAGGGGATTTAGAAACTTCTTAAGGAGGGCGCGCAGGCCGCCCGTTTTGACGAATCAGTGATCAGCTGCGTAGAGGTGGCCCGATGGGCTTGTGCCCCTGTCCGTGCCGACCAGCGCATCGTGAGAGTCCAGCGTATTGAGGGGGGCAAGTACAACAATCTTGAGTTCGGCGGCGCGATCGAAACGCCGCATCAAGAAAAGATAAACGGCCGTTGCGCTGACCAAACCGATTGAGAACGCGATGTCTGCACCATTGAGTTTTGAAGCAATCGCTCCGGTGTAGAGTGAGGTGCTGAAGAACGGGATCATTGCGATGAAGCCACATCCGTAACTGACGATCCCGGCCTTGTTCCATTTCCCATAGATGCCTCCGTTGGGCATCATGATGTCAGTAATCGAGAAGGCTCCACGCCGTACAAAGTAGTAGTCGGTCAGATTGATGGCTGTCCAGGGAATCAGAAAATAGCCGAGCAAGCTCAAGAATGCCGAAAACGAATCGAGCAAATTGGGGGGCATGGAAACAACGGCAACGATCGCCAGCAAGCCGCCGCAGCCAATAGTCATCGTACGCAAACTGGCTGTTGAGCGGATTGGGCGAAACGCTTCTGCCGCGCTCAGAACAGCGACCGTACCGCTATAGAGCGTCACAGCACAGGCAATCAGACACGAAATCGCGCCGATTATCATGGTGGCTGATCCCAGCCCGAATCCGAAGCGGTCTCCTAGATCGCGAATCGAGGCGATCAGATCGGAATTGGGGAATGCTGCGGAGAGCGCTGCACCAAGGAACTCTAGCCAGACGGCGGCCAATAGTGTGCCGAAGAACACAGCCGACGAGACCGCGCTGCCTTTTGTGCGGCTCGGCAAATAGCGTGTGTAGTCGGAAACGATCGGTGCAATTGCGATCTGATACGTCGCCGACGCACCGAACTGGGCAAGAAACGCCACCACTGCGAAATGATGCTGAGATAGCAGGCCGCGCAGTGGAAGCCACGTGAACGCGGCGATGCTCAGCAGGACGAGGTTGATCAACGTCGCGTACGATGCGAAGCGTTCGACACGCAGCACGAGCCGGTAGCCGATGATTGCGACCGCCATCGCGGCAACTCCAAATACAACTTGCAGTGCCTCGGGATGCTCGAAGTGTGAGAGGTTGCCCAGTGACTGCGCACCAGTCTGGATATAAAACACTGCGAAACCAAACTGGCATAGCATCGCGGCCGCGAGCGGCAGAACTGCGCCGCGCGAGCCGAACTGCACCCGCGACTGGATCATCTGCGGCAGTCCCATCCGAGGTCCTTGAGCGCCGTGAAAAGCCTGAAACAGGGTGCCGAAGATGCTTCCTATCAATATTGCCAACAACGTCGAAGCAAGATCGAGTTTGTAGAGCGTGCCGACCGCACCGGTTAGCAGTGTGATCAGGGTCGCATTGATCATGAACCACAGTTGGAACTGCCCGGTCACGTTGCCGTGCCGCTCGCGTTCGGGGATGTGGTCGAAGGAACGCGCTTCGACAAAATCAGTTTGGCTCATGGGGAGTTCCCGTCTCTATGTCGGACATTAACCTTAAAGATTGCTGACTATTCTTGGAAAGTCTGGAATCGCTCGATGCCGCGACGAAGTGCACGACATGGATCGAAGCGTAGGGGCGCCAAATTGGTACCGCTCCTCTGTGCGTGCCGTGCTCGTCAATCGAGCGTGCCATCCTTTAGGGGATAGATATGAGTTTTGTGTCGGTGCTAACGCATTGGGGAACTGTGCAGACGGGTATGCGGCATCCGTCGATGCTTCGCCTGCTAGGTGGGCATGACCCGTTTGATCGTGAGCGGGCGAGTCTGATACTTCCAGTGTAGCTAACGCCTAAAGAAAACTGGCCCCGGAGCCGACGAACAGGTCAAGCGCAGGTCGCAGTGGCACATCATGTGTAGGTGGGCGCGGTGCTTCATTAATATCGAGGGCAGCGATGTCATCGCCGCGAAAGCAATTAGGCAATGAACAACGAAAACGCCCGGCGAGGGATTGGTGCCCTATTCAGGGTCGCGTCTAGCGTTGCCCGGCGCGCTCAGCGATCTCAGCGCTGCCCGCGGCGCCGACAGCTCTGACCCGCTAGATTCAGGTGCGGCATGACACGGTGGCGGCTACGGGACGTTCGTTGATCGTATTCGAGCCTGTAGGCAACATCCCGAATGTGCCGAGTGAGTGCTTGGCGGCACACGGGCAATTCGTAGGCAGACAATGGGGATCTATCGCAACTTTGTGGCGTTATGCGAAGCAACACAGTACGTTGGCTCGCATCGTTCGTCGTGCAGCGGTCTCCCCGGCGAGGTGCCCCTTGGTAGTCCGTGCTGAATGAAACCTGATCTTGCGGCTAAGATAGCGGCTTCGGCGGAGCTATTCAGGATAGGGCATTGTGAAAGATCTTGTTGCTGGTTTCATCAAATTCAAGACGGAAGTTTTTCCTGAAAGATCTGAACTTTTCAAACAGCTGGCGCGGAAGCAAAGTCCTGAAGTGCTCATTATTACGTGCTCGGACAGTCGCGTCGTTCCTGAGTTGTTTACGCAGCGCGAACCGGGCGACGCTTTTGTGATCCGAAACGCGGGAAATATCGTGCCGTCATACGGCCCTGAGCCCGGTGGGGTTTCTGCGTCAGTAGAATACGCAGTCGCTGTTCTTGGCGTTAGAGATATCGTTATTTGCGGACACTCGGACTGTGGCGCAATGAAAGCGATCTCGACCTGCACGTGCTTGACTCATTTGCCCGCTGTCGCAAATTGGCTGCGACATTCCGATGCCGCCAAGATGATCAACGAATCACGTGAATATCGTTCGCCGGAAGCGAAGCTTGACGCCCTGATACGGGACAACATCGTCGCACAACTTGCGAACCTGCAGACCCATCCTTCGGTTGCGCTTGCACTGGCAAAAAAGCGTCTCAATTTGCACGGATGGGTCTATCAGATCGAAGCGGGCGAAATCGAGGCGTTCGATGAATTGAGCAAGCAATTCGTCTCGCTTGCGGATAATCCTGGCGTCTGCGCTCTCCGCAGCCATTGATGGAGGTGGCGACGTCGTGGCGCAGCTCGATACGAAGACAACTTCGAAACGATCGGATGTGACGGAAAAAACGGACGACATCCGCAATCGACGAATTTATCTCACACTGTATGTCGTCTGTTTCGGCAGTATGGCGTCCATGCGGGTCTGTGATGCGATGTTGCCATCGCTGTCCCTGACGTTTGGAGTAACAACGCAACAGGCATCGCGTGCCATATCAGCATTTGCCATGGCATATGGAGTGGCCCAGCTTTTCTGGGGGCCCGTAGGTGACAGGTCTGGGAAGTTGCGTGTGATTGCGCTCTCTACGTTTCTATGTGCGATCGGAAATGGCACTGCTTTCTTCGCAAATTCGCTAGATCAGTTGATGGCAATGCGTCTGATATCTGGTGCGTCGGCAGCCGCGATCGTACCCTTGTCAATGGCCTGGATTGGCGACAGTGCGGCATACGAACAGCGGCGATCTGCGCTAGGTAAATTGCTTGGTGCGACCGTTTTGGGCTCGATCGCAGGTCAGATCATCGGCGGAGAGCTTTCGGCTTCCCACCATTGGCGAGGTGCGTTCGCACTGATCGCATGTTTCTTTGTTGCCGGATTCATGGTGCTGTTGGCCGATGCGCGAAAGCCAGATACGCTCGGTTCTCAGAGCGCAGAGAGCCTTGTTAAGCGTCTGAGTACTGCTGTGAGGGAGCCTTGGGCGAAAATCGTTTTGCTGACTGCCTTTATTGAAGGTGCGTTGGCCTATAGTGTGCTCGCATTTATGCCTTTGCATCTCCACGTTAAATATGGGATTCCGTGGAATCGGGCCGCGGTCGTTACCGCACTTTATGGTGTCGGCGGTATTGTGTACGGAAGGCTGGCCGGTGCTTTACTAACGCGCGTTGGGGAGGGTGGGGCAATCCGCTTGGGTGGGACATTTATATTTCTGTCATTCCTTGTGCTGTCGCTATCCCATCAAGTGTATTTATCCTATATCGCGTGCTTTGTTGGTGGATTTGCGTTTTATGCATTGCATAATGTACTGCAAATTAACGCAACGCAAATGGCTCCAGCTGCGCGAGCGACAGCGGTATCCCTTTTCTCTTGTGTCCTGTTTCTCGGTCAATCTTTTGGCATCAATGCAGCTGGTTTCGTAATCGGAAGATGGTCTACAGAAGTGTGGTTGAATATTGCCGCATTTGGGCTGCTGTCGATATCAATGGTCTTTTTCATGTTGCATCGTCGACAGTCTTTCCGTGATCCAGTGACTCTTTGATTGTCTAAAAATGGCACTCGGTACACGTTAAACATGGGATCCTGACCATCTACGTGCGCGGCAAATTCAAGCACGTATCGGCCCCCAGTTCAGCGCTTTCTAGGCTCATTCCTTTCATTTTGTGATGTATGGCACTTCCAGACACTCTTTTGGCACTCACAGAAGGGCAGTCGACACCAGACTTAATATGATCGTCTAGTCATAAGCCTCTGTTAGATATGGAAGAATCAATGAAAGCACTTGTAGCCGCCCGGCTTGGCATGCCGCCGGAGATGATGGTGCAAGATAGACCGATGCCGCGGATACAGCCCAATCAGAGTCTCGTCCGGATGCACGCGGCGACGATCAATCCGCTCTCCAGCTACGTTCGCCAAGGTGAGATCGCCACCGCGACGTCGCCGCTCGTATTGAGCAACGATGGTGCAGGCACCATCGAGCAAAGTTCAAGATTTACACCCGGCACGCGTGTTGCGATCTACGGGGGGGGCGAACTCGGCATTACCGAGGACGGACTGCAGCAGCAATGGGTGGTCGTCGACGACAAGCGACTCATTGTTCTACCCGCTACGTTGAGTCTGGACGAGGGCGCTGCGCTGCCGATCAATTACGTGACAGCGCACCAGGCGATCACGCGGGTGGGAAAGCTCAAGCGCGGCCAGACAGTGCTAATTCCGGGCGCAACAGGTGCGCTTGGCTACGCTCTGGTTCAAACGGCTACAGCGTTAGGCGCGACGGTAATTGCCGTAGTGTCCAATGCAAACAAGGCGGCTCACGCCCAGAGTCTTGGGCTCTCGTCCGTGATCGACCTGTCACAGTGCGAACTGATCGAGACCGTGATGTCGCGCACCGATGGTCAGGGTGTAGATCTGGCGTTTGATCCGGTTGGTGGGGCGATGCTCGGATTGCTGGTGCGCGCTCTCAGGCAGCGTGGCGCAGTGGTCTCCATCGGATTCGCCGGTGGAGGCCGGGCAGAGTTCGATGTGATCGATCTTGTTGTGCACGAGAAGCGGATTCTTGGTTACGACGCGCATCTAGAGTCGGAGGCGGATGCCGATCACGCCTTGACGGAGGTTCAGCGACTCGCGGAGGCAGGATATCTGCGACCTGTCATCGACAGTACGTACACATTCGACAACTTCGAGGACGGCTATCGGCGATTGGCGTCACGACAGGCTATGGGCGCGCTGTTGCTACGTGTCGATACGAAATCCTAGTTGAGTCATATCGCCAAAGGACTGGGGGACAGTATTTACTGCATTAGCGATTGAACCCAAGCGGCGTGGATGCGAACACGTATTTCCGCATGCCTGCTGATAAAGCGGCTGCTAGTGCGTCTGAATCCGGCTCTATCAACGCCCGTGAGTGCGGGGGGAGCCGGGTGTGCTCTGCGCATCGAGCCAGGTGATCTCTGCTGCCCAGTCCTCGCGGCTCATGAAATCAGCAAGCTTTTGTCTCAGTATTTTTTCCCAGGCAACGGCGAAGCGGGAGGGCACACTCTCGCGCAACGTAGTGATCGCCACCGTCGAGCGAATGGCGGGTCGCCCGATATTCAGCGCAATAAAGTCACCGCGCGCGACTTCGTCGCGAATGGCCACGTACGTGAGAATTGAATAGCCTTCGCCAGCTTTGACGAGTTGCTTTGTCAGCGCCACGCTGTCGATCTCCAATTCAATGCGCAACCGGATGCCATTCTGAACTGCGGCATGCTCAATCACGCGGCGATTGCTGTGCGGCAGACCCGGCAAGATGAGGGGGATGGTGGCCAGATCGCGAATATGGAGTTGGCGTTTGGCCAGCGACGCGCCCGGCGGCGCGATCAGAATCATGGGCTCACTGAATAGCGGCTTTACGTCGAACGCGTCGAGTGGAGGCTGGTTGTAGACCACCGCCATGTCCACCCGTCGATCGGCAACCCATTCCTGAAGCGAACTGCTTTGGCCTTCGCGAATATGCAGGGAGACGCGTGGAAAAGCCGCGCGGAATTCGTGGATAAGCTCCGTTCCGATTAGTGCGCCCAACGTTGGCGGAAGCCCAACGGCGAGATACCCGCGATCTTCATCGGCGCTGGCGCGCACGTGCTCGCCCGTGTCGCTCATCATCTGGGTGATCATTTCTGCGCGCTCAAGCAGTCGCGCCCCTGCTGCAGTCAGGCGCACCCCTCGTCCATGCCGGATCAGCAATGGCACGCCCATTTCCTCTTCGAGTTTCGCGATCTGGCGGCTTAACGCCGGTTGCGCGATGTACAACTCCGACGCCGCGCGGCTGAAACTTCCCGCGCGGGCGACGTGGATGAAGCTTCTCAGTTCCCGAATGTCCATGGAGTGCTGTCCTATGCCGTCACGGCATAGCTTTGTATATTTACATGGTCTTTGTCAAGCCAAGGCGGCTCTCCTATGCTTCTGACAACAAGGCGCAACGACGATTTGACTGCTCCACGGCATCGCTTCACGTCAGTCGCTACGAGATAGCTCCGGCACGGCCGGGCAACCCAATTCCAATTCGTCAGCCCCAAGGGTTGCAGGAGACAAAATGAAGCGTCTAAGGCAATTGCATGTCCAGGTACTGATCGGCCTTCTGGCGGCGATCATATTGGGGACGCTCAAGCCCGACTGGGCTATCGCCATGAAGCCATTGGGCACGGCTTTCATCGCGCTTCTCAAGATGATGCTGGCGCCGATCATCTTCTGCACCCTCGTGCAAGGCATGGCGCACGTCAAGGACCTGAAAACGCTTGGACGCATGGGCGTCAAGTCACTGGTCTATTTCGAAGTCGTCAGCACCCTCGCCATGATCGTTGGCTTCGTGATGGTCAACGTCTTCGCGCCGGGCGCTGGCCTGCACGCAACCAACATTGCCGAAAGCGCAGAGGCCGTCAAAAGCACGGCAGACGCTGGACATATTTCGGCCGTTTCCTATCTGTTGAGCCTCATTCCGCACACGCTCGTCGACGCGTTCGCCAAGGGCGATATTGTCCAGGTGCTCATTATTTCGATTCTCGCCGGGCTCGCGCTCAATGTCTCGGTAGGAGCCGATTCGGTACTGCTGCGTGGTATCGACGAAGCGCAAACCGTCTTGTTCCGCATGCTCGCGTTCATCATGCGTCTCGCTCCGCTGGGAGCCTTCGGCGCAATGACGGCAGCGATCGGCAGCTACGGCGGTGGAACGCTGCTGTATCTAGCCAAAGTGATCGTGGTCTATTACGCGGCGTGCGCAATCTTCGTTTTCGGTGTGCTGGGCGCGATTAGCTGGACGATCGGGTTGTCGTTTATCGGCGTGTTGCGCCTGATTCGGGACGAGATTCTTCTGACCTTCGGCACAGCGTCGAGCGAGGTCGTATTCCCCCGTCTCGTTGAAAAGCTCAAGCGCGCAGGCTGCGACGAACTGGTTGTCGGTTTCGTGTTGCCAGCGGGTTACAGCTTCAATCTCGACGGCACGGCCATTTACATGGCGATTGCCATTGGCTTTATCGCTCAGGCAACCGACACGCCTTTCTCGCTCATGCAGCAACTCGGCCTGCTGGCCGTGTTGAGTCTCACGTCGAAGGGCGGCACCACGGTCGCAGGGGGCGCGTTCGTGAAACTCGCCGCCACCCTTCAATCGATGCGCACCTTGCCGATTGGCGGCCTGGGGCTGCTGTTTGGCATCGACCGGATCATGGCTACGGCCAACGCACTGACCAATATCGTTGGCAACACGGTCGCCGTCTTCACGGTTGCGCGTTGGGAAGGGCTGTTCGACGCAGCAGCATTCGAACGGGAAACGGGACATGCTTCGCGTCTCAAGCAGCGCTCGCGGCAGCCGGGGACGAGCGAACGCGTCGCGGGACATCAATAAATCTTTAATCGAAGGTGAGTTTCATGGCACGTATTTCCTCCCCCGATCCCCAGACGATGACCCGCGAACAACGCGCAGTTTTTGAGGAGATCGCTAATGGCCCGCGTAAGGGTGTACGAGGTCCGCTCGCGGTCTGGTTGCATCGCCCACAACTCGCGAATTGCGCGCAGGCGCTGGGTCGCTACTGCCGCTACGACAGTAGCGTGCCGGCTCGCCTTTCGGAGCTTGTCATTCTCTCGATGGGGCGGCACTGGCTCGCGGAATACGAGTGGGCGGCGCACAAGCCGTTCGCACTGGAGGCTGGCCTGTCCATCGAAGTCATCGATGCGATTCGCGATGGCGTGCCGCCACCTTTCGTCAAGCAGGACGAAGCATTGGTTCACGCGTTTGTGATCCAGCTGCATGAAAAGCATCGCATCGACGACGACCTGTATGCCGACCTCGTGAGCGCATTGGGTGAGCAGGCTGTAGTGGATCTGGTGGGTATTGCCGGCTACTACACGCTGATCTCAATGACGATCAAGGTCTTTGACGTGCCGCCGCCGGCCGGCGTGGCACCGGAACTCCCCCAAGTCTAAGGTAGGGTACGAAAGTGGAATCGACTCATAACGGTGGTCAATACGTCAACGCAGGACGTCTGCAAGGAAAGGTAGCGATTGTGACGGGCGCGGGTTGCGTCGGTCCGGGTTGGGGCAACGGTCGCGCGGTGGCCGTGCTGTTTGCGCAGGCGGGTGCAAAGATCTTCGCCGTCGACAAGAACGTCGACGCCATGGATGAAACGGTCCGGCGCGTCAGGGAGGCGGGCGGCGAGATCACCGCCTACGGTTGCGACGTGACGGATTCGAGCGCGGTCGAGGCAATGGTGGCCGCGTGCAAGTCTGAGTATGGCCGGGTGGATGTGCTGGTGAACAACGTGGGGGGGTCCGCTGCGGGCGGCCCCGTTTCACTGTCGGAAGAGGCATGGGACAAGCAGATTGCCTTCAACCTGAAGAGCGTGTTCCTGACCTGCAAGCATGTGTTGCCCGTGATGGAAGAGCAAGGTAGCGGCTCGATCGTCAATACGGCATCGACCTCGGGTATTCGTTTCACCGGTTCCGCGCAGGTCGCCTATGCGGCATGCAAGGCTGGCGTGATCCAGCTCTCGAAGGTCGTCGCGGTTGAGTACGCGAAGAAAGGCATCCGCGTGAACACCGTAGTGCCTGGCCAGTTGCACACGCCGATGGTCGAAGTGCGGCTTGCGGGCCAGCGCGCAGGTGGCGACGTCGACAAGTTGCTGGAAAGCCGTGTCGCACGTATTCCGCTGGGCTTCATGGGCGACGGCAGGGACACTGCAAACGCAGCACTGTATCTGGCTTCCGATGAGTCGCGTTTCGTGACGGCGACGGAGATCGTGGTCGACGGCGGCATGACCGCGCGGTGTGATTGATGTCGAACGTCGAGCTCGAAAACGCGCGATGGGACTGCCACACCCATATCTACGGCCCCTGGCATGACTTCCCGCTGCCCGCTGACGCCGTCTACCGGCCGGCCGCTGCTCCCATGTCCAGCCTGCTCGACGTTCACCGCAAGCTCGGCATCTCGCGCGGCGTGCTGGTTCAGGCGGCGTGCTACGGGAGCGACCATTCGGCGCTCCTCGATGCAATCGCCAGGACCGGCGGGCGCTATCGCGGTGTTGCGCTACTGGACGGCTCGGAAAGCGATGACCAGTTGCGCGCGCTGCATGAAGGGGGCGTTCGCGGAATTCGCTTCAACTTTATGGGGCATCTTGCGGCCGAGGTCGATCTTGATCGACTGCGGACGCAGGCGGAGCGCGTCGGCAAGCTTGGCTGGCATGTGTTGCTGCACGGCCGGCTCGCGCAGGTGCTGCCTGTACTGGACGCCTGGCGCGCGCTGGAAACGCTGCTCGTCGTCGATCACATGGGGCGGCCCGACGGCGTCGATAGCTCAGAGAGCGCTCAACGTGAACTGCTTTGGGATCTGCATGCGCATCTCCAGGACCAGCGCCGCTGGATCAAGCTGTCAGGGGTCGACCGCATGATGAGCCCATCCGCGCGCCCTTGGCAGGAAGCAGAGCCGCTGGTGCGTGATCTGCTGGCTGCCGCGCCAGAGCGTGCGATCTGGGGCAGCGACTGGCCGCACCCGAACATTCAGGGCGATGTTCCCGACGATGCAAAGCTGCTTGAATTCATCGAATCGGTATGCGGCGGCCCCGAAGCCGCGCATGACGTCCTCGTTCGCAATCCGCTTCGTCTGTACGGCTGAACACCGCGACCACCATGCGCACAACGACAATGATTCAGGAGACGACGTACAACGCGGAAAACGCAGCCTGTAGAAAGGCTGCGTGGCGGTTTATCCCGCTGCTCGCGCTGGCGTACTTCATCAATTATCTCGATCGCACCAATGTCGGCTTTGCCGCGCTGACGATGAACCGCGATTTGGGGCTGACGGCGTCGCAATTCGGCTTTGCGGCGGGTATTTTCTACGTTGGCTATTGCCTCTTCGAGGTACCGAGCAATCTTGCGCTCTACAGGTTCGGCGCGAGGCGATGGCTCGCACGCATCATGATTACATGGGGCGTTTTTGCAGCGGCGACGAGTTTCGCACGTGGTCCGGCAAGCTACGCGGCGTTGCGTATGCTCGCCGGAATCGGTGAGGCAGGTTTTTTCCCGGGTGTGATCTTTTATCTCACTCTCTGGTTTCCGCCACAGTACAGAACGCGCATGATGGCGTGGTTTCTGTCCGCTGTACCGCTTTCTTCCGTGTTCAGCGGTCCACTGTCCATCGCGATGCTCAAACTCGACGGCGTGTTGAATCTGCACGGCTGGCAGTGGCTGTTCGTTCTCCAGGGCTTGCCGGCGTGCGTGCTGGGTCTGCTCTGTCTCTATGTGCTCACGGATTCGCCGGAGAAGGCGCGCTGGCTGTCACCAGAGGAGCGTCACGCGTTGTGCGCGGCGATCGCTCGCGGGAGCGACCGGAATGCGGAACGCCATTTTGGAAACGCCTTGAAGGACTGGCGGGTCTGGATGCTCACGGCCATCCTGTTCAGCTACATCATTGGCATCCTGGGAATTGGCGTGTGGTTGCCGACGATCCTCAAGGCACATCATCTGACTGATTACCAGATCGGACTGTATTCCGCGCTGCCTTATGTCGTCGGCAGTGTGGCAATGCTGATCTGGGGCCGTGTCCTCGCGCGCTCCCAGCGCTACGTCAAGCACCTTGCGTGGACCTGCGGTTGCGCAGCGGTCGGTTTCTTTTGCTCCGTGGCGTCCAGTTCGCTCGTTCCTGCGTTGCTGGGCATGACGGTTGCCGTGATCGGATTGTCGTCGGTGAGAACGTGCTTTTACAGTGTGCCGTCGACATTTCTTGGTCGCGAAGCTGCTGCGGGAGGCCTCGCCGTGATCAACGCGGTTGGCAGTCTGGGCGGATTGGTCGGCCCGTACATGGTCGGATGGCTGCGCGATGTCACAGGCTCCTTCAACGCGGGACTGATCGGCATGGGTTCAATGCTCGCATTGGCCACGGTGCTCACGATCCTACTCAGTGCATTGACGCAGGAGAAAAAAGCATGAACGACATATGGCAGCCCAGCCTGCGAACCCCTGATCCCGCCGTGCGGATTCTCGACGGGCGCTTCGAACATTACCGCCTTGCGCATGCCCGTGTCGAACGACTATGGACCGGCTGCCGATGGGCAGAGGGACCGGTCTGGTTTGGCGACGCGGGTGCGCTCTATTGGACCGACCTTCCCAACGAGCGGATCCTGCGCTGGGACGAGGCAAGCGGACAGGTTGCGACATGGCGCTATCCGTCCGATAAGGCCAACGGCTTGACGCGCGATCGCGAGGGGCGACTCATCGCGTGTGAACACGGCACCCGGCGCGTCACGCGCACCGAGTACGACGGGAGCATCACCGTGCTCGCAGACCGGTACGACGGCAAACCTCTCAATTCGCCCAACGATGTCGTCGTGTCAAGCGATGGCGCGGTCTGGTTCACGGATCCGCCTTTTGGCCTTGTCAGCGACTACATGGGCCAGATATCCACGCCGGACCTGCCGGCGAACATCTATCGTGTCGATCCGCAGAGCGGTGTCGTCGAGTGCGTGATGGGCGATGTCGAAGGACCGAACGGACTGGCATTCTCACCCGATGAACAGACGCTGTATGTGGTTGCCTCCCGTGCCCGGCCGCGCACGATCATGGCGTTCGATGTGCACGAGCGACGCGTGCTGAAGAACGGCCGCGTGCTGATCGATGCGCAAGACGGCACGCCGGATGGCTTCCGGGTGGATGTCGACGGAAATCTCTGGTGCGGATGGGGCACGGGTAGCGACGAACTGGACGGAGTCCGCATTTTCGCGTCGGACGGCACGGCAATTGGCCATATTGCGCTTCCCGAACGGTGTGCGAATCTGTGTTTCGGCGGTCGCTACAAGAATCGCCTCTTCATGGCGTCGACTTCGTCGCTCTATGCGTTGTACGTGAACACGAGAGGTGCAGTGTAATTTCCATGTAGGCTCAATCAACCATAAATCAATAATCAAGGAGACAGTGTTTATGACACTCAATAAGTTGTGCGTATCAGTTTTCTCATCGGCATTGTTGTTTTCAGCGATGGCCGTTCACGAGGCGAACGCGGCCGACGTGCATGTGCTCGCGACGGGAGCGCTTTCTGCCTCTTTCAAACAACTCGTTCCGGCGTTCGAGCGGCAGACCGGAGATCATCTGATCATCTCCTGGGGGCCGTCTTATGGTGCGTCGCCCGACGCGCTACCGATGCGCATCGAGCACGGCGAACCGATGGATGTATGCTTCATGATTGGCGCAGCGCTCGATAATCAGATAAAAAAAGGGGTGTTCGTTCCCGAAACGAAAGCCGATATCGCCGAGTCAGGCGTGGGCGTGGCGGTGCGTCCCGGACTACCGGTCCCCGACGTGAGCAGTGTGGACAAGCTCAGAGCGGTTCTTCTCGCGGCCCATTCCGTTGCGTTCTCCGAAGGCGCGAGCGGTACCTACATCACGGGAACGCTGTTCACCAGACTGGGCATCGCCGACCAGATGAAAGAAAAGAGCGTGCTGATCAAGGGTAAGGAATTGGTTGGGAACGCATTGGCGCGCGGCGATGCCGACGTAGGGCTCCAGCAAATCAGCGAACTGCGCGCCATCCCGGCGATTCAGTACGCTGGCCCGTTGCCGCAGGAGGTGCAGAAAGTCAGTGTGATCTCCGCCGCCATCGCAAAGGACGCCTCTGAGCGTGCCGAGGCGCAGAAGTTTGTCGATTTCGTGCAGAGCCACGAGTCGCAGGCAATCATCGAGAGCACGGGGCTTGGGATTCCGGCCGCGAAATGACCGCGGCCTGGTTGCCGGGATGAAAGTTCAGATAACACCGTTAAGACAATGCCATTAACTATATCCAGACGATGCATCGTCCGCCTCGCGGTGGCGGTGATGTTGACCAGTTCAGTGGGTTGCGCGGTCGCGACCGAGCAGGCGAGGCACGTGGGTGAGCCTACACATTTCCTCGTCAACTACGACAGCGTTCAGATCGAGACTATCGCTCAGGGAAAGGGCCCTGTGATTGTTCTGCTTCCTTCACTTGGCAGAGGTGCGGAGGATTTCGATGTTGTCGCTGCACTGCTCGCTGCCGACGGCTTCAGGGTTCTACGTCCCCAGCCACGCGGAATCGGCGCAAGCAAGGGACCGATGGGCGACATCGATATGCATGCTTTTGCCGCCGACGTTGCGGCGGTTCTTGATCACGAGAGAACCGGACCTGTCGTGGTCGTGGGGCATGCCTGGGGCAGCCAGCCCGCGCGCATGCTGGCGGTGGACCGGCCGGATCTAGTGCGAGGCCTGGTGATGGCGGCTGCATCGGCGGGCAAACTGCCACCCGGCTCAAAAGAGAAGCCGTACGGGCGCTTGCGTGATGCAATCGACGGTTCAGGTGATTTGAGCTTGCCGCAGGCGCAGCGTCTCAACTATCTGCGTCAGGCGTTCTTCGCACCGGGCCACGATCCTCATGCGTGGCTGAACGGCTGGTACCCGGACACCCATCATGCGGAAGCGCACGCGCGGGACGTGACACCGGTCGATACTTACTTCGCGGGCGGCAATGTGCCGATCCTCGACCTGCAAGGTCAATACGACGCGGTCGTTGTTCGCGGCGTTTTCAAGACGATGATGCCCGAGCGTGTTTCTGTGGAGGTCGTTCCGAACGCAGGACATGCGATGGCGCCCGAACAGCCGCGCGCCATGAGCGACGCAATTGCGCGGTTTGCCCGCCGCGTCTATGCCGATTAAACGAAAGGAAATGTCAGAGATGAACAGGTTCGCAAAAGTTTCGAAGCAGGGTGGCGCAGCGTTGATCGCCCTGGTGGCTTCATCGTTCGTATTTGCCGATGTCGGCCCGGCAACCGTGCAGGATACGGTCATTCCACACGGCAACGTACGCACGGAAGTGTTCAGCCAGGGGAAGGGGCCGACCATCGTCATTCTTCCTTCGCTGGGTCGCTCCGCGCGCGATTACGATCAGGTGGCGCAGATGCTCGCTGACGATGGCTTTCGCGTCCTGCGCCCCGAGCCGCGCGGTATCGGCAAAAGCGAAGGGCCGATGGAGAACCTCAACATGCACGACTTCGCGGCGGATGTTGCCGCCGTGATCGAGCAGGAGCATGCGGGTCCTGTCGTGGTCGTGGGGCACGCCTGGGGCAATTTCCCCGCCCGACAACTGGCGGCCGACCGCCCTGATCTGGTGAAAGGCGTGGTGCTGGTTTCGGCGTCGGCGGGGAAGGTACCGCCGGGTTCGAAGGAGAAGCCCATCAGCCCGGAAATGCGCAAGGCGATTGACGGCGCGGGCGACCTTTCCCTGCCTGAAGCGACGCGGCTCGCTTATCTGAAAGAAGCCTTCTTTGCTCCGGGCAATGATCCGCATGTGTGGCTGGATGGATGGCATCAGGCCACGCATGATGCGGAGTCGCACGCGCGCGAGACAACGCCAGTGGACGACTATTTCGCAGCTGGCAGCGCGCCCATTCTCGATCTCCAGGGAGAGGCCGATCCGGTTGCACCGCGGCGCTTCTCGCAGGTTCTGAAGTCGATGGTGGGTGACCGTGTCACCGTGGTCGTTGTCCCGCACGCTGGGCACGCGTTCGCGCCGGAACAGCCGCAGGCGATGGCGGACGCGATCGCGGCGTTTTCTCGCAAACAGTTCGCACAATAACGGGCAAGGGCATCGCTTGAGATGCGCTCTCGTTGATCATCTCAAGGTGTCATCCCGAACAGCAAGCGACCCGAATCGCGAGGAGGAGTTAGCGCGTAATAAGCGCGTCTCATCCACGTCGGCTCGCGTCCCGCGTCTTCGTGAGTCGTTTGCCCGGCTGTGCCGGGCTTTTTTGCCGTCTGCACGTGGCCGGGCATCGGGGGACGGCGAGACTCATTGTGTGGGACGCATTCACAAATCGGCGATATTCAAGCCCGCAGTAGCGATCGATGTGGCCACACTCGCGGATCCAAAAGTGTGATTGCGCTGGGGCATCACCGCAGTGGCTTGTCGTGCCGTGCTCGGTGAGGCTCGTACTGCAACACCTGCAGAGGATCACTCGCGTTCAGTGCCCAGTTATCGCCATGGCGAGGGTCACCAGGGTGGCGATGGATCCAACGGCACCGGCCGCCACTGCCGAAAGCGCGGCAAGGGCTTCCCTCTCCTCGTTACGCGGGAATAGGCGTCGGGCAATCGTCATCATTTGGAGTCCTTCTGCTCACAAGGCATTATCCGGCGACGCGTCGCCGCATTACGATGTGCCGCTCTTAAACGCCAGTTCTTCCTCCCACACCGAATTTTCATCTGCGCGCGGCGACCAAGGAAAGCAGGCTTGCCGGTGGCCTTCCATATCCAGGTAGACATAATATTTCACCGAATTGCTCGGCGCACGGTAGCTCATCAGACTGAGTACTTCCGTGAGCGTGGGTGCCACCTCACGGCGACCATTGGCGAGCCCGAGGTGGAATACGCGACAGCGCGCCGGACCGATTTCCGTCACGATTTCAATGAGTTCCTCAGGGGACGAGACGAGAGCGCTTCGAATCGCCTGGTCCGAATTGTCATCGTAGAGCAGGTCGATGAAAAAAATTGGTGATTCAGCGGAAAGTCCGACGCATCGCCACGGGTGGTGAGGTGCGGACAGTCTTTGTTTCGCCGGATTGGATTCGGCCCACTGGGCATGGGTCAACAGCATTTCTTACTCACAATTAGTCAATTTGTGGATTATATCCCGTGGACTGACAATCCCGGAGTCGTCACGCTCATGATCCATGAGGCAACGCGACTATGAGACGCTTCTGGAGCATCTCGCGATCAATATCAAAACGTTCAGGAAAGAGCAGTCGCTCTCCCAGGAGCGTCTGAGTCTGGAGGCTGAGCTGGATCGCTCGTACGTCAGCCAGATCGAGCGCTCGCTTGGCAATCCCTCATTGCTGGTGCTGGCGGCGCTGGCTCACGCTCTGGGGCGGGACGTCGGCGAGTTGCTGTCTCCACCCGCACCACGACAGCGCGCGAAGTGAGCGAAGTATTCTTGGATTGCGGTGCGCTTTCACCGTGAAAACGATCGGCCGGTCGTTTACCCCTGCACCTGTGTAACTGAGTGATCAGGCTGCGGCGTATCGGCGACGGACTGCAACGTGAAGCTCCCCTCCATGATTTCACGTAACTCGGAAAGGTCGCTCTGTGCGTAGCCGGCAGTGGTTACGACTGAACCGTGGCCGAGGAGCGCGGCGGCCATCGGCAGAGGTACCTTCCTGTCGATAACCAGTGTCTTCGCCATCAGGTGTCTGAGCCAGTGAGGTGAGGCGCTCGCGAGCACCAGGCGCGCAGCGACCTCGCTTTCGGGCATCGAACAGGCCATTTCGCGCAACGCCGCCTTGACCACCCTGTAAAGCCCTGAAGGGCCGAGGCCGGCGCCCCGTTTTCCGCGGATTAGCGGTTCGACCTCACCGGGCGGCGGGGTCGCTGGCAGACCGCATGCGATACGGTACTGCTTCAGGAACCGTGTACAAATGTCCGGCACCGGAACGGATCGCCGCTTCCTTCCCTTACCCATGACCGTGAGTGTCCACCCTGCGGCGTCGATACTCACGCGCGGGTAGCCGTTCCGGCTAGCCAACTCGTCCAGGCGGATGCCCGTGAAGCGCAGCGTTGCGACCGCTGCCGCGCAGCGCATCCCGTCAGGCCCCTGGCCGGTATCGTGCAGCCTTTGGCGCAGCCAGTGATCAATCGCCTGGACCGCTCTGTCGGGAAGGATGCGTTCAGGATGAAACCTGGCGCGGGCGGCGACACCATCGCCGAGCCTGGCGCACGGGTTGGACGTCAGATAGCCTGTACTCGACAGAAAACCATAAAGACTGCGCAGCACGGCCAATCCACGCTGCTGCCCGGCTTCACTGCGCTCCTCGCTTCCTTGTTCCGCCTGTGCCGCGCCACGCCGGCGCAAGGCATCGCGGTAGTCGAGCAGGACCGCGCGTGTGAGCGATGACAGCGGCCCGCGCACACCATTGGCTTCGCACCAGCGGATCAGCCGCCGTAACTCGAACATATAGGCGCGCATCGTGTGAGGGGAACTGGAAGCGCGCTCCTGCAGGAATCGCCTCACTGCGGCCTGATCGTCGGAGAGGCCGAGAACGTTGGTCGAAGGATCGCTGTTGAAGAACAGACCACGCCCCCTGAGCCAGGGTTCGTCTGCCACGGGGAGCGTTGCCGGACGAAGGTCGGGGCGGATCGCCGCCGCCCCCGGCGGCTTCGCAGCGGGTTGGCCGGGTGCGGGCGAGGGCTGCGCAAGACGGAACCGCACCCGGAGGGTGCGCAGGAGCTTCGAGACGACGGCTTCGGCGTCGGGAGCCTGATTCGCGGCCACGGTGCGGATCTGCCCTAGATCCCAGTATTGGACCGCGCAGGCGGCCTGCAGCAGCAGAGAAAACACTTCAGGCTGGGCCGCCTTGGCCGCTGGCATCGAGCCATACGACTGCAGCAGTCTGGCGGGCGTCCATGTCTCGAAAACCGGCTGGCTCAATACAGTGCTCAGATAAGCGACGGCCCCCGGGATGTCATCGGGCAACGGTCGTGGCGGATCCGTTGCAAGGTCGAGGTAGTTTGCGGGGTGTAGCAGCACGACAGTACTCCGTCTGACCGGTACATCAGCCCGCAGACCGATCCTGCGGCCCCGTGGGCGCGCTGTCGCGGGGGACGTGCGCGGCAATCAGTGTGATTGACTTGCGCAGTTCTTCATACTGCTCGGCTAGCTGCGAAACGCTCTGGCGCAGCGCTTCCATCTCTGGTGGCACAGCGGCAGGCCTGGAACCCCGTGACTGCCGAACTTGATCCGTCCAGTTCAGTAACTGGCGGGAAAGGCCGGCATATCTCTCCGTGACGGTTGCCAGTTCCTCGGCGTGACGGTGCCCGGCTGCGTCGCTGGCGAGGGACACCTCAGCGAGTCTGGCTTCGGCGCGGCGCGCCCGTTCCGACTCGTCGGAAAGGTGCCTGCGCGCCTCGGCCAGTTCCGCTTCCAGTTGTCCGATCCGGGTATCTCCGCAGCGCGCGTGCTTCTGCCAGTCGTCCAGTTCGGTGCGCAGCATGGCAGTCACGGCGCTCGCATTTTGGCGGTCGGCTTCAGCGCGGACCACGCATGCCTCGGCCTGCGCGCGTGCGTCAGAGAATTCGGTCTGCGCGGCCTGCAGTGCCTCAACCCACAAGGCACGCATTGAATCGGCGACGGTTGTGGGCAGCCCGGGGACGGAATGGCGCCGGGTCGCCGACTCGGTAACTATCTCCGTTTCAATGTCACGAATCTGGCGACCAATCCACCCGGCATCGCCAGCACCGAGTTCGTCCCGTACCCGTCTCGCACTGACAATCTGCCGGAAGAGGGTGGGCGTGATGGGCGCGACGACCCCCGCCGAGTCCAGCAGGCGCAGGACCACGGAACGGATTGCTTCCTGCGTGTTGAGCGGTGTGCGTCCCATGCATCATTATCGCCCCGATCGGCGGTTTAAGGCGATTGTCTGTTTCCCGGACGCGCTTTGCGCCAATCAAGGGAAAATTGGCAGGGAAAAAATTAGGATAGCAAGATAACTTGCATTATCGTGCCAATCGACTCGCGCAAACGCCCCCCGGCAGCGGGAGTGGGTGAGCCTGGCTCACATCCGGTTTTGGGGGCGTATGCCACCCTCCCGCGTGGACGCTGGCCGGTTCGCCGGCTCATCAGAAAACCTGATCGACGCTAAGGGGGAGCGAAGCGAGGGAGCGGGAGGCTTGTACGACGTCATTCAGCCGGATTGACGGGCGAACAGATAGACAAAGAAGTCATATCAGAAAATCTCAACTCATCACCGCTGAAACCATCTGACTATTGCAAGGGTTGTTAGACAGCACGCCGATTCTTCCAGTATCGAATTGCATCAATTAGCTATCCGAATCAATGTGCCGAAATCCCATGTGCCAGTAAGGGGCGGTAAGGATGAGGAAAAATGGAGGCGAGGCGACGACGAAGCGGGTGAGGCCACCTGCCTTATGCGTCCATGTTATCGACCGTGCGAGCACGACGAAGGCGATAAGCGCAGAGCAGATTTGGGGCAGATTGAACCGCCCTGGACATGGACTACAGTTACCTGCACAAGGCTGTGCTGTGACTTACACAGCCTCAGTTGCGCCGACCGTCGGGAAGTACATGTACGGCATTCAGGTGTGCTAACAGAATCAAGGCGAGGTCGCCATCCAGTACGGTGACCGCGCAGGCACCGATGCAAGCTTCGGCGTGCCTGGTGCGGCGGTCTCCATGAGAGAGACCGCCGCCGCGGGCATTCTCCCGTGCGCCAGTAACTGGGGCCACATTTTCACCGGTCAGGAGGACACATGAAGTCATCAACTGGACGTGTCGCTGGCAATGGAAAGCGAGACAAACAGCACCGCTGTGCAAAGTCAAAAAAGCACGACCAGCACTCCAGGCACGACAAGCGCCCAACGCCGAGCGGGCAAGTACCCGTGTCGGGGAAGCGGCGGCGCTTCCCGGTCGTCCCGCAGCTCAGCCATGACGCGCTGCCGATATGGGGATGGCTTGGGGATGAGATCGTGAGCGGCGAACTGCTCGAGCTGGGAGCTGGAAAGCGGTCACGCCGCAAACGGGATGATCGCTGGAGCGGTGCGGGCGCGCGCTTTTCATGCTTGCCGTCCGATCCCGATGATTCCCGGCTCGCCCACGGCTATCCAGTGAAGTCGACAGTCGAGAGGCTGCACTCATCTGACGGATCCGGCACCGCCGCAAGGGGGCATAAAGATCGGTCGCCGGCTGGTCAAGGCGTCTGGCAGATCGATATGCATCCGGTATCCGGGCTTGTCAGGCCGGCTGGCGTGGGCTGGTGTGTTCTCATCGTCAGGGACTGGATGACCCAGGAGTCGATGCTGTTCGAACTTCTCGATGCATGCGGTGCCGCTGACGCTGGGGCATGCCTGGAGCGCCTTTCTGCACGGAAGGGCCTGCCTCACACCCTCATGCTTGAGGCGCGGGCGGCCGATTTTTCACCGGTCATGGATTGGGTGTTTGACCACTGCCGGAACGTCATTATTTACGGGGCCAGACGGCATCCTCTGAAAGAGCCGGTCTAGCCCAATGGGGCACATTTTCGCTGACCTTGTCCAGTCCCCGTGGTTGTTTCGGGCGCTGGACAAAGTCCGGGTTTGTCGATATCGCACCATAGAAAAACCGTGTCGATATCCCGCAATTGATAAGGAATGCGAATCATGATCGGTCTGTCATGTTCGACGCGGCGTCGCCTGCTGACGAGACAGCATCTGGGCATGCTGCAGGGCGAGGAATATGTGTCGCCGTTAAGGGGGCTGGAATTGCCGAGGACGGGCCTCATTCACCGGTTTGCGTGCGCCCGGTTTGAAAACCGGACCGTCGAACTGCGGTCCGATACGCAGCTGTGTGTCTTCATGGAGCAGTACTTTCAGGAGGACGTAACGGATATCCGTGAACATGTTCCGGCGCTCACGACACATACAACCGCGATTGCCGTGCGCCATGGGCTCCAGCATCCAGGTGGGATAACGAATCCCGAAGTGCTATTGACTGATCTGCTCATAACCCGGCAGAAAGCGGGCGAGCTGGTGCAAGAGGCGATCCAAACGCGTCACTCCGACAGCGCATCGACGCAGGCCTTCAGGACCGAGTGTGCCTTGCTGGAGTACTACTGGAGCGCGTGCGGGGCGAGCTTTTCTGTTTGCTGCCGCAGAGGCGTTGATAGTCCGCTCGCGCGGAACCTTAGCTGGCTCTTTCCAGTTTGCGAGCAGGTGATCCGCACCGGCGTGACGGCGGCCCAGCAACGGGCCCAGTCGGTGGTGCTGGAAGAATTGACTGCCCATGACCACGTCGATGTACGTGAGGTCTGCCGCGCGGCGACCCGACGAGGCTCGCTACCTTCCGGAACTGCTGTTGGCGCGTTCCGGCGGTTGCTGGCCACGCAGGTTCTCAGGGTGGACCTGTCAGCTCGTGACTTCTTCTGCCTGCCGCCTTCGGCCTTCACCGTCGTGGCGCCGATCGCGCGCGCTTGAGTCAGCTGCGGCCCAGGAGTTTCGACATGCCAATGCGCGTGCAATGCCGAATCCCATACCCTGTGAGGAGTCTGTGGCGCTCGGCGGAGTCCGGGATCATCTACCGTGTCGTCTATTCGAACGCCGAGCGCACTGACCTTTGCCCGATCTCAGGGCGGCATCTCAAGTTCTTCCGCTACGCGACGGCCGAACTGCGGGTGCTCACCGACGATCGCTTTCATGGTCCAGGGCGGATGCTTCGGGTTTGGGAGGATCCGTTCGCGGACGAGAAACGGACACGCAGATCGCTCGACGCAAACGTCAGGAGGTCGGATGAGGTCTGGAAGCGAATCCGCCCGATCGTCCAGCCCGGAGACACGTTCGATCCTTCAGTAATCCGCCCACTTCTCGACCGTTCCACGCGGGGCCGTCTGATTCACGAGGCCGCCGAACTTGCGAATGTGCAGCCCAAAACTATTCATGCCTATCTCCTCAGATTTTTCCAGCGAGGCATGACTAAACAGGCGGTAACGAGTGATTTTCCCAATTGTGGACGGCCCCGAAGCGGCGGCGCGTATCGCGGCGAGCCGGGTGAAAAACCGACCAGACGAAACTACACCTGTCGGCCAGGACGCAAGTCAGGCGCGCAGGGCCTGCATCCCGAGCGACGCTATATGGTTCCCGGTGACCAACTGGCCTGCCTGTTGTGGCAGGCGGTCGATCTGCTGCTGACCGAAGGCGAGGCCCCGTGGCTTACAGCGCTTGGCGCAAGGCAAACCGGCAAGAGTAAGGAGGAGGCGGCCAGTGCGATCAAGAAACGGGTAGCACGCGAACTGACACAGGCAAAGCGTCATGGCCAGACACGGCGCGCGACGCGTAAGGGGAGGTCGCGTCCAAGCTATCAAAACGTGTGTGATGCGCTGAACGCGATCGCGCGCACCGTCCATGAGGCGAGGGACGAGCAGGGCCACCTGACGGAACTGGAGTTAAGCGATGTCGGGATCATTACGGCCAGACAGGTTAGTTATTTCTGTCAATCGGAGCCGGATGTACGCGCATTGATGGCCGCCCGCCGACGGGGTGATTGCGGACCGTTGCTGCTTCGCGGTCGCGCTGACCGTCGGGTGAAGGGACCAGGCGACAAATTTTTGTTAGACGCGACGATCGCCGACGTCTATCTGGTTTCCCGACTGGATCGCACTGTAGTGGTCGGGCGTCCGACCATCTACTTTTTGATTGACTCGTTCAGTCAGATGATCGTGGCAGTACATGCGAGTTTCGAGCGACCAAGCTTTGCTGCTGCAGCATCAGTCATCGAGGCGGCGGTGATGGGGAAACAGGAGTTCTGTGCGCAATTCGGTTTTGACATCGAGGACGACGCCTGGCCGTGCCACTTTCTGGCTCCGGAGATCGTTTGCGACCGTGGAAGTGAATTCATGGCCGCGCAGCCCTGGCTGAGCCTTGCGAAGCTGGGTATCTCAATCTCCAACTGCCGGCCCTACACGCCGACCTGGAGAGCTGCCGCCGAGCGGCGCTGGGGGAGTGTCCCGCTCGTCTGGCAGCGCCAGATGGTAGGAGTCGTCGAATGTGACTGGCATGAGCATCGACGCGCGCGGCGCTACCCCTGGGACGCGGTGTACACGCTCAGTGAATTTATGACGCACATTTTGCGCGCGGTCCATGTCTATCACAGGACGCCGCTGACCGGTGGCTTTCCCCACCCGGATCTGGTGTTCTCCCACCAATCCAATACACCCATCAACCGCTGGCGTTGGGGAGTCGAAAACGTTTCAGGTGCGCTCCTGGAGCACTCTCTTAGCGATATTCAGCTGGCGACGTGGCGGCATGATACTGGGCTGCTGACTCAGCGTGGCGTAAAGCTGCATGGCAGGTTCTACGGATCGGAGGCCACGGAGGACGCCTATCTGGGCCGCCTTGACCGCAAGGACCGGCACGTTCACGTGCAGAGCGACCCCGACGAATTGGGCGGAATCTGGGTTGAATTGGGCGGCTTTCCCGTTTTCTGCCCGGCGCTCGACTGCGGAATCGAGATGCAGGGGCTCTCGTGGATCGAGCATCAACAGTATGCCGATCAACTCCACGAAAACGACCGCGAGGAAAACTTCAGGCAGCAGCCTGAGCGGGTCATGCAGATGAACAACGCCCGTGTAGACACCGAGTCCGCCAAAAAACGCACCCGCAGTGCACTCAAGGACTCGGGAAAACAGCATCCTACGTCAACCGGCATGAGCGACGCACGGCACCAGGAAAACGCCCTAAACCGTGCAGTGGACGCGTATTCCCCGCCAAGGAGTGGTCCGTCGAGAGCTCACACGTCGACCTCCGAACGCGCACCCGATCAGCCGCAGCAGGGCCGGAAGGGCTCGCTTAAGGCGGAGCGCGAAGCTGCCGCCATCGAGCTTCTCGAAGCGGCAACCGGGTCACATGATGACGCTGATCCCGAAGGAGTTCCGCAATGAAACGTCCGAATAGCCGACGCGTGCCCGGGGCTGATCATACCGCTGGCGAGTCTGAGGACGTGCAGGCATCACGCTCTGTCTTCAACGATCCCATCTTCGCACGGACACAGCGGTATGTCCTGGCGGTGTATCACGAGGGCGGCTTTGAACTGGCGGAATACGCCGAAAACCCGCTGATTCTCGCGCTTCCGACTTTTGTGAATCTCGAAGGAACGCTCAGGGCGCTTGCAGAGCACTTCGCTGTTGCGTGTCCGGAGGGATGCGGTGCCTGGCCAAAAGAGCATCGCCTTATGTCCATCGGTCGAATTGACCGTTTGCTGATCATTCTTCCAATTCACATCAGCCTGCTCGAATGGATGCACGTTGCCCTGCGGAACCACTATGGACCCATCAATCCGACGATCGACATCCATAGGCATATGCAGGATGCCTACAACAGGATCCAAAGCGGAAAGCCTGGCGTCATTGCGGATCTGGTCGAAGGTCACGCGGCATGCCGGGCGCTCGTCGGTATGTCGGGTACTGGCAAATCCACAGCGGTGAGGTTGGCATTAAGCCTCTTCCCGCCAGTGATCCGTCACACGGAGTTTCGGGGTATACCGTGCCGGTTCAGGCAGCTTGTCTGGATATACGTCACGTGTCCCGCCAATGGCAGCGTCAAAAGCTTTCTGAAAAGTATCTTGCGCTGGGTCGATGAGCACCTTGACACTCACTATCTCGATGAGATGCAAGTGCGGGACAGCAGCGACGACTACGGGATAAAGGTCGACGTGGTATTGCGCCGGCACTTCGCTGGCGTGCTAGTGATTGACGAATTCCAGAATCTCCTGCGTGCGGCAGCCAGCACGGAGTTGCTGGACACCGTGGTCAATCTGTTGAACAGCCGTTGCTGCTGCATGATGGTGCTGGGCACGCCAGAAACCGAGGCTATCATTAAAACGCGGCTGCGCCTGGCCAGACGAGTGTCGAGCGATGGCTACGAGGTCATGGCACCCCTGAGCGATGACAAGGTTTATAAGGGATTTGCAGACAAGGTTCTGGCGTTAAATTTTCTGAAGAAGCCGATCACGGATCCGGAGCGCGTTAAAGCTGCCCTTCTGGATCACAGTGCCGGGTTGCCTGCGCTGATCAAACTCCTCGCCAGGCTTGTGCAGTACATGGCGATTGAAACTAAACGTGAGCAGTTCACGCCAGAACTGCTGGAGAAGGTGCAGCAGGAATTGCTCGAACCACTGACCGGTGTCGTCAAGGCATTGCGCGCCCAGGACTCGAAAGCGCTGAGCCACTATGTGGATATCCTCCACGGAGAAGCGGCCCAGGTGCATCGTCGGGCGATGAGTCGCCCGAATGAGAAAGAGAACAAGGGCATCGATGATGAGGTCCGCAGCCAGACCTTTGCCTCCGCTGTGGCGTCTCTACTGCCGCTCGGCTTCACGCACAGCGACGCCGATCTCCGGGTTAGCGAGGTGTTGCGCGACATGCCTGCGCTGACGTCGTATGGCGTGGTACTTGAGGTGCTCCAGAGGCGCGAACTGTCGCGCTCTCCGACTGCACCACCGTCGGCGGATTGATCCGCTAGATCGCCTTGTTATGCAATCCCTGTCCCAATGCAGGCGGATCGACAATCGGACCGACGCAGCAACTGCGACGCCAGTCCTGCGATGAACCATGGCTACTGATCTATTCCCGCCGGAGGCTGACGAACCGCTGTTTGGGGCGGTGTCGCGGTACGCGACTGAGCTTCGCGTGCGGAACTGGCCGCGCTACCTGGCTAACCTGTTCGGACATCGGGCGCATTTTTCCCCGGTGCTTGCCTACAATCTTTCGTGCGTAGCCGAGAATACGGCTCTGACGTGGGGCATTTCGCCCGGTCAGATCGCGGAACAGCACACGCTGTTTCCGTTCTACGCTGCGTTCCTCACGCAGGTCCAGCAGCAAACGATGCTCGATTTGCTGCTTGTACGGCGGTCGCGCGTACTGGCGACGTTCATGCCCAAGTTGATACACCAGCGCCGGGTTGTCCGGATTTGTGACGCGTGTATTGCGGAGGACCGGCGCGCTGGAGCGCCACTGCATTTCAGGCGCACTCATCAATTGCCGGGTGTCGTTGTGTGCCCGATACACGGATCTGGACTGCGCAGCCTTGGCTATTGTTCCAGCTCACAGACGCCCTGGTTGTCCGTTCAGGACGTGATGGCGAAAGGCCTGACCATCCCGCTCACCGCAACGCAAGAACAAATGAGCCATATCAGCCAGGTCGCCCGGGCGGCGCAGTATTTACTTGAGTCCAGCGCGACGGTTGACGATGCGTTCTTGCGCCAGTCATGCTGGGATGCACTCCACAATGGCGGGTTTGCCCACGGGCGGGAAGCACTTTCAGGCGGAAGGGTTGTCGACGCGTTCATGGCGTTCTACGGTAAATCCTATCTGGAGATGGTGGATTTATGCCCCTTAACACGCCAGAACTGGGTGGTCGCGCGACTGGCAGGGCGGCAGAGTGCGTGCTGCGCGCTGCCCAATGTACTGCTTGCTGTCTTCTGCGGTAGTTTTATTCGTGATGAGTCTGTCGATGGGTGGCCATGCTGCCCCAATCCTCTCGCTGCCCATGGCTCTGGACACCCGGTTGAAGCACGAGACGCCCGTAATGGAAGGTACTACGCACATTGCCGGTGCGGTCATTCGTTCGCCTATCGCGCTGTGGCGGGCGGTGAGCCACTCGGCGTCGAGGTCACGGTCTATGGAAGCGCTTATGCTGAGCGAGCGAGATCATTGTCCGGTGCCGGCCGGTCGGTCGCCCAGATCGCGCGCACCCTTCAGATATCGGAGACGACGGCGCGGAGAATGGTCAGGCACCCGCGGGGCGATGTGTTGCCTAACCGTTCAGTTTCGATTGAGCAACTTCGCGCGAGGTGGCGCAAGCTCGTGAAGCATTTCGGCACCGTCAGGCGAGCGGCGGTTGCCGAGCCAGGATTATGGAAAACAATACGGCGATATTCTCCAGAGGACTTGAAGGAGCCTGCGCGGCCATGTGGGCTCGGCGGACGAAACGCTAACTCCTGCTGAGTCTGCGAAGAGCGGGCAGGCCAATGTTTGAGAGAATCATCTGGAAGCTCGTCGACCCGGAAAACCCGTTGTCGTGCGACGGTCGCGGCAGGTTGTGGCTTAAAGCATAACGACTTGACCGATGAGACAGGTGAGGCCATGGCCATAGATCTTGATTTTCCATTTCCTGACGAGCCGCTATTCAGTGCTGTCGCACGATATATGGCGGATCTCAGGGTTGGAGACAAGGTGCGCTTTCTGAAAAATCTGTTTGGATATCAGCAACGTCTATCTGTTACGTTAGCGTACGGTCTTGATCGATTCGCAGAAGAAACCAGTTGTGTATGGAACCTCAATAGCAGGGAACTGGCTGAGCGGTTTACCTTGTATCCGTATTACGCGGCGTTGCTTCCTGCTCCAGTTCGCGATGCCTTGCTGGCGGATATGCGTCAAAAAGGACGCAAGCCATCTCCGCTCGTTGTGCACTCCAGATTGCGCTTCTGCGAAGCCTGTCGAGCCGCAGACCGTGCTGGCCATCGACCAGCGTATTGGCGTCGCTCTCATCTGTTGCCTGGCGTTCTTCTGTGCCCCGAACACGGGATCTATCTGAAGGAAGTTTGGAGTAGGGATCTGAGGTTTTTAGCGGCATGGCCGGCACTTCAGCACCTGTCCGTCGCGAATATCCAGCCGGTCGCGCTTGATCTAAGCTCCGCGCAACTTGACGCGTGCCAGCGCGTGACGCGTGCGTCAGTCTGGTTGTTGAACCATCGCATCTCGGCTGACCTGGAAGCAACGCTGGCGCAATTCAAATCGATGATCTGGAAAGCGGGCTATACATTCGGCCCCCGTAATCTCGACTGTCGCAGACTGACTCGGGATTTCATAGAATTTTACGGTGAGCCATACCTTGCCCATCTTGAGTCGTTGCCGCCGACAGGAAACAATAATTGGCTGGCAACAGCTGCCAATGGCCATTTGACACGTAGATTTACCACGCGGGCGGTATTGGTGGCGATATTCGTGAATTTCATCAGTCAGCAGGATTGCGATGCAATGTGGCCTGTATGTCCGAACAAGATTGCCCCTCACGGGCCCGGACATATCGTCGAGTGTCGCCAGAGGGCGCCGAGTGGCTGATTCGTGGCAAGGTGCAGTTGTGGATTCTGCTTCACCTACAGCCGCACACAGGCGGGCATTCCGCAGAACCTGCGTCCAACATTCTATGGACATAGCCATGCGGAATTTGTTCACAACCTGGTGGGCACCGGTGCGACGCGAACGGCCATCGGTAAAGCGATCGAAGCTGACCCTGGGGGCGTGTCAAGGATCCTGGAAAAACAGACGGCGCTACCACACGTGCCGCCGGCAGTGATAGTTCGACGTTAAGTCGCGAACTTCTGGCGGTTCCTTATGGCGCCGGCGCGAGCTTGTCCCTCCTGCCGCTTTGTACGGTCGTGTAGCGTTCGCCACGAGAATTTGCACGCAATACCTCGCCAGCGTACTGATCTGCAGCGTAGCCGGTGCACGCAATACATTTCGTGATGTCCCGTAGGTGTTCCATCGGATCCCGACCGGTCGCTAAGGTTGAGCAGCATGAGCTAGATGGGACAGACATCCAAGTAAGATCAGCTTGATTTTGATGATGGTCGCAAAGACGAAATCGACTTGGATGAGCAACGCACGAAGGCAACTGTCGATGCATGGCTAGCCATGCAAGGCGGCCCTCGGAAAGCCGCGGCTCCATTGCTTGCTACTCTGCTGCCGCCTATCGCCATCGCGTCAACGCGGTCACAGGGAGTTTCCTTGTTCACTTACACGTGGTAAGAATGCTCTCTCTCGGCGGGCCGAACAACTGGTCTCGCAAAACTACCAAAAGAGTGAGGAGCACCAGGTGAGCAACGTGAACAGACCATCGGTCTGGCAAATGGTCAAAGAGGCAGTCCAGCAGATAGGCGGGGAGTGCACGTATCCGATTATCAAGGCAAAGATCCGCTCGATGTATGGCGATGACATCAACGACAGTTCGATGACGTGCAGCATCATTTCGGGTGCGGTGAACCATCCCTCGCGCGTCCACTACAGCGAAAACAAGAAGCCCCGCATCGCCGACTCTGCATACGACTACCTCTTCAATACCGGCCGCGGGAAAGTCGTCTGGTATGAGCCAGAAAAGCACGGCGTGTGGGAGATAGCTAGGGTGGGCGACGGGAACTTGATCGTGCGCCTGGCCGACGGTGTTGGCGAAAATCCAGCGGCGGTCGAGGCGACCGTTGAAGCGACCGCCGACGCATACGGCATGTTCGCGCTCGAAGCGCACCTGCGCGACTATCTGGCGAAGAACCTGCCCAAACTCCCGGGTCACGCGACCGCGCTCGGCCTCTACCGCACCGACGATCGGGATGGCGTGGAGTTTCAGACGGACGTCGGGCCGATCGATATACTCGCCACGTGTAACGGCGACTTCTACGTTCTCGAACTAAAACTGGGTCGTGGCCCAGACGCCACGTTGGGTCAGATCCTCCGCTACATGGGATGGGTGAAAAAACACCTGGCGGGCGACAAAAGCGTCTTCGGTGTGATCGTAGCGTCTGACATCGGCGAGCGGCTCCGCTATGCGGCGTCGCAAGTCCCGAACGTCCGGCTGATGGAGTACGACCTGAAAGTGGATCTCCGGCCGGTGGCGCTCGATGGCTGATCCGACTACCGCTGCCGCCGTCGTCGATCCTTGGGGTGCGGTCAAACTGATTGCGACCATCGCGTCTCCCGTCATCGCGTCCATCGCCATGTGCGTCTCGGCCTACATTGCCCGCACTGCGATCAAGACGCCGCAGCGGGACCGCGAGAGTAAGAACCACCTCGACCAGGCGATCCTTTCGCTCCAACGCGCACACGGTGCTCTGACTAACGATGGGCGAGCCGAGCGCGCCGAACCTGACCGACTGAACTGGTTAACGGCCGCGCGCCATGTCGAGATGTACAAGAAACTCAAGCAGGGCGTGACTGAGCCGTCGCACAAGGCGATGTGCGAGGATCACGAGGAATACTGGCGTCATCGCGTCGCCGACGCGATCGAAATGTATGCACTTCGCCCCAAGGGTTGGTACGAGGAGGATCGCGCTAACCGTCGATCGGGGCTTCATCCCGAATCGTTGGTGATCGTGTACGGGTTCGCCTCGTGGCCGGACGACAAGTCGGATCCGATCGACGATGCGGACCTCGCCGCCATCGCCGCGGCGCACGATGTCCGGAAAGGCAATCATGGTCTGCGGGACTACCTCGAACAGTTTCCGGTCAACGTGGTGCTCAATGCAGGAGACGCTGAGCGAAAACCTCGCAACATGCGGTGATGGCTCAGGACGGCGCGGTGCCTTCCGCGTCGGTCTCAACCTCGTTCCCCGCATAGTTTCCGCGCCGATCTCGTCCACCTGAAAGACCCCTCCGAGGCATGCCGCGTAGCGCTCTCGCGTAGATCGACAGGTTGGCCGCCGAGTTCAACTTTTTCTGACGAGCTGAGTGGACATTAGTGCCGGAAAAGCGAACTTCCGGTCCTGGCTACATTGACAGTTCGCCATTAACGGCATGCAGGTGCATGTTAGCCACATTGATACGGTGACGACGGGCGAGCGTCGTGCTGTTGGACAAGAACTTGGAGGTAACGTTGTCTAGCAGAATTTGTCAGCCCACTACGCAGCTTTTGCTGTTTGTGTCGCCAGTCGAGATACTATGCCGTCGACCACTTCCTTAATTGCAGCCTGAGTTGCGCTTTCCAGCTGACTGAATTTAATGCGCCCGTTGTCAACAGCGAGTTTGAACTCAAGAGCCATGATTGGTTTCGAGCGGCCTCGTCGTTTTAATAGCTCACTGTTCTTTTGAGTAACGACAGCTTCCTCATCATTCAAGACGAAGCGTTTGAAATCGTTAGTCGAAAATACATCCTCAATGCCATCGTGCCCTTTCAACTTAAAAACACGCTGTGCTGCGAGTGCTTGGTCGTCTCCATATAGATCGTGCTGCAGGTCTTTAAAGACTCCCCGGCCTTGGCTATCGTCGTCAACGACAGTAATGAAGTCCAGGCCCCATCCCAAGAAGAGGTTGGCTAGCGTGGGTAATTTATTGACGCCTGTCGATGCTATGAAGTAAGCGGGTTGATCTTGATTTGTTAGCCGCCAAAAAGCGCTTAGATAATAAAATCCACTAACCTCTTCAAGTAAAACGTTGTTGCATTTTTGAATTGTTGTCTGCCGCGATAAGTCAGCACCCATCGCAGCCAAGATAGGCGAGAGGGTGTCGCTTGACGCTGCTCCGAGACGATGTGCGTCCAGAATGACGGTAACGCTGTCGTCTTCATCGTCTGTGCGCTGGACAGCGTGGATGCGGTGGAGATGTTCGTACTCGATGAGGTCGGGGCTATGCGTCGAGTAGACGATGGGTATCTCTTTGCGCAATGTGTTAATCAACTTTAGAACATCGGCTTGGGCCTTTGAGTGCAGATTCGCTCCCGGCTCATCAAGCAAAAACACCGGTTTCTCGTCACTTACATTCGCTGCACGGAGTTGAAGGAAGAATGAAACAAACCAGCGAACGCCTTTGCTTCGCTGGCTCGGATAGAGGCGCGTATGACTGTCGCTGATCCAGAAGACAAGGTAGGGCTTCCCCACTTTCGCTTCACCCGCATCCAAGCCATAGAATTCGACCTCGCAATTGAGCGACAGCTTGGTTTCTTTGCCAATCGTCTGGCTCCAAAATGAGTTGAAGGCCGATGTCAGTTTTGCGTTGGCCTTGGTGAGGGCACTCTGTCTGCTTCTCAAATCTGATTTGACCAACTGCGGCAGATCAATTTGCGCTGCGGTCAAATAGTTCGTGGCAGCTGTATCGCCAGCGCCGATTGGCTCGAACTCGCTGTTGAGGTCGATTTGATTGGGCAATGTCCCACTTTGTTCGGTAAAGAGCATGAAGGTGGGGCCTTCACGGTAGATCACGTGTCCCAGCAAGGCAACCGAGATTGCCGACATAGGACCGGAGTCGATGCCGTTTGGTAGCAGTGATTTGATTGTTGCAGTCAGGTCTTCAGCGTTGTCCAATTCGCAAAGGCGAGAATATGGCGATTTTGCGCCAGGGTCTGACTCACGCCAATGAAATCGGAGGGTGACTATATTATTGTTCTGTTTCCAATAACGCTCCACAGCGTGAAGTTGCACCGCTGGATATCCGTCCAGGGCGTCGCGGAGCGATGAAAATTCACACTCTAGTTTTATGTATATAGTCGGAAGCGGTGAGCCGGATCGAATGTCGTCTGCCGCGATTGATCGGCCTGAAAAAGTTGTAGCCAGTGCTTCGAGCACTGAAGTTTTACCACTTTCATTTTGACCCACTAAGACGGTAACGCCATCCCGAGAGAATGGGCACCAGCTCGTGTCAACGATAGAACGAAAATTGGTGATTCTGAATTCTTTTAGTTTCACTATGCGCTCTCGTCGCGTCTCTTGTGTGTGTCACCTGATGCTGTCTCGCATTCCAGGTTTCCCGGCTGCCGATATTGTACTGCGCTGCTATGCCAATTTTGCGCCACTTACTGGGTGCCTCTAACGGTACCGGCGTACTTCCGTGCCCCTGGCGTGGGACGCGCTATGCATTCGCCCGCGCGACAGGCTGGCATGGACAGACTCGGCGAATATGTGGCGCCACTTACGACTGGTGATCAGATGGCCTGTAGACGTAAGTCTCAGCGGCAGGTTCAGTTGTATGCGCGGTTGGCCCTGATCGGTTGCGGCCGATGTCGGCCCCGTTCTTGGCGCATGATGAAATGTCCCGCGCGCCCGCGGGAGTTTTAAGGCAAAACTGGCCGAGATGCAGTTTGGCGCGTAAATGCGCGCTTATCCGCATATCGGCGATCGTTGCAGAAAGATCAAACTTCATCCTCAAGCAAACTTTGCTGGCGTGCGACGGACTGTAGGGGGAGTTCGGCAATAGATATCCCCCTTACCTTTGCTACGTCCACTACCGCCCGAGTGATGTGATGGGTCGTGTTCACTTGCCGCCACATAGTGGAATTGCCCGGGCCATCGAGTCCTTGAGCCGTGCGTTCAATGTACGTATCCGCTGCCGAAAACGAGGATCCCGCAAAGAGGCCGCTTTCCAGAACGCGCGTGCAGATCTCCCGCATGATCTCCCTGTCTGATCCCCTCTGCGCCCCGCGCACAATGAGCCAATCGGACGCCGTTGCATAGCGGTAGTGGCGAATCGCGACTCCGCCGCTGCCGCCGAAAACCATCTTCGAGCAATCGGCGGCGTAGTCTCCGAAAATCATGTGTTCTGCCGTAGCCGGATCGAATCGCACGGCCTGTTGCCAGGCCGCCCACTCGTTTCTCGGCCAGAGTTTAGACGAGCCATGATCCGCGGGATTCTTCTCCGGGTAGTGCGTGCCTTGGAAGATAATGTGCTTCCACTGGCCCAAATCTTGGAGCTGCTCCAATGCCCCAGCAACGATTGGCGCTACGTGATCAGGCGTAGTGAAATCAGAATCATAAAAATCTGCTATGACTGCGCATTCGGAGGCACTCAAGCCGAGTTGCTCAATGGCAGCGGAGAGTGTGGCTCCAAAATCCGGGTCGACCATTTCCCCAGAGCTAACGCATACGCAAAACTTCAAGTTCGCTGCTGAGTCGATGGACGCCTTGAACGCCTCAATCGCGTTCGTACCAAGATCAGTCAGCAACGCCATTGGGATTGCCCAGACACCGACACTTCGGGCGCGCGCGAACATCTGTGGTAGCCACGCGGCAAGGTCTTCCTTTCCGCGCTCGCGAAGGAGGTGCGTTGCGTCAATGAACGCGGGGCGGCCGTGCCAGTGTCGTGCCAACACTCCGCCGATGTCCGGTGTATTGTCCAGAACGAAAAGTTCTGGCTGGTTGTCCTCTCGTTCGCTGGGTGGCGGCACGATGAAGCGAGGTATGACATGTGCAGCTACATTGGATGCAAGCTCACGGACACCGTTAAGCTCGCCTGTTTTCATGCGCAATGCTGGGCAATACAGTACCTTGCTATCCATCATGAAACGCCTCCTGGAACTACGAAAATAACTGTTTCCGTACCTTGCCGCGACCAACCTTGTCAGAAAAGAGGGTGTAGTTCTTCCGCTCCATACGGATTCGCCCGAACACGATCGCGGGCGAAATCTCAAGTTGCTGCGCAAAACGCTCGATAGGTTCGGAGGTTTTGGCAATGCGAGCCGGTGATCGTGACCAAAGCTCCTCGGGGATCAGCATGTTCGAAGCGAAGCGGTTGGCCTCTTCCTCGAATTCATCTACCTCGCCGCTCTCAACGTCATCAAAGAAGCCTGAGGCCAAACCAGTTCTGTAATGGAGGATTACGTGGCCGACTTCGTGCAGCAGTGTGAACCAAAAGTTGTCCAGCGAATCGCGAAGCAGCGTTAGTCCAATCACTGGAATGTGATCAACAAGGAATGCTGCCCCGTCTACGTTCATACCCGGAATGTTCCGCTCCGCAATCAGAACGATTCCGTGCTGTCTGAGAAGTTCGCCGGCACGTAGAACGCCGTCATCAAGCCTGCTAAGCCGAACCAGATCTTTTAGCCACGATACGTCTAGCGGACGGTACTTGAGCTTTTCTCGGTCAATGATGACCTTTGCACGGCGCGTAATTTGCGCCTTCCACGATAATAGCGACCAGTCTTCCGAGTGGTGCTGGACATTCAGGCCTGTGCGCAGCAAAGAGGGGGTACCATGCATTTCCACATGCTCTGCGACGTGCTTGACCAATTGGCTGATCCCGTTCTCGTCGGAGCTATCGTCGCCTTGCAGCCAGCCGTGAGCGCGAGCATGCTTCAGCACCTTCTGCGCTTCGGCTTGCGACACCTCAAAAGATGGCATCCAGCGCTCTCCGGGCAAGGGCCTGAATTCTGCCGCCAAGTTCAAGGATAAGGCGCGTGCAACGCGGATGTAACCGGCAAGACTGATCGTCCGATAGCGCTCAGCCTCGTAACGCTGAATTGCTTGCTCGCGCAAGCCGAGCTTGCGTGCCAAGTCCTTTTGCGACCATCCCTTCGCAATGCGCGCGACGATCAGCACCTCGCCGGGATCGTTATTTGCCTTTTCCTTCAAAGGCTCAATATCACCTTCTTTCGCGCGTTGGTATGCGGTAAGGGTTTCAGATAATTCTTGCTTCTCCGTAGAAAGCGAGCGACGAACACCGTCGATGACCTCCCGCGGCAATCCATCAACGATCGACTTCAGGGTCTGCTCAGATGAGAGTGCTTCCCCGATCTGCTCGATCAAGGTTGCAACCTCACGAGCTTGTCTCTCGTTGGAAATCAGGGTAACTGGTGCCATCACCAGATTCTACACTACATATTTGTTGTGTAGATGGAGGGCGCTAGATCAGCTGCGCTCCGGTGTCATTGCATGATGAAGTGATTCCTGCGGTGGCGTCGAGGGGCAACAGAGCAAGATATATGTGGGTGTGGGCTGTTAATGTGTCCCTAATTTATAAAACGCGGCGCGTCCTTGATGGATAAGGAAAGTCGCAACTTTTTAGGCGCTCAATGAGCCTTTAGGGCTGGGCGAGCGGGAAAGGTCGCGACTTTCTGCTCAAGGCTGGATGGCGGAAGGGCTGCGGGAGCCCCGGGCGGCGTGGGGGCAAGGGTCGCGACTTTATTGGATGGCGACATGTTTTATAGAAAAACGGTGCGTTGAAATAATTTCTTCAAATTCGCTTGACGTACCGTTCTGCGCCCTGCATAATTCGCCTCCTCCTGCTGATGCAGCGACGCAGAAAACACCGGGTAGCAAGCAGTTACGGTA
>NZ_CAJMZK010000030.1:0-114628 GCF_905220265.1 Paraburkholderia sp. J67
CTGACGATGAACGATGTGCGCGATCGCTTCCGCGCCGTAAAACAAGTGCTCAAGCCCGAAACCCAAACCGGCATGCACGCGCACCACAATCTCTCGCTGGGCGTGGCGAATTCGCTCGTTGCGGTGGAAGAAGGTTGCGACCGCATCGATGCGTCGCTCGCGGGCATGGGCGCAGGCGCGGGCAACGCGCCGCTTGAAGTGTTCATTGCGGCCGCGGAGCGTATGGGCTGGAATCACGGCACCGATCTCCACACGCTGATGGACGCGGCAGACGACATCGTGCGCCCGTTGCAGGATCGTCCGGTGCGGGTGGACCGCGAAACGCTCGCGCTGGGCTACGCAGGCGTGTATTCGAGCTTCCTGCGCCACTCTGAAGTGGCCGCGAAGAAATACGGCCTCAAGACCGTGGACATTCTCGTCGAACTGGGCAAGCGCCGGATGGTCGGCGGCCAGGAAGACATGATCGTGGATGTGGCGCTCGATCTGAAGGAGGCAACTTCCGCACGGTGAAGGAGCCCCATGCTGCCTGCTCGATTGACCGGCCCGCGATAGAGGTTACACCTGACTCTTCGCCTTGATTCATTGCGAACGATACGCGGAGCGGTTCAAGTGAGTCTCGTCTGCGGATCTTCTCTAGCGGACACCGGTGCTCGCTGCACGTTCCTCTGCTCTCTGTCTGCCGCGTTCGAGCAACGATGTTAGCGGCGCAACGACGCGGGCAAGCGGCGCACGCGTAAGCGCATCGGCTTCGTCTGCGGGAACGCCCAAGCCACGAAGAATTGCCGCCACCGCACGCTCTGGCTGTGTAGCGTCGGATTGGCCAGACGCAATCCTCGCGGTCGTTGCCAACGCCGTGCCCGCAATCAGATCGAGTGCAACATCGACAGTGATGTTCTGAAATCGCTTCGTGGCTAAGCCCTGTTCGATATGGGGGGGCAGGTAGACGTAGATCAGACTGCTAGGTCCCGCCGAATGCAATCCTACGGCGCAAATGAACCGACCCAGTTGGGGGTACGCGCAGGCGGAATGCAGATACATCCGTACGCCGCTCGCAATACGCAACGCGGGATCGTCATAGTCACCCACTTCGGTCTCAATGAGTTGCAACAACTCATTGTTGAGTTCCTGCGTAACCGCTTCGAGTAGATCGGTATTCGTGCGGAAGTGGTTGTAGAACGAACCCTGCGAAACACCTGCCGCGGCGATTACATCCTGAATGACGCTCGCTCCCAGGCCCTTGTCGGCGAACACCAGCATCGCACATTCAATGAGCCGAGCCCGCATCCGGCCGCGCCGCTCGGCAGCGACGCGTGGTCGATGATCGACATCTGAGGAGAGTTTAGTCATGCCCGGATTATACGTTTGGACTTCAGCCCGTCGATCCCTCCTAGGTAGAAACCATCGTATCTTCATAGTGAGTTTGTTGTCATTATGAAGATTCTTATCGAACTACCGGACAATCGCCGGAGCTACCGTGAACGCCACTTATGGTCGGTGTGCAGTGAATGAGCGCTTGGTTTCAATTGGCAAGCGAGAGATCTTTATTTCAGAATTTGGCCGAGGGCCCACAGTTCTGATGCTCCACGGCGGTGGGCCGGGAGCATCCGGTGTCTCCAATTATTCACGCAACATCGAGGCCCTCGCCGCTCGTTACCGCGTTCTGGTCCCCGATATGCCCGGATACGGCAAATCAACGAAGGGTATCGACCAGAGCGATCCCTTTGGTGATCTCGCTCAGAGCATGTTGGGGTTGCTCGACGCGCTGAAGATCGGGCGGGCGCACGTCGTCGGAATTTCGCTTGGTGGCGCGTGTGCTTTGCGTATGGCGATCGAACGACCCGAAGCAGTTGGGCGGTTGGTGCTTATGGGGCCTGGCGGCGTCAACACAACGCGCGCGATTCCCACAGCTGGGCTGCGCCGGCTGCTTGGTTACTACAAGGGAGACGGGCCAACTCGCGATAAGTTGGCAACGTTCGTCCGGGGCGATCTCGTGTATGACGCCCGTGATGTTACCGACGCAATTATTGACGAGAGATTTCGCGCTAGCATCGATCCCGAAGTTGTAGCCAGCCCGCCACTGCGCGGCCCGCGCGGGATGCCTAAAGTCCGCCTTATTGATTTCACCCGCGACGATCGACTCAAAGCAGTGCAGACCCCGACGCTAGTGCTATGGGGCATTGAGGACAAGGTGAACCGTGCCAGCGGTGCTAAAACACTGGCGAAAATCATGTCGAACTGCGATGTCCATCTTTATAGCAAGACTGGCCATTGGGTTCAGTGGGAGCGCGCGGATGAATTTAACGCGATGGTGACGACGTTCCTTGCGCAGGACGCATCGGTAGGGGCGGTGAACTGAGATTTTCAGCCAGTGCATTAGCTCACTAAAGAGCCGACTGAGCATCGACGTTGCGCGCAATCGGCTGCCGAGGGTGGATGCTCTCGTAGAGGCGTCGCCTACAAGCGTGGCCCGACCTCCCGCCGGTTACGCGTCCTGTCGGTCAATTCCACATCTGCGCAGGAACTGCATCCCAACTTGCAGCTTTTCCGCGTACAACGAACGCCATGCCCATTGCACGGTGACCTCGGCGCTCCCGAACTGCGCTCTGATCTTTCAGTGTGCAATGCCGGTGCGGCGCCAACTCCTCACTTACGTATCACTGAAACGCTCGAGTGCGCGTGCCTCACTCGGGTAGCAGCCTTTTCAGAAATTTTTCGCCATCCAGGAACGCCCCATGAAGCAAGAGCCAAACCGCATTGATGTTCATCATCATTTGATCCCACCAGTCTTCGTTAAGACGATGCACGATAGGGGGCGAGACGAAGTTGCTGGCGCGAAGCTCCCGACGTGGACAGCGGAGCTATCCATCGAGAACATGGACATGCACGGCATTGCAACAGCGATCCTTTCCCTGTCGGCCCCGGGTGTGAATTTCGGTGGGCCATTGCAGGCACGAGATCTCGCACGCGCATGCAATGAATTCGCAGCTGAAACGGTTAACCGCTATCCCGGACGATTTGGCGCGTTCGCGGTTCTGCCAATGCCGTTTACGGATGATGCGTGTCGCGAGGCCGTATATGCATTGGACGAGCTGGGAGCCGACGGCGTAGTACTGCTCGGAAGCACAGATGGTTACTTCCTGGGTGACGAGCGGTTCGACGAACTCATGTCTGAATTGAATCGACGAGAAACGGTTGTGTTTGTCCACCCGAATCTGCATAGCACCAGCAGCGAACTCGGTTTGTCTACACCTGGCTTTCTGGTGGAGTTCCTCTGTGATACTACGCGTGCGGCAACTAATTTGATATTTTCCGGTACGCTTGAAAAATACCCAAAGATCCGATGGATTCTTGCGCACGCGGGTGGCTTTCTACCGTATATCGCCTGGCGTCTGTCGCTGGCCAACGGCATGCCGGAAATGGCGCGAAAAGCACCCCGAGGTGTGCTGCACTACGTGCGCAACTTTTACTACGACACGGCTCTGTCGCCCTCGCCATACGCATTGGCAGCTTTGAGTGAACTCGTGGAGCCGAAGCAGATCCTCTTTGGTAGCGATTATCCGTTCGCGCCGGCGGTTGTCTCTGGCATTCAGACAAAATCTCTTGCTGAATTGAAAGTCATTTCCGAAGACGTGAAATCAGGCATTGACCGCGCTCACGCGCTGGCGCTCTTTCCGCGCTTCGCAGTCTCAGATGCGGTGAACAAGACGCATGTCGGGGGACATGTGAAGCAGGCTTTGACACAGGGGGTAGAGGCGCTCGCCGATATCATACGGGAGCGCTGATCCGATAGAGTGGAATGCTGGCCAGTGCCCGTTCAGGGCCTGGTCGAGAAACCGGGACTAACAACCTCAAATCTTTGCCGAAGAGGCTTGCTACGCATCAGGGTGCACTGCGACATCGCTAACGGGCGCGACGGCGGGCACTCGAGCAACGTGAGGCTGAGGTGAGCGGTGCAGGTGCTGCATTGCCGGCCTTTTCTGACTGCGGGCGCCATCCGCATGAACACTGGCGCCCGGCTGTGGACATAGTCAGGTCTCTGCCCGCGCGATTCTGCCTTCCGGGCTCGTCGCATTCAATGACCGATATCGCCCGAGAGAAATGAGCAGGAGACTTGCCGCTATCAATAACGCAGGTGCGACCTGCAGCGGCAATTCGAAGTTGCCATAGGTATCCACGTAACGCCCCGCAGCCAGTGGACCAAAGACTGCACCAAGGGCATAGCCGGCGAACGCGATGCCATAGTTGCGTCCGAACTTCTTCATCCCGAGGTAGGCGCGTACGAGGTACGAAAGCAAATCGCCTTCCGCACCGATGGCCAAACCAGCAAGGGCCGATGCGAGCAGTGCCGATTGAAGGGATGTTGCGTTTAACAGGAGGAGCGTGCCGCAAGCGCCCGCAAGTAAGAACGTGGCGCCAACAAAGGGAGCGTGAAAGCGATCCATCAGGAATCCCGACAGCAGGCGACCGATCAGGAGCCCGATCCCAACGGCCGACGCGCATCTCGCGGCGGCAGCACCTGACAAACCGCGATCCAGCAGCAAGGCTGGCAAATGCGGATTCAGGGAAAGGGTTGCGCTTGAAGCAAGAAATGCCACGAGGAAGATTACGCCTAACTTTACTGGCGAAAATGGTAGATCGCCTGCAGGCATACTGCCGTGGCGTGGAGCGTGCTTGTCCGCAAGCGTCGAAGGGCGTCGTTCTTTAAGCAGTGACAGTGCAAGCATCGACCCGACGAAAGATACACCAGCCAGCACCTGGTAGGCGTGCCTCCAGTGCAGCATTGAGATCAGATAGTGAGCGGCGGCTGGTGCGGCCGCGGCGCCGGCACCGAGCCCGATCATGGCGAAGCCGGTCGCCAGGCCAAGCCGCTTGTCGAACCATTGAGGCAGGATAGCGAGATATCCGAGCACGGACGTCGCCGCGCCGAAAACACCGACGATGATCGAAAGCGCTAGCCATGTGCCTCTTTCACCGCTCTGAATTCCCATGCAGGCGAGTGCCAGGCTAAACACAATTGCCGAAATCAGAATGACGCGTCGGACGCCGAATCGGTCCATCAACACGCCGATGAGTGGGCTGGCGACTGCGAGGCCGCCCATCGAAGCCGCGTACGACACGGCTGCCTGTTCGTGCGTCCAGTGAAACTCTTGCAGAATCGAGGGTGCAAAAATGCCGGCAGTTGCGTTGAACATGGGTGCATAGCCAAATGCCATGCCGACAGCGGCGCCAGTGACAATCGCGGCAAGCCTCTTCTTTGATGGCTTCTCTGCCGCTTCTGGTGCGTATGGGTTGGGGGTGATCGTAGTCACGTTTGTCTCCTCTCACATATCCATCACAGCGTTGTGTTATTTGCCGACGTGTGCTGTGTCAGTTAAGTCCAGAATTGTCTCCGAGGTAGGCGCCAGCGCCCTTCAGCACCGGGTCGAGACCAAGTAGCTTGAGCATTTGTCGAACAGTACATGCGGCCGTAGATGTAACGGGAATGCCGAGTTCTCGCTGCGCGAGCTGCAAAGCTGGCAAGGAGGGCATCTGCACGCACGCCGAAAGCACGACCGTGTCGACGCCCTGGGTATTCAGACGTTTCACATCGTCAAGCAATAGAAGCGGATCGCGTGCGCCGACGTCCAGGTTGTCCTCGATCGAGAAGTTGATTGCATCTTGCACCTCAATGCCTTCAGCCTCGATATAGTCGATAACGCGCCGCGTGAGCGCGTCGCTATACGGTGCCATCAGCGAAATACGCTTCGCGCCGAAGCTCTTGAGTTCATCGACAAGCGCTCCAGCCGACGTCATGACCTCTGGCGACGTGGTCTGTGTATCGATCGCGTCACGCAGCGCATGTGCTGCGGTGCGATGATAGCCGTTGCCCATACACATGATGGCAACCAGGCACGCGGTACTGAGAACGTCAACACGTGCGTCGGCAAGTTCGACGGCGCAGCGGCCCATGTCGCGATTCATACGCTCAAGTTCTTCAGCGACCACCTTATGCATGCGCACCCGGCTTGAATGAAACGTGAATGCGTGTTCAGGGTGGTCGTTCATGTACGACGCAAACATCGCGGGAATTTCCTTCTCCATCGTGATGTTAGAGCTGGGCACTATTTGCCCGATGCGGTAATTCATGTCCCATTTACCTCATTTTAGCGGCGCGGCCGTGACGCGCCAGGATCGCGCGCAGCGGCGCGGGAATGTCTGTGCTTTCACGCACTTCGGCATGAACGCAGATCGGCGAGAAGCGAGCACTGAAAACTGGCTCGCCGCTAGGGCGTCTCCCCTCGCAGTGAAAATCGAAGCTGCGGGTGCGGATCTCGCCGACGTAGCATTCGAGATCGACAACGTCGTTGGGCCAGAGCGTCCCTGAGAAGTCAAACGTCATACCGCGGCAAGGAAAGCCCACACCGTAAGGCTGACCGAGCGACTGGCCAGTTCCTTCTGCAATGTGCTCCTTGAAGAGCGACAGGGCTCCGAGAAGGTAGTCGGGAAAGCGACCCGTGTAGACGACGCCCGCTGGATCGCAGTCCCCCCAGCGCACGGTGCGCCGCACGACGAACGGCGAGACGTTCAGCACGTACTCGTAGCTCAGCGTCATTGGAGCGCCTTGCCCGTTGGCACCGCGCCGGCACTCGTGAGTTCCTGCATGAGTGAGGGGTACTGCTCGCGCAGCCGCGCCGTATCAACACGACCCGTGCGCGTCATGAACTGATACACGAACTCGTGAGGCGTGTAGCTATCCATCCATTCCCGGATCTGCTCGTACCACTCATATGAGGCTTCGGACGCACCGATCAGGCGATCCTTGGCTTCGCGACGCGTGGCCACATAGGCTCGCAGTGCTGCCGGTGCGTCGTTAGCGTTTGCTGCGATCGACTGCGCGAGAGCGATCGAGTCCTCCATCGCTATACGCGTGCCTGAACCGATCGAGAAATGTGCGCTTGCCAGCGCGTCGCCGATCAACACACGATTGCCGCTGTACCAGTTCCCATTGCGAATCACCGGAAACTGGCGCCAGTTCGAGTTGTTCGAGACGAGGTCATGGCCATCGAGCTCGGGTGCAAATACGCGCTCGAATAACTCCCTGCGTGAATCCGCGCTCGCATTGTCGAGGTCGAACTGTTGCCACGTTCGATCATCGCATTCAGCCACGAACGTGCTCATATCGTCGGAATACGGGTAGTAGTGCGCGACGAAATAGCCGCCTTCATGCCGACGGAATACTAGCGACGGACATGCAAAAGCCTTTTGCACGCCGAACCAGGCGAAGTGGTTGCTGAGATCGCGACGGGAGGTGCCGAAGCCCGCTTCGTCGCTCGTCCTTACAAGCGAATTGATGCCGTCCGCGCCGACGACGATGTCGCCGGTGAGCGTCGCGACGTCGAGCACGCGCGAAGACCACGTCACTCGGATGCCAAGACGGGAGGCGTGCTCTTGCAGGATAGACAGCAGGCGTAGCCGGGCAATCGCTCCGCCGCCCTGGCCAGGCCGTTGCACCGTGATTGAGGTCTCTCCACTGACAATGTTCTGCTGGGTACTGAACTTCATCGCCTTGACCAGATCGGCACAAACGCTGGGCGCGGCTTCGCTGAGCCGGGCAAGGCCCGTATCTGCAAGCACGACGCCAAAGCCGAATGTTGCGTTGGGCGCATTTTGTTCGAATACTTCAATTTCGATGCCGGGCGCGCTATTCGCGAGCAGTATGGCAAGGAAGAGCCCGGATGGTCCGCCGCCAACGATGTCGACTTTCATGATTGCACCACCGGGCTAATGACGAGACGATCAGTGTCGAACTGCTCGATCTGTCCAGCAAGGCCGCCCGTCAGCGCGCCGTACCAGACAGCAGGCTTGAAGCCGAGCGCCTTGCGGTCGAATGTGATGCCCGGATTGCCGTCGATGCGGATATATCCGTTGCCAATGGCGGTTGTGGGGTAAGCGCCTGACTCATGTGCGGAGTCGATGAGCGGTCGGAACTCGGGCACGTCAAGTACGAACACAGAAGCAACATCCGTGTCGGCGGAGGCTTTCAGGCCGCTCGCCTTGCGCTGCCACACCGGATCGATGGAGGTAAATGATTCGCCACGGCTGCCGCGCTGTTCCATTTCGATGGCTGCCTCAATGGTGCGCGCGGCGTCTGCGGCGTCCATCGAGTCGAATGGACGTGTCTGGTAGGTGATTTCGATCGGGTAGCCGTTCGGATCGTTGAAGTAGATCGATTCGATGACCTCATGGCGCACCTGATAACGCAGGTCGATGCCGGCCTGTTCGACGCGCGTACGCCATTCAGCTAGTTCCGCTGCATCGGATACCTGCCAGGCCGTGTGCGTCGCGCGCACCTGATAGTGATCGCTTGGCGCGAGCCGTTCAGGACAAGTCGTGCCAATGTAGTAGAAGAACGCAATGGTGCTTCCGTTGCCACTGTCGAAGAAGAAGTGCAGAAAGTCAGCGTGATCGGCTGGTCCCCAGCCGCGTGCCGAGATTGCATGAACAAGGGGCAAGCCGAGCAGATCCCGATAGAAGTGGACGGTCTCTTCGAGTTTCCACGTCGGACGGGCCGTATGATGCACACCGCGCAATACGGGATGCGTGAGCAGGGTCGAATGGACGGGCTGATTCATGTCTTAACCTCGATTGGCGGTAGGGGCCGAGCCTTCGCTTTGCAGGCGCTCGATAAGCTGCTGGCGCAACAGCACCTTGCTGCGCTTTCCTGAGGCGGTGACTGGGAATTCGTCGATCAGTTCGAGCCGTTCGGGCCATTTGAACTTCGCGAGACCTTCGGCCTCCAGAAAACTCGTGAGCTGCGCGAGCGTGAATGGTGTCTCGTTCGGGCTAGGCACGACGAACGCGCAGACCCGTTCGCCATATACCGGATCGGGCATGCCGATGACCGCGGATGCATGTACGCTCGGGCATCGGTTGATGACGTTCTCGAGTTCTTCTGCGTTGATCTTTTCGCCCCCGCGGTCGACAACGTCCTTGGTACGGCCGCGGAAAAAGAAGTAGCGCTTGCCGTCGATGACCTGGGCCATCATGAGGTCACCAGAACGGTAAAAGCCGTCGGCCGTGAAGCGATGCACATCTTCCTTTTCCGACTTGTAGTAGCCGCGAATCGTGTAGGGACCACGGAAGATTGCTTCGCCGGTTTCCCCGTCGGGGACCTCCGTTTCCCCACCAATTTCGACAATCTTGACCTCGTCCCACGCCGAAACTGGCCGACCAACGGATTCATCGAGCGCATACTGCGGATCGCCTTCCTGCGCAAACATGATCACGCCTTCCGTCATACCGAAGATGTGGTAGCAGGGCGACCCGAGCATCTCGCGCAGCCGGGGGGCATTCTTTGGCCCGGTCAGCTTGCGGTTCGCCTTCGTGGCCGGTGTCGCACGCTTCATCTGCTCCGCGACGCGTGAAAGGATGGGGCCTGCCAGGCCGAACCACGTCGGCTCATAGCGCTCAATCGTGCTTGATAGCGTTTCCGTAGAAATATCGGGGCAAACTGTTACGCGCCCGCCTGCAAGCAGAATTGGCCCAAAGAAGCAGACCATGTTCATGTTGTGCATGAACGGCGTGGGCATGAAGAGTACGTCGTCGCTTGTGTAGCCATTCCACGCCGCGACGGCCTGCATGTTGTACAGGTATTCGTTATGAAAGCGCGGGATGATCTTCGGAACACCAGTCGTGCCGCCGGAGAGCTGAAAGACTACAGCCTGGAAGGGATCGTCTTCGATGTGGGCAAGCAACTCAAGGGCATCGTCTGCGGGCATACCGTCGATGAGAGACCACAAAGTGATGGCCTCGCCACGTTGCGAGCCGCGCGCCTGGATCGTGATCTTCAGCGACGGAACATGTCCTTGCATTTCCGCTGCAAAGGCGACGTCATCGAACTTCGGATCATCGCCCTGAACCAGATGTACCGCAGCTTCGCAGAGGTTCCCGAGATACGTGATCTCGTGCTTGCGGAAGGCCTGAAGCGCGCACAGCGGAATCAGTGACGCCTTCAGGCAGCCAATAAAGGCAATCAGTAATTCGTTACAGTTGCCGCATTGCAGGATGACGCGATCGAGAGGCTGTGCGCCTAGACGAAGCAGCGCCGCCCCAAAGCGGTCTGTGAGATCGTCGAGCTGTTCGTAGGTGAATTCGCCTTCGAGGCCGACAAGTGCGAGCTTCGACGCGTGTTTCGCGAACGCTTCCCGAAACGCCGACGTCAGCGATTGTGTGCCGAGCACGCCGGCATCAAGATACGTGCGCAGTCTCGCTTCATCGCGATATCGAACGCCCGGCAGTGCAACACGGGGCTGGTTTAGCTGTTGTTCCAACGTTGTCTCCATCATTGTCTGTAACCCGGCACTCAGTTGGCCGGGAATCGGGTATTCAGCCAGTCGACGATATGGCGGCTCGCGACCTCACGCCCGGACGGTTCATCGCGCTGAAGGGCCATACCATGGTGGTTGCCGCGAACGCGCACACGCGATTTGTCGAGTGCACCGAGACCGTTGAAAATCACTTCAAGGTCTTCTGGAAATGCACACTGATCGCCCGTGTATTCGAGCAGGAGTGTTGGTGCGACGATCGATTCAGCGCACTTCTCAAAGGAGGCGCGCGTCGATAGTCCTGACCAGGTAGAAAGCCAGGATTCCGGTGTGACGATTCGACCGAAGGCGACGCTGCCCCAGTTCGATACGAACGGGTCGTTGCCCCATAGCGACCCCGCTTTGCGGTCGGACGGATCCATGGAGATGTCCCATGCGCGCAGGTCGGCGTCGGTGCGCCAGATCTGGAAGATCGGTGCATGGGCTGCGACGCGGCGATCGGCGAACGAGGGCGCGTCGCCTTTCAGGCGGCGCCGTGCTTCCAGCTTTTGCTGGATCAGGCTGCGGGCCTTCTCGTCCAGTCGTTGCGCACGCAGCCGTTGCGCAGCGCGGTAACGTTCGGCGAATGCGCGCGTGTATTGTGCGGTGCGGGTAGCGGGGTCGTAGCCGTTGTTGGGAGAAAACGGATCGAGCGACGCATCGACGGACATCGGATCGTTTTCGTCAACAATACTCGGGTCAAGGCTACTCAGCAGAATCGCGCCTTGCCCCGGATGCGGCGAGACGAGGATGAAGCCGTCCGCGCCCGGCATGTCGGCTTCTGCCAGCCCGGTCGGCCTGCCGGCAGGCGTGTGCGTCAGTCGCTCTGCCGGCGCGAGCCTGGATTGCTGGTTATAGAACGCATACAGCGCACCACCACCGGAATTGCCGAGCAAAACGATATCGCGGTAACCGAGTCCACGCAGATGCTGCATGCCGGCCGCGACGTCGAGCAGCGCGAGTTCGTGTTCAAGGCGCAAGTCGTTGCCGATCGAGCGCGGTCCCTGCACCCAACACGCGCAGCCCGCGTCTAGCACGGCGGGGACGAGATAGTGCGTCACGGACATCTCGCGAGGATGCATGATCGACACGACTGTCTTTTCGTTTCCCGTCGCTGTGAAAAGAAAGCCGAGGGTCTTCTGACCGTCTGCGGTCTGCAACGAATAGGGCACGACCTTGTAAGGGCGGCGCATCAGTGCGGGATCCCAGTTTGCTCCGCGCAGTCCCGCTGTTACGGCCGCTTTTTCTACCTGTTCCACGTCTCCTCCAACGGTAATTGAATCCTGTGGAAAATAGGTTATAAATTAATTGGCGTATCGTCAATTAATTTTTGGCGGTAGACTGTCGGTACTTTCCCGACCAATGTCCCTGATCGATGACCGCACGTACCCAAAGGAAGCTCGAATCTCCCGTCGAAGCTACGCCACGCAGGCGAGGTCGGCCACCGAAAGCTGCAGCGGCAATTGGTGCGGAAGCCATGCTGTCGCGGAACGTGATCATTGAGCGAGCCAGTGAACTGGCGAAGACGGTGGCGCTCGATCAGGTGTCGATCGCACAGCTTGCAAAGGATTTCGGCGTGGCGCCTGGGCTAATTCATTACTACCTTGGCAACCGCGACGACTTGATCTCCGGGGTTCTCAATCGATACTACCGGCGACGTCTTGAAGTGCTACCCGCGCTAACCGGGGACTGGCGCTCGGATGTCGAGATCATCGCGCGCTCATCATTTGATCTCGCGCGTGAGATACCGGGGGTGAGTATGTACGTGGCGTCGCATAACCGCTTTCGCCTGTTTCAGTCAGTGTCGCCGGGCGAGATTGACTACGGCATGGCGCTGTTCAACCATATAACTTCAGCGTTTCTTCAGGGGGGCTTCTCTGCAGACCGCTCCGCTCTCGCTTATCACCTGCTTGCGCAATACCTGCTTTCGTCGAGCATCTCGGCTGCAGGACGGCAGTCACCGGCGGAGCATTCGAGTTTTCTGCGCGGGAAGTTTGACGCGATTCCCGACGATCGCTATCCGGCAGCAAAAATCGTAGGTGCGGCGTTTTCCGGTCTCAGTGCCGAGCATGCGTTCGACGCGGGGCTCAAGCTGTTGCTCGATGGCTTCGACACCTGGCAATCGGGAGAAGCGTCGGATGCCGCGAATCATCAAACGTCGCGCACACCCCGCAAGCCGCGAGGTGCGCGCGCGACCTGATGAATTAGAACTTGTGACGAATGCCAAGGCGCACGCCAATCTGCTTGTCGGTCGTGGAAGGGCTGAAGCCGGCGATCGAGGCAACGGCGGAATGTCCAAGAGAGTCAGTTCCCATCGCGCGCTGAAGAACCGTCAGCACGTACAGGTCAGTGCGCTTGGACAGAAAGTAGTCTGCAGCGAGATCGAGCTGTAGATACTTCGCGCCGTCATCGCCATTGACAGAGTTCCGGTGTGTGTAGTCGATACCGCTGCCCAGTTGAAGAAACGACGTAACGTTGTAGCGGACATTGAAATCGATACTGGTGAACACGGCGTTGCCGCTATAACCGAGCGGATTGGGGCCGGACGATGAGCCAAGATGATCAAAGCGCGTGTTGGTCGCAGCAAGAGAGAAAACGGCGCTGCTGAGTGTGTAAGAAGCACCCGCGCCGAGGATTTCAAGCGTCTTGGCGGAAGCATAGCCCGCATACACGGGATACGACTGTGGGCTCGTTGCGCTGCCAGCAGACCCGATATTGTTGGCCGTTGCGGTTCCCTTGTTAGGCGTGTTCCCGTAAAAGGAGACGTTCGGGTCCCGCGCGTTCAGGTAGCCTGCTCCGAACGCGAAGGATCCACCTGTGTAGCCGGCGCCGAGAGACCAGATCTGATTTTGCGTGACGCTGCCTGCGGTCCCTCCCAGGCTGTACAGTGCGCCAGCACTGAAGCCCCCGAACTTTGCCGTGGTGACCTTGACGGAGTTGTTGATCCGGTTGGTGTTGGTCAGGTTGTCCAGATCGTCGGGGTGTGCGCCCATATAGCCGGCCCAAGAGCCGGAGGCCGCGAACGACTGCACGAAGTCGATGAGTGGATCGTACTGTCTGCCAGCTGTAACCCGGCCCAGTGAATTGGCAAGACCAACGTATGCCTGTCGACCGAATTCAGCTCCCCCTTGCGCCAGCGCGCCGCTGTTGGCGAGGAAGCCGTTTTCCAGTACAAAGATCGCGCTCAGTCCGCCACCCAGATCTTCCGTTCCCCGCAAGCCCCAGCGGCTGCCGCTGAGACCTGTCGCATGAGCGTCGGTCAAGGCAAACTGTGATCCCCCGACAGCCGTTCTGTTCACCACTCGAGTCTGCGCATTGTTCGCGTAGCTCACGCCAATGTCGATAATTCCATAAAGCGTGACTGAGCTTTGCGCGTGCGCGGGCATAGCCAGCACGATGGAAAAAGCGCTGAGTGCTACGTGCCTCCGAAGCATGTTTTGTCTCCAAATATATAGTTTTACTGATCAGGTGCCGCGCCTGTTTCTCTGGATTGACTACGTCGCTACATTTATTGATTGATAGTCAATTAATTGAAGAGTCGATGATAATTGCCGATAAGTCAATAAATTTTGACCCTCGTTGGTCCAGGCGTTAACCCGTTGCGGGAGCAACTTCTTGTGTCTTACAAATGACGTGTCGATGGGGCAGAGCCTTGCCAGGCATGGCTTGCCGCGCTATCTCGCACAGGCGGCGTTCAACCCAATGCGGTCGCCAGGGGAAACGAGAGGATTGTCATTGTGAGAATTGTCTCACTACAATCGCTGCCAAGGATCATGCGGATGAGAGTTCGCGCGATTGCGGAAGTAGGCTGGGGGGCGCGAAGCAGGTCTGCCGCGAACCACAAAGGCTGCAACGGCGTCCACCTCGCAGGCGGACTGCTGGCCAACAGTCGCGTCAATAGTTGTGTTGACTGTTGGGGACAACATATCGCGCGGAAGATCTCAACCTACTGACGAACGTGCATCTGTTTCATAGGGGATAGCAAGACCGGTAAACGAACTGAAATAAAATAAGGAGAGCGAAGTGAGGAGAGATAAAAAGAAACTGACATGCGCTTGCCTGATCGCATGTTCGGCTATGGCGAGTGGTGCAGCGAGCGCCCAGAGCAGCGTTACGCTTTACGGAGTCGTTGACGGTTCAATCCTTTACACCAGCAAGACAATGAATTCAAAAACCGGGGCGGACGCTGGTCACCAGGTTTCCTTCACTGGAGGTGGGATGACAGCGACGCTCTTCGGCTTGCGAGGCGCAGAAGATCTGGGCGCGGGCACGCGTGCGATTTTTGATCTGGAAAGCGGTGTGAATCTTGCCACTGGCGCGTTTGGTCACTCCAACGGGAACATGTTCGGTCGACAGGCGTGGGTTGGGATCGAGGGCCCGTACGGGAAAATGGCCGCTGGATTGCAGTTTTCTCCGTTTTTTCTCTCGATATATGATCTCGATCCACGTGGCATGTCGAATTTTGGAAGCGGCCTGCTTCCATATGTTGACAATGTCCTGGTCACTGGACTGTTCAATAACAACGCAATTAGCTACACGTCGCCTGAAATTATGGGGCTTCAGGCGGCGGGCATGTTTTCGTTTGGCGGGACGGCTGGTGATTTTTCCGCTGGCAGACAATATTCGGCGAGTCTTCGATATCACCTCGGTGCTCTGACTATCTCCGGTGCTTTATATAGTGGTAATGCAGGCGGAACCGGTGTGTCCACGCCTATCCCAAGTACGGCTGAATTCGTAGGGCGCGATATTGGAGCGAGCTATCACTTCTCTAACGACTTTTCAATTTACGCCGCATACACGCTATACAAGGTTGCAGGTAGCTTTGATAACGCCGTCTATTCCGGTGGGTTCAGTTACTTCGTAACGCCGTATCTGAACGTCAATGCCGGTGTCTACTACACGCGTGATGGCAACGAAAGTTCCAATCACTCAATTTTGGCCGCGAGTGGCGTTCAGTTTTTCCTGTCTAAACGGACCACATTGTATGGACAGGTTGGGTACGTCAACAATCATGGACGGATGGATACGGGTCTTTCCATTAACAATGCGCTTTATGGCGTCAAAGGCGCGACGATGGGTGTCAGCATAGGTATTCGCCAGATGTTCTGACCATCAACGTCACGAACGTGGTTGCTGATCGATGGTGACCGTCGCGCTGCACAACTGACTAGCTCCAGTCGATCTCATTTGTACACAATATGGTGGTCCTTCGGTTGCGGATCGCCCTCGACACCAGGGACGTCGAGGGCGACGTTCTCTCATTTCGGCAGCCGGTTCGACACGTTCGAAAATCGCGATGCGAGCGTTGCTTCCCGCCTTAGGCTTTATTCTTCCTCAACCGCGGAAAGAGTGCCTCGGCATTCGTGCGATAGATACCTTCGCGTTGAGCGGCGCTCAGCTGATACTCTTCAAGCAGTCTCGTGAAATCGATAGAGCGTTCCTTATTTGCGTACGGCCAATCGCTGCCAAAGGTAATGTGTGTTGGATCAGCAAAAGCGAGCAGGGCGGGGAGTGCGTAGGGGCTGCTGGAGAGCGCGGTGTCGAAGTAGAACTGCTTCAAACGCGCCAAACCGCCTTCATTCTTTCCGTCGGGAGAAACGATCCGCGCAATTCGCTCTGCCGCGTACGGCACGAACCCCCCGGCGTGGGACAGGATGATCTTGACATTCGGAAACCGCTCAAGCCATCCGGCCTTCGCTATGTTGATGGCCGCGCGAGTGGTGTCGAGCAAAAAATCGGCTGCGAACGGCGGGATGCCTGGTACAGGATCGCAGGGGAGGTCGCCGGGATGGACAAACACGACCGCGTGACGATCGTTTAGCTCCGTGAAGAGCGGGGCCCAGGATTCATCGCCCAGATATGTTCCACGGACGCTGCTAATCAAGACAATGCCGTCGGCGTTAAGGACGTCAAGCGCATATTTTGCTTCTTCGATGGCACCGTCAACATCAGGTAGGGTCAGGGTTGCGAAAAAACCGAAACGATCCGGATGTTGGCGGACGATGCCTGCGGCGAACTCGTTTACCTCGCGAGCCTTTTCCCTCGCTTCACCGTCGTCGCCTAGATGGACTCCCGGTGTCGAGACGGAAAGTATTCCGGTCGCTGTACCTTCTGCGTCCATGAGGTCTAAAGCGCCGTCGACGCTCCACTTGGGAATAGCAAGCCCACCAGCAGTAATGCCACGCTGCTCAAGCCAGGCAGCATACGCAGGAGGAACAATATGATGGTGGGTATCGATCTTCGTGGTCATTCCTGAACTTCCTGAACTGGTGCTCAAAATACGGCTTGCTCGTACGTTCTACGGTGTCGTATTGAGCCAACTCGGTAATTACGATTGAGAACAGCTTCTGCTCGACCAACTCTCTCGAAATGCGGCATGGTTCGTCCCGCTAGCACGAGCGGGGCTGTCGGTTTCGCTGCGAGCCAGTGTGTTGACGGTGCGACATAGGTCGCACGACGCCGAGCTTGAACGTGGCGTTGGACGTCGCTAATTGCGCACGTGCGGTCGCCTCGCGAAAGCGGCTTCCTCGTGTTGCAAAAGACCGTCATTCACAGGTGCATTTTGCATCCGCTAAGTTAATAGGTAAAATGAATAATTAGAGTATTAAAAATACTATTTTGGAATATTTTGCTGTGACCCCGCTGGCGCGGCACGCTCGACGCACGCAGAACAGGAGTACTTGAGTGAATTTTTCCGCCGTTGAAGCTTTTCTCGCGATTGTTCGGAGCAATGGTGTAAGCAAAGCCGCGGAAGTGCTTTGCCTCGCTCAGCCCACTGTGAGCAAGCGCTTGAGTCTTCTCGAAGCTGAATTGGGTGCGGTGCTGATCGAACGTGGGAGGGGTATCAGGGACGTCAGGCTGACCGACGCGGGTGAGGCGTTTCTTGATGTCGCGGAGCGATGGATGACCCTTCATCGCGAAACATTGGCGATATCCAGCCATGCAGAGCGTTCGTCTCTGCGCATTGGCAGCGTGGCAGCTATAAATTTTGAGCTTCTTGACGATGTCTATGAAGGTCTTTCCCAGGTAGAGCCGCCGCTTCTCATTTCAATTCAGTCGGGAAGGTCCCGTGAACTGTTTGACAAGGTTGCCCGCGGTGAACTCGACGTGGCCTTCACTCGGCAAACGTTCGCGCATGATCAGGTGATAACCAGAAAGCTTTATAGCAATCCGGTTGTAGCGCTTTGTCTGCCGTCGTCCCCATTTGCGGGAAGGCGTGACGTGGACGCTAGCGAGCTGCGCGGCGAACATGAAATTTTCGCTAGTTCTGACGACGAGTTTCTGGCTTGGCACGGCACTCGTTGGACTTCGCGGGTGCAAGGAAGGCTTACGGTCGACACAATTCATTTGACTCTTTCTCTTCTTCGCCAACCTGACCAGTGGAGTCTTGTTCCAGCACGGGTCGCACACGTGGCATGCTCTAAGCACGGATTTAGTTTTTTTACGTTGCTTGGACCAACGCCAGAGCGATCATGTTTCATGATTACCCACTCTCGAAAGCGTCGTGGCGCAACAGCGGCGATGGCGACACTCAACGATCTTTTAGATAACGCGCTCAGTAGCGAAGAGATTTGAAGTCAGAAAGTCCGGTCGATACTTGATTAAGAATATGCTTGATATTTACGCCTGTGGCTGTCGATCGACGGCGTTGAATTCGTATCGCGAACATCTCCCGATGCATTGTGTTGCGATTGACGGATGTCTACATCTGCTGGTTCTCTCCACTCAATTCTTAGCCGTAGTTTCGTCCGGATATGCGGATAGTTACCGGAAGCGCTCGGCTGCCGGGTGTGTTAAGAGTTCAACCAGGTCGTCGCGCTAGCGTGCACGGGCACAGGCCGCGAACTGCCTGCGGAGACGGGTGATGACGTTGCGCTAGGACTGGCCGTCGGCGCGGGCCTAGTTGAGGTGGCGCATGACGGCTTCGCGCGCGGTGAGTCCCGCGTGCCAGGCGCGCGGTGCGGCGAGCGATTCGAGGTCAGGCAGTGCAGCGGCAGCGTGGTGGCCACGGCAGCGGGCGATCCGGCGGGTGGTCCGCTCCCAAGCCTGGCGGGCGGGCCGGGGCCGGTGTAGTTTTCGTGAAAATAGTTTAGGTCGCGCGGAGTGCATTGGCGATAAGGCCAGTTATCGCCAATGGCGATTTTTTATCGACTCTCGTATAAAAATTAACCTACGATGCAACTAACAGTCATCGTTATCGCGCCTCAGAAATCACTAACCTAGACGTGACCGACATGTGGGAGGTGGCCGCCAGCAACGTCCTCCAACGCCTAGCCGATCTAGCGTGCCGTTCGAACCTCGTTGCCGTACAGGTAAAGCGACATTGTCGCGATCAACGAGTGACGCAGGTTGTCGCGTAAGTTCATCAACTCAGTCCCACGCGTGAGTGCGTGGGAGGCACTATAGATTTATGGTTTCAGACCTGAACCAGGAAAGCAGGAATCTGTGCGGAATCGATGTATTCGTCGATGCGGGTGATCCTGTTATTACGCACTTCAGCGATGAGTGCTGCCGTGAGACTCACCCGAACCCCATCCTTGCGCACACCGCTCAATAGATGTTGCTGCACGAAGCCGCCTTCAAACGGCACCAAGCGGCGATTCGAGTAGCGTCGATCGCTGATTCGTTCAATCATGCCTGCGAGCGTGGGGACGACTTTTGTCCAGTGCTGTTCGAGATCGTCAAAGTTGTGCCATACAACGGCGTCGGGCGCGAAACAGGCCTCGACTCCCTGAACGTTGCCTGTTTCGATCGCATCAAAAAAACGCGTTGCCAGTTCACAGATTGCGCTGGTCTCAGACATTAGCGGCTCCTCATGGTTTGCATAGAAAGAAAAGGACAACGTTCGCGCCAACGCACGTTGCAACTCAGACGGTCGCGACCGGCGTGACGGGCGAACCCATCGCACCGGGCAAGCGCAGCGGCGGGGCGGTCAACATGAAACGCGTTCTACCGTTTTCCCGCAGCCAGTCGGCGAGTTCGCGCAAATACCAGAGCTCGCCCAGCGGCAGACCGAGCTTAAACAGGCAATGATGGTGCAGCGGGAGCAACGGATACTGCTTTTCGTCCTGCGGCGCGGGGCGGGCAGGGAAGCGCTCGACGGCGTTGTTATCCGCGATCAATGCGGCGATGCCGGAATCGCTGATCCAGTTCAGCAAGCGCTCGTCGCGTCCGTCCAGCGCGCAGCAACTATGGTGCAGACGATCAGGATCGGGGTTGCGTTGCATCGAGAGAACGACTTCGGCAAAACCGGTGCGCAACAGCAACATATCGCCAGGTTCGACCTGGACGCGCTGTGCATCGAGAGCGTGCATCAGTTTGTCATAGCCAACGTCGCTGGCGCCGAAACCATAGGCATGCGCCAGATCGACGAGTACGCCACGTCCCTGCATGCCTTTGACCGCGAGGTTTTCGATACCGAGCGCGCGAGCCTCGCTGGTGCCCGCGCCGCAGCAAGGGTGCGGCTTGAACGGCGGGGCGTCGTCATAGGTCACCGAACCGACGATGTGTTCATTAGCGCGATAGCCGTTGTAGTAGACGCGCTCGGCCAGCCCATCGCCGTCGGCGTCGAACAGCGCGCCCACGTGCGCGAGCGAATCCCACTGCGTCGAATATTGGAGCGACAGCACAACCTGATCGTCGCAGACCACATCCGTCGCATGCGGGTCCATGCGTGCCACGGGAAAATTGACGAACGGCTCGCCTTCACGGTAAAAGTTTGGGCGCAGTACGGGCGCGTGTCGCGGCGGGTTGAGCTTGTTGTCGCCTGGATAATCAAGCGGCAAGGACAGGCAGAAACTCATGCCGGCGAGGATTTCCCGAGCGCCTTTCACGACCTGTTCAGTGCCGATCAGATTGACCCGGCCGAGTTGATCGTCGGGGCCAAAATCGCCCCAATTGGAACCTTGCGGACGTTGCTGCCAGCGCATGGTGTTGTCTCCGTTTTGTGTTGTAGATCGACAGTAATGCGAATCACGTTTGCCTTGTCGCGCGACTCAACGCCCGGGCGTTTCGCGAATGCTCAACACAGCCAGTACCGTCACGACGCAACACACGAGCATGTACCAGGCGGGAGACATCGGGTCGCCGGTTCTAGCCAGCAACCAGGTGACGATAAACTGCGACGAGCCGCCGATCACTGCGATCCCCACGCTTGAGATCACCGAAATGCCGCTGGTGCGCACCTCGATCGGCAGCGTCTCCATGATGCCGAGAAAGAGCGGCGTCATGCCGAGATTGATACAAGCGGTGAGCAGCGTAGCGAGGCAGATCACAAGCGGGACGCTTGGGTACGTGGTGATGAGCCAGAACGCGGGATAGACCGCGAGCATGCTAAGCGTCAGTGATGTCAGGACGAGTGGCTTGCGGCGCGCGAGACGGTCTGTGAGACGGCCCGAGACGAGCGCCGCCACGGTCACGGTCGCGCCGGTCACGCACCCGGAGAGGAGGGAAAGCGCGGGCGGCAGATGCAGCACGCGAATCATGTACGTGGGCATGAAGAACACCACGAGATACATGGTCGCGGTGCCTGCCGCAGTCGCCATGATGCCCTTGAGCACAAGACCGCGATGATCGCGCCACAGCATCAGCAGCGGACTTGGACCTTGCTCGCGCTGTTGATGCGTTTCATCGAGGTGCGAGCGGATGTAGATGCCCACGGGCGCAATCAGCAAGCCGATCAGGAACGGCAAGCGCCAACCCCAACTTTCCAGCGAAGCCGTGGGAAGCAGCGCATAGAGCGCCGCCGCGCACAGCGCGCCCACCAGCGACGCGATGCCCTGGGTGGCGAGCGTCCAGCTCACGCGCCAGCCGCGCCCCTCTTGATGACCCGATTCCATGAGCAGCACGGCGGCAGCCGCAAATTCGCCGCCCACGGAAAAGCCCTGTAGCAGGCGACCGGCCAGCACCATGAGCGTGCCCAGTACACCGGCGCTCGCATACGACGGCGCGACGGCGATGCACAGTGTTCCGGCCACCATCAGCGATAGCGTGAGCGTGAGCGCGGCCTTACGGCCGCGGCGGTCCGCATAGTTGCCGATCACGAAACCGCCGAGCGGGCGCATGGCAAAGCCGATCCCGAAGGTCGCCACGGATAGAAGCAGCGAGATATAAGGCGTGCTCGACGGGAAAAACAGCTTGCCGATCAGCAGCGCAAAGAAGCTGTAGATCGTGAAGTCAAAAATCTCCAGCGCGTTGCCGAGCGAGCAGGCGGCAATCAGGCGAAACTGCCCGCGCGTCCGTGGGACAGCGCTGGCCTCGACGGAGTGGGATGGGGTATTAAAAGCGGTATCGTTCATCGGGATGTCTTCGCGAGATGAGGGATTCTGGTGCGCACATGCAATCGGCGCTCGTCCGGAGGCGTCACAGGGGCATTGGACGCGTGCGGTCAAGCCGTGGCGCGCGAGATCTTGTTCGGACCCATATAGCCGAACAGAAAGCCTGCAACTTTGCGCTTCTGGATTTCCTCTGCGCCTTCCGTGATGCGGTAGCGGCGATGATGGCGATAGATGTGCTCGAAAGGCTTGTGCCGCGAATAGCCGAGTCCGCCGTGTACCTGCATGGCTGTATCAGCGGCCTCGCAGCAAAGCCGGTTTGCCCAGAAGTTGCACATGGCGACTTTGTCGGAAAGCTGGCGCTCGACTTCGGACTTCGGCATCTGATCCATTTCCCAGGCGGTCTTGCGAATCAGCAGGCGCAGCATTTCGATTTGCGTGGCCAGTTCGACCAGAGGGAACTGGATGCCCTGGTTCTGCGCGAGCTCTTGACCGAACGGGCGACGTGCGCGCGCATATTTCACGCTTTCGCGAATGCAGTAGTCGGCGGCGCCCAGGCTCGACGCCGCCTGGCGGATGCGGTTCTCGTGCACGAAGTGCTGCGCGACCGAGAGCCCGCGGTCCAGCGGTCCGAGCAACGCGTCCTGCGCAACCCAGACATCGGTAAAGCTCACGCGCGGGTGGTCCGTGGGCATATTGAAGGTCCACAGGTACTCTTCGATCTTCACACCGTCGGCTTGTGCGGGCACGAGAAACGCGCTGATGCCCGCGGCGTCGCCGTCGCTGCCGCTCGTGCGGGCGAAGACCAGACAATGCGTAGCCACGTGCATGCCGGTGGTCCACATCTTTTCGCCGTCGATGCGCCAGCCGGAGACGCCGTCGCGGGTTTCGCGCACCGCGCGCGTTTCCATGTGGGTCGCATCCGATCCGTGCTCGGGCTCGGTGAGGCCGAAAGCCAGCTTCACGCGCTCGTCGAGCATGCCGGCGATCAGCTGATCGCATTGCTTCGGAGTGCCAAAGTCGCGGATCACCAGAACGAAGGGATTATTGGCGACGATGGAGTGCTCGTTTTGCAGATCGTTGTGCAGCCCCAGCCCCTTGGCCGCCAGATGCTCGCGGATCACCGCCATCCAGAGATTGCCGCCGTCCTTGCCGCCGAACTCGCGCGGCAGCGCAAAGCGAAGATGTCCGGCGCGGTCGGCCCGGCGGCGCACTTGTGCAAGCAGTGCCTCCCACTCGTGACGCGGCAGGCCGCCGTTATCGAAGTCGGTGCGCGCCCATTCGCGGCGATGGTCGAAGAAGCGTTCGTTGTCGTCCTGCGCCTGTAGCGGCGCGATCTCTTCTGCAATGAAGGCATCGAGTTCGGCCAGATAAGTCGTGAGGACATCGGGTAAATTGAAGTTCATCTCATGGGTCCTGTTATTCGTTGTCGTCGCTGGCGAGGGCGGCACGGTAGGTGTCATAGCCGGGCTGGTCCACGGCCAGCTTGGCCAGCGTGATCTGCCAAAGGAATGCGCCGACGCCCGGCGTGTCGAGATCGATAGCGTCGCTCGCGATGCGCGCACAGAGCGCGGGCGTCAATTCGTCCGTCGTGCCGTTGCGCTCGCCAAGGAGGTGACGCAGCGCCTGTTCTTCGCGGACCCGCGTGTGCGGGGCGAGCACCAGTTCGCGTCGCACGATGTCGAGCACGCTGGCCGCCACGCGCGCCTTGTAGGCGGGGGCGCCCTGTAGCGCGGGCAGCGCTTCGTCGCGCAGGAACGCGCTGACCGCTTCGAGCAGCTGTTCGGCGCTGGGGGGATTCACCATGATGCGGCTCCGGTGTGGGTGAGCATGGCGAGCAGGTCGATTTCCGCCTCCGAGGTGCGGCGGCCAATCGCTGCTTTTTCGACGTCGCGCTCCGCGCCGTTGAGCCATCCGTAGACCATGCCTTCGCAGACGATGCCCCACTTCAACGTGCCGAACACTTCCCAGAAACGAACCCGCTGCGGATCGACCTGTCCGCCGCTCGCTTCGTACGCGGCAAACAGTTGCTCGCGCGTGCCGAAGCCGCCGACCGGTTTGTCCGCGTTGCCGAAACGCCAGGAGTTCACGCAAAGCCAGCCAAGATCCTCCATCGGGTCGCCGATATGGGCGAGTTCCCAGTCGAGCACGGCGCGCAAACCGTCCTCGGTGACGATCAGGTTGCCGTTGCGAAAATCGCCATGCACGAGGGTGCAAGCGCGCGGCGTCGGCGGTAGATGACGGCGCAACCATTGGAACGCGCATTCGAATACCGGGTTGGCCATGCCATAGGCTCGATGCTGCCCGAGCCAATACGCCATTTCCACGTCGGCGGGGGCGACGCGCAAGTGTGGCAGCCTGTCTGGGGCGATCGCGTGGATAAGCGCGAGCGCTTCGCCGCACTGCGCGGCAAGACGCGCACGGGCGTGTGCGAGGCGTGCATCGCGCACGATGCGCTTGCCCAGCGTTTCTCCTTCGACGTGTTCCATCACAAAGCCATCGCCGAGTCCGTCCTGCGGTCGAAGCACGTCGATCACACCGGGAACGGGGACGCCTGCCGCGGCGGCGAGCGCGAACAACTGCGCCTCCGCTGCGAAGCCCACGTTGGCGCTGCCGCGGTGTCCCGCGTCAGGCTGGCCGCGCCTGAGAATGCGCGCCTGTTCTCCGTATTGTCCCGTGACGGTGAACGACCACGTTTGCTGGCTTGCGCCGCCGGATAGACGCCGCAGATTCGCCACGCGCTCGCCGCCGCTCGCGAGACGCCCGGCGATGGCCTGCAACCCCGCGAGCAGGCTCGTGCTTTCATTGGCAAGCGCGGCGTGTGCGCCTGCTGCATCCCCTGTCGATGCACTTTCCGTTCGGGCCACGGCTGCCTCCTTTTTCATGACGGCGTCGCCATCACAGCGGCGCGCGCTCTTTCAGCCACGGCACCACTTTCGCGGCCTGGGCGAGGGCGCCTGCGTTGTCGGCCTGGCCTTCGTCCGGCTCGAAGTAGTGGAGCTGGTCGGGAAACTCCACGAAGGTTTTGTCTTCGCTGCCGAATGCATTGAAGATGGGCCGCGAGTGGGTGTTCAGGTAGCAGTCGAGATCGCGTCCGGCATGAACGAAGATCATCGGTACCTTGATCGACGGCGCGTTCTTCAGCAGGTTGGCATTGCTCGACAGACCCGACCATGTCGAGAGCCACGCATCGGGTGTCAGCACGCGCGCAAAACCCAGCAGCTGAAAGTTCATGAGATCGGGGCGGTCGCTAAGCAGGCTGCCGTAGCCGCGATGGCTCGGATCGATCGAGTTGTCCGTGTAGTGCAGGTTCGCCATGGTGCGGTAGATCGTCATCACGGGCTGGAACGCCGCGCGCTGAAGGATCGTGCGTTGCTGGGCGTGCGCCAGTGAGGAGAAGCCCGGCGCAGCTGAGGTCAGTTCGGCCTCGCGCTGATCGGCGATCATCGCGCGTGCCTGCGCGTCGAGGCGCGCCACACGAGCGAGCTGCGCCGCGCGATAGCGCTGCTGAAACTCTTTGCTGTAACGCGACCACTCGGGCGCGGGCTTGAAACCGTTGGCGGGGTCGTACATGTCGAGGCTCGCGTCGGTGAGCAGCGGGGCGTGCTCATCGACCACGGAAGGATCGATCGTCTCATTCAGGATCAGCCCTTGCCCGCTATGGGCGGCGAGCACGATCATGGCGTCGAAAGTCGGCATGACGGCGCTGCGCAAGGTCGTGGGCCGGCCACCCGGCGTCAGTTCGAGGCGCTCCGCCGGCGGCAATTGGGCTTGCGACTGGTAAAAGCCGCCGAGCGATCCGCCGCCCGAATTGCCCAGCCAGATCACTTTCTCGACGCCGCACTGTTCCTTGAGCCACTGCACCTGGGCGGCGATGTCGAGGATGATCTGCTCGTGTATGCAGGTCATGTCGTTGCCCGTGGTGCGTACGTTCGCGCCAAGACATGCGTAGCCCGCGCGCAGGAGTTGCGGGAACAGATAGTGTCGGCTGAAGTCCACCCGCGGATGGCCGGCCACAACCGCCACGCGCGGGCGCGGATTGTTTTTGGGCGTCCAGTACAGGCCGCGGCTTTGGCCGCCGTCGTTCGCGTAGGCGGTGACCTGCTGGCAATCGGCAAAGTCTTCCACAGGCTCCCGGAACTTGATCCAGGTGCCATTCCAGTAGGTTTTCGCAATCAAGCGCATGTCGATGGTTCCTTTGTTGGTTGCCGATTCTGGCAATGCATTAAAAATTGACTTGCAGACCCACGGTCGCGCCCACCTGACTCTTTTGGCCTTCGGCAAGGCCATTGGCCGTGCTCGCGTTGCCGTAGCCGAGCGCCGTGCCGGTCTGGAGCAGCGTGTCGTCGTCGAGCGGGCCGTTGTGCGCATACGCGGCCGCTGCGTAAAGCGTGGTGGTCTTGGAGAGGCTGTATGTCGCCATCAGGCTCACCTGGCTGAAGTTCGCGAGGTTCATATTCGCGCTGGTCGAGGTGAGCGCGGCGCGTTTCGCCCGGTCGTAGTAGTAGCCGCCGATCAGGTTGACCGCGGGCGTCAGCGCGAACTTCACGCCCGCCCAGTAGAAGTCGTCGCGAATCTGCGTGACGCCGTTGCCGAACGTGGAGTTGCGCCACCGGTAGCCGCCCATGAAGCGCACGCGATTGAACTGATAACTCGCGGCGAGATAGGCCAGCCGCGCGACCCCCACGGGCGAGGTGGCGCTGGCGGTGGGGTTGGTCTGGTCGTAGCCGGTGCCGAGCCCGAACGAATTGCCCAGGTAGAACACGCCCGCGCCAACGCCCGACTGTGCGCGGAAATTGCCAGGCACGCCACCGTCGGGAATGCTCGACACCTGCGATCCCTGGTAGGCGAAGCCGGTGCCGAACGAGTAATGCGCCGCGACGTTGACACCGCCGAATTTTCCGGTGTACTGAACAGTGTTGTCTTCCGTATAGCTGCCGCCGCCCGCCACGATGCCCGGCTCGTAAGCGATGCCGGTCACGAAGGGCATGAAGCGGTACATCCCCCAGTAGAGGCTGGTGTACTGGCGGCCGAATGCAAGCTGGCCCCAGTCCGTCTGCCGCAATCCGACTGCTGACTGGCGCGAGAACTGCAAGCCGCCCGCGAGCGAGCCGTTGCCGAGCTGGAAGCCGCTTTCGAGCCAGAAAAACGCCTGCAAGCCACCGCCGAGGTCTTCCTGTCCCATCAAGCCCCAGCGCGACGCCGAAAGGCTGCCGTAGTTCTGCATGCCGAATTTGCTCCCCGCACTGGTCGCGCTGGAAACGCGGTTGACGAACTCGATGCCGGTATCGGCAATGCCGTACAGGGTCACGCTCGATAGCGCGTGGGCTGAGGTGCTCACCATGCCGAGCGCGCAAGCGGCTACGGCTGAAGCGATTAGAGCTTCTTTCATTGACGTTTTGTCTCCGGGATATTGTATTTATTCTGTGGTTTAGCGATCTGATGCCGCGATGAAACCAGAATTCCTCATGCCCGATCAGCTGGGCGCATGTGCGCTCGCGCTGGTCTCGTAGTTCACGTCCTGCGCGTTGAGTTCGCGTGTCCAGCACGCGAATTCGAGGCACACGCCGTCCGGATCGAAGAAGTACACGGAGCGCAGGAACACGTCCTTGTGCATCGTCGCGCTGATCTGCGCCGGCGAGTTGTCGTGATTCATGACGCGCGAGACTGGCACGCCTTTTTCGACAAGGCGCGCGACATAGGCGTCGAATTTATCGGCGGGAATGTTGAAGGCGATATGGTTGAGCGAACCGTGCGCGGAAGTGATCGAGCCTTGGCCGGGCAAATGGGCCGGCGCCGAAATGCCGGGCTGCGCTTGCGGCGCATTCGGAAACCAGAAGAAGGCGATGGCGTCGCCATTGCCGATGCCGAAAAAGAAGTGTTGCCCCATGCCAGCCGGGAGATCAATCGTCTTGATCAGCGGCATGCCAAGTACGTCCCGATAGAACGCCACCGTTTTCGCCATATCCTTGCAGACGATGGCCATATGGTTGACACCCATGATTTCAAATTCGGTGTTCGTCTTGCTGGTCATGCTGACGTCTCCTTGTCTGTGTGATTTTTGTCCAGTGCATCAGGAAATCAAAGGGCCTCGCGGCGTTTTGCGCGCTCGCGGCGCAGCCACGCGCTCGCCCGTCCGCCAAGCGGCTTTTGCAATTGCGCTTCGGCGAAATCGACGGCGTCGAGCAGGGCGTCGAGTGAGATATCGCTTGTCAGGCCGCAACGTTGCGCCATCAGCACGAGGTCTTCCGTGGCCAGGTTGCCCGCCGCGCCTGGTGCGAACGGACAGCCGCCAATTCCGCCCACGCTGCTGTCGAAGCGACGCACGCCGGCTTCCAGCGCGGCCCACGCGTTTGCCGCGCCCAGACCGCGTGTGTCGTGCAGATGAACGGCCAGACGATCGGACGGCACCACGTCCCGCAATGCGCTCAAGCGCTGCTTCACTTGCAGCGGTGCCGCGGAACCAATGGTGTCAGCAATGACGATTTCACCGGCGCGCGCCTCGACCATACGCGCGGCCAGATGCAGGACTGCCGCGAGGGGCGTTTCGCCTTCGAACGGGCAGTCGAACGCCACGGCCACATAGGCGCGCGTGCGCAGGCCTAGCGCGTGAGCCTGTGCAAGCGTCTGCTCGCACACGTCCAGCGCCGCGTCGAGTCCCATGTTGATGTTCTTGCGGTTCATGGTCTCGCTGGCGCAGAGCACCACGGCGATTTCCTGCGCGCCGGCCGCATGCGCGCGCTCCAGCCCCTTGAGATTGGGCACCAGCACCGAGCTGCGCAACTGCGGCCAGCGCGTCTGCACGCGGCCAATGAGATCGCCGGCATCGGCCATCTGCGGCACGGCTTTCGGCGAGACGAAGCTCGTCGCTTCCACGCTGTTCACGCCCGCCTGCACGAGATGCTCGATCAGGTCGAGTTTCGCTTCGGTCGACAGATGCACGGCCTGGTTCTGCAAGCCGTCGCGCGGCGCGACGTCGGTGATATAGATCGTGTCCGGTGTCATCGTCCGCGGCCTCAGGCAATCGTGCCAGCAGCACGCAATTCGGCGATGCGGGCGTCCGTGTAGCCCAGCCAGCCGCTGAGCACCGCGGTGGTTTGTTCGCCCACTTGCGGCGGCGTGCCGTAAGTACGCTGCGCCGCGCCTGAGAGCTTGATCGGATTGCCGGGCATACGCAGACGCTCGCCCTGCGGCAGCGTCACCTCGACCACCATTTCGCGCGCCAGCACCTGCGGGTCCTGCAACGCCTGAGCGAAGTTGTTGACCGGGCCGCAGGGAATGCGGGCGGCGTTGAGTCTGTCGAGCCAGTAGGCCGTCGAATGGCCGCGCAGGGTTTCGGCCACGATGGCGTCGATCTCGGCGCGCGCCGCGTAGCGCACCGGTTGTGCGAGGTATTCGGGCTTGCGCAGCGCGGGCAGGTCAATGCATTCGACGAAGCGCTCGAAAAACGGATCACCGATGCAGGCGATGATGATGTGGCCGTCCGAAGTGGGAAAGCTGTTGTAAGGCACGTGCACGAAGTGAGCATTGCCGATGCCTTGCGGCACGTCGCCCGACATGAAATACATGGTGGCCATGTAGTTGAGCAGCGATATCTGCACGTCGAGCATCGAGACGTCGACGTGCTGGCCGCGCCCCGTATGCTCCCGTTCGACGAGCGCGGCAAGCACGCCCATCGAGCCGAACACGCCGCCGCCCAGATCGCCGATGGGAATGCCGCTGCGCGTCGGCCCCGATGCAGGCGTGCCGGTGATTGACATGCCACCGCCCATCGCCTGCACGACCTGATCGAACGCCGGACGTTGCGTCTGCGGACCAGTCTGGCCAAAGCCCGTCACCGAACAGGTGATGATGCGCGGATTGATCTGCGAAAGCGTTTCGAAGTCGATGCCCAGCCGCTGTGTGACGCCTACGCTGAAGTTGTCGTAGATGACGTCCGCGCGACGCACGAGATCGAGAAAGACCTCGCGCCCGGCTTCGGTCTTGAGATCGACGCAGACGCTTTCCTTGTTGCGGTTCAGCGTGAGGAAGTAGGCGCCCATTCCATCGCGCGAGTAGTCAGGATCGTGTTCGAGCAGGCGTCGCGTGCCTTCGCCGCGGCCGGGCGGTTCGATCTTGATGGTGCGTGCACCCAGATCGGCGAGCAGCATGGTGCCGTAAGGACCGGACAGCATGTGGGTCAAATCGAGGACGGTAATGTGTTCGAGGGCCAAGGTCGATGTCTCCAGTGTCTTTTGCTTCTACGTTGACTAAGGCAAGACATATGCCAGTCATGAAACCCTGTCTAAGCGCTTGATTTGATTCGATGTCGATGCAGCGTCTCGAATACGCCTTGTTTCATGGCACAATCGTGAGACGTCGGCCACGTTTCAATGAGACAACGTTATGCATTCGACCGCTGCTTCGTACTTCCAGACTGGACGGCCTCGCCTGTGCTTTCTTGGCTACCGGCAGATACGCGAACTGGCTATGCCGGTTGTCGCCGAATACACGGGCCGCGCCGACATCGAGCTGGTGGACGGTTCGTTCGACGAGGCGCTGGCGATTGCGCGCGATCGCATCGAGCGCGGTGCGGTCGACGCCTTCGTCAGTGCGGGATCGAATGCGAGCATCCTGCGCGCAGGCCTGCAAACGCCGGTGGCGACGATACAGGTCACGGGTTTCGATCTTTTGCAGGCATTGATCAAGGCGCGTGAGGTAGCGGCGCGTGTCGGGGTCGTGATGTATGGCACGACGATTCCCGAACTGGACGCCGTGAAGGATCTTCTGAATATCGAAGTTCGTCAGCATGCCTATCGAACCCCGGACGATGCGCGTATCCATTTCGAAGCGCTGCGGCGCGCGGGTTACGAGGCCATCGTGGGTTCGAGTCTCGTGGTGGAACTGGCGCAGGAGGCGGGTTTGCACGGCCTGCTCGCGTATTCGCCGGCAAGCATCCGCAAGGGCTTCGACGATGCGCTCGAACTGGCGCGCGTCGCGCGGCTGGAAGCCGGACGCTACGAGCAGTTGCACAGCGTCCTGCACAACTTGCAGGAGGCCGTGATCGCGGTGGACCGGCAGGAGCGCATCATCGCGGTCAATCCGCCCATGCAGCAATTGCTGGGCGGGCGTGGCGAGCGCCTGGAGGGCAGGGTGCTGCAAAGCGTGGAGCCCGCACTTTCGCTGCGCGCCACGCTCGAAAGCGGCCAGCAGGAACGCGCCGTTGCGCAGCGATTTGCGCAGCGCAACTGGGTCGCGCATCGCACGCCGATACGCGAACACGGTGAAATCGTCGGTGCGGCGCTCACACTCTACGACGCGCGCAACATCGAAGCGGCCGATACGAGCCTGCGCGCCATGCAACGCCGTCAGCAGCACGCGGCCAGGCACAGCTTCGACAGCATCATCGGTACGAGCCCGGCATTGCGCGACGTGATCGCGAGTGCGCGCCGCTTTGCGCGTACCGACCTGAACGTGCTGGTTACCGGCGAAAGCGGCGTGGGCAAGGAGGTGTTCGCCCAGGCCATGCATAACGAGAGCGACCGTGCCGGGCGCCCGTTCGTTGCCGTCAATTGCGCGTCGTTTCCCGAATCGCTGCTGGAAAGCGAATTGTTCGGCTATGAGGAAGGGGCATTCACCGGATCGCGTCGCGGCGGCAAGCGCGGATTGTTCGAGGCAGCGCATACCGGCACGCTCTTTCTCGATGAGATCGGCGATATGCCCTTGCCGTTGCAGACGCGACTTTTGCGTGTGTTGCAGGAGCGCGAAATCATGCGGCTCGGCGGCACCTCGCCGATTCCGATCGATATACGCGTGATCGCCGCGACGCATCAACCGCTGACCGAGCTGATTGCAGAGCGCCGCTTCCGCCAGGATCTCTATTACCGGCTCAACACCTTGCGCCTCGCGCTCGCGCCGCTGCGCCAGCGCCGCGAGGATATCGCCGCGCTGGTCCTGCCCATCGTGACGCGCTGTCTTGCGCGCTTCGGCTCGACCCTCGACGCCCGTCTTGCGCTGGCGCCGCTCATGCCGCGCCTCACGGCCTATGACTGGCCTGGCAACGTGCGCGAACTGGAGAATCTTTCTGAGCGCATCGCGGTTTTTCTGCTGCAATTTGCGACGTTGGACGAGGTGCCGTACGACGCGTTGAGGCACGACTGCCCCGAACTTTTTCCGCAGGGCGAGACACCCCCTGAGGCAGGCGACGTGGATTATGCAAGTCGTGGAGAGCGCGTGCGCGATGCGGTCCGCCGGGCTGGCGGCAGTCCGACTGCGGCGGCGCGCGAACTCGGCATCAGCCGCTCCACGCTCTGGCGCTGGCTGAAGGAACTGGAGCAGCCAGAGCCTTCAGCCGATGCGTGAGGACGCTCAGGCTGGGAGCGGCGGATAGAAGGTGCTGCCACGCGCCCTTAGCGTTTGCGGTGGCGAAAAGCGAGCGCCGTGCGCCGCCGCCAGGGTTTCGCAGGCTTCGACGAAGCGATCCACGCCAACTGTCTCGATCAGCGACAGCGGGCCGCCCGTCCATGACGGAAATCCCAAGCCGAGAATCGCGCCGATATCGGCGTCGGCGGCGGACGTGATCACGCCTTCGTCGAGACATCGCACGCTTTCCAGCGCCTGGATATAAAGCAGGCGCTGCTTGACGACCTCCACATCAGGCTGCTCGGGCTTGAGCGGATATTCGCTCGCGAGTCCTGTCCACAAGTGTTTCCGGGCTCCCTCCGGGTAGGCGTAGAAACCCGCAGCGCACTTGCGGCCGGTGCGGCCAAGCGCATTCATCCGCGCGATCACCGGCCTTGCGTGAGCGCGCAGAAACCGTTCGTCCAATCCGTCTTTTATTGCCTGATCCACCACACGCAACTGGAGATCGAGCGACACTTCGTCGAGAACCGCAAGCGGACTCGCAGCCATGCCGGCCATGCGCGCGGCGTTTTCGATGAGTGCCGGAGCCACGCCTTCCGCGAGCATGGCCATCGCCTCATCGACATAGCTGCAAAAGATGCGACTCGTGAAGAAGCCGGGGCTGTCGTTCACCACGATCGGCGTCTTGCGCAGCACGCGGGCGAGATCCATCGCGCGGGCCAGTGTTTCCTGCGAGGTGTGCTCGCCCACGATGATCTCCAGCAACGGCATGCGCTCGACCGGCGAGAAGAAATGCATGCCGATAAAGCGCGCGCCCCGATCGGTAAGCGCGGCGAGACCGCTGATCGGCAATGTCGAGGTGTTAGAGGCGAGGATCGCATCGCCGTCGAGCACCTCACAGACACGCCCCAGTACCTCGGACTTCACCGCGCGCGTTTCGAAAACTGCCTCGATCACGAAATCACACGCTTGCAGGTCGTCGTAGCGGGCGGTCGCGGCAATGTGCGCCTCGCATTGCGCTGCGGCGGGAGCGCCACCTGCGCGACGCGCAATCTCCACAGCGCGCGTCTTGCCGGCGCAGGCTTGCTCGGGCGATGCGTCGAGCAACACCACGGCAAGCCCTGCCTGCGCGGCGGCGCACGCAATCCCGACGCCCATCATTCCCGCGCCCAGCACGCCGAGTTTCGTCACCTTAGAAGCAGGCACGCCAGCCGGTCGCATGGCGAGCCGCTCGCAACGCGCCCGATTGACGAAAAGCGTGCGGACGAGGTTGCGCGCAACCGGATCAGCAGCCAGTTGCGCGGCGTAGCGCGCTTCGACCGCAGTGCCGCGCTCAAGCGGCAACTGCGTGCCTTCGTAGACCGCCGCAAGCAGCGCAAGCGGCGCAGGATAGTTGTCGTGCGTACGCCCACGCACCTGCGCCATGCCGAGATAAAAGCTGCGCGACGCGTGTTCCGCGTGCGCGCCCGCGCCGCCCGGAATGCTCCAGCCTTTGCGGTCCCAGGGTTGGGCGGCGTCCGGATGGGCGAGGACCCAGGCGCATGCATGGGCGACCAGATCGCCACGCGGCACGATCGCATCGACGATACCGAGTTCGCGCGCACGCGCTGACGGTACGGCATGGCCGTCCAGCAAGATCGGCAATGCGGCTTCGATGCCGATCAGCCGCGTCAGACGCTGCGTGCCGCCGCTCGCGGGCAGAAGGCCGGCCTGGATGGCGGGCAGGGAGACGGCACCATCGGCGCTATCGTCACTGTCGGCAATGACCCGATAGTGGCAAGCGAGGCACAGTTCGAACGCGCCACCGCTTACCGCCCCATGCATCGCTGCGGCAACCGGCTTGCCGGTCGTTTCGAGTGTCCGCAACAACTGGCTTTGTGCGAGGAGTGGCGCGACAGGCGCGCGGCCGTCTGCAATGGCGGCTTCGATGAATTTGCAGAGGGCATCGATGTCGTCATTGGACGTACCGTACTCGTCGTCCCATGTCACGACGGCGCCCATGATGGCTGGGTCCTGGCGAATGCGCTCGACGACCCGCTGCATGTCTGCCATGAACGCGTCGCCTGAAACATAGGCGGGAAGGCTTGAGCGGCGCAGCGTGACGAGCGCCACGCCTGCCGTGTCCACCACAATGGAGAGTGTGTTCATAGTCGGAGAAGGTGAGGTTGGGTTCACGCGGCGATTAAACGCGCTCGATCAAGGTGGCAGTGGCCTGGCCCGCCGCCGCGCAGAGCGTGACGATGCCGCGCCGAAGACCACGGCGTTCGAGTTCGTCGATCATTGTGCCGACCAGCATCGCGCCAGTAGCGCCGAGCGGATGCCCGAGTGCGATCGCGCCGCCATTGACGTTGACCCGTTCGGGATCGATGTCGAAGGCGCGCTGATACGCCAGCGGCACTACGGCAAACGCCTCGTTGACCTCGAACAGATCGATGTCGGCGATGGCGAGCCCGGCGCGCGCCAGCAGCTTGCGCGTGACAGGAACGGGGCCGCCCAGACTCATGATCGGGTCGCTGGCCAGTGACGCGAAATGGCGCAGCCGCGCGCGCGGCTTGAGTCCATTGAGTGTGCCAAAGCGCTCGCTGCCGACCAGAACGGCAGCGGCGCCATCGACGATCGCACTGGAATTGCCGCTCGTGTGGACATGCGAGACGGTCTCGAACGCGGGATGCCCGCGCAACGCGATGACGTCGAAGCCTTGCTTGCCTGTGGCGGCAAACGCGGGCGCGAGTTTCGCGAGTTCGGCTGGGGTCGTGTCTGCTCGTATGGCTTCGTCCTGCGCGAGCACGATTTCGCCGAGCGTATCGCGCACCGGCACCAGCGAGCGTGAGAAAAAACCTTGCGCGCGTGCCCGAGCGGCCCGTTGCTGGCTCTGTGCGGCATAGGCGTCAATAGCCTCGCGCGTAAAGCCTTCCAGCGTGGCGATCAGATCGGCAGCGACGCCATTGGGCATGTACGGAAAGCGGCGAGTGATGGCCGGATCCGTATACATCGCACCGCCATCCGAGCCGATCGGCACGCGTGACATCGACTCCACGCCGCCGCCGATCGCGGCATCCGTGAGGCCCGCCATGACGCTGGCCGCCGCCTGATTGACGGTATCCAGGCCGGATACGCAATAGCGATTGAGCTGGTAGCCCGGCACTGTTTCGCCGAAACCGGCGACCAGTGCCGCCGTGCGCGCGAGATCCGCGCCCTGCTCACCGCAGGGCATCACGACGCCCAGGCCGACGTCCTCGATCGAGCGGGGATCGAAGCCATTGCGCTCGCGCAGCGCCCTCAGCATTTGCGCGGCCAGCGACACCGGCGTGATTTCATGCAGCGCGCCAGTCGGGCGTCCTTTGCCGCGCGGCGTGCGCACGGCGTCATACAGATAAGCGTCGTTCATGGTGATCGAAAGGGATGGGAGGCGTGCAGACAAGTATGGTCAGCGCCCGCGGCCCGCGCCTCATTCGATGGGATGAATTCGCACGCCTGCGCACGGCTAGATGAGGCCGATGGCCGCATGTCGGCCCACAACCCGCCGCAATTCATCCCAACGAATGAGGCGCGACAGTGGGCTTGCTGTCGATAATCGGCGAGCCGATCCGGCAATCACGACTACACAACGAGAGGGAAGGCAATGTTCGAAGACCTGCGTGGTAAGCGGGCCCTGGTTACGGGCGCGTTCGGCGGACTGGGCAGTCATTTCGGTACGGCGCTGGCGGCCGCCGGCGTTCGCGTCGCGCTCGCGGGACGGCGCGTCGAAGCGGGCAAAGCGCTCGCGGCGCGTATTGCGCACGCGGGCGGCACGGCCTGCGTGGTGTCGATGGACGTGACCGACACGGCTTCGGTAAGCACCGCCTTCGATGTGGCGCAGACGCAGCTCGGCGGCGAGGTAGACATACTCGTGAACAACGCGGGCATTGCGCTCACGCGCCCCGCCGTGGCGTGCACCGAAGACGACTGGCGCCAGGTCATCGACGTCAATCTGAATGGCGCGTGGCGGGTCGCGCAGGCGGCCGGGCAACGCATGGTGGAGCGCGGTGCGGGCACGATCATCAACATCGCGTCGATCCTGGGCGTGCGCGTGGCTCAGCAGGTTCCAGCCTACGCAGCCGCAAAGGCGGGGCTCATCCAGCTCACCCAGGCGCTCGCCCTCGAATGGGCCCGTCATGGGGTGCGCGTCAATGCGCTCGCGCCCGGCTATATCGAAACCGAACTCAACAAGGCGTTCTTCGCCACCGATGCGGGGCAAGCGCTGATTCGCCGCGTGCCGCAACGCCGGCTCGGGCAACCCCGGGATCTGGATGCGCCGCTGCTGTTGCTGGCCTCCGATGCCTCGGCATTCATGACGGGCTCGATACTCGCCGTAGACGGCGGGCATCTCGTGTCTTCTCTTTGACTGGCTGACTTTGCTGCGAGCGGCTGATATGTCCTCTTCGCCCTGCGTTTCCAACGCACTATCGAACTCCGGGAGCGCCAGCGGGCGCGGTTTGCCGGACCTCGAACGACTGGCCGCCTGGATGCGCCAGGCCGGCATAGACGCGCACGATCTGACCGTGCGTCCCCTGTCGGGCGGGCAGTCCAACCCGACCTTTCTGCTTGAGACCGCCAGCGCCGCGTTCGTCCTGCGCAAACAGCCGGCCGGCGAGTTGCTGCCGTCCGCGCATGCCATCGACCGCGAGTACCGGGTGATGCAGGCGCTGGCCGGTACGGGCGTGCCGGTGCCGCGCATGGTGGCGTACTGCGACGACGCGGCGTGGCTCGGCACGCCGTTCTTTCTGATGGAGTTCATGCGCGGGCGCAGCTTTATCGACCCGACCTTGCCGGGGCTCGGCGTGGCCGAGCGCAAGGCGATCTACGCCGACATCAATCGCGTGCTGGTGGCGCTGCATGAGGTGGATTACCGCGCGGTCGGGCTCGATACTTTCGGTCGGCCGGGCAACTATTTCGCACGCCAGACTGACCGTTGGAGCCGTCAGTACCGCGCCTCGCAAAGCGCGCCGATCGCCGCAATGGACGCGCTGATGGCGTGGCTGCCCGCGCACGTTCCCGAAGGCGACGAGACCGGCATCGTGCATGGCGATATGCGCATGGACAACCTGATCATCCACCCGACCGAAGCGCGGGTCGTTGCCGTACTCGACTGGGAGCTTTCCACGCTGGGACATCCGCTGGCGGATCTGTCGTACTTCTGCATGTCGTGGTGTGTCCCGCCCGAGCTGTGGCGCGGCGTGGCGGGCGTAGATCTGATGGCGCTGGGCATTCCGCAGGAACATGCCTTCGTCGAGGATTATTGCCGTGCGCGCGGCATCGACACCATTCGCCATTGGGACTTCTACCTTGCCTACAACCTCTTTCGCATAGCCGCGATCCTGCAAGGCGTGGCGGCGCGGGGCGCGGGCGGCAACGCATCCGCGGCAGACGCGGCGAGTATGGCCGACAAGGTGAAGCCACTGGCCGAACTGGGCTGGCGGTGTGCCCGCCGCCACAGGACGGGTTGAGTGCGCGGGTCGAGTGCGGTCCTAGGGGCCACAGAGCGGCCCCCTCCAATACGCTGGCGATATGGCCTGGGTGGCTTAGATGGCGGCCAGCAGTTTGCGGCCGAGACTGAAGCGATGCACTTCGCTCGGACCGTCATAGATGCGGAAGGCCCGCATATCGGCGAAGATGCGCGCGACGATCGTTTCGCCCGTCACGCCCTGGCCGCCGAGAATCTGCACGCTGCGGTCCACAACGCGCCACTCGGCCTCCGAACAGACCACCTTGGCCCGGCTCGACTCGAAATTGCAGCGCTCGCCCTGATCGAGCAGCCACGCCGTATGCCAGATATGCAGGCGAGCGGTGTGCAGGTCCATCGCGTTGTCGGCAAGCATGAAACTCACGCCCTCGTGTTGCCCGAGCACCTGACCGAAGGCATGTCGATTGCGCGCGTGTTCGAGGCAGATTTCGTGAGCGCGCCGCGCCTGGCCGAGCCAGCGCATGCAGTGCGTGAGCCGTGCTGGGGCGAGCCGCACCTGCGCATAGCGAAAGCCCTTGCCGGGTTCGCCCAGCACATCGGTGGCGGGCACGCGCAGATCATGAAAGCGCAGTACGCCGTGGCCGCCAGTGAAGCAGGCGTCGAGCGCGTCCATCGTGCGCACATGCTCTATCCCCGGTTGATCCATATCGGCCAGGAACATGGTTGCCGAGCCGTCTTCCATCTTCGCCATGATGATGGCGAATGCCGCACCCTGTGCGCCGGTGATGAACCACTTGGTGCCGTTGATCACATAGCTGTCGCCGTCGCGTACCGCCGTCGTGGCGAGCATGGCCGGGTCCGAGCCCGCGCCGGGTGGCGGCTCCGTCATGGCAAAGCACGAGCGGATGCGGCCCTGCACGAGCGGCAAGAGCCAGCGCGTTTTTTGCGCTTCGGTAGCCACGGCTTCCAGCAGGTGGATATTGCCTTCGTCGGGCGCGTGAATGTTCATCGCGGTGGGCCCAAGCGTCGAATAGCCAGCCTCCTCGAACACGATGGCCTTGTCGACATGAGAGAGACCGAGGCCGCCCAGTTCGCGTGACGCGTGTGGCGTCAGCAAACCGGCCACACGCGCTTTCTCTACGAGCGCTTCGCGCAGCGCCTCGCTCGGACCGTGCGGCGTGACCCGTGGATCTGTCTCCAGCGGAATGATCTGCTCCGCAATGAAGTCGCGGACTTTTTGTTGCAGCGCCTGTTGCGCGGAAGTCAGGGAGAAGTCCATAAGGGGTCGATATGAGCAGATGAAAGGCAGGACGACGGCCTACTTGCGTGCGCTAGCAGCCAGCAAGGGCGTGGTCACTTCCCGCGCGTAGCTGAACGTATGCGTGACGTCGAGTTGCTGAATGCGCCAGACGCGGTCGTCTTCGAGCTTGAGCTCGCAGGTGACGTCCACCATCAGGAAGGGCGTGGAACCCGGCACCGGCAGGCGCGGCTGGGAGCCGTCGTCATAGAGATGCAGAACCAGACAATACACCGCCGTTGCGCCCGTTGCTTCCTGTCTGAGCAACGCGAAGTTGTTGACGACGTGGCGCGCGACCTGAGTGGGCGACTTCTTGCGCACCGACGCTTCGATCTGCTCGCGGCCTTGCAGCAGTACGCCGCCGCGCTCCCATATGCAGTCTGGACCGACCTGTTCCATCGCGAGCGGATAGTTGTTTCTGTCGAGCGCGTAGTAGAAGCGCAGAACAGCTTGCTGGCAGGCAACAACGGTTGCGGAGGTTTCGGAAAGGAGCATGGCGGTGGTGTCGTAAGGGGGCGAAGTTCGCAAGGGTGCTGGTATCCGATGCGCGGTCAAAAAAATTATGTGGCTCGCCACCCTGCGCTGCCTCGTTCGAAGGGATGAAATCCCGCCGCACCGGATCTGAACCGGCATGTCCTCCCTTGTAATTTCATCACTTCGAATGAGGCTCATGTGCACGCGCGTGGCGATAATCCATTGCAAGCTGCCATGCGCAGCATCACTTCTACGACGTCACGAGCCGGAGCGTGTATGAGCACCCGACGCAGAATCTTCGAAGCCGAACACGAGCTGTTTCGCGAATCCGTGGTCCGGTTCATCCAGAAAGAAGTCACGCCCCAGGTCGAGGCCTGGCGCGCGGCGGGTTGCTGCGACCGCTCGGTGTTCGAGGTCGCGGGCGCACAGGGCCTGCTGCTGATGTGGGCTGACGAGGCTTACGGCGGGGCGGGCGTGGCCGATTTTCGCTTTGAGCAGATCGTCTACGAGGAAATGATCCGTCATGGCGATATTGGCGTGTATCTGACCTTGCATTCGCGGCTGGTTGCGCCGTATATCGCGCGGCTCGGCAACGACGAACAAAAGGCGCGGCTATTGCCAGAGGCCGCGCGCGGCCAGCGCATTCTCGCCATCGCCATGACCGAACCCGGCACGGGCTCCGACCTTGCGGGCATCCGTACGCATGCGCGCAAGGTCGAGGGCGGCTGGCGACTCAACGGCGCCAAGACCTACATCTCGAATGGCATCAACGCCGATACGGTGATCGTGGTCGCGCGCACCGACCCGCAGCAGCCCCGCGCGTTCGGGCTCTTCGTGGTGGAACGCGGCATGGCGGGATTCGAGCGTGGGCGTCGCTTGAAGAAACTTGGGCTTGACGCCCAGGATACCGCGGAGCTGTTCTTCGACCAGGTGTTCGTGCCTGACGCCAATCTGCTCGGGGAGCCGGACAAGGCGCTCGCCTATCTTGCCGAAGGGCTCGCGGAGGAGCGCCTGTTGAGTGCCTGCCAGTCGATCGCGCATGCGCAGGTGGCGCTGGACGTCACCCTCGACTACGTGAAGGAGCGCCGGGCCTTCGGGCGTCCGGTCGGTGCGTTTCAGAACACGCGCTTCGTGCTGGCGCGCAAGCATGCCGAACTCGATGCGATGCAATCATGGATCGACGTGCTCGTCATGGAGCACAACGACGGGCGGCTCGATGCCGCCACGGCGGCCTCGGCGAAGCTGCTCACGTCGGAACTCGAATGCCGACTCATCGACGAGTGTTTGCAGTTGCACGGCGGTGCGGGGTATATGGAGGAATACCGCATCAGCAGGATGTACCGCGATGCGCGGGTCTCGCGCATTTTTGCCGGTACGTCCGAAATCATGCTGGAGATCATCGCGCGTTCCCTGGGCCTGCGCGAACACATGGATTGACGCTCGCGCACCCGCCTCAGCACGCTGTCTTCAGGGCAGGAGCCCCGCTTTGCGCGCGAGCGAGACGGCATGCGTGCGTGACGTGGCATTCAGCTTCAGGTTGATGCCACGCAGATGGCTCTTGACGGTTGTCTCCGATACGTACAGCTTCTCGGCAAGAGCCTTATTACTGAGGCCTTCCGCGAGCAGGGCGAGCACCTTGCGCTCGGAGCGGGTAAGCGATTCGAGCGCGTGGACGTCGCTCGTCTGAGCCTGCGATGCTTCGGGTTCCGTCGCCACGTCGTTGTAACGTGCCTCGAGGCTGGCCAGCAGTTGATGCAGGAAAGCGCCTACCGTCGCGCTGGCCGTGACGGCATGTCCAGGAGACTGCGCCACGGTTTTCAGGAGACGCAGCATCGCCGTGCCTTCGTCGAGGAAGATGCTGACAAAGCCTTCCTGTGCGGCAAATTCCAGACTCTCCAGGCACTCGCGCCGCGCCCGCTCGATATCGCCATGCGCGTGCAGGGCGAGCGCGAGAATGAGGCGCAGCTTCAGGACGCGGCGCCAGCGCATCGCGCCTTGCGCTTCGGCGAGTGCTGCGGACAATTGTTGCACCGCATGGCCGGCGTTGCCGCAGGCGATATCAAGACGCCAGCGCGCGAGATCGAGCGTTTCGACGTCGTTGGCATGCGGCGAGAACGCGGGGCCAAACGACCAGGCATTGAGCGCCTGTGCGGCGTCGACCTCAGCGCGTGCGCAGGCGTGATCGCCACGCAGCAGGGCGATGCGCGATCGCTCGAGGCGTGCGCAGGCCACCATGCGCAATTGACCAGTGCGGTAGCCCATCTGCTCGCAGTCGTGAAGCCACAGCATCGCGTCTTCTTCGCGCGATTGCGCCACGGCGCATCGGCACAAAAGCATGAACGCGACGATGAGCGGGTCGTTGTGAGCCGCGGCGCGAATGAGCGGCAAATAGGACATGAGCAGATGCTGGGTTTCTGCGAGTTGGCCGCTTGCGTACAGCGCTTCCGCAAGATAGGCGCCGGCGATTTCCTGCCCATCGAAGCGCGCGTCCTGCAAGCCGGGGTCGGGCCGGTGGGCGCCGCGATAGCGCGCCAGCGCCTGGCGCAAGCGTCCTTGGGTGAGGTCGATCAGCCCTTCGAGGCAATGCGCGACGCGCATGTTTGCACCGGCGCTGTTCGCGCCGTGCACCTGGCGGCCACGGTCCAGCATCTTGCGCGCCTCATCGAAATGGCCGAGATAGATGTGACAGCAGGCATGCGAATTGAGCTGGATGCCGTAAGGGAATGCATGTGCCGGGGACAGCGTGGGCGCGCACGTTTGCCAGGCGGCAAAAGCCAGGTCGAGCTTGTCAGTGAGCGCAAGGATGAACGCATGCAGGGCGAGCATGTGAGCGGCGATTTCAGCGTCGCGCTCGCCTGCCTCCTGCATCCCTTCCAGCAGTTGGAGTGCTTTGTCGCTGCGATGCAGGAGCGTCAAGGCCCAGGCGTGAATCAGACGCAGGCGTGGACGGTTCGACAGGCTTTGCTCCGGCAACGCGTCGAACCAGCGCGCGAGCAGGCGCACACGGCCCTGCCAGAGGATGGTTTCGGCGTTCTGTTGCAGGTGGTCCAGCGCGCGTGGAATGTCGGCACGTAAGGCGTGCTCGATTGCGCGGACCGGCTCGCCGTTGTCGGCATACCAGTTGCCCGCCGTGCGGTGCATCTCCGCGATTTCATCGGCACTGTATTCGAGGGCGAGGCGCGCTTGCAGAAAGCCCGCGAAGAGGCTGTGATAGCGATACCACTCGCTTGAGGCGTCGACACGCACCAGAAACAGATTCTCGTCCGACAATTGCACGAGCATCCGGGTGCTGTCGCGGCGTGCGGTCATCGCATCGCACAGACGCGCGTTGAACGAGCGCAGCAGCGAAGTGCGCAGCAGGAAGTCGCGCACCTCGGGCGGCTGTTTGGCCAGCACGTCTTCGGCCAGGTATTCCGCCACGGCCGCGTGAGAACCTGAGAACGCCTCGATAAACTGTGCCGCGTCCTGGCTGCGGGACATGGCGAGCACACCCAGCCGTATGGCCGCCACCCAGCCTTCCGTGCGCGCGTGGAGCTTGCGCAGATCCTCCGCGCGCAGCGGTTGGCTGACGTATCGCGACAAGTACGCAGCGGTTTCTTCTAGCGTGAAGCGCAGGTCCTCAGCGCGGATCTCCAGCAGTTCTCCCTGTGCGCGCAAGCGGCCCAGACCCAGCGCCGGAACAATGCGCGAGCCGGCGATCAGCTTGCCGTGAGCGGGTATTTGCGTGAGCAACTCACGCAGGTATTCGGACGACTCTGGATTAAGCAGCGTTTCGAAATCGTCCAGAAAGATAGCGAACGGATGACGCAGACGGCCGAGCCGGCTCGCGAGCGTGTCCGCGACGTCTTGCGCCGCGATCGCAGGCGCTTCTTCGCCGCTCGTCTCCAGCAGATCGAGCGCACCATTCAGGGCTTTGAGGAATACGGGAAAGTCATTGTCCTCGGCGCCCAGCCGGATCCACACCGTGCGCATGCCTTCCTGAGTCCATGCGGCGTGAAGATCGAGCATTGCGCCGGTCTTGCCAAAACCCGCTGGCGCGTGCATCACAACGAGGCGGATGCCTTCGGCCTGACTGGCGAGTGTGATCAGACGTTCGCGCCTCAGATGCGAGGATTGCAACGGCGGCGGCTGGAATTTCGGTGGCGGCGAGTACACGGTAGGCAAACGCGCAGTGAAATAGGTAAGGGATAACCTTGATGCAGCGCACCGAAACGCCGTTGCGCTTGCCATCGCGAAGGAGCCTTCGCATTGTGGCATAGCGTGTGGGCATTCTGGGCGGCCAAAACGTTCGACGCGGCCTCTGGCATCTCGTAAAGTTCACGGTATTCACGCGCAAACCTCGCAAAACAAAACGAAGGAGACGAAATGGGACGAAAGCCGAATGCGGAGTTTGAGTTTCGGGGCGTTCACCACGTGGCTATGGTCTGCAAGGATATGGCCAGAACGGTGGCGTTCTATCGGGACCTGCTCGGCATGCCGTTGATCAAGACGATCGAACTTCCCGGTGGCATGGGGCAACACTTCTTTTTCGATATCGGCAATGGCGATTCCCTCGCGTTCTTCTGGTTTCGCGATGCGCCTGACGCAGCGCCTGGCGTCGCCGCGCCGGCTACGCTGCCTGGCGGTGGCGGGCTCGTTTCCGCTCACGGGTCGATGAATCACCTGGCCCTGAGCGTGCCGCCTGAAAGGTTCGATGCCTATGTCGCGCAGCTCGTCGAGAAAGGCATCAAGATTTCGCGCGTTTTGAATCACGACGACTCACCCTCTCAGGTCAGCGAAACGCTCAGCAACCAGGTGTATGTGCGATCCGTGTATTTCTTCGACCCCGATGGCGTTTGCCTGGAGTTCGCTTGCTGGACGCGCGAACTCGACGCGCGCGACGTGAACAGCGAATACGCTGCGCGCCAGTAGCTGATTGCGGCCCGCCGCGAATGTCGGGCCTCGTGTTCAGACGAAGACAGGCGCGCGCTTTTCGCGGAATGCATTGACGCCTTCGCGAAACGCGGCGGATTCAATCAGCGTGCATTGACGCTCGCGTTCATAGTCCAATTGTGCGTCGAGCGAGTTCGATTGCGAGTGCTTGAGCGCGCGTCTCAATTCGAGTGCAATGCCGGACGGCAGGCGCGCGAGCGTGCGGGCCATTCCCATCGCTGTATTCAGCAACTGTGCATCGTCGACGCATTGTGCGATCAGCCCCCACTGCTCGGCCTCCTGCGCATCGAGCCTGTCGCCGAGTAGCGAGAGGGCTGTCGCGCGCGCGAGGCCGATGCGGCGCGGCAGATACCAGGTCGTGCCGACATCGGGAATCAGGCCAAGCTTCGGGCAGAAGCTGAGTATGAAGGACGCGGAGCTTGCCGCCACGGTGATATCCGCCGCGAGCGCGAGGCCCACGCCTGCGCCGGCCGCCACGCCATTGACCGCCGCGATAACGGGAATTCGCATCTGGTCCAGATCCGTGATCCAAGGATTGAAGTCATCGCGCATGGTGACGTCCAATTGCTCGCTGGCCGACTGGCTCGCACTGCCATTCAGGAACTCGTCCTTGAGTTCCGCCCCCGCGCAGAAGGCCCGGCCCGCGCCTGTGATCAACAATGCTCTGGCGGAGGGCGTTTCATTCACCTGTGCAATGGCAGCACGCGCATCGCGCGCCAGCGACGGCGTCATGCTATTCAACACGTCGGGGCGATTGAGTTTGAGGACGGCAACCGCGCCGTCGAATTCGAGTTCGATGTTTGTTTCTGTCATGTTGATCGTCTCGTTTCAGGCTGGCGTGTGAGGTGCCTTCCCGCCGGCCTTCATCAAGGCTTCGCGGAGCTTGTACTTGAGCAGCTTGCCCGCGGCCGACAGAGGAAGCTCCGTGCGAAATTCAATGCTGCGCGGACACTTGTAGCCCGCAATGTGCTGGCGGCAATGGTCCCTGACTTCCTCGAGCGTCAGGTGATGGCTTGCGCGCAGGACAAGCACGGCGTGAACGGTTTCACCCCACTTCTCGTCCGGAATACCGATCACGGCGCACGCCTCGACCGCAGGGTGCGAGAGCAGGGCGTTTTCGACTTCTGTGGAGTAGACGTTTTCGCCACCGCTGATGATCATGTCCTTGATGCGGTCGGTGATGAAGAGATAGCCATCTTCATCCATATAGCCGCCATCGCCCGTGTGCATCCAGCCATCGCGCAATGCTTTCGCCGTTTCCTCCGGCTTGTTCCAGTAGCCCATCATCACGCTTGGGCCGCGCACCGCGACTTCGCCAACACGTCCCTTCGGCAGCGGTTCACCGGATACCGGATCCACGATACGGACCTCGCAGATGGGTGCTGGACGTCCGGCGGACTTTAGCTTGTGGCCGTCCGGCGTGTGACAGTGCGCAGGCAAGACCGCCGCAACAGGTGCGATCTCGGTCATGCCGTAGAGTTGCATGAACTGGCTTGAAGGGAGCTTGCCCAGCGCACGCTGCAATAGCGTAGAGTCGATCGGCGCTGCCCCGTAGAGCACGCTCGTCAGGCTGCTGAGCTTGTGCGTGTCGAAGCTCGGATGGTCGAGCATGGCCTTGATCATGGTAGGGACCACGAAGGTCTCGTTCACGCGCTCTTCGGCGATTGCCTTGATGACGCTTTCGGGATCGAAGCCGCCTAGCACCACGTGCTTTGCGCCGCGCAGCGCGGCCTGGAAGACGAGGGCCAGGGCGCCGATGTGAAAGAGCGGCGCCGTGTGGAGCACGGCCCGCACCACCGGGCGCGACGCCGCGGCCAGGGCGCACAGCGCATTGCTTGCCAGGTTGGCGTGCGAGAGCATGACGCCTTTCGGTACGCCGGTGGTGCCGCCGGTATACAGGATAGCGGCGAGATCGTTGCCTGCGCGTTGCGCATCGGCCACCGGGTTGGCGCGAACCAGCCAATCCTCGTAGGCGTGCATACCTGCATGGGGCTTGCCTTCGCCGCAATAGATCACGTGCCGCAGGGCCGGACATCGCTCACGAAGCGGCTGGGCAAGATGGGCGAACGTTTCGTCGATGAACAGGATCGCGGTGCCGCAGTCGTTCAGCGAATAGGCGATTTCGTTGACGCTCCAGCGCGTGTTGACCGGGTTGATGACGGCACCGGCCCAGAGCGTGCCGAAGACGTACTCGATATAGCGATCCGAATTGAGCGCCAGCATGCCAATCCGGTCTCCATGCGCCACGTCCAATGCGTGCAAGGCCCCGGCAACACGCGATACACGTTCGACGAACTGCGCGAACGTGGTCTTGCGCTGTAAAAACACGGTGGCGTAGGCGTCGGGATGTTCAAGGGCCGCCTTGTGGAAGCTCTGCGTCAGTTGCAAGTTCGTCTCCGGTTATGGCTCTAATAATCATGGCCTGCGCGGCGCCAGCGACCCGGCAGTGGGTCTTCCAGCGATCGTCCAGCATAAGGTACTGCGGTCCGCGGAGGACCGACTCATCCGAAGGGATGAAATCGCACGCTATCAACGCGGGTGGGCTCGCGGACCTCGTTGAGACGGCAACTGGACGTTCAATTTCATCACTTCGAATGAGGCGCGTGCGCGCTCCCGTTCCGATAATCGGCAACACGGGCGGCAGGGCCGCAAGCCGCCGCCCGCAGCCTTGCACCGGCGTTCGGTGCGCCACTGCGATCAAGAGATGAAGGAGAGGGGCATTGTTCCAGGGAGACACCATCGCCGTCACGGCACTCGCCGAAGGGTTCGTCGAATTGACGTTCGATCGTAGAGGGGACGCGATCAACAAGCTGGACCGGCGCACGATCGCCGAACTGGCCGAAGCCACCTCGTACATCGCGAATGACGCGTCGATACGCGGCGTTATTGTGACGAGCGCGAAAGACGGTTTCATCGTCGGGGCGGATATCAAGGAGTTCGGGGAGTTCTTCGCGCTGCCGCCGCACGATCTGATGGCGCGCACGGCCGCATCGAACCGTGTGTTTTGTGCGTTCGAAGACCTCGGTGTACCAAGCGTTATCGCGATCAACGGGGTTGCATTGGGCGGCGGTCTGGAGATGGCGCTATCCGGCGTGTTGCGCGTGATGGCGTCGACGGCAAAGATCGGGCTACCGGAAGTCAACCTCGGGTTGATTCCGGGGTTTGGCGGTACGGTACGCTTGCCCCGTGTCGCTGGCGTCGCAGTGGCGCTGGAATGGATCGTCAGCGGCAAGCCCGCGTCGGCATCTGCGGCGCGTGAAGCCGGCGCCGTCGACGAAGTCTGCGAGCCCGCCTTGCTGCGCGAGACGGCATTGAGCCTGCTGCGCCGCGCGACCAGCGGTGAGATCGACTGGCGCGCGGCCCAGGCGCGCAAGCGCTTGCCGCTTCTCGTCGACGCGCATTCGAGTGCGCAAGCAGAAGCCGCTGTCGCCGCCCGTGCGGAACAAGCGAGCAAGCGTCATCTTCCCGCAGCACTCACGGCGGTGGAACTGCTGCGAGAATCCATCCAGGCGGAACGTGACGCTGCGCTCAAACTGGAAACGCAGGCATTCGCGCGCGTTGCGAAGACGCAGGCCGCTGCTTCCCTGGTGCAGACCTTCCTGAACGATCAGTTGTTGAAGAAGCGGTACCGCGACATCGCACGGACGACCCGGACAGTGCAACGAGCAGCGGTACTCGGTGCCGGGGTGATGGGCGGAGGCATTGCGTGCACCAGCGCGCTCGCCGGGGTTCCGGTCGCGCTCAAGGACATTCATCAGGCGCCGCTCGACGCCGGTGTCCGGGAAGCTGCCACTGTGCTCGCGCGTCAGGTTAAGGCAGGGCGTATGAAAGAAGCGGACGCCACGTGTACGCTCGCTTCCATCTCAGCCCAACTGGACTTCGCCGGGTTCTGTGATGTCGATATCGTCGTGGAAGCCGTGGTCGAAGACCTCGCTGTCAAGCGGCGTGTGTTGAGCGAACTCGAGACCCAGGTACGCGACGATGCCGTAATCGCGTCGAACACGTCGAGTTTGCGCATTGACGATATCGCCCAGTCCCTGGAGCGCCCGCACAACTTCGTGGGCATGCACTTCTTCAACCCGGTGCCGGTCATGACGCTTGTGGAGATCGTTCGCGGCGAACAGACGAGCGATGACGCGGTTGCAGCCGTGGTCGGCTACGCACTGGCAATGCGCAAATCGCCAATCGTTGTCAAAGACGGTCCGGGCTTCCTCGTCAACCGCATTCTGACGCCCTATGTGCGCGCGTTTCTGCAACTGATCGAACAGGGCGCCGACTTCGAACAGATTGATCGCGTGATGGAAGCGTTTGGCTGGCCGATGGGGCCGGCCTGGTTGCAGGATGTGATCGGCATGGACGTGAGCAGCCACGTGGTGGATGTGATCTCGGCGGGTTACCCCGTGCGTATGCCCGCCATGCAACATGACGCGCTCAGAATGATGGCGAGTCACGGACGGCTGGGGCAGAAGAGTGGTCTCGGCTTCTATGCCTATACGCGCGATGACAATGGCAAGCCTCGCAAGCGCGCCGCGGACGATACACGCGCGCTGTTGTCGACCCTGCAACCGGAAGGGCCTCGCGAATTCTCCGATCAGGAGATCGTGGAGCGCATGATGTTGCCCGTTCTCGTCGAAGCGGCGGTCGCGCTGGAAGAGGGTGTCGTGGCATCGGCGGCGGAACTGGATACCGCACTGTTGCTCGGTATCGGGTTTCCGGCCTGGCTGGGCGGTGCGCTCAAATATGCCGACTGGCTGGGCGTGAAAGAAGTCGTCAGACTGTGCGACCGGTACGCTTGCCACGGCGCGGCGTATAAGCCTACTGCGAAGATGAGAGCGATGGCCGCGAGTGGTGCGAGCTACTATGCCGTCGCACATGAGATTCACTAAACAATAGAGGAGACGCACATGTCAGAAGCCTATATTGTCGCCGCCACGCGCACGGCGGGGGCCAGACGGAATGGACGCCTTTCGGGATGGCATCCCGCGGACCTCGCTGCCGAGGTCTTGAACGCACTGCTGGAGCGCACGGGTGCCGACCCGGCCATGATCGACGATGTAATCATGGGATGCGTCGGGCAAGCAGGCGAACAGGCCATGAACATTGCCCGGAACGCAGTGCTGTCGTCGCGCTTGCCCGAAACCGTACCTGGGACGACGGTCGATCGCCAGTGCGGTTCATCCCAACAGGCGCTGCATTTCGCAGCGCAAGCGGTCATGTCCGGCACGATGGACATTGTCATGGCCGCCGGCGTGGAGAGTATGTCGCGCGTGCCAATGGGATTGCCGAGCACGCTTGCGTTGAAAAACAATCTCGGCTTTTACGTGAGCCCAGGCATGCAGCAACGGTACGCGAATGCAGAGTTCAGCCAGTTCATAGGCGCAGAGATGATCGCCGCGAAATACGGCCTCTCCCGCGATAGGCTCGACGCGTTTGCCTTCGAGAGCCATCAGCGCGCAATCGCCGCGACCAGGGCCGGTCGATTCGAGCGAGAAATTTTGCCAGTTATAGTCCGCACAATAGAAGGTGAAGTGGCAGTGGCGCCTCATACGATTGACGAAGGTATCCGCTTTGATGTCACGCTGGAGGGGATCAGCGGCGTCAAGCCTATCCGCGAAGACGGTGTGGTCAGCGCCGCGTCGGCCAGCCAGATCTGCGATGGGGCGAGTGGCGTGATGATTGTCAACGATAGAGGACTCAAATTGCTGGGTGTGCAGCCGCTTGCGAGAATCCATCACATGTCCGTCATCGGGCACGATCCGGTGATCATGCTGGAAGCCCCGATTCCCGCCACGCAGCGCGCCTTGAAAAAGGCCGGCATGTCGATCGCCGACATCGATCTTTACGAGGTAAATGAAGCGTTCGCACCCATTCCGTTGGCATGGCTGAAAGTGCTCGAGGCTGATCCCGCGCGTTTGAACGTCAACGGTGGTGCCATAGCATTGGGACACCCGTTGGGCGCATCGGGCACGAAATTGGCGACTACGCTTATTCACGCCCTGCATCAGGATAAAAGGCGATTTGGCTTGCAGACGATGTGCGAAGGGGGCGGTCTTGCCAACGTAACGGTGTTCGAACGTATGTGATCTGCCGTTCGCAAGACTTTACCCGGCGGTAACAGGGTGGGTTAATGTTCGCAGCGGATCGCCGCCCGCGGATGTCGGTAGAATGGTTTATCACGAGTGTCCGATCGAACCTTTCGGAACCTTCGTATGCGTGTACTTGTCATTGCGTTGATCGCCAGTCTCGCGCTCACGTCTTGCTATACGCCCGACTATGCGCGGTTGAGCGCCTTAGTCAATGAGAAAGTGAAGGTCGGGATACCCGTTTCATCTGCCATAGATGCGCTGACCGTTGACGGGTTCGAATGCTCGGGGAATATGCCAGTTGATTGCTCTCGCATAATGCAGCGTTTACTTCCATCTAGCTGCATCGAGCGCGTTCGCCTTTATTCCAAAACAAACGCTCGTGCGGTTAGCCGGGTGTACGTTCCGCCGATCGTCTGTGCCGGCCTCTGACCGTTTCCCCAACTCCGAAGCCGGCATCCTTAACACCCTAGCCGTACTGAATCCGACGACGATTGTCTCGGGGCAGCCCGCGAGAGCCGTTCGCTCCCCCGAAGATTAAACATTCCGCGGACAATCTTGTCCTGGCCGAAGAACGTACTCATGCGCGTTAAATTCGATTTTCACGGCACCGGTCGTGTCGACCTTTTTAAGCTTGACGCTCGGTGCCGACGCAATGGTGCTGTTTATCGAAAACGGAAACATGCGGAACATTAACGGACTCCCAAGCAAGTTTCGGGGAAAAGCTATGATCCGCGAAGCTATCGCATTGGCCGGAATAGACCTCGTACCGAGAGATAAGGTCTGCTTGCCTGGCGTCCGCAGAAGTCGGAATCACCAGCAAAGCCTGACTTCAATACGGCGAAAGACTGCCTCCTCCTGCCCATGTGAGTAATTCAGCACGATAGCTAGACCTGGTACCCTGGCCGGATGGCAAAACGCAAGGCCTATCCGCAGGATGTGTCAAACGAGGAATGGAGCTTCGCGGCTCCCCATCTGACTTTGATGAACAAAGACGCACCGCAGCGCAGATACGAACCGCGCGAGATGTTCAATGCGCTGCGCTGGATCGTGCGCGCGGGTGCACCGTGGCGCATGTCGCCAAATGACTTCCCGCCGTGGGAGCTCGTTTATCAGCAGACGCAACGCTGGATTCAGGCGGGTTGTTTCGAGGCCATGGTCAACGACCAGCGTTCGACCATTCGCGTCGCACAGGGCCGAAAGGGGCAGCCCAGCGCAGTCATACTCGATGGAAGCACGTTGCAATCGACCTGCGAGAGAGGACCTCGCTCCAGTTATGACGGCTATAAGCGCAAGCGGGGCAGCAAGGATCATATGGCCGTGGATACGTTGGGGCAGTTGCTTGCCGTGGACATTACGTCCGCCAACGAGCAGGAGCGTACACATAGGTTGTCCCTCGCGCTGGACGAGCGCCGTCATGATGCGGCGTCTGCTGTCTTCATCCGAGTCAACAACGGCGGCTGGCACGTGCGATCGCGCCGCCTCGAGTTCGATCGCGTCGGGCACGTCAATCTGCCTGGGGCGGAGGACTTTGTCGCCCACATCCTCAAGCGCCCAGATACCTTGGAAGACACATGCCGGCTACGACGAGCACCGGGCCGCAGGTTGGCGACAAGATTGCGCAGATGACTGACCGGTGGGTCGCGCAAAGTTTACGCGTCGCCGTCGGCAGAGATATGGCGAGAGACGTCGTCGAGCGTGGGTACGCACGCCACATCATGTATGCGCCGTTTCACCTGCCCAGTGCCGTTCAGCACGAGGACGCGATCATTAGGGGCGGTGAGCACGTGCACGGCAACCATGAGATACCTCTGCATTACACTGAGGCCGAAGTGGCGAAGGCCGCGAAACTGTCGACTCGATATGCCATCTGTGAGGTTTGAAGGCTCATGGTTGGGTGTGTGCTTGTCTGGAAGCAGGTGCCGTAAGGTAGGGTGAATGATTATCCAGTGTCCCGGTTGAGCGGCTGCTTTTCTGGCTTGATGAGACATTTGATAGTCGGCGCTATAGGCGTGGTGAATAGCCGGTACTGGCCGACTGTTGATCACTGGTGAACGCATGGGGCCACAGTGGCTGTGCAGCGCCGCAGCTGATTGAGAACGGCCGGGAATTGTCCCGGGCATACCCGGGGCAGCTACGCCAAAAAGAGACCGCGTGGAATTGTTTGTCACGCAGTCTCAGTCATGGCGGTCTTTCGCATGATGTCTACAGGGGCGCGCGGTTGTGCAGGAAATGTGCTTGCGCGACTCAGTAGGCAAAAAGCGAAATGTATCGCGATGATCATGACGGACGGCGCACTGGATGGCATCAGACACACGAGCTGTCGCAGAAGGCCAGCAACCTGGCTGCCTGGTTGAGCGCAGGTCTCTAAACCACGGCAATCACTTAATGTAAACTATTTGTGTCATTGTAATCGCGCTGCCATATAATGTCATATATGCGTGACTTTTCGTTGCGGATATATAATGTCACGTATACAATTCGTAATGATAGAAATGACGTTTAATGTCGCATATAAAGTGAATGAATCTCGCTGAACTCGGTGAGGCCTTCCGGCAGGCCCGTATAGAAGCCAACTTGACGCAGCACGACGTTGCCGAGCGCAGCGGCGTGCCGCGCCAGCGCATCAGTGCGTTCGAGACCGGAACGCTGTCCGAGTTTGGGGCGGTCAAGATGCTCAGCCTGTTCGAGGCCGTGGGACTCGAGCTTTACGCGCGCAAGACGGGTCATGCGCGCACGCTGGACGACGTCCTGCGCGAGCCCGACGCGATCGAGTCGCGAGCGCCCCGGCAACGCGTACGCCTGAGCGCTGCCGAGCGACTCAAGCGCACCCGGGACCGGACATGAGAGGCATCATGCTCGACGTCTACGTCGATGCACGGCTAGTCGGCACCCTTGCCGAGGAAGCGGGCCGCTACGAGTTTACGTACCTGCCCGACGTGCCAGTCGACGCGCTCGTGTCGCTGTTGATGCCGGTGCGCGCGGCGTCGTATTCGTTTCCGCGGCTGCATCCGTTCTTTCAGATGAACCTGCCTGAAGGCTATAAGAAAGACGTAATCCGGCATAAGCTCGGACCCCATGCTGACGTGAGCGACTTCGGCCTGCTCGCGCTCACGGGCGCGAACACGATCGGTCGTGTGCGGGTGATCCTGCACGGAGAGCGGCTCGAAAGCGCACAACGCCACGCCGACATGGCAACGCTGCTCGCCTCGACTGACTCCCGCGAGCGACTGCTGCGCATGCTGGAGGAGGGGGTGACCGAAGGCGTGTCAGGCGTGATGCCCAAGGCGCTCACGCGAAACAGCCACAAGGCTACGGTCTGGACGGATGAATTTATCTTGAAGACCGGTTTCGAGGACTTGCCGTGGCTCGCCCTCAACGAATACCTGTGCCTGGAAGTTGCGCGGCACAGCGGGCTTGAAGTCCCGCAGGCGCGGATCTCCGACGACGGCCAGGTGCTCGCTGTGCGCCGATTCGATCGGGGCGAGGCTGGCCAGATGCTCGCCGTAGAAGACTTCTGCGCGCTCGAAGGCCTTGATCCGGTCAGCAAGTACAAGGGCTCGCTTGAGAGAGTCGCAAAGCTGGCGGGCACCTATATCCCGCGCGCGCTTTTCAAGGAAAACGCCCGGCGCCTCTTTACGCTGCTGCTCGTGAACTACGTTGTGCACAACGCCGACGCTCACCTCAAGAATTTCGCGCTCGTGTACACCGACATGGACAACGTGCGGCTCGCGCCGGTCTACGATGTACTGACGCCCCCGGTCTACCCATCGTTCGCGGATGCAGCGCCTGCGCTGGACTTGCAGGGTAGGCGAGTCTGGGCATCGGGCAAGCTCCTGGCAACCTATGGAGGCGCCCGGCTCGGATTAAGCAAGGCCGATACGAACGAATGTCTCGCGCAGGTCGTGCATGCCGTTCACACGGTCACGCCGCTTGTCGCGGAGTACGCGCAGCGGCACCAGGATTTTCGCGAGCACGCAAAGCGGTTGCTCGATATCTGGGCCATCGGACTCGAACACATCAAGCCCGATGCGAAGCCCGGGAAATCTGTGCCTGCGCCACTGCGCGAGCAGATGGGCCTTTCCGATCCCGATGACGTACAGCGAACGAAGCAAACCAATCCTTATTCCAACCCTGATGGCCCATTTGGATTCCGTTCCCGATAAACAGGGTGCTCGTGAATTCGAATCCGAACGGCAACCAGGGACTAGGACATTGACTTGGTCCAGACGTCCTAAAGACGGTAGAGGGCGTACGGTTCACACCGCGCTGCACGGATCGTGAGCTGCACAGCCGTGCTGTGAGCGTCTGCCGCTGACCGTCTACGCTCTGTGTGCCGTACGCCAGGCGCGCCCGGCCACCTGACGTTTCTGACAAAATGTCCCGCTCAGTCGCTGGAAGGTGGGACATTTTCCGCAATCCAAGGAAGTGTTCCAATCTCGCAGACGCTCTGGCTCACCTCGTCTAGCCCGGGGTGACTTTGCCGAAATGCTGGATACGACCGCCAAGCCACACTAGATAGAGTATTCGCCCCTTTTCGGTATCACTCACCAGACGCAACGCCTGGCGAAGCGAACTCATCCGGGCGCTTTCGGCCGATCCCTAGCTCACAGACGTACCCGTAATCTGATGGCCCGGAGTCGACGCATCATCGTGCAGTTCATCGTTTGTGGAACATTGAGATGGGGAGGATGGCTCGCGACCCTGACCATGTTCGCGGCGGCGATCGGAATGTTCGTGCCGGGTTGAAGTCCGCATGTCGCAGACGCCGGTGCGCGTGGCGAGCATCACTTCGACTGCTTTTTCGGGATTTACGCTCTTGATTTGCGGGCCTCGTTCAACGCGATCGCCACCGCCTGCTTTCGCAGGTTTGCCATGCTTCAATACTGTTTTGATGTTCTTTGAGATGGGCTCTCTATCAAAATTGCGACTAACGGTCTACCGCAGAATAAGCTCGTGAATGACCTCGGCGCAGATTTTTATTACCTATGAGCGCTATGCGCGGCTCCTAAAGTGGACCGCGCTCTCGCTCCTGGCGTATGTGGCGGTGGTACTCGTGATGCCGGTCAAATGGAATGAAGTCGCTCACGCCATCGTCGTGCCGAGGGTGACTTGGTCGAACAGTTTTTTTACGACAGTTGTCGCGGTATTCGGCACGACTATCAGCCCATATCTGTTCTTCTGGCAAGCCTCGCAGGAAGTCGAGGAAATACGTGCCTCCGGACGTCAGCGTCCCCTGTTACGTGCGCCAGTGCAGGCAGCCGACCAGTTGCGCAGGATCAGCTTCGATACCTGGATTGGCATGGGCGTCTCCAATGCCATTGGCTTTTTCATCATGCTCACGACCGCGGCAACGCTGTACCTGCACCACATCGAGGTCAAAACCTCAGCAGACGCGGCGAAAGCACTGGAGCCGATTGCGGGCCCGTTTGCCTACGCGCTGTTTGCGCAGGGGATCATTGGGACCGGCCTGCTAGCGTTGCCCGTGCTCGCCGGCTCGGCTGCTTACGCCGCAGTGGGAACGTTCCGGTGGCGAAGCAGCCTCGCGCTGCATCTGACGCTTGCAAGAGAATTCTACGCAGTGATCGTGCTCTCGATGCTCGGCGGCGTGCTGATCACGTTCACGCATCTGGATCCCATGCGTGCGCTCTATTGGAGTTCGGTGATCACCACCCGGCGGCGAGATGGCTGTGCCCGGCACCGAGGCAGACAGCACACACACCAGCGGCGAAACATCGGAAAGCTGGCGGCGCTTGTGCGAGACCGTCGAGCGCCTGAGCGCAGAGGCACAGTCTGTCCCGCCGACGCTACACGCCGATTGCCTCTCAATTGATAGTTATTGACGCCCAAATGATATGTGCTACCATATGGGAACTAATATTCTCCCACATGAGAGTCGCTCGAGATGGCAACGCACACTCACGCCGGAAGTCCAGCAGCCAAGCGCCCAGCCTCGCGCGCGGCGAGGCCCTACGTGGGCACCAACGGCCTCGGCACAAAGCCGCACGACTTCGAGACCTTCGAAAAAATGGACGCTCTGGCTCAACGCCAGACGATTCGCGACGGTATGGAATCGATCATCGTGGAGCGCGTGGCGAAGGAGCTGTTGCACGTCCCGTTGCAAACGCTGCTAACTGGATTGAGCCTTCCGACCTCGACCATCCTGCGCAAGATTGCGAACCAGGAGCGCCTGTCGGTTGCGGAATCGGATCGGGTTGCGCGCGTCCTCTATGTTCTTCAACAGGCAACGCAAGTGTTTGATGACGCCGATCTGGCGGCCGAATGGATGCAGCGGGCGAACGCAGAGCTTGCGGGGCTGAAGCCACTCGAAGTGCTCGACTCGCAGCCCGGTTATGACCGGGTTCGCGACATCCTGCTTCGCGCCACGTTTGGCATTCCCGCATGAAGGTTTACCGTCTCGCGAAAGAAAAGCCCGGACTCTATCTCGCCGACGATCTCAGTGGCAACGGCGCGGCGATTGCCGGCGGCCGATGGAATCCGAAGGGCAGACGTGTGCTGTACTCCTGCTGCAACGCTTCAACGGCGGTACTCGAAACGCTTGTGCATTTGTCGGGTCTGCTGCCTGCCGGGGGATTTTTCCTTGTCACCCTTGATGTGCCGGACGTCGAATTCGGGAACGCTTACCAGCCTGAATTGCCGCCAGACTGGTCCGAACTTGGCCGCGATCCAGGCACCACAGCAGAGATAGGCCGGCAATGGCTCGAACGTGGTGAACGGCTCGCGATGCGCGTGCCATCTGTAGTGTGTCAAGCCGACTTCAACCTGCTTCTCAATCCGCTGCACGCCGAGATGTCGAGCGTGCGCGTGATCAGCAAGGAGCCGTTCAAGATCGATCCGCGACTATTCAGCTAAACGCAGATCCATTCGCTGTATATCCCGCTCGAAAATTATGTCACCACAAGAAGCCTGGCCCATCATCCGAACGCTCGCTAACGGTATCGACCCACTCACGGGTGAAGTGCTCTCCGATCAGAGTCCATTCAACCAGCCAGATGTGATCCGCGCGCTGTTCGCTGCCGCGCAGGCACTGGGGCACCTGGCCGATGAATCGGCAGCGCAGGTGAGCCCTGCGAAAAAGGCGCAAAACGCTGGCGCGTCATGGCCCCCCGAAGAGGACGACCGCCTGGTCAATGCCTACGATGGGGGCACCGACGTGGTCGAACTGGCAGCACGGCACGGCCGCACAAAAGGCGCAATCAAGTCGCGTCTCGTGAAGCTTGGGCGCATCGAGCGATAGGGTTCTTCAAAGGAACTGACGATAGGGTCTGCTAAGACCTCGCGCCTTCGGCGTCCACTGTCTGGAGATTGCCCTCGGCGGTGTTTGCGCAATTGTGGTTTTTATATATTTATTAAATAGTTGCCATATTGCGTACTGGCACTTTTTGTATCTTTTCGCCATTCCAGCGAATGGACCCGAGGTTTTAGTTCTTGCCATAATTTCGGCGATCAGTTTGAGCAGGATTTCTACGATCGGCTTCGCTGCGTTATGGCGAATGAACGGACAGTTCCCGGTTACTCGGCCGCCCACGCCTGGCCGAAACCAACCCAGCCGGACCTGCGGCCTCTTAGTGCCGGCACAGCCGAACTGGCGAAGGTTCACTGGAACTCGATGCGTTCTATGAGTGAGCCAAAGATGAGTTGTCAGAATTCAATGAACAAGTCTCATAGCCAATGTTAACAAACGGATAAATAAATTAGATAAATACTAATACGTTAAATATACATGGTGCGAAATATTTATTTGAATCTGTCTAACTCTTCCGATGCACTGCCGTCTGCGACAGGAGTTCGATAACCCGCAGACGGTTACGGTGACAGCCATGGGAAGGACTGCTACCGTTGTTTTCCCCAGCAACCTAGGACACGCAGGCGTGTCAGGTTGCCGGTCGGCCACGCACGGCGAAGAGCTGGATCAGTTCGTCGCGCACGTGGTCGAGATAGTGCGTGTCGGCGCTCCAGCGCGGTGAGGCCCTCGAATCGTGGCAGTTAAGGAGCCGTTCTGTCCAAGCAGAGACAACGGAAAGATAGCAGAGAAGCAGCCCAATATCTCGAGCGGGAGCCGCCGCAGTCCGAAGTGAGCTGTTGATCCCGGTCCACGATATCGTCACCGAGGGCGGCGAAATTCCCGAACATATCCATCCGCCTGACGAAGGGCAAAGAACACTGCTCGGGAGGGTGACGCGATGCGTACTATTGGCGATCGAGATACTACCTTTAGTGCGTGGGCCAGTGGCAAGCGGTCAATAGTGCCTTAAAACTTCGTGCGAATGCCCGCTCCGAAGGTATCGCCGCTCGCCAGCTTGTCAAAGTGGTCGTACATATACGCCGCGTAGACATCGGTGCGTTTGGACAGCGCGTAGTCGTAGCCCAGTGCTGCGGTTTGCCGTGTCTGGTTGAGGCCGCCGCTGTCGCGCGAATAAGCATACGACGCCATCACGGTGCCGCCGCCCAGCGCAACCGATACGCCGCTCTGGTAAGTGTTCACATGCCAACTGCTCGCGAGCTCGTCGTTCTTTGTGTACATGTATTGGCCAAAGAATTTCACCGCTTTCAGATCGTAGGACAGCCCGACCTGCGCGACGCTCTGGCTACGCATGCCTTCGACGAGCGCGGTCAGATCGCCTGGCGTGCTGTTGTAATTCGCGTACTGATAGACTGCGGTAGCCGCGAACGGGCCGTGGAAGTACAGGAATTGCGCGCTCCACTTCTTCGAACCGTTCTCGCCTGCCTGATTGCCGAGGCCGTACATCAGCGAGCCAGACAGGCCGTTATAGTTCGGCGTGGAATATTGCACGGTATTGCTCCAACCTGAATCGCCGATCACGCCCATATCAGTCGTATAGCTCGGGCCGCTGCCGAGGCCGAGATACGTGTGCCAGATCATCGGCGAGAATTCGTACGAATCCACGAACGGGTTGAAGAGAATTGTCGAGATAAACAGGGGTGTGGTTTGGCGGCCGAGCGTTAGCGTGCCGTAGACAGATTCGAGGCCCACATACGCGTTGCGCGAGAAGAAGGTGTCGCCCGTAAAGCGGCCGGCCTGACCGTTCTGCGGCAGGAAGAAGTCTTCGAGTGCGAAGACGGCCTTGTAACCGTTGCCGAGGTCTTCCGAGCCTTTCAAGCCCCAGTAAGAGGTGGACATGCCACCACCCGAGACTTCCCAGGCGCGCTGGCCCCCCGGGACCTTCTGCGCGCCGATCCATGTATCAACCTGACCGTAGAGTTGCACGCTCGACTGCGCGAACACCGAAGAAGCGGAGAGCGCGAGCGTACCCGTTACGAAAAGACCCCATGCCGTGCGTGCGATAGCCGAATTTTTCATGTTAATTTAGTTATGCTAAGTCAAGAATGTAAAAAATAAGGAAACGGAGCAGCGGTGTGCAGACCGCTGCGTCAGGGGCAAACTTCAACGGCTGAATGGACGCGTGAGCGAAGGCGGCGCGGTTTGCCGTCCGATCAGACCGGCTACCGCGATCAGTGCGAGCAGATACGGGAGCATCACGAGCAAGGCGGTGGGCACATGAAGCCCGAACATCTGCAACTGGAATTGCATGGCGGTGGCCGCTCCGAACAGCAGGCACGCCAGCGCGGTTCGGCCAATCTTCCAGTTGCCGAAGATGATCGCCGCGATCACCAGGTAGCCCGTGCCGTTGGTCATGCCTTCCGTAAAGGTATGGATATCCCCGATCGAGATAAAGCAGCCCGCCGCCGCCGACATCACGCCGGAGAACAACACCGCGCCATAGCGCAGCTTCACGACGGACACGCCCGACTGATCGACGGCGCGCGGTGATACGCCCACCGCATGCAATGCGATGCCGAGCGCCGTATGACGCATCGTCCACGCTGTCGCCGCGAGTACCAGCAGGCCCGCGTACAGCAGCCATACCTGGTGGAATACGGCGTCGCCGATCAACGGTAATTGACCGAGGCCCGGCGGTGACCAGCGGGCCAGGCCTGGAATCGCCGCCTCCGAGCGCGAGCCGAATATCTCGCGATACGCGAGCGTCGTGCCGCCGAGCGCGAGGATGTTGATGCCGATGCCCGTCACGACCTGATTCGCGCGCAGCGTCACGCTCAGGAACGCCTGCAGCAGCGCGACCGGCAGTACGCCCAGCATGCCGCAGAGCAGGCCGATGGCCGGGTTGCCGGTCCACCACGAGGCCATCGCGCCGATGAATGCGCCGGTCAGCATCATGCCTTCCACGCTCATGTTGAGCACGCCCGCCCGCTCGCTCACGAGCTCGCCCGTGGAAGCCAGCAGCATGGGCGCAGCAAGGCGGATAGACGAGCCCGCAAATACGGCGAACAGTTCCGCGTTCATTGACGTTCTCCCTTTCGTTCGAGCCAGATTGCGCCGCCCGCGAGCGCAATCGTCACGATGCCCTGCACGATCAGCACCAGCGCCGACGGCACCGCGGCGACCATCTCCATGTTGATGCCGCCCGAGCGCAGAAAGCCGAACAGCAGTGCGCACGCGAACACGCCCGTGATCGAGCCGCGCGACAGCAGCCCGACCACGAGGCCGTCAAAGCCATAGCCCGACGAGAAGCCCGCCTTGAGCGAGCCCTGATCGCCTTGCAGCATCAGCGCGCCCGCGAGGCCGCCGAACGCACCCGCGATGGCTAGCGCGGCCACGATCGTCGACGTGATCGGCAAGCCCGCGCGCCGTGCCGCCACGGCGTTCAGCCCGGTCGCGCGCAAGGCGAAGCCGAAGCGCGTGTGGCGCAGCATCAGCGTGGCCGCCACGGCGAGCACGAGCGTGAAGGGCAGGCCGATATGCAGGCCGAGGCCGCTGTCGGCGAACAGGGCGGGCAGGTGCGTGGCGTCGGGAATCTCGAGCGATTCGGGCAGCGTCGCGCCGCTGGTCATCGGCTGGCGCAGGAGTGCTTCGCTTTGCACACACCAGTAAAGCAGCCACACGGCGACGAACGACAGCAGCAACGTGCTTATGACCTCGCTCGTGCCGGCCTTCGCCTTGAGCATGCCCGACACGCCGCCCCACAGCGCGCCAGCGGCGGCGGCGCAGAGCATCGGCACGATGAAGGCGAGCCCGAAGGGCAGGCCCGCACAATGGCCATACAGGCTCATCGCCGTCGAGACGATGCCGCCGATGGCGATCTGCCCTTCGGCGCCGACGTTGGTCAGTTGGGCGCGATGCGCGATCACGAAGCCGATGCCGACGAGCGCGAACACGAGCGCGCGATTGACCGACGCGCCCACCGCGTACGGCGAGCCCCATGCACCGTCGGCGAACGCGGCCAGCGCGTCGCGCACGTTCACGCCCATCAGCGCGATCAGGCCGAGCGCGACACAAAACGCGAACACGATCGCGCCACCGATCACGCCCGCGCCGCGCAACGGCGATATGCCGCCGCGCGAGCCGGGCGATGCCAGTGGCCACGCGCGCGCGGCCAGCGATCTACGAAGCGAATTCATTGCGATTCTCCTGCGCCGGCCATCCATGCGCCGATACGTGAGCGATTGGCGGCATCGGGCGTGCAACTGCCCATGATGCGGCCGCGATATAGCACGACGATGCGGTCGGCGACACGCATCAGCTCGTCGAGTTCGGACGAGATCAGCAGCACGCCCACGCCGCGCTCGCGCGCCGCGCGAATGTGGCGGTAGACGGCGGCCACCGCGCTGACGTCGAGCCCGCGTGTCGGTTGCGCGGCCAGCAGGAAATGCAGCGGATCGAGCGTGAGTTCACGCGCGAGCACGGCCTTTTGCTGATTGCCGCCTGAGAGGCCGCCGAAGATGGCGTCCGGACCGCTCGCGCGAATGTCGAAACGCTCCATCAGTTCGATCGCGCGTTCGCGCATCGCGCGGCGTTGCAGCCAGCCTGCGCGCGAGTAGCGATCGAGGTGATTGAGCATGAGGTTGTCGACGAGGTTCATGCCGGTCACGCAGCCGACCGCGTGCCGGTCCTCTGGCACGATGCCCACGCCCGCGCGCGTGAGTTCGCGCGGCGTCGCGCGCGTCATGTCCTGCCCCGCGACGAAAAAGCGTCCCGCGGCCGCAGGCGTCATGCCCGCGAGTACGGCGCCCAGTTCGCTCTGGCCGTTGCCCTCTACGCCCGCGATGCCGACGATCTCACCGCGATTCACGACGAGCGTGCAATCGGCTAGACGCAGCACCCCTTCGGCGTCGCGCGCGGCGAGCCCATCGATCTGTAACACCTCATCGCTCAGGGAGCGCGACCACGGCGAGCCTTCATGCGGCTGCGCGAGGGACAACTGCGCGTGCAGATCGGCGGCTTGCGCATGCGCGGCGCGCCGGATCATCGCGTCGACGAGCCGGTCGATGTCGTTCGCGGGCGCATCCGAGCGCGCGACCACGCGGCCCGATTGAAGCACCGTCGCATGCGTGGCAATGCGGCAGATCTCCTTGAGCTTGTGCGTGACGAGCACGACGGCGCAACCGTTCGCGGCCACGCGCGCGCAGGTGTCGAGCAGCGCGTCGATCTCGGCGGGCAGCAGCACGGCCGTCGGTTCGTCGAGCAGCAGCAGACGCGGTTCGCGCATCAGACACTTCACGATTTCCACGCGCTGACGCTCGCCCACCGAAAGATCGGCGATACGCGCATCCAGCGGCAGCGTCAGGCCCACGCGCGTGAGCGTCGCTTCGACGCGCTGGGCTTCGCGGGCGCGATCGATGCGCCCGCGCACCTGGCCGAGCAGCAGGTTGTCGAGCACGCAGGCATCGTCGACGAGGCTGAAGTGCTGATGCACCATCGCGATACCGTGCTCGATCGCCTCGCGCGGATTGCGCGGCCGGTACGCGACGCCGTTCATGCGCATCGCGCCCGCGTCGGGCTGATGCACGCCGAAGATCACATTGCAGAGCGTGGATTTGCCCGCGCCGTTTTCGCCGAGCAGGCAATGCACGTCCCCAGCCATGAGGTCGAGCGACACATCGTCGAGCGCCTGAAACGCACCGAAGCGCTTGCCGATCCCTTCGAGCGACAGCACCGGCGCGGGCGCGGGAGATACGACGGCGTTCATGGTCAGCCTTCCAGTACCTTGATCTTGCCGCTCTGGATGTCGTCTTCGATCTGCTTGAGTTTCGTATCGATGGCGGGCGTGGCATGACACACGGCCATGCCCGACGACTTCGGTCCCATGGCGAGACCGAAGGCCTTGTAGCCCGGCTGCCACGTGCCTTTCTCCAGTTGCTCGATGGCGTATTGCGCCTGATAGCCGACGCCCGTGATGCTGTACGCGACATAGAGCGGATCGCTGCCGCAACGGTCGGTGTAGCTGCCGATGATGTGCGTGTTCTTTTCCTTCGCCGCCTGTTCGATGCCGCGCAGGCCGAGATTGAGAATGTGATAGTGAATGTCGGCGCCTTGCGCGGCGGCGGCGGCGGTGGCTTCGCGTGCTTTCGCAACGTCGTCGAAATCGCCCGTGTAGCTCTCGAAGTACTTGATCTTCGGATTGATATAGCGCGCGCCGTCGCCGAATTCCTTGCCCGCGTTCACGATCGACGGAATTTCCATGCCGCCGACGTAGCTCACGGCGTTGGTCTTCGTGAGCATCGCGGCGGCCGCGCCCGCGACGAACGCAATTTCGGCCTGCTTCACGTCGTAGCCCGCGACGTTGGGCGGCATCGCTTGCCCCTTGCTGCCGCCGACGATCGAAAATTTCACTTTCGGAAAGCGCTTCGCGATCTTGATGACGGCTGCCTGCGTCTGGCCGCCGACGCCGATGACGAGTTCGTTCTTTGCGGCGAGGTTCGTGAGCGCCTGCTCCATGTCCGCGTAATTGATGTTCTCGATGATCTGCGTCTTGAGCTTCGGGCCGAATTCCTTTTGCGCGGCCATTACGCCGTCATACCCGGATTCCATCCAGCCCTTGTCGGTCTTCGAGCCGGGAATCAGGACGCCGACATGCATCGCGTCGTCGGCTGCGTAGACCGCGGGTGGCGTGACGGCGCCCAGTCCCAGCGCGATGCCGACCGTGGCGAGCACGCGCAGGCGCGCCGGTGCAGGGCGTTGCGGGAATCGATTCGAGAACAGCTTCGCGGAAGACATCGTGTAGCACTCCTTTGCCGTAGCGTTTGAGTTTCGTTTTGCAGTTTCAGTAAGTGAACTATTCATGAACGAAACGGATAAAAGCAAGTTGGATGCCATGTATGTCGAACGCATGCCGGCGTGATGGTCGAAGCCGCGCAGTGCCTGTTTTCATGCGGGTTCGTGCCGGGTGTGACGCTGCGCGCGTGAAGTGTGCGAGCGCAGGCGCGCGTGTCATGCATGCACCAAAGCCGGTTTCGATGCCTGTGCGCAGGGCGTGCGAGAAAGCGATTGCACGTGCACGCACCACGCCGGCGCGCGCTACGGATTCGCGCCATTCGATGCAGCGGCCGCGAGTTCGCGCAGTGCGCGCCGTGCTGCTATATTCGCGGCAAGCGGCGCATGCGCCGATGGACTTTTCTTCCGCACGAACGAACCTACTTTTGCCATGACGCGTGTCGCCGCTCGCTCCGCCAGTCCTTCGAGACCGAAAAAAGCCGCTGCCCAGAAGCCGGCGCAAGCCACCACGGCGACGGCGCAGGAATCCATGCAGGAACCCGTGCGCGAAACCATGCGGCAGCGTCTCGCGGCGGCGACACGCGGGCGCATCTTTCGCGTCGCGCTCGCGGAATTCGCGGAGAAGGGCTTGAGTGGCGCGCGCGTGGAAACCATCGCGAGCCGCGCGAAGGTCAACATCCGCATGATCTATCACTACTTCGGCGGCAAGGAAGCGCTCTATCTGGAAGTGCTCGAATTCGTGCTCGGTCGTTTGCGCGCCGAAGAACTCAAGCTCGAACTCGACGTCGATCGCGTCAAGCCCGTCGAAGGCATCGTGCTGCTTTACGAGTTCATCGAAGGGCATTTCGCGGCCCATCAGGAACTCGGCAAACTGCTCTCGTTCGAGAACCTGAATCGCGCGCGCGTGATGAAGCGCTCGAAAGCGATTCCCGAAATGGCCTCGCCGGTGCTGGTGCTGTTGCGCACGCTGATCGAGCGCGGCGAAAAGGACAAGACTCTGCGCGCCGGACTCGAACCGCTGCATCTCTATGTCGCGCTCGTGAGCTTGTGCTCGTTCCACAAGTCGAACGCGTACACGCTGTCCTGCATCTTCAACGCCGATCTGCTCGCGCCGAGCTGGCAGGACGAGCAGAAGCGGCAGGCGCAGGAGATGGTGCGCGCGTTCGTACGCGCCTGACGGGTTTTCAGCCGACCGCGAGCGGCGGCGTATGCGGGCTTGCATCGACGGCCATCGCCAGACCGTCGCTGCGCGGGTCGTGCGCGCCGAGCGCCCAGCCATCGGCGTCGATGCGGATCACGCCGGGATGCCCCGCGAGCGGACTTTGCGCGGCAATTGTCGAGACTTCGTGGCCGCGTGCCGAGAGTTCCGTGAGCACTTGCGCGCCCGCATCGGCCTCAAGCTTGAGCGCGTCGCGCATGTCGGAGAATGTCCGACCGAGCAGAAAGCGCGGCTGCGCGAGCGCTGCGAGCGGGTCCATGCCGTAATCGATCAAGCGCGTGAGAATCGCCGCTAGCGTTTGCGGCTGACCGTCCGCGCCCTGGGTGCCGAACAATAGATGCGGGCGCCCATCGCGCAGATACATGCCCGGCGTGAGCGTGTGGAACGGCCGCTTGCCGGGCGCGAGCGTGTTGGGATGCCGCGCGTCGGTTCCGAATGCCGCGCCGCGGTTATGCCAGAGAATGCCGGTGTCGCCTGCGACCACGCCGCTGCCCCAATCGAAATACACCGTTTGCAGCAGGCTCACCGAGCGTCCCTCACGATCGGTCGCGCCGATGAACACCGTGTCGCCATGACGAAAGCGATGCGGCCATGCACGCGCGCGGCGCATGTCGATGGACCGCGCATGTGCCGCCAGCGTCTCGGGTGCAAGCAGCATGTCGACGGGCACCTCGGCGAAATCGGGATCGCCCACGTAGCGGTCGCGATCGACGAACGCGCATTTCACCGCTTCCACGAGCAGATGATAGTAATCGGCGCTGCCTTCCTCGATAGCGGAAAAATCGAAGTGCGCGAGCGTGCCCATGATTTCCAGCATCGTCACGCCTTGCGTGGGCGGCTTCAAACCGACGAGCTCGCCGCCGCGATACGGCACGCGCAAGGGCGCTTCCTCGCGTGCGCGTGTGCTGGCGAGATCGTGCGCGTCGAGTGGCGAGCCCGCATCGCGCAGACCCCGCGCGATGCGCTCGGCGAGATCGCCCTCGTAGAATTCGCGCGCGCCAAATCGCGCGATGCGTTCGAGACTACGCGCGAGCGCCGGTTGCGCAAAGCGCGAACCGGGCGCGGGCGGGGCGCCCGATGCGTCGTTGGGCGCGAAGGTCGCGGCGAAACCGGGCTGCGCGTTCAGTTGGTCGGCACGCAGCGTTTGCCAGAAGTGCTGCGATTGCGTCACGGCAAAGCCGTCTTGTGCGTATTCGATTGCGCGCTCGAACAGCGTCGACCACGCGAGTGTGCCGCCCCACGCTTCGCGTGAATGTGCGAACGCGCGCGCCCACGTGTCGAGCGTGCCCGCGCTCGTGAGCGCAGCCGCGCCGCCACGCACAGGAATCGCTTCGCCGTGATGCGGCAGATGCATCGCGGCCTGGCCCGCGCCCGAAATCGTGCGCACGTCGCCGCTTCGATCCGCGACGACCCAGAAAGCGTCGCCGCCCAATCCCGTGAAATGTGGATACGTGACGCACAGCACCGCGCCGATCGCGATAGCGGCTTCGATGGCATTGCCGCCCGCGCGCAGCACCTCGCGCCCGGCGGCGCTCGCGAGCGCGTGCGGGCTCGTCACCATGCCGTCGCGCGAACGGGCGTTTGAAGCATTAGAAATTTTGGACTCCATTATATTGACGCGATCTCGCCGTAGCTGAGAGACAGCGTTTGCGCGAGTCGCAGCAGCGCGCGATCGGTGCCGCGCGCGCCGATCAGCGAGAGGGCGAGCGGACGGTCGCGTTCGTCGGCAAACGGCAGCGTGATTTGCGGCAGGCCGCCCAGCGAGGCGATGGCGTTGAGCGTGAGCGCGCCGTCATAGAAGCGCGCGAGCGTGTCTGCGTCCGCGTCCTTCGCGAGCAGCGCGCAGGGCGTGGTCGGCATGACGAGCACGCTGTCTTGCAGTTGTGCGTCGAGTTGCGTGGCGAGCGTCTCGCGCAGGGCGCGCCAATGTGGCGTGCGTTCGCGGTCGTACTCGTCGATGTGCGCAAAGCGCGGTGCGATAGACGGACCGAAGCGCGGCTTCGCGGCGCGTATCCATGCGCCGAGCGCCGCGTCGATATCGGCTGCCTGCACGGCTTGATAGCACGCGAGCCAGTCGATGGCCGGAATACGATCGAAGATGGGTACCGAATCGTGTGCGCCGAACGAACGCGCGAGCGCCTCGAGACGCGCGGCATCGTCGACTTCGTGCCGGGCGCGGCACGCGAAGGCTTCGTCCACGCGTCGCAACGTGAGCGATGACGACGCGCTATCGGCGGGTAACAGCACGTCGCCAACGGTTGCCAAAAGATCGGCGGAACGCGCAAACCAGCCGACCGTGTCGAGGCTCGGCGCGAACTGCACCACGCCATCGAGCGCGATCGCGCCGTGGGTCGGACGCATGCCGTAAAGACCGCAGAACGAAGCGGGCACGCGCACCGAGCCGCCCGTATCGGTGCCGAGCGCGAAGTCCACCGTGCCCGCTGCGACCGCCGAAGCCGATCCGCTTGACGAACCGCCTGGCAGCGCATGCGGCCAGCGCGGATTGAGCGGCGTGCCGTAGTGATGATTCGCGCCTTCGAGGCTATAGGCAAGTTCGTCTGTGATCGTTTTGCCTTCGAGCGCCGCGCCCGCGCGCAACAGCACCCAGACGCAGGACGCGTGCTCGCGCGCGGGCGTTTGCGCGGCGAGCCAGTCGGGATTGCCGCCGCCCGTGCGCACGCCTGCCACGTCGATCAGATCCTTCACCGCGAAGCGCAGGCGCTCGAGCGGGCCGCGCGTGAGCGGCGCGACGCGTGTAGCGTCGCCGGGCACGAACGCGCTCACGCGGGCTGCTCCTGGGCTTCGAGCGCCTTAACCGCTTGAACAAGGCGCGTCGAATCGGTGACGAAGCCGAAGCATTTCTTCACGTTCCAGATCGTCGCATCGGTGCAGAACGCGGGCGAGGAGGTCGCGCAGCAATCTTCGACGAGCACGCAGCCGTAGCCGAGAAAGTTGGCGTCGGTGAGCGAGTGCAGCACGCATTGATCGGTGTTCACGCCCGCGAACAGCAGCGTACGCACGCCGAGATTGCGCAGGATGCTGTCGAGCGGCGTGTCCCAGAAGCCGCTGATCCGATATTTATCCACGCAGATGTCTTGCGGCAGCGGCTTCAGTTCGTCCACCACGGCGGCGGCCCACGAGTCTTTTTCGAGCACATGCGCGCCGTTGCTCGTGAGCGGTTCGCCAAGACCGGTGCCCTGGCCCGTCGGTTTGTAGAGATGCAACTGGTTCGGCGGCATGTTGGCGAGATCCGGGCGATTGCCCCAGTTCACCCAGATCACCGGCACGCCTTGCGCGCGCAGCGCGGGCAGCAGCGTTTGCAGCGGCGCGATGGGCGCGCGGTCGGCGGTGTAGTCGCCGCCAATCTGCGAAACCCAGCCGCCTTTGGTGCAGAAGTCGTTCTGCATGTCGATCACGACGATGGCCGTGCGGCTCAGGTCGAGGCGCACGTGTTGCGGTTCGCAGGCGAGCGTTGCGAGACGCGGCTCGGGGCCGCGCGCCGACATGTCGACGAGCGCCGGGCTCGCGAGCCAGTGATAGGCGTCGGCGCGGCCGAGACGGTTGGCGGTGGCGGGCGCCTCGTTAAGAAGATGGGCTTCGGACATCGGCTGGGATTCTCCGCAGGTAGCGTTCATTCATGAATAAGATACTTACCGAAATATGCAAGATCGATGCCAGTCGGAAGTGCAGTGCAAACGCCCGAAGGTACGAGGTCAGTGCGAGGCGGGCGCGAGGAAGTTGCGCGGGCATGCCCCGAAGTGGGGCGCGCTGCACGAAGTTGCGGCGATGACATGCGTGCACAGGTAACGTGAATCGCTGCACGGGACGCGACGCCGAATGATCCAGTGTGATCCACGATGGCGCGCGATTGTCCCTGCGTTCTGCGTGCGCAGCGCGTGTTCGATCATCCGACAAGCACGCCAGGCAGGCTTTTGCAGCGAGCGCATGGTCGTCTGGCATGGATGATGCGTCATGTTGGCCATCTTGTATTCAAGATTGAACGCATGCCACGCTTCCAGCCAATGAAAGTTCGTGCACTGCTCGGCGCCTATCGCCGTGGCGAGACTTCGCCGCGCGAGACCATCGACACCGTGCTGCGCCGCCTCGCGAGCACGCATCGTCCCGAAGCGTGGATTCTCACTGTCGACGCAGCCGATCTCGTCACGCGGGCGGCGCAACTCGAACAACAGCTCGCCGACGAAGGCTCCGCGCTGTTCGAGCGCATGCCACTGTTCGGCGTGCCGTTCACGGTCAAGGACAACGTCGATGTCGCGGGCTTGCCGACGACGGCCGGTTGCGCGGCGTTCGCGTATAGGCCCGACGAAACAGCGTTTGCGGTCGCGCGTTTGCTCGACGCGGGCGCGATTCTGATCGGCAAGACGAATCTCGATCAGTTCGCGACCGGCCTCGTCGGCACGCGTTCGCCGTACGGCGCGGTGCGTCAGGTCGATCACGACGACTACATTTCAGGTGGCTCCAGTTCCGGCTCGGCGGTCGCCGTGGCGGCGGGCATCGTCGCGTTTTCGCTGGGCACCGATACGGCGGGCTCGGGGCGCGTGCCCGCGGGCTGCAACGGCATCGTGGGCCTCAAGCCCTCGCTCGGGCTCGTGAGCAAGCGCGGTGTCGTGCCCGCGTGCCGCACGCTCGATACGCTATCGGTGTTCGCGCACGACGTTGGCGACGCATGGGCGGTGCTCGCTCGCCTCGCGGCATTCGATGCGCGCGACAGCTATTCGAAGCCGCTGGTCTCCCGCGGCCTGACGCATACACCGACGCGCATCGGCGTGCCCGACACGCTCACGTTCTTCGGCGACGCGAGCGCGGAACACGCGTTTTCCGCGACGCTCGACGGCATCGCCACCCTTCTGGCGCTCACGCCTGCGAGTTTCGCGTTCGCGCCGTTGCAGGAGGTCGCGGCGTTGCTCTACGACGGGCCGTGGGTGGCGGAGCGGCGCGCCGCGCTCGGTGACTTCTTCGACACTCATCGTGCGGAGATCGACCCGACCGTGGCGAAGGTGATCGGCCAGGCGCAGCGCTTCGACGCCGCCACGGCCTTCAACGGCCAATATGCGCTCGCGAGTTTGAAGCGCGAAGCCGATGCGCTATTCGACCGATTCGATATTCTGATCGTTCCGACCACGCCGACACATCCCACCATCGCCGAGGTGCAGGCTAATCCGGTCGAGGTGAACAGCCGTCTGGGCGTCTATACGAATTTCGTCAATCTGCTCGACTGGTGTGCGCTCGCCGTGCCGGGTGTGCCGCGTGCAGACGGCTTGCCGGCTGGCGTCACACTGATCGGACCATCGGGCGCGGACCAGCAAATCGCGGTGCTCGGCGCGCGCATTCAGGCGCTGTTTTGCGAAGCGGCTGCAACCACCGCAGCGCGCGATGCCGATGTGATCGCTGCGCGTCCGCTGCCGATTCAGGAGCCGACCGTCACGCTCGCCGTAGTCGGCGCGCATCTGCGCGGCGAACCGCTGAACTGGCAATTGCTGGAGGCGGGCGCGCGATTTATCGAAGCGACCACGACGGCGCCGCATTACCGCCTCTACGCGCTTGCAGGCACCACGCCGCCGAAGCCGGGCCTCGTGCGTCAGGGCGACTTCGCGCAAGGCGAGGCGATCGCCATCGAACTGTGGGACGTGCCGTTGCGCAGCTTCGGCGCGTTCGTCGCGGCCGTGCCTGCGCCGCTCGCGATCGGCTCGCTCGATATCGCCGATGGCCGCACCGTCAAGGGTTTCGTTTGCGAACCCTCCGCACTGGCTGCCGGAGCGGGCGCATCCGACATTACCGCTTACGGCGGCTGGCGCTCGTATCTGGCGCACCGCGCGCCGCAACCGCACGCTTCGTCCGCTCCCGCCGCTTGATTTAGCCAAAACGACCACAGAACGCAGTGACCGACAACCTTCAGGAATCCAGATCATGACGCAACGCCGCGACTTCATCAAACAGGCTGGCGCACTTGCGCTCGGCAGCCTGCTGCCTTTCGAAAGCGTATTCGCCGCCGAGAAATTGACGGTCGGCGTGATCTACGTCGGCTCGAAGGGCGATTACGGCTACAACCAGGCACAGGCGCAAGCGGCGGCGGTCATCAAGAAACTGCCGAACGTGAAGGTGGTCGAGGAAGAGAACGTGCCGGAGACGGTCGCGGTGCAGAAGTCGATGGAAGCCATGATCGAGCAGGACGGCGCGACGCTGATCTTCGCGACCTCATTCGGTTACTTCGATCCGCACGTGCTGAAAATGGCGGCCAAATATCCGAAGGTCCGCTTCGCGCATTGCGGCGGCCTGTGGAAGCAGGGCAATCCGCCCAATATCGCGAGCTACTTCGGCTACATCGACGAATGCCAATACCTGAACGGCGTCGTCGCGGGCCACATGAGTAAGACGAAGAAGCTCGGCTTTGTCGCCGCCAAGCCGATTCCGCAGGTGCTGCGCAACATCAACGCGTTCACGCTCGGCGCGCAGTCGGTCGATCCGTCGATCACGACGCATGTGATTTTTACGGGTGACTGGTCGATGCCCGTGAAGGAAGCCGAGGCGACCAACAGCCTCGTCGATCAGGGCTGTGACGTGCTGACGTGCCACGTCGACGGTCCCAAGGTCGTGATCGAAACCGCGGAGAAGCGCGGCGCGATGAGCTGCGGCTATCACGCGAGCCAGGCCGCGCTGGCGCCCAAGGGCTATCTCACGGGCGCTGAGTGGGATTGGGCGACGCCATACCAGACGCTCGTCGCCAATGCGCAGGCGGGCAAGCCGCAGCCCAACATCCTGCGCGGTGGTCTCAAGGAAGGCTTCGTGAAGATGTCGCCGTATGGCACGAAGGTCGCGCCCGATGCGAAGAAGAACGCCGACGCGGTCAAGGCGCAGATGTTGGCAGGCCAATTTGCGATCTTCAAGGGACCGCTGAAGGACAACAAGGGCGGCACGGCCATCGCGGGAGGCACGAACTACGCGCAGACCGACATTACGCTCGAGAGCATGAATTACCTCGTCGCGGGCGTGGTCGGTCAGATCTGAACGATTCCGCCGTGAAGTCCAAAGCCCCTCAACCTCGCAAGGAGAGATCATGCGCGCTCCCGCTTCCCCGGTGACGCCGCCCGGCGTCGCCCGCGTGCTGATCGGCGTGCTGCCCGCGCTGCCGACGCTCGCGGCCATCGTCAGCACGTTGCTGCTGTTCTCGGTCTTCCTGCTGATCGAGGGGCAACCGGCGGGCGACGCGATCGCGCTGATCGCGCAAGGTGCGTTCGGCTCGTCGTTCGCGTGGCAGAGCACCTTGCTGCGCGCCGCGCCGCTCATGCTCACGGCGCTGTGCGTGGCGCTGCCCGCGCAGGTGGGCCTGATCGTGATCGGCGGGGAGGGCGCGCTCGCGCTCGGCGGACTCGCAGCGGCGGTCGTGCCGCCCCTGTTGCCGACCGGCACGCCGTGGTTCGTCGCCACGCCGGTCATGGCGCTGGCCGGCATGATCGTCGGCGGCGCGTGGATTGGCGCGGTCGGAGCCTTGCGGCAGTGGCGCGGTGTCAACGAGACGATCAGTTCGCTGCTGATGTCGTATATCGCGATTGCCGTGTTCAAGTTTCTCGTCGAAGGTCCGCTGCGCGATCCGTCGAGCCTGAACAAACCGTCGACGCCCGCATTGCCCGATGCGTTTTCCATTGGCTCGCTGCCCGGGCTCGAAGTGCATTGGGGCCTGTTCTGGGGCGCGCTCGCGTGCGTGGCCGCGTGGGTGTTCGTGCGCCACAGCACGAAGGGCTTCGCGATGCGCGTGACCGGCGGCAACGCGCGCGCCGCGCGTCTCGTCGGCCTGCCGGTGAATTCGCTCGCGCTGACGGCGTGCGTGCTCGGCGGCGCGGCGGCGGGACTTGCGGGGATGTTCGAAGTCGCGGCGGTGCAGGGCAGCGCGAACGCGTCGCTGCTCGCGGGCTACGGTTACGCGGGCATTCTCGTGGCGTTCGCCGCGCGCCAGAATCCGCTCGCGATCGTCGCGTGTGCGCTGATGATCGGCGGCATCGAGGCAAGCGGCAGTCTGCTCCAGCGCCGTCTCGATCTGCCCGACGCCACCACGCTCGTGCTTCAGGGCCTGCTGTTCGCCAACCTGCTTGCGTGGGAGGCGCTCGGCGGGCGGCTCGCCGCGTGGCGCGCGAAGTGGCAGGCCGCCGCGCCATCCGACGTCGCCTCTTCGCTGGAGCAAAGTCATGTCTGATCTGCATTCGCCCGTTGCCGTGCTGATGTTCTCGCTGATCGCGGGCGCCGTGCGCGTGAGCACGCCGTATCTGTTCGTGAGTCTCGGCGAATGCCTGACCGAGAAGGGCGGACGCGTGAACCTCGGGCTCGAGGGCATCCTGGTGTCGGGCGCGATGAGCGGCTATGCGGGCGCGTATCTGAGCGGCTCGCCGTGGGCGGGCGTGCTGATCGCCGGTTGCGCCGGGCTGCTGCTCGGCGGCCTGCATGGCCTCGTGTGTTCGCTGCCGCGCGTCTCTGACATCGCGTTCGGCATCGCGCTGATGCTGTTTGGCACCGGCCTCGCGTTCTATCTCGGCAAGCCCTTTATCGAGCCGCAGGCGCCGATGCTGCGTTCGTTCGATTTCGGTGCGTGGAGTGCGTCGCCTCAAGTGCACAACGCGCTGCACGTGAACCCGCTGTTTCTGATCGGCCTTGCACTGGCGTTCGCCCTGCAATGGGGTTTGCGCTCGACACGCTGGGGCATGACGCTGCGGCTCGTCGGCGAAAACGCCGAGAGCGCGCGGGCGATGGGCTATCCGGTCACGCGCGTTCGCATCGTGGCCACGGCGGTCGGCGGCTTCTTCGCGGGCGTGGGCGGCGCGTATCTGTCGCTCGTCTATCCGGGCAGCTGGAACGAAGGACTCTCCAGCGGCCAGGGGCTGATGGCGGTTGCGCTCGTGATCTTCGCGCGCTGGCAGCCGCTGCGCTGTCTATGGGCGGCGCTGCTGTTCGGCGCGGCGGGCGCGCTCGGTCCCGCGTTGCAGGCCATCGGCGTGACGAGCGGCTATTACCTGTTCAACGCCGCGCCCTACGTGCTGACGCTCGCGATCATGATCGTCAATTGCCGCCCGGATCGCACGCTCGCTGGCGCACCGGGCGAGCTGAGCCTTACGCGTTGACGCCTTGTTTTGCTATCGATTGATCCCGTCTCACCGGAGACCGACATGACCCGTTTCATCGAAGCCCGTCCGTATCCGTGGCCCTATGACGGCGCATTGCGCGCCGACAATACTGCGCTGGTCATCATCGACATGCAGACCGACTTCTGCGGCATCGGCGGCTACGTCGACAAGATGGGCTACGACCTCTCGCTCACGCGCGCGCCGATCGAACCGATCAAGCGCGTGCTCGCGGCGATGCGCGCGCAGGGCTTCACCATCTTTCACACGCGCGAAGGCCATCGGCCCGATCTCTCGGATCTGCCAGCGAACAAGCGCTGGCGCAGCCGCCAGGTGGGAACGAACGGCATCGGTATCGGCGACGATGGACCGTGCGGCAAGATTCTCGTGCGCGGCGAGCCGGGCTGGGAAATCATCGACGAACTCGCGCCGCTGCCGGGCGAGATCGTGATCGACAAGCCGGGCAAGGGCTCGTTCTGCGCGACCGATCTCGAACTCGTGCTGCGCACGCGTGGCATCGCGAATCTTGTGCTGACCGGCATCACCACCGACGTCTGCGTGCACACGACGATGCGCGAGGCGAACGATCGCGGCTTCGAATGCACGATCCTCGCGGACTGCTGCGGCGCGACCGATAAGGCCAATCACGACGCGGCCCTGAACATGGTGCTGATGCAGGGCGGCGTGTTCGGCACCGTGTCCGATTCGCACGCGCTGCTCGCCACGCTAGGACGCTGATCATGTCGACGCTCGCCAGCATGAAACCCCTGCCGCCCAGAAACGGCGCGCTCGGCATCGAGGTGCTGGGCGCGAGTAAGCACTTCGGCACATTCCGTGCGCTCGACGGCGTCACGCTCAAGGTGCGCGCGGGCACGGTGCACGCCTTGCTCGGCGAAAACGGCGCGGGCAAGAGCACGCTCGTGAAAGGGCTCGTCGGCTATGGCCTGCTCGACAGTGGCCAGATTGTCGCCGATGGGCGCGAGGCGCGTATTGCGTCGCCGCGCGACGCGCAGGCTCTTGGCATCGGCATGGTCTATCAGCATTTCACGCTCGCGGCAGGTTTGTCGGTCGAAGAGAATCTGGTGCTCGCGCGCGGCCGCATGTTGTGGAAAATCGATTGGCATAGCGAAAGAAAATTGCTCGACGCGTTTATGCGCGAGATGCCGTTCCGGCTCGCGCTCGACGCGCCGGTGTCGGGTCTCGCGGCGGGAGAGAAGCAGAAGCTCGAAATTCTCAAACAGCTGTATCTGCGTCAGCGCCTGTTGATTCTCGACGAACCGACTTCCGTGCTTACGCCTCAGGAAGCCGACGAAGTGCTCGGCCTGATGCGCGATCTCGCGACGCGCAACGAACTTACCGTGCTGATGATCACGCACAAGTTCCGCGAAGTGATGGCGTACGCGGACGACGTCACGGTGCTGCGCAAAGGGCGTCTGGTCGGCAGTTGCGCGGTGCGCGATACCGACCGCGACCGTCTCGCATCGTGGATGATGGGCGGCGCCGAAGCCACGTCCGACGCCGACGCGCGCGCCACCGCGGGCATTGACATTGTGCGGCTCGCGCGCAAGCCGCTCGCCGCCAACGCGGCGGTGGCGCTCGAACTGTCGAACCTGACGGTGCTCGACGACCGTGGCCACGCGGCGGTGCGCGATGCGTCGCTGGCCGTGCGCGGCGGGGAAATTCTCGGGCTCGCGGGCGTCTCGGGCAACGGCCAGAAAGAGCTGGTCGAAGCGCTGGTTGGCCAGCGCCGCGCGCAGTCGGGTGCGATGCGCGTGAAGGGCGAGCCGTATCGCGCGACGCGCGAAGCGATGACACGTCTTTCGGTGTACGCGTTGCCGGAAGAGCCGCTGCGCAACGCCTGCGTAGCGAACCTGAGTGTTGCCGAAAACCTGGCGCTGCGCGATTTCGACCGAGCGCCGCTGCGTTCGGGCGGCTGGCGTTTGAACCGGCGCGCCATGCGCGAGCGCGCGAAGCAGCGTATCGCCGAATTCAACGTGCGCCCGCCGGTGCTGGAACGCGCCATCGGCACGTTGTCCGGCGGCAATGTGCAGCGCGCGGTGCTCGCGCGCGAACTGGGCCAGCCGGTCGACGTGCTGATCGTCGCGAATCCGGTGTTTGGGCTCGATTTCGCGTCGGTGGCCGATATTCACGCGCGCATTCTGGCCGCACGCGACGCGGGCGCGGCCGTGCTGCTGGTGAGCGAGGATCTCGACGAACTGCTGGAGCTGGCCGACCGCATCGCGGTCATCTCGCAAGGTCGGCTGGTGTTCGAAACCGCCGTGGAGAACGCAGACCGCGTGGTGCTCGGCCGCCACATGGCGGGCCACGGCGACGATCGTCAAACCGAAACGGCGGTTCCGGCCGCCGCCTTTCATGGAGCCTGACCAATGAGTTTGAGTGGACTCGGCGGATTGAACCGATCGCCCGCGGGTGTGGTGATCGGCCTCGTCCAACTGCGCAATCCCGACGTCGAAACGCCCGCGCAACTCGCGGCGCAAACGCAGCGCATCGTTGAGCTGGTCGGCAAGGCGCGGCGCAACAACGCCTCGATGGATCTCGTGGTGTTTCCCGAATACGCGCTGCACGGCCTGTCGATGCGCACCGACGACGCGATCATGTGCATGCTCGACGGTCCCGAAGTGGCGGCCTTCCAGGCGGCGTGCGTGGCGCATCGCATCTGGGGCTGCTTCTCGATCATGGAGCGCAATCCGCACGGGAACCCCTATAACAGCGGGCTGATCATCGACGATCGCGGCGAGATCCAGCTTTATTACCGCAAGCTCCATCCGTGGGTGCCGGTCGAACCGTGGGAGCCGGGCAATCTCGGCGTGCCCGTGTGCGTGGGACCGCGCGGCGTGAAGCTCGGCCTCATCATCTGTCACGACGGCATGTTCCCGGAGATGGCGCGCGAAGCCGCGTACAAGGGCGCGGAAGTGATCGTGCGCACCGCCGGCTACACGGCGCCGATCCGTCACGCGTGGCGCATCACGAATCAGTCGAATGCGTTTCAGAATCTCGCGCAGACCGCGAGCGTTTGCCTGTGCGGCAGCGACGGCACGTTCGATTCGATGGGCGAGGGCATGTTCTGCGATTTCGACGGCACCGTGATGGTGGACGGCAGCCATCGTCCCGACGAAATCATCACCTGCGAAATGCGACCCGATCTGGTGCGCGAGGCGCGCGCGCATTGGGGCGTCGAGAACAATATCTATCAGCTCGGCCATCGCGGCTATGTGGCCGTCAAAGACGGCGCGCAGGATTGCCCGTACACCTTCATGCAGGACATGGTGCGTGGCGAATATCGTCTGCCGTGGGAAAGCGCGGTGCGCGTGACCGACGGAACGTCTTGCGGCTTCGCGCCACCCGAACGCACTTACAAGGGCTGATCGACCATGCCGATACTTGCTTGCGCATTGCCTTCACCGTTTGCCTTCGAGGCGCGGACAACCGCGCTCGTGGTGATCGACATGCAGCGCGACTTCATCGAGCCGGGCGGCTTTGGCGCGGCGCTCGGTAACGATGTCTCTCTGCTGAACGCTATCGTGCCGGACGTCGTGCGACTGTTGCGTCACGCGCGCGAGCACGGCTGGTTCGTCGTGCATACGCGCGAATCGCATGCGGCGGATCTCTCGGACTGTCCGCCCGCCAAGCGGCTGCGCGGGCGGCCGAGCGCGCGTATCGGCGATGAAGGCCCGATGGGGCGCATCCTCGTGCGCGGCGAACCGGGCAATGCGATTATCGACGCGCTCGCGCCCGTTGGCGGCGAACTCGTCATCGACAAGCCGGGCAAGGGCGCGTTCTACGCGACTCGGCTTGGCGAAGCACTCGCGCAGCGCGGCATCACGCACCTGGTGTTCGCGGGCGTGACGACGGAGGTGTGCGTGCAGACGTCGATGCGCGAAGCGAATGACCGCGGCTACGACTGCCTGTTGATCGAAGACGCCACCGCTAGCTACTTTCCCGCGTTCAAGGAGGCCACGCTGGCGATGATCCGCTCCCAGGGCGGCATCGTCGGGTGGACCGCGAGCCTCTCGCAATTGCTAGAGAGCGAAACATCATGACGCCAACGAATGAGAACATCGTGATCAACGATCCGTCCATCGTCGCCGAAGTGACGGCCGCGTTCGAAGCCTATGAGCGCGCGCTGATCGACAACGACATCGCCGCCATGAACGTGCTGTTCTGGGACGCGCCTGAGACGGTGCGCTACGGCATCGCCGAAATCCAGCACGGCGGCGAGGCCATTCGCGCGTGGCGCGAAGCGTGCGCGCCGGTGCCCAAGTCGCGCACGCGACATCGCACGGTGGTGACCGCCTTCGGCCACGATTACGCGACGGTGAGCACCGAATTCACCAGCGACGCCACGCCGCTCATTGGGCGGCAGATGCAGACCTGGGCGCGGCTCGGTGCGGCCGATGCGGCGTTCGGCCGGTGGATCATCGTCGCTGCGCACGTGAGTCTGATCGACGCGCCGGATACACTGGCGGCTTACGAACAACGCGCGTGATCGACAAGGAACAGGCAAGAGCGTGGTCATCGAATCAAAACGACAAACCGGAGCGAAGCAGCAAGAACCCGCGGACGCGGCCGAAGACGACTTAAGCTCAGGCGCCGCGAAAGTGGTCTATGGCACGAATCAACTGGCGGAACAGGTCTATCTGCGGCTCAAGCACGACATTTTCGATTTCCGACTGTTTCCGGGCGACCGGTTTTCGGAAACGGATATCGCGCAGCATTACGGCGTGTCGCGCACGCCGATGCGCGATGCGCTGTTCCGGCTGCTGCGCGAAGGCTATCTGGAAGTGGGATTCCGGCGCGGCTGGAAAGTGTGCGATATCGACTTCGACCGGCTGGATCAACTTTACGATCTGCGCATCGTGCTGGAACTCGCCGCGATTGAACGCGTGGCCAGCGCACGGCCGCCACATCCCGCCATCGACGCGCTCAAGTCGGTTTGGTGTGTCGCGCCCGAAGCGCGCGAGAGCGATCCGGCGCGCATGTTTCGGCTCGACGAGAGCTTTCATCGTGGCTTGATCGAAGCGACCGGCAATGCGGAGATGCTGCGCGTCCATAACGAAGTGACCGAGCGCATCCGGATCGTTCGGAGGCTCGATTTTCTGAAGCCACATCGCACCGACGCGACCTACGACGAACACGCGACGATGCTGATGCTGATCGAGCGCGGCAAGGTCGCCGAGGCCGGGATTTTGCTGCGTGCGCATGTTACGCAGAGCAAGTTGGAGGTTCGCAAGATCACCGTGTCGATGCTCGCACAGGCGCGGCATAGCAAGTTGCCTTTTGTGACATGAGTGAATTAAACCGTGTCTAGAGCAAGTATGCTTTTGCGCATTTTTCATGGTGTCGGACCCCTTAAAAAATACGATAATTTATATTATGTTAAATATAGTGAAGTTCTAAATGCACCCGCTACAGCACTGCATCATGAAGCTACCCGATTCTCCAAAACCGCAGATGCGTCAGTCAGCACGCCCAGCAGTTCGTGAATCATTCCGTCGAGCGGCGTATCCGGGCCGAACAGCTTACTCACACCGCAGGCAAACAACGTTTGTCGATGAGCGTGCGGCACGATACCGCCCACAACGACTGGCGCATCGCTTGCGCGCTGCCGCAAGGCGTTGATCAGGGCCGGCACAAGCATTCTGTGCGCGCCAGCAAGCGTCGATACGCCGACGATATCGGCATCGTGCATGCACGCCCATTCTGCCGCTTCGCACGGCGTCGCAAAGAGCGGCCCCAGCCTGACATCGAAACCCGCATCGCCCAACGCCGCGGACACCGCTCGCACGCCCCGATCATGACCATCCTGTCCCAGCTTCACGAGCGCCATGCGCGGCTTGCGTCCCTGCACCGCGCACCATCGCGAGACCGCATCGCGCGCGCTCTGCCACGCCGTGTCCTGCTCGCGTGCCTGAGCGTAGACATCCGCCTCGATGCCGGACGCGACGTGAAAGCGCGGCCACACATGCTCCAATGCCGCCGTGCATTCGCCGATCGTGGCCCGCGCACGCATTGCCTCGATGGTCGCCGCCAGCAGGTTACCCCTGCCCGTGCTGGCGCATTGCGTCAGCGCATCGAGCGTGACCTGCACCTGCGAGCCATCGCGCGACGCCTTCAATTGACGCAGACCTTCGGCCTGTTTCGCGCGCAGGCGGCTTGCGTCGGTGGTCGTCGGCGTGTGCTGCACGGCATGATCGGCGCGATAACGATTCACGCCGACGATCACGCGTTCGCCCGTATCGATCTGCGCCAACGTACGGATCGCGCCACCATTCAGCCGCGCCTGAACCGAGCCCGTTTCGATGGCGGCGAGCACGCCGCCCTGCGCCTCGATGTCTTCGAGCATCGCCTCCACCGCATCCACGGTATGCGCAGTCAGCGATTCGACCAGATACGAGCCGCCCCAAGGGTCGATCACCTCGCACAGCCCCATTTCATGCTGAAGTATCCGCTGCGTGTCGCGTGCGAGCGTGGCGGCCGCCTCGCCGGGCAGTGAAAGCGCCTCGTCCCAGGCGTTTGTATGCAGCGACTGCGTGCCGCCAAACACCGCCGCCATCGCCTCCACCGTGGTGCGTACCACGTTGTTGTGCGCACCCTGCGCATGCAGGCTCGATCCCGCCGTCTGGCAATGCATGCGCAGGTGCATCGCTCGTGGCGTGCGTGCGCCAAGCGCTCGCGCAATCCGCGCCCACAACACGCGCGCCGCGCGCAGTTTAGCGATTTCGCCGAAAAAGTCCGGGCCCACGGCGAAGAAGAAGCTCAACTGCCCGCATACGCATTCGATATCGGCGCCCTCGTTCACCAGCCGCTCTACGTAGGTGCGCGCATTGGCGAGAGTCAGTGCAAGTTCGAGCACGCTATCCGCGCCTGCTTCGTGGAGGTGATAGCCGGATACCGACATCGCGTTAAAGCGCGGCATGGTCGCGAGCAGGTGATGCACGACATCGGCGGCGATCCGCATCGAAGGCTCGGGCGCGAAAATGTAGGCATTGCGCGCCATGAACTCCTTGAGGATGTCGTTCTGGATCGTGCCGCGCAAAAGCGCCGCGTCGTAACCGCCCTCCTGCGCGGCGACGATGAACGCGGCGAGCACGGGCAATACCGCGCCGCTCATCGTCATCGATACGGAGACTTCATCCAGCGGCACGCCGTCGAAAAGCCGCTTCATGTCCTCCACCGAATCGATCGCCACGCCCGCCATGCCGACATCGGCCGCTGCGTGCGGGTGGTTCGAATCGTAGCCGCGATGCGTCGGCAGATCGAACGCCACCGAGAGTCCCTTCGCGCCGGCTTCGAGCGCGCGCCGATACGCCAGATTCGAGGCAGCGGCGTCGCCATAACCCGCGTACTGGCGGATCGTCCACGGGCGCTGCGTGTACATGGTTGCGTGGATGCCGCGCGGGAACGGGTAGTCGCCGGGACGCGCGTCGAGCCACGGCACATCGGCGATATCGGCTTGCGTGTAGAGCGGCTTTCGCGGCTCGCGCAGGGTTTCATTCATGCGACCACCGTTTGTGGGTGACGATATCGGCAATGCGCGCGCCGTCGGCCGCCCGGAAAACCGTGCACCAGTGCGAGAGGCCGTCATGTCCCGCGTGGCGCGCGCCAAATGACAGCGTGAGCCGGTCGCCGACATTCGCATTGCCATAGAACGCCATGTCGCGCTCGACCAGCGCGGGCGGCGCGGAATGCGGCGCCGAGCGCCAGTGCCACTCGGCGCGCTCCACCATCGACTGGAAGCTCGCGAAATACAACAGGTGCACGCCGTTGAAATCGAGCGACGGACACGGCAGATAATCGACCACGTGCTCAGTGGCGTGCGCTGTGCGATCCAGACGCCCATGACGTGTCCAGTCGCCCGCGCGCAATTGTTTCGTCAACGCAATCAAGGCTTGCGCGGTGGCGGGCGCTGGCGTTGCGAGTGCGCCCGCGAACATGGCTTTGCTCACTGACCGGTTGTCGCCCGCCTGTTCGCGCCGCACGAAGGTCGACAGCATGTCCACCTTCGCCACCGCGCTTTCCGTTGTGAAGACGCGGAACTGGCCGAAATGACGCGCTCCGGCGATCCGCTTCACGTCGGCTTCGATGGCGAAGCGCTGGTGTTCGCTCACCTCTTCGAGCCGCGCCTCGCTCAGGCGGATCGCCGTGAACGCCGCGTATGATTTGCGGCCCTCCTCGTCGTAGAAGTCCGGCGAGCCAAGCTGCGCCTGCGCGGCCAGTGCGTTCCAGTGCAGTTGCCCGCAGGTGCGCAGCAACCATTGTTCGGAAAGGCCCGCGAACGCCAGCTCCGGCATGCCCGCCACGTAGTGCGTGCGCGTTTGCGCGGGCGCACGCTCGCCCTCATGCCGCGCGCGCATCGAACCTCGCAGGCGCGCAGATGCAGTCGGCCAGGTAGGCGGCGTCGCGCGCGACGCCGGAAAAGCGTCCCGAGCCCCACGTGTGCAGCCACGGCAAGCCCAGAAAATATAGTCCTGGTTGCGTCGTCACCCCGCGCGTGTGGCCGGGATATCCGCGCCCATTGAAGATCGGCAGATCGATCCAGCTAAAGTCGGGCCGAAAACCGATACACCAGACAATGCTGCCGATGCCGCTCGTTGCGAGGTCGAGCGCGCTACGCTCCTGCTGCGGCGTCCACACCGCGCGATACGGCTCGCCTGGCGGCGCGTCGATGCCGTTCTGCGCGATGAAGCGGTCGATCGAGGCGTTGATGCGGTTATATGTGTCGTCGGCGCTATCCAGATTGGCGCCCAGACTGGACTTGAAACGCAGCGCGCCATCGACGTAGTCTTCCAGCGCCCCATATAGCTCCATGCCTTCGCTGGCGAACTTGCGCAGGTCGATATCGCGTCCGCCGTCGCGGCCCGTGACATAGTGATTCGTGTTGTCGCGCACGCCCTCGCGCAGCGGATGTTCTTCCACTGGCATGTCGTAGTACTTCATGTCCGCGAGCCAGTCCACCACATCGCGGCCTCGATAAAAGCGTGCGCAGCGCGGCGCTTCCCCCACCGCGAGCACAACTTTGCGGCCCGAGAGATGCACGTCTTCGGCGATCTGCGCGCCCGATTGTCCCGAGCCGACCACCAGCACCGCGCCTGCGGGCAAGGCGTTAGCATTGCGATATTCGGACGACTGCATCTGCACGATCGAAGCCGGCAGACGCTCGGCCATGCGCGGCACGATCGGCGTGTGATAGCCGCCCGAGGCCACGACCACCTGATCGGCGCTCAACGTGCCTGCGCCGGTCTGCACGACAAAGCCGCCGGCTGGCCGCCGCGCAACACGCGTGACACTCACGCCTTCGCGCACTGGCGCATCGACATGCCGCACGAAGCCATCGAGCCACGCGATGATTTCGTCTTTTTTCATGAAGCCGTGCGGGTCATCGCCACGATACGGATAGCCCGGCAGCGCGCATTGCCAGTTTGGCGTGACGAGCGAAAACGCGTCCCAGCGTTGTTCGCGCCACGCATGCGTGACGCTGCGCTTTTCGAGCACGACGTGATTGACGCCGCGCTCCTTGAGGTAATAGCTCATCGACAGCCCGGCCTGGCCGCCGCCGACGATCGCGACGCTGAAATGCTCCTCGGGAACCGGTGAGGTGGCCGTGGGCGTCTGGATAGACATGTGCTTCTCCTGGTGTTGTCGGGATGATTTGGAGTCTGGGTGGATTCAGTCGACGCTCACGATGGTCACTTCGGCCAACGCCTGCGAACGGAACGGCTCGGCGGCGCGTTCGATTGACGCCCACTGGTCGAGCGCCGATGAGCACGCATAGCCGAACTTCGCGCGCACGCGCTCGGACGCGGCATCGAGCGCCGCGTGCGCGTTGGCGAGAAACTGGTCGAGCGGATAGGCGCCAGGGCGCAGATAATCGCGCACGACCGTCGACGGGGAATAGCATCGTTCTTCCTGGCCGTCGGGCCAACGCACGACGAAATGGGTCACGGGCATGGTGGTGCTCCTTGCCTGGCGTTCAGTTTGTCGGCTGGGCCAGCGGTGTTGGTTCGAAGGCGCGCGTCGCGCGCCGGTCGGCGGGCACGATGAACGGTTGTGCGTCGAGTCGCCAGACGTTGCGCGTTTCGCCGTTCCATTGCAGATCGACAGTGGGTTGCGCGTGAATCTCGCCGATGGCGGCGCAGGCGATGTCGCGCGCGGCGAAACGCGCGATCACGGCATCGACATGTTCGTCGCGCACGCTCAGCAGATAGCCAAAGCTTGGAAAGATTTCGAGCCAGCGCGCGAGCGGCACGTCGGCAGGTTTGGGCAATTGATCGAGGTCGATGCGCACGCCCACGCGCGAGCACTCGGCCAGCATCATCGCGGTACCGGCGATACCGGCCATGCTGATGTCTTTCGCGGCGGCGCACAGACCGCTTTCGGCCAGCCCGGCGAGCACGGCCAGATCGTCACGCAGACGTTGCGCGGGTGCTTCGGTCGCGGCATTCCAGTAGGGATAAGGCTCGACGAACGCGCCGCGCAAGTCCACGGCCATGAGCAATTTTTCACCGGGTTGCGCGGTGAAGCTCGACAGCAGACGCTGCGCCCGGCCCACAATCGCCACCGCGAGTTGCGTGCGCTCGCTGCGCGCGTTGCTATGGCCACCGACGATCGGCACGCCCAGCTGGCGCGATGCGGCGGCCATGCCTTCGAGCACCGGCGCGGCAGGCGCAATACCATCGCTCCATATCACGTCGACCACGGCAATTGGCCGGCCGCCCATCGCGCACACGTCGCTGACATTCACCAGCACTGAACAGTAGCCCGCAAACCATGGCATGGCCTCGATCAGGTCGCTCACCATGCCTTCGGCGGCAAACAGCAGATAGCCGTCGCCATCGGGAATGGCGGCGCAGTCGTCGCCCGCGGCCATGATGGCGGAATTCGCGCGGCCTGCGTTGTTCGCATCCAGGGCCGCGAGCATCGGCGCGATATCGGACTTGTGCGCGACGCCGCGGCTCGCCCGCAGTTTCGCGACGATCTCGTCGAGCGTCATGCGGCCCTCCGCTGATCGATGACGAAGCCGTCGAAAGGCGTCGCGCAGGGCGGATAGTGCGCGAGATCGGCCTGCATGATGTGATGCGCGCGACCGAAGAAAATCGCCTCCTCGATCGTGCGCCAGTGCAGCCGATGAAAGAGCGGCGCATTCTGCGCCTGGACGTGCGCCAGAAACGTATCGCAGCCAAACGCATGCGCGCTGCTCACGGCCAGCCGGATCAAGGTCGCGCCGATGCGGCCATGACGGCGGTACGGCGCGCTCACGGCAAGGCGCGAGCCATACCACGTCGCCTCGGTCGCATGATCGCGATGAATGCGCACTGTGCCGATCACTTCGCGTGCGTCGCCGTGCGCATCGAGTACGGCCACGAGCAGTTGCGCGTGGGCGTCAATGGCGTCGCGATCGTCCTGTTCGAAGACGCCCTGCTCTTCGCAGAACACCGCGCGCCGTATCGCCAACGCCGCTTCGCGCTCCCAGTCGTGCCGCGCCCAGCGCACGACGATGGTATCGGCCACGGAATTGGCCACCGAAGCGATCGTACTCATGCCGCCACCTTCTCGAACGAGGACAACGCGGAGCACGCGCCACACTTTCCGCAACCGGCCTTGATATCGGCCGCGCGCAGGCCGGCTTCGCTCACCATCGCGCCCAGCGGCGCGAGAATCGAGCGCATGAATTCCGGCGTGGGCGGCGCGTGATCTTCCAGCGGCGTGCCGGAGATCGGCACGAAGGGCACCACGAACGGATAAACGCCAAGGGCGAGCAGTTGATGCGCGACATCGAGCACGCGCTGCGGCGGATCGCCCAGTCCCGCGAGAATATACGTGCTCACCTGGCCGCGCCCGAACACTTTCACCGCAGCCTCGAACGCGCTCATATAACGGCTCACCGGCACAGTCGCCTTGCCCGGCATGATGCGCGCGCGCTCAGCCTCGCCCAGCACCTCCAGATGCATGCCGAGCGTGTCGATCCCGGCTTCGCGCATGCGGGCAAACCACGCGTCGTCGTCGGGCGGCTCGCATTGCGCCTGGATCGGCAGATTGACGGCGCGTTTGATGGCCCGCGCGCTGTCGCACAGAATCGCCGCGCCGCGATCGGGTGTGGGTGGCGTGCCCGTCGTGAGCACCATATGCTTGACGCCGTCGAGCAGCACCGCCGCACGCGCGACTTCGGCCAGTTGTTCCGGCGTCTTGTGCGCGACTGTTCGGCCCGCTGCGAGCGACTGGCCGATTGCGCAGAATTTGCAGGCTTTTTTGCGGCTCTCGTAGCGGATGCAGGTTTGCAGCACCGTGGTCGCGAGCACATCGGTGCCGTGCAGCGTGGCGATGTGCGAATACGGCACGCCATCGAGCGTTTGCAGCTTGTAAAAACGCGGCTTCTTCGCAAAGGCAATCTGCGCGACCGGGATGCTGCCGCGCGTGAGCACGCTCACGCCGCTCGCGTCGGGTTCGTTGGCGACGAAGGCAGATTGATGCGCGCCGTGCGTATGCACCGGCACCATCAGCGTGACGCCGTCGATCACGATGGCCTTGTGATCGGATGGGCCCGCACCGCCACGTCGCGACAGACCTTCGGACTCGCTCTCGGGCGAGGCAAGACGCAGACCGCTCGACTGCAGCTCAGTCAAGAGTTGCAGGCTCGATTCCGGCAGTTTGACGCTGGCGTTCATCGTGAAGGCTCCATGAAACAGTGGCAGGCGTGTCGTCAAAAGAGATAACCGGCGTGGCAGGCCGCTCGTTGATCGCAAGACTCAGCAATTCGGGCCGCGCATAGTGACCGACCGAATCCATCATGCGTTTGCGCTTGGTGATGAGCGTCATGTCGAGATCGGCAATCACCATGCCCTCGCCTTCGCGCAACGGCGGCGCGAGATGCTGTCCTTCGGGCGAAACGATCGCGGCGTTGCTGCCGCCGCGCAGCGCCTTTTGCAGCTTCGGATCGCTGGTGACGGATTCGATCTGCGCGTCACTGAGCCATCCCGTTGCGTTCACAACGAAACAGCCGGATTCAAGCGCGTGATGACGGATCGTCACTTCGATCTGTTCGGCGAAAATCGGCCCAACCAGCGAGCCGGGAAACTGGCTGCAATGAATCTCTTCGTGCTGCGTCATGAGCGCGTAGCGCGCCAGCGGGTTGTAATGCTCCCAGCAGGCGAGCGCGCCCACGCGGCCCACGGCAGTCTGCGCAACCTTCAGCCCGGCGGCGTCGCCCTGCCCCCAGATCATGCGTTCATGAAACGTGGGCGTGAGCTTGCGGCGCTTGACCTTGATCTGGCCATCGGCATCGAAAATCAGCTGGGTGTTGTACAGGCTGCCGTGATCGCGTTCATTGACGCCCAGCACGATCACCATGCCGTGCTCGCGTGCCAGCGCGCCGATGGTTTCCGTCACCGGGCCCGGTATCGTCACCGCCTCCTCGTACAGACGCAGATGTTCGGCGCCCGACTGCACCGGCGGCAGTACGAACGAAAAGTACGGGTAGTACGGCAGGAACGTTTCGGGAAACACGGCCAGTTGCACGCCTTCGCGCGCGGCGCTGACGATCGCGTCACCAACGCGTGCCAGCGTGCCCGCACACGATTGAAGATCGGGCGCAATCTGTACAGCCGCCGCACGCACAATGCGCTTCGTGGATGGAGTCGACATGGCGATACCTGTGTGAACTCAAACTGTCCAGGTGTCGATCACGAGCGCGTTCGACTTGCGATGCAGCAGCTTCAGGTCGAGCACATCGAGCGGATTGATCGGGCGCACGCCTTCGATCAGCGCAGCCTCGGTCTGACCGTAAAGCGCCTGAAGCGCAAAGCGGCACGCGTAGACCTTGCCGCCTTCGGCCATGAACTTCATCAGTTGATTGTTGAAATTCAGATGCCCCGGGAAGGCTTCGGCGCCAAGTGTCGGAAAGCCGCGCTGAACGCCCAGCATCACGCCGGGGCCATACAGCAGGATCGATGTTTCGAAGCCCTTGCGCTGCAAACGCGTCGCCTGCAGCATATTGACGAAGCCGATCGAACCTTCGAAAGCCACCGTATGGAAGGTAACGAGTGCTTTCTCGCCGGGCTCGGCCTTGACGTCCTCGAACACCTTCTCTTCGTAATCGACCAGATGGTCGCCGGTCTTGTGCGCGGTCAGGGTGATGGCGGGCATTGCGTGACTCCGTTCAATGATTGAGGACTGTGACCGACCGGTGGCCGGCGTCTCTCATTTCGCAACGGCTATGCCATCAAGAACCCAGCGTCATGCGATCAATCCGCAATCAATGGCGCGTGTCGCGAATGATCCCGAAGATTATTTTTCGCGAGCCACGGGCACGGCCTGCCGGTGAACGGTTCTGCGTATCGGGCGCGCAACGGCGTGCGCCCCGGGGCTGGGCAACGGGCATTCAATTCAGGTGCATGCGTGCATCATTTCGGATCATTAAATGCAATCGTGTGCGATCAATTGATTTATTTTTCGGCACACATTCTCACTAGAATGAATGAGTCCATTTCGAAGGCGCCCGCGCGCACGTCCCATGTCGAATGTCGCCGCCCATTGGCTCAAACGGCTCGCCGAAAGCGATAAACCCGTTTATCAGACGATTCCCGATCTCATCGAAGAAGATGTGGCAAGCGGCCGTCTGCGCCCGCGTGACCGGCTGCCAGCGCTGCGCGATCTCTCCGACGCCCTCAAGGTCAACTACACGACGCTCGCGCGCGGTTATGCCGAAGCGCGCAAGCGCGGCTTGATCGATTCGCGTGCGGGCAGTGGATCGTATGTGCGCGGCCGTCCGCCCACGATGCCGCTACGTGCGGGCACGGCGCTGGAAATGACCATGAACATGCCGCCCGAGCCGCCGGAAATGACCGCGCTGCTGGCGGAGTCGGCGGCGCAGATCATCGGCGCCGCCGATCCCTGGTCTATGCTGCGCTACCAGGATTTTGGCGGCTCGCAGTTCGAGCGCAGCATGGCGAGCCAGTGGCTACGTCGCACTCTGCCCTCGCATCGCGCCGACGCACTGCTGGTTTGCCCCGGCATCCACAACGCGCTCGTGGCGCTGCTGCTTCGACTCGTGAAAGCCGGCGAAGCGATCTGCACCGATTGCCTGGCGTATCCGGGGCTCAAGGTCATCGCGAATCAACTGGGCATGCCGCTCGCCCCCTTGCCGCGTGACGACGAAGGCCTGAGCGCCACCGCGTTCGAGGCGCTCTGCAAGACGCGCAAGCCCGGTGTGCTCTATTGCAATCCCACGTTGCAGAATCCGACTACGCGCACGCTCTCGCAGAATCGCCGCGAACACATCGCCGATATCGCGCTGCGCTACAACGTGCCGATCATCGAGGACGACGCCTACGGCATGCTGTGCGACACGCCGCCCGTCGCGCTCGCCACGCTCGCGCCCGAACTCACCTACTACGTGACGGGGATGTCGAAGTGCTTTGGCGCGGGGCTGCGCGTGGCCTTCGTGGTCGCGCCCGGCGCACGCCACGCCGAAAGGCTTTCCGGCGCGCTTCGCGCGACCACCGTGATGGCGAGCCCGTATATGTCGCATCTCGCGGCGCGCTGGATCGAAAGCGGCGTTGCGCAGCAGATGCTCGATGCGATTCGCAACGAGTGCGCGGTGCGCCAGCATATCGCCGCGCAGGTGTTTGCTTCGCGCGAGATCGAGACGTCGAAGGAATGTTTTCACCTGTGGCTGACGGTGCCGCCGGAAACGGGCTGGAGCGCATCGGAACTGGCTTCGCATTTGCGCACGAAGCAGATCGGCGTGGTTTCGGGCGCCGCGTTCAGCACCGACGGTAATCCGCCTAACGCCGTGCGCATCTGCTTGGGCGGCCCCGGCGACGCGATCGAAATGGAAGAATCCCTGCATATGGTGGCCGATATGCTCGACCATCCGGATCATCTGCATTCGCCGATGCTGTAACTATCGGACGATAGCCAGTTCTTTTGGTTGCCGGGGTGTTCCACAGGCCGGAGTGCCGTTCACGTCATCAGGTTTCAGTCGTCGCAAACGCAGGAAAAAATCATAGAGAGCCAGCGCACTTTCAAGCGGGTTGCGTCGCAAGCTCTGGGTCAAAGGTCGAATGCCGGGCGACGATCGACCAGGCGGTGCGAGCCAGCTTGTTCGCCAGCGCGCACGCCACCACGTTCGAATGGCGCCGAGTCAGAAGCGCACGGGTCCAGTCCGCGAGCCGACCGGTTCGTTTTTCCAGGCATCGCATGTAGGCCCGAGCGCATTGGACGAGGAGACTTCGGATGTTCTTGTCGCCACGTCGACTGATCCCGAGAAGGTTGGATCTGCCGCCCGTACTGTATTGGCGGGGAACAAGACCAAGCGAGGCAGCGAAATCGCGACTGCATCCGAACTGCTTGCCGTCGCCCATTTCTGGCTCTCCGCTTCGGCCTGGTAGTTAGCCAGAGCGGGATGTCACATCGTCAGCCGGCGATACCATATGTGCGACCTGCTCTCCACCCTGCTATATTTGTCTTATTGATCGACCATTCAATAATGAGACAGACCATGCCACGCCAGAAATCCATCGCCCCAACTGACGCAGCCAGCTCGAAACTTCGTGCAGACCCGTCCTTGACTGTGGTGACCGGACGACGACTGGCTCCCGAAGAACGCGAACAGCAGATTGTCGACAAGGCCATCGAACATTTCGCGACGCATGGTTTTTCTGGAAGCACGCGCGAACTTGCCAAGCAGATTGGGGTTACCCAACCGCTTCTGTATCGCTACTTCCCCAACAAGGAAGCGTTGATCGAACGTGTCTACCAGGAGGTCTATCAGTGGGATCCGCAGTGGGAAGCACTGATCGCCGATCGCAGCATCCCTCTGGAAAAGCGTCTGTGCGCTCTGTACACAGGGTACTCACACGTCATCCTGCGAAGGGAGTGGATTCGTACCTTCATCTTTGCCGGCCTTACGCGCGAAGGCATCAACACGCGTTATCTCGACAAGCTTCGCCAGCGAATCTTCCTTCCGGTGATGAAGGAAATCCGTGAAGCCTACAATCTTCCGGCACCCACGTCACAGGCCGACCAGGAGGCTGAACTGGAGTTGATCTGGAGTTTGCATGCCAGCATTTTCTATATCGGCATGCGCAAATGGGTGTACGGGCTCCCAATACCCAAAGATCTGGATGCCCACGTCGAGAGACAGGTGAGCGCCTTCCTCAACGGTACTCCATCGGTCCTGGCCACGCTCACTGAAAAGGCACCCGCTCCGGCCAAAGCTCCAGCCCGCCGTCGCCGTGCCTGATATCGCGACGTCAGTCAATCATTGCCTCGCACCGCGGCCGGAGCTTCCCATGGAACACCACCCTCCCAGCGCTCAACGAGCAAATCGATAAATGCTCGAATCCTGGGTGACAGGTGGCGTTTGCTGGGGTAGAGAATCCGAATGGGATCGGGTTCCGGCCTGAAGTCCTCCAGCAATTCGACAAGCGCGCCACTCTGGAGATCATTGCCGAGGATGTAGCTCGGCAGGTGCACGATCCCGAAGCCCCCAAGCGCCGCTTCTCTCATTGCTTCCGAACTGTCGATGTTAAGGCGCCCCGGTGCGTCAAAAATTTGCAGGCCATCTGATGAGTTGAATCGCCATGCGTTCGGCCGTTCTCCGCTCAGAAAAGCGATCGTGTCGTGACTGACGAGGTCTTGTGGGCTTTTGGGGATACCACGGCGAGCGAGATAGTCCGCTGAAGCGCATGTGACGAATTGCTGCGTCCCAACAGTTCGCGTCAGCAGTTGCGAGTCGTCTTTCAGTTTGCCGATCCGCACCGCGATATCAAAGCCCTCTTCCACGAGATCAATGAAGCGGTCGGTAAACCAGATATCTGCACGCAGGTCCGGCCACTGTTTGAGGAGCGACTCCAGGACCGGCAGAATATGGCGCTGGCCGAACGACAACGGCGCCGTAAGCTTGAGCGTCCCCGTTGGCTTGCGGCGTCGCATGGCCATTGTTGCATCGACCTCGTCCAGATCTTCGAGAATCTGTCGCCAGCGCTCGTAGACGATCCTGCCTTCGTCGGTCAGGCTGAGTTTGCGTGTGGTCCGGTGCAAGAGCCGTACGCCCATCCGCGCCTCAAGACGAACAATGCTTTTTCCGACGGCCGAGCGGGTCAACCCTAGTGCGGCCGCCGCTGCCGTAAAACTGCCGCTCCTGACTGCGCCTACAAATGCGGTGATGTCGCCAAATCGATTGGGTTCCATAACGCTGCATTATCTCCTCTGCCAAAGGGCATAGAGGTTGCATAACAGGGGAATCCGATTCCCCAATCGACAGATTACTCTATCGCAATAGTCTCCGCGGCATGCATATCGCCGGCTACTCGATAGCGGCGCGCACGCGGAGACAACCGCGAACGCACTGGAGTAAGACGACTCATGAACGCCCCCGCAATTGGCCCGCTACCGACCGAGCTGCTGTCCCATCCGGCGTACCGCCGTGTATTCAAACCGGGAAGACTCACTTTCGGGTTCATCATGCCGCTTGAAGGTTACCCGACCTCTCCGTTCCCAACCCTTGAAGGACATGCGCGACTGGCGAAGATCGCCGACGAGGCCGGATTCTCTGCGCTATGGATGCGCGATGTGCCTTTCTACGATCCCGGTTTCGGCGACACCGGCCAGATGCTGGATCCCTTTGTCTATCTTGGCTTTCTTGCCGGGCAGACCAGCAAAATCGCACTTGGCACAGCCGGCATCGTCGCGACACTCCGGGACCCGCTTGTTGTCGCCAAGCAGGCGGTCTCGGTAGATCATCTGACTGATGGGCGTCTCCTCCTTGGACTCTCGACCGGGGACCGTCCTGTCGAGTACCCTGCATTTAATCTGGACTACGAAAATCGTGGCGATCGCTATCGCGAAGCGTTCGAACTGATCCGCACGGTGACGGAGACGTCGTTTCCGACGGCTCAAACCGAGTTCTATGGCACCTTGCGCGGCGATATCGATCTGGTCCCGAAGCCGGTGCATGGACGCATGCCGATGCTGGTCGTCGGGCGTGCCCGCCAGGAAATGAACTGGATCGCAGGGCACAGTGACGCCTGGCTCTGGCACTTAAGCGATTTCCGTCAGCTTCCTGACCTCCTCGCGACCTGGCGTGCAAGCCATGTCGATACATGGTTGCGCCCGTACGGGTATGGGGCTTTCTTCGACCTTGCCGAGAATCCTAACGAGCCCCTTCGATACACCGGTAATGGATTGCGAGCTGGTCGCAATGCGCTGATCGCCTTGCTTGCGCATCAGCAGTCACAGGGAGTGAGCCACGTCGCGTTCAATCTCAAACCTTTGAGACGTCCCGCTGCTGACGCGCTTGCTGAGCTTGCCGAGTACGTGCTCCCACAGTTTCCAGCCGAGTAAGCGACTATCCATGAAAGTAAGCCTTCGTCCAGAAGACGCCCAGGTCGAGCTCTTCCAGTTTCTTGAAGTATGGGCGAACCGTTCGCCTGCTGTGGACCAGAAGTTGTTCAGTCCGACCGTCACGCTGAGTAGTGGCCATCGGGGCAACGCGCTCGGACGCGCGGACGTGATCAACCACCTGCATTCAGAGTTCACCGGCCTCTCCGGGGTAGATATCCAGGCTACCAATATCAGAGTCACCGCGACCGAAAGAGAAGCCCTAGTATCTGCCTATTTTCACGGCAAGGCAGAAGGCGCGTCGTCTGCTGATGAAGTCGCAACCGTACTCTTCGGTGGCGTTCTTATCGTCGAAATCGGCGATGACAGCGGTGCCCGTCGCATCCAGACGATCCGTGTGCAGACCCAATGGGCGGAAGGATCAGTCGAACTTCTCGGAGGCTGGTCACTCCCCCAGATGAAGCGGCAATGGCGTCCTGGAGATCCCGCATCGGTCATTGTGAGCGAACTCGACGCGCCGTGGCATCGCACTGGGCATGCTAGTGTTTTGCCTACAGACGAAGATGCGATCGCTGATGCCTGGTTCCGATATGCGTGGGCGCTTGACCAGGCAGATTTCGCGCTTTTGACTGATGTATTCACGGAAGGCGCCGAAGCAGAACTACCTCCGATGGGCCATCTCCGCGGACAACGTACGTTAATTGCGACGCTCAAGGCCTTCCGCCAACCGTGGCCCTGGATGAAACACTACGGCACGCCAATCGCCATCGACCTCTCGTCCGACCGCAGCACCGCCGATCTTGTCATCGCGCGCATCATGCCGGGGCAAACTGAAACGGAAGAAGGCAAGCCGCTCTTCGGTGCGCACTACAGGATTAAGGCTGAGCGTGGGCCAGATGCGCGGTGGCGTATCAGCAGGATGCAATACATCCCGGGCTGGATTACAGCCTGAGGTCGCATCACCCAGAGTTGTATCCATTCAACCCACTACGGAAACGGTGCACGTCGATCGAGAATGCGATCACGTGCACCGACCTACGAAAGCGCCAAATTACGGTTTCAGCGCCAGTTTGACGACGCCATCGCGTTGATGGCCGAACAGGTCATATGCTTCAACCACGTCATCGAGCTTGTAGGTGTGCGTCACCAGGTGGTCAAGCTTGATACGTTGACTCGAAGTGACGTTGAGCAGCCGGCGCATGCGCTCCTTGCCACCCGGGCACGTCGAGGTAACGATTCGCTTGTTTGCCAGGCCGGCCCCGAAGCCATCGAGCGGGATCGGGATACTTTTCGAATAGATCCCCACACTCGAAACAGTACCACCGGGCCTCGTGACATTCACGCAGGTTCCGATCGTTTCATCGCGACCAAGACACTCGAGTGCGACGTCAGCCCCGATGCCCTGTGTCAGCTTGAGAACTTCCTCGACGACATCGCATTCGTTGGGATTGAGCAGAACGTCAGCACCCATGGCTTTTGCCTTTTCGAGGCGGGCTTTAACAGGATCAACCGCGATCACGAGGCCCGCCCCCATCAGACGCGCGCCAGCGGTCGCGCACAGGCCGATCGGCCCTTGTGCAACAACTACGACGACGTCGCCAATCTTGATTCCTGCCGATTCCGCTGCGGAAAAGCCCGTACTGACGATGTCGGGAATGAGCAGCACATCCTCGTCCGTCAAGTTATCCGGAATGAGCGCCAGGTTTGCCTGTGCATCAGGAACAACGAAGTATTCTGCCTGGCAACCATCGAGATAGTTGCCGATTTTCCAGCCACCTGCGACCTTCCAGCCCGTGGGAGAACTGCTTCCGCACTGCGAATGAAATCCGGTCAGGCACGAAGAGCAAGTGCCACACGGTGTCACCGCCGCGCACAGTACACGTTGGCCTTCCTTGTAGCCTTTAACCTGTGAACCCAGCTTCTCAATGATGCCGATCGGCTCATGGCCCAACGTCAAGCCTTTCTCGACCGGGTATTCGCCCTTGAGGATGTGGATGTCCGTTCCGCAGATCGTGGTCGTCGTAATGCGGATCAACGCATCAGTCGGTCCAATGTCGGGAATGTCCTTTTCTTCAAGCGCGATGCGACCCGGCTCGACAAATACCGTCGCTTTCATCTTTGCCATCTGACTCCTCCAGTTAGAAATGTAGTGCGGATGCACATCGAGCGGGAAGCTCGAACTCCACCACGCTATGCCCAGGCGCCGGATACCGGATCAACCTCTTATTTATCACTTGAACATTAACGTTTGACTGGATTGTAGTGGAGGTCGGCCGACTCTGGATGATCCTTCGCGTTAGCGTTTACCCGTTGACCAGCCCTTCGCACGCAGCCTTTTTGAGCGGGTAAACACTGACGGACAAAGGGGGTAACTTGTCCGCTCGCCGAACTATAATTTATCGAACGATCATTAATCGACCGATAAATTATGGAGACAACCATGCCAGTGACGAAGCTTGCACATTACTCGATCCGGACCACCGATCTGGAACGCTCACGACGGTTCTACACAGACATCCTCGGTTTCCGGGAGGGATTCCGGCCACCGTTCAAATTTCCTGGAATCTGGCTCTACAACGGTGCGGACGAATCCGATTTCGGCGTCGTGCACATCATCGGAATCGATCCGAATGATCCGAGCGGCCTGCATGACTACCTGGGGGACAAAGCGCTTCCGGCCTCGGGCACAGGCACCGTTGACCACATCGCCTTTCTCGCGACGGGCCTCGAAGACTTCTGGGCAGCGCTCCGTGCGGGTGGCTATGAGTGGAAAGACAGAACCGTGCCGAGCCTAGGTCTGCACCAGGTCTTTGTCGAAGACCCGTCAGGCGTGACGATCGAGATGAACTTCCCGGCGCAGGAAGCACAGGCGGCAGCCACTTCACCAAACACATCAGCCATCACCCAGTAAGCCAGTCGGAGCACAGCATGCAAAGCAACCAACGCGCCCAACGCCGGGCAATCATCGTCGGAGGCTCCCTTGGGGGTCTGTTCGCAGCCAATCTTCTCCATCGTGGCGGATGGGATGTAACTGTACTCGAACGTGTCCCCGAGGAACTCTCGGGTCGCGGTGCCGGAATCGTTACGCACCCCGAGCTCTTCGAGGCGCTGCAATCAGCTGGCGTGACGGTAGATGACGATATCGGCGTGACCGTCCTGGACCGCATCACGCTCGACGCGCACGGAAGCGTCGTTGGATCGAGGCCTCACAAACAGACGCTGACCGCGTGGAGCAAGATGTTCCACGTCCTGCGCAGTGCACTCCCGGATCATTGCTATCGCTCAGGCGCGATCGCGGAAAACGTCGAGAATTTCACGGACCACGCTGAGGTTCTCCTCGCGGATGGTTCCAGGCTTCACGCCGATCTGGTGGTTGCTGCCGATGGCTTCCGCTCCAGCATACGTCAGAAGCTGCTCCCTTCTGTCGACCTGAAATACGCGGGCTACATCGCTTGGCGCGGCCTGGTTGACGAACGCGACATCTCAGCCGACACGTGGAACGCGCTGTTCAACAAATTTGGCTTCTGTCTGCCGGCCGGGGAGCAAATGCTCGGCTACCCTGTCGCTGGCCCAGGCAATACAACCGAGCCAGGCAAGCGGCGATACAACTTTGTCTGGTATCGCCCCACCGACGAAGCCACAGCACTTCAGGACCTGTTGACCGATGCTGCCGGCAAATGCTTTGTGAACGGCATTCCACCGGCGCTGATCCGGCCTGAAGTAATCGCCGACATGCGTGATGCTGCCCGCGCACTTCTCGCCCCCCAGTTCGCGGAAATCGTCGAGAAGACCGCCGCTCCGCTGTTTCAGCCGATTTACGACCTGGAAGCGACGCAGCTCGTCTTCGGACGCACAGTGCTGCTCGGAGATGCGGCGTTTGTCGCTCGCCCTCATTGCGGTATGGGTGTGACCAAAGCAGCAGGTGACGCAACACAACTTGCGCGCTCCCTTGCGGGCAACGCTGACATTGGCCTGGCGCTCGCCGAATACGAACGTGAACGCCTCCAGTACGGCGCGGCAATCGTCGAGCACGCACGGCATCTCGGCGCCTACATGCAGGCCCAGTTGAAGACACCCTTCGAGCGCAATATGGCGGAAAAATACCGCACCCCTGATGCAGTCATGCGCGAGACCGCAGTAGCGCCGCAACTCTGACCCAGGCTCGGCAACAGCGGGAAAGGCATCCCACAGAGATCGCCTCCCGCTGTCTGCCCGTTCAATCAACAGGAGACGTGTATGAGACAGATCGTAGCCAGTCCAGTCGAAATGGATGGAAAGGGAGACGCCCAGCACTATTCGGGTTCGGCGCCTTTCATCCTTCGTGATATTCGCTTCAGGCAACTCGTCAGCCGGCGACGCAGGTTCGCCTGGTCAATTGCGGGAGCAATGCTGGTCGCCTATTTCGCATTCATTCTTCTTGTCGCGTATGCACCGATGAAACTGGGCTCGCGCATCAAGACTGATCATGTGACGACGTGGGGCATTCCAGTCGGTCTTGGCATGCTTCTATACACGTTCCTGCTGGTCGCCTTCTACGTCTGGCGCGTCAACACCGTATATGACGTGCTGTTCAAAACCCTCTGCAACGAAGGTCAAAAATGAACCCGCGCACACTCAGGCGTCTTCAGGGCGCGGTATTTCTTAGCGGCATTTTTGCAGTCCCCGCTATCGCGGCCCCTTCATCGGTCGCCCCACTGCATCAGACGCGCAATCCGGTTGCCATTGGAATGTTTCTCCTATTCGCTCTTGCGACGCTCGCGATTACCCGTTGGGCTGCGGGAAAGAATCGAAGCGTCGGAGATCACTATGCGGCGGGTGGGAAAATCACCGGTGCGCAGAATGGCTGGGCGATCGCGGGTGACTATATGTCGGCTGCCTCACTCCTCGGCATCTCATCTCTGGTGTTCTCAAACGGCTATGACGGCCTCATCTACTCCATTGGATTTCTCGCGAGCTGGCCGATCATCCTCGCGTTGATTGCCGAACCCCTGCGCAATCTCGGCCGCTTTACCTTTGCTGACGTCGTGTCCTACCGGCTAGGCCAGCGGGAAATACGGGTATTCTCCGCGGTCAGTTCTCTCGTCATCGTCTTGCTCTATCTCGTCTCACAGATGATCGGCGCCGGCAAGCTTGTGCAGTTACTGTTCGGCGTTTCGTACTTGCCGGCGGTCATCGCTGTCGGCCTGCTAATGGTGGTCTACGTATTTTTTGGCGGCATGCTCGCGACCACCTGGATTCAGATCATCAAGGCAGTCCTGCTGCTCGCCGGCTGCGCATTCATGGCATTCATGGTTCTGCGGGCCTTCTCGTTCAACCCTGATGCCTTGTTTGAACGTGCGGTTGCGGTCAGCGCGCATCATGATGCGCTTATGCGACCAGGCGGTCTCATTCACGATCCCGTATCGGCAATCTCGCTCGGACTTGCCCTGATATTTGGCACAGCAGGGTTGCCGCACATCCTGATGCGCTTTTTTACTGTCCCGGATGTCAAGCAGGCCCGCCGCAGTATCCTCCACGCAACGGGAATTGTAGGCATTGGCTATGCGCTGATTGTCGTCATTGGCTTCGGCACGGTCGCACTGATCACAAACGATCCGGCGTATCACGCACCTGACGGCGCACTGGTTGGTGGCGTGAATATGGTCGCCATCCATCTTGCCCATGCGGTAGGTGGCAACCTCTTCCTGGGGTTCATCTGCGCCGTCACATTTTCAACGATCCTCGCCGTTGTCTCCGGTCTGACGCTGGCAGGCGCGTCTGCCGTATCGCATGACCTGTATGCGAATGCCTTGCGAGGCGGTCAAGCCACGGAACGCGAAGAACTACGCGTCTCCCGCGCAACCACGGTCGTACTTGGTGTTCTCGCGACATTGCTTGCGATTGCGTTCCAGAACCAGTACATCGCGTTTGTCGTCAGCCTGGTCTTTTCGATCGCCGCAAGTTCGACCTTCCCGGTACTGTTGCTGTCGATTTACTGGCGCGGCCTGACTACACGTGGTGCGGTGCTCGGCGGGCTTCTCGGGCTATTTACAGCGATCGCACTAACCGTATTGAGCCCGACCGTCTGGGTTCAGGTGCTGGGTCACAGTCATGCAGTCTACCCCTACGAGTATCCGGCGTTGTTCTCGATGGCCGCGGCTTTTGGGGGTATCTGGTTTTTCTCCTTGACCGACCGCTCACCACGGGCTGCGCGCGAACGCACACTGTACGATCGGCAGCTCGTGCTCTGCGAAACGGGCCTGCAAGGCCTCGCGCAGCAAGAACGTTGAGAAATGGCAGCAAAACTCAACCCGGACGCAATGCGCTTATGCGCTCTGCGTTCGCCGGGTTGATTGCGGGCCTCGCACGTGTCACTCCAAGCGCCGAGTGTTCAATAAGCGTCGCTACCCAGTCAATGAAGACGCGAAGCTTCGGCGCGAGCTTTTCCCGATGTGCGTAGACGATCGATATCGGCTTCTTGGGTACGGGGAACGACGGAAGGATTTCGACGAGTTCGCCTGACTCCAGAGCCGATGCGACTGAGAATTGTGCTGCCTGAATCATGCCCATGCCCGCCTTGGCAAGCGCGATGTAGGTCTCCGTGTCATTGACCTGAACGCTGCGCTTCATGCGGACATTGACGATTCCCTTGGGCGTAGCGAATTCAAACATGGGCGGCCGCGCGCCCTTCCCATCTGTGTAGTGAATAACGTGGTGATCTGAAAGGTCCTCCAGGTTGCCGGGTTGCCCTGCGCGCGCCAGATAGGTGGGCGACGCTACTGTGATGCGTCGGAATACGCCAACCTGTCGCGCAACGAGTGTCGAATCGCTCAAATCACCCACGCGAATCGCACAGTCGACGCCCTCCTCAATCAGATCCACGATCCGGTCAGCTGCACCGAAATTCAGCTCGATGTCAGGATACAGTGCATGAAACTCATGCAGTCGCGGCCCGATGAGACAACGCGCGATTGACGTCTGCACGTCAATTTTGAGCGTTCCTTTGGGATTGGATACTGCCTCGCGATACTGCATCTCGCTTTCCTCGACAGCCCCAAGAATGAACTTCGCCGAATCGTAATACTGGCGACCTTCCTCGGTGAGATGAAGTCGCCGCGTAGTGCGATTCATCAAGCGGATGCGCAGATGCTCCTCAAGCTCCTGAACAGCGCGCGTTACCGCGGATCGCGCCAGCTGTAGAGTGTCGCTGGCCTTCGTAAAACTACCGACGTCAGCAACGCGCACGAATATCTGCATCGCCTGAAGCTTGTCCATACGGGTCACCGTCACATTATGGGAGGATGTCTCGAGCCGGGAGATCGATACATCAATCGGAGCTGCCTTCCGGCACCATAGGTCTTCACCGGAGATCTCCGTTGGGGATCCCCGGTACTGCCCAACGATTCTGCGCTACAAGTCTTTAGATCCTCAGACTTGCGCTTCAGCGTAAGTCGGGAAGTCAACATAGCCCTGTTCACCACCGCCGTACCATTGTGCCGGCGAAGGCATTTCAACTGGGAGGCCATTCTGAAGGCGATGAACCAGGTCGGGATTGGCAATAAACGCTCGACCGAAAGCAACGAGATCAGCATAGCCTTCTTCAACCAGCCTGCTCGCCTTCTCGCCGTCAATACCGCCATTCACGATCAGCTTGCCAGCGTAGGCTGGTCGCACGATATCGAGCAGTTCGGGAAGATCCGGACGATCGAACCAGCCGTTGGTATCCGCCAGATGCAGATAACCTACGCCAAGCTCCTGAAGCAATGAAGCCACATATTTGTAGGTTTCAACCGGATTCGGATCGCGAACGTTGTTGTAGTCAGCAAAGGGCGAAATACGTACGCCAATGCGATCCATCGGCATCACTTGCGACACCTCGAGAAGAATCTCACGCAGGAATCGGGTACGGTTCTCAAGCGAGCCGCCGTATTCATCTGTGCGCTGGTTCGTTGTCGGGGAAAGGAACTGATGAATCAGATACCCATTGGCCGCATGCACCTCGAGGCCATCGAATCCGGCTGCGAGCGCATTCTCGGCTCCCTTCCGGTATTCCTGTACGGCGTCACGCACTTCCTGAGTCGACATTGCGCGCGACGGCGTTGCATGGATCTTGGTGTAGGCCCCGTTCTGAAGTTGGGCCCAGACGTGCAACGTGTGCAGGTCGTCGTTCAAACCCGACGGCGAAACCGGTGCCTCGCCGTTGAGAATCGCAAACGAACTGGCGCGACCGGTATGCCAGAGCTGCGCGACGATATGCCCGCCCGCCTCGTGGACGTTGGAAACCACCTTACGCCAGCCTTCGGTTTGCTCGTCGGTATAGAGCCCCGGCGAGCGCTCGAACGACTGGGAGCGGCGGGTAATGTTGATCGCCTCGGAAATGATGAGGCCAGCGCTGGCGCGTTGGGCATAGTATTTCGACATCATTTCCGAAGGCACATCGCCCTCATCCGCGCGAGCTCGCGTCAGAGGCGCCATAGCGACGCGATTCTGCAACTTCACATTACCGAGAAAAACGGGATCAAACAGCGTAGTCATTTGATGCTTCTCCAGATTTGAGACAAGTCTGCAACGCGATCATCCAGGTAGTTGATCGCCCATTATTTATCGACAGATAAATCTCATTCGAAGCATACCCAATTGGGTGCACGACCAACGCGAGGTATCTGTCGATTTCACAAGTCCCAGCCAGTTTGCCCTCGGATGCGCCAATGAAAAAGCCAGGCATCCGCCCATCACTGGGTCCTGACAGGCTCCAATCCGCAAGTCCACTCGCTACAAAATTTCACGAAGCTGATGATGTTGCATGCACTGATCATGCTGCGATATTCGAGCGATTGATCCGATCCCAACCCACGGGAAACCGATTCCCGAATAGTGCGCGTAGGATCTCCAGTCTCCCCTGAGCACATTTTTTGTTGTGCATATGAATTGGGTTAACTGGACCTAGCATTTCAAATATGAAATCGAACTCTTTTAAAGCGCGTGCCACACTCGTCGAACGGGTATTTCGTAACTCAGCATTGGCGATAACGCTAATCGCAATAGCGCCTGGATATATCCTTGCCGCTGACTTGACATCGTCGGCTGTGTCGCGGCAACCGGATCTTCAATCGCGTGACACACTGCTGACCAACGAGGCGAGAGAGCGCCTCGCACTTAACGGGTTCCGGGAGCCACGTATTTTCGCTCGTGTTCGGCACGGCACTGTTACGCTAAGTGGTAACGTCTATGACGCCGACGAAATGCAGGAGATAACAAGGATCGCGCTGTCGATACAAGGAATCAATGCGGTGAATAACCATCTCCTGTACTTTCAGGCCGGAAATGGCTTCCACTTTGGAACACGGCAATAAGCTGCGCTCCAATCGGGTTTGCTGACCGGACATACTGAAAAGCGGTAGCTCGGAAGGCGCTTGCTGCATCCGCCTTCCAAGGCGGCTGCAGTGGTCGGGCAGGAAGATGCAGAATGCCGCAGAACTCAGGTCTAGTCGATCCGATGACGACTCGGCGCTTGGGGAAGCGTCAGTTACTGAGTTCGAGAGCGACGCTGTATTGAATAACTGTCTATGCCCGCTCGCTCGCCGACGCCTGCGTCGGAAAGTGGGGCAGCACATATTCGGCAAGCTCGTCCAGAATTTCGGAGTAAGGCTGCCGGCTGACCTTGGGATTCAGCGCGATGTGTGAGACGCCAGCCGCCCTCGCCCGTTCAAGATAATTGATCAGCGTACTACGGCCCGCCCGAAATCCACCCGGGATGCGTTGAAAAGGCATGTGCGGATCAGAACTCAGATCGAGAAATCCCCCTATGCCAATAGGCTTGTAGCGTTGAGGTCCGTAGAGATCGCGCACCTGGCTATCCCATTCATCTGCCATCGCATCCAAGCCTTCAGGTTTCGGTGCGCTGCCGAGATACCCGTCGAGGTTGCTGGCGAGCCATTCGACGGTCTGCTGGGCGCGTCCAACAGCGATCGCAGGTACGCGTCCGAATGTGGCCTTGGGAACGAGGTCCAACGTACCGTCCGCGCACCCAAACATTTCCGACTGGAAGCGTGGGAATTTATCTTCGACGAGAGCGCGGAACACTGACCATGCGTCGCGATATCGCTGACCGCGCGTCGCGTAGTCGATGCCAAACATCGGATAGTCGCTTTGGCGGTCACCCGACGAGAGACCCAGCACCAGCCTTCCACCGCTTAGACGATCTACCGTTGTGGCCTGCTTGGCGAGATACATTGGTTCACGCGTGGGGAGTACGATTCCCGTGGTGCCCAGCGTAATGCGCTGTGTTGCGGCCGCGAGAAAGGCCATGTATACCATCGGTTCGAAGATCTGCGCGACATCGCCATAAGCTGGGTCGTAAAACGGCACGTCGCGCATCCACAGCGCACCAAACCCAAGATCCTCTGCACGGCGTGCCGCCTCGAGATGGTGATCCATGGTAGGTGCGGGACGGCCGGGATGCGTTTCCAAAGGCATGATCAAGCCGATGGTCAGGTCGCCGGGCCGGAATATCCGCTGAAATCCCGGGTGGCGTTCCGGCGATGACGTTGGTAAATGAACCGATGATCCACGTGTGTCTACTCCGCCCAACTCGGTCGAGAGCGACGGATCTTTGTTTTCAGTGGAAGCGATCATCGCCTGATACTCCAGGAGTTGCGATGATCCAAGTTTCATTGATTCGACGTCGATGATAAACCGCTTGTTCCGACCAGCACCCGGTCCTCATAGTCCCCATTCGGGTGCGATGCGCCGCTGACGAATGCGCAATTGCGTACCGTATTCGGCAGGCGTTGCGCATCTGAATGCAATACTATTGCCCGAGGCCGAATCAGTCCTGCATCACAGGATATGCGCCGTCGACATGCGTGTAGTGAATATCGAAAGGCTTGTTCGTGATGAACAGGAACGTAACGTCATTGTCGGCTTGAGCACCGTGCGTCATCGTCGTCCCTTCTGGAAACCAGACGAAGTTACCGGGCCCGAACGAGCCTTCGCTGGTAACCAGGATCCCGTCGAGTACATACATTCCGTGCGCACAGTTGTGCCAGTGCGAAACGTTGGTGAAACCCGCCTTGTAGCAGACCTTCGCAACAGACATCCCCGTATCGCCATCAACCACACACAACTTCTGCAAAATCGTGGCCTCCAATTCGGGGACAGGGAGCGAGTCCCAGGGAATTGTGTTCGTGTCAACGACCGTAGCTGCACTCTTGCTCATCTGAATTCCCTATCGTGAGTTCGTATGGACATACTGACCAATGCATCCGCGCACACCACCAGACTACCCAGATGAGTTCCGATGGTGGCGCCGCACATACCAGGAATCAGACTTCTGCGTACGTTGGGTAATCGATGTAACCCTGTTCGCTTCCGCCAAAATAACTGGCAGGGAAACCTTCGTTCAGCGAATAGCCGTGTTTCAAACGAACAGGCAGATCAGGATTCGCGATGAATGGCCGTCCGAACGCGATGATGTCGCCACGGCCGTCGGCCAGTGCCTGCTCCGCGGTCACTCGATCATAGCCACCTGCCAGCATCAAGACGCCCGAAAATTCACCGCGTAGTTGTGCAATGATCGCGTCCCAGCGCGGATCGAACTGCTCATCCTTGACCACGCCCACCATCGCGGGTTCGACAAGGTGCAGATATGCCAGGCCGAAGCGGTTCAATTCGCGTACGACGTGACCGAACGTCGCTTCGGGGGTTTCGTCGTTCATTCCCATGAATCGCCCCATCGGCGTCAGGCGCACCCCAACATTTTCGGCACCGACTTCTTCGGTCACAGCTGCCACGACCTCGATAAGGATGCGGGCTCGATTCTCGATGCTGCCACCGTATTCGTCGCGACGATGATTGCTGCTGCTGTTGATAAACTGATCGAGAAGATAGCCATTGCCAGCATGAATCTCTACTCCGTCCATGCCAGCGCTGATCGCATTGCGGGCTGCCTGTCGGTAGTCGGCGATGATCTTCCGGATACCTTCGATGCTGAGTTCCTGAGGAACGGGGACATCCCCCCAGACACCATTACCTTCATCATCAATGATGAAGGTTTTGCCGTTCACCGGAAGTGCACTCGGAGCAACCGGCAGCGCTCCGTCCGGCTGAAAGATGGGGTGCGAAACACGGCCCACGTGCCAGAGTTGAAGGAAGATATGGCCGCCTTCACGGTGGACTGCGTCGCTCACAGCACGCCAACCTTGGACCTGTTCATCGGTGTAGATCCCGGGGGTCCAGGCATAACCTTGACCTTGCTGGGAAATCTGCGTCGCCTCAGTGATGATGAGAGCCGCACTGGCACGTTGGCGGTAATACTCGACATTCATCGCGGAGGGGACGTTCCCCGGTTGAGCTGACCGGGAACGGGTAAGCGGCGCCATCGCAACGCGATGCTCAAGATGAAGTTTGCCGACCTTGATGCTCTTGAAAAGGTTTGTCATTTCCGACTCCTGTAGACGATTCGTAGGACGATTCACCGGCACTTCGCGATTCCAGCTGCTGCGTGGCGCTCATGCGCGACAGGAGTAAGTTAACTGAGGGGCTCCAGTGGGAGAATACGGCGGCTGCGCCATCCTCCTTTGCAATTTTCGCAATGGCGGATTCTCCGCAGTTCGGAGGGAAATCCAAAGCGAAAAGGCGAGACGCCTCGCGGCGACTCGCCCTTCAGGTAATACCGAGCGACGGACTACTATGCTGCGTCGCCCTTTGCGGCCGAAATCATCGCTCGGATATCTCCTGCAAAGTGCTCCGGGCGACCGAAGTAGCGCCCAACCGGAAGTGCCTCGATTCGATCAGCGATTTGCAGCGCAAAGGCCGGGAAACCACGTGCACCGAGTTTGGCCAGGAGCGCAGTGCTGGCCTCGATATGCTCGTCCAGTGGCGCACCAAGAATGCCATCGAACGTCGCCATGAATTCCGGCCCTGCAAAACCAGACTCCGTGGCGATCTCCAGGATGACGTCGCGCTCGGCCACCGGCCGTCCTTCCACGTAGTAGGCGGTCTGGAGTCGCTTGAGCAATTCAAGACCACGCCCAGACAGCTTTTCCGCTGCCAGCATCGCCGCAATGGGGATGCCAGAGTCGAGCACGACTGATGAATCCTGCTGTATTCCGTCCGTGTAGGGGGCGCCGAACTCAACGTGGCTCAGCGCGGTGATCCGCTTCTCGTGCGGCCGGACGAACTCCCGCCATTCCTGCGACATCAATTTCCGCCGCGCTCCAGCGAGCATGCCAACACCATGAGGCTCGACATGAAGCCCTTCAATCTCCTGCGCCGCGGAGAGTAACGGCGATGCTCCGAAACACCAACCGCAATATGGGTCATACAAGTAGTGCAAAACTGCGTTAGACATTCTCATCTCCAGAAAGGGGGATTCGCTCGCGCAATCACGTGGTGATCCCCATCAGCCTGTTGCCCATACGTACCCCCCAATCGCTCATTAACCGACCAGAGATCAACTGGTCGCGCTCCCAGCGCGATAGCGCGGCGTCGATGTCATCTGGACGAGCAGTCAATGCTGCCCCGAGCGCGAGCGCGTTCTCTGCTGCCTTGGCCGTGCTCCCTGCTGTATGGGGGCGCGGAATGAATGCGGCATCGCCAAGGAGAATCACCCTGCCGAAGACCATCTGCGGCACCGCCAGATCGACGATAGATTGCACAAATATTTCTCGGGTCTTCTGGACCAATTCCCTGAAAGCCGGATTGACACGATGCTCTGCAAAGCAGCGGAAGCGTTGCTCCTGTTCTTCGGCGAGCATTCCGGGCGGGATCGAGCGTCTACGGGCGTTCCCATCCCTGTCGGTCAGGATCGCATCCAGCTCCGTTCCTTTTTCCGCTCGCAGATACCAAAGCCAATTGAAGCGTCGCTGCCCCGGCCTGGCACTCCCATCCTCACCCGGCACAAGGTACTGGAGCATCAGCGACGCCGGATCATGCTGGAACACAAACTTGCCGCTCAAAGCCCGCGCTGTTTCCGGAGAAACATCGGCTTCGGGAACCAGTCCGCGCCACACGACGTAACCCGAATAAGTCGGTGCCATTTCGGGCATCAGCAATCCACGCACAGTTGAATCGCCACCGTCCGCTCCTACCAGCAGATCGCCTTTCTCCGTCGTTCCATCGGCGAATTTCGCAACGACTGTCGCCCCGGTCTGCGTGTACGAGACGAGGCGCTTTCCCTTGTGATACCTTGCGTCGGGAATTCCACGCACGAGCCGGCGGTAGAGCGTATTCCAGGACGTTTGCGTCTGTGGCTGAACCGCACTTTGCAAAACCGCTCCATCGCGATCGAGATACACACGCTCGCGCGAGAGCACGCCAAGCGGATCAGTGGAATCAAGGCCTGCATGGTTGATTGCTGCCACGACCTGCGGCTGCAGTACGATGCCGCCACCACGACTATCGAGCGTACTCGGCGAACGCTCGAAAATATCGACCGCCCACCCCGCTTGCATCAGGCTGTTTGCAGCGAACAATCCACCAAGTGATCCGCCGATGACCAGTGCACGAGGCTTCTGCACTTGCTCCTTCATCATCACATCCTTATTCGGTGAGAACGTTGACGTCGGCCGCGCGGGCCAGCAGATCGCGGAACACAACCATCGGTTGTGCGCCACTAATTACGCCTGCGCCGATGCGTGTCGACGGTACCGACGTCACGCCCGAACGCACGGCGTGCTCGGCGAGGTCACGCACCTCCTCTGTGCCTTCGTCACTCGCGAGGAATGCCGCGACGACTTCGGCGCTCATCCCATTACGGGCCGCAATTTCAGTCAAGGTCGTCGGGTCGCCAATGTCCTTGCCTTCGCTGAAGTAAGCAGAAAACAGGGCATCGGCGAGAATCAAGCCCTTACCCTCGCCCTGCGCGAGCCAGATGAGGCGATGTCCAGCCAGAGTATTGGGCGTGCGTACAACTCGGTCATAGTTGAATTCAAGGCCGTCGTCACGTCCAACCTGAGCGACGTGGGCATCAAGCTCCTGGGATCGGGCCCAGCTCCCGAACTTCGCCGTGCGATAGGCCTTACGATCGAGACCGTCAACGGGCATCTTCGGGTTCAGCTCGTAAGGCACGAGCTTCACTGAGACCTGATCCTCAAGGCGCAACTCTGCGATAGCGGATTTCAACCGCCGATCGGCCACCCAGCACCACGGGCAGATCAAGTCGTAAGTCAGGGAGATTTCGAGTTCTTTCATTGACGCCTCCGATTGGGTTCATGGCGACAAGATAAGGATGAACACTTACCGGTAGAATCCAGGCGGCAGGCAACGCATCATTGCGCGAAAGGCAAAGGTACTCACATGGACAAATTCGCAGCGCTCCGTGCGTTTGTTGAAGTCGCTGAATCAGGCGGCTTCTCCAGCGCGGCACGGCGCATGGAACTCGCAACGTCATCGGTCGTCCGTACCGTCGATGCGCTGGAGGAATCGCTAGGCGCCGTCCTGCTGAACCGGACCACACGCCGGGTCACACTTTCAGACGCAGGCATCGCATACTACGAAAAGGCCAAGAAGCTGCTCGAAGATCTGGCCGACGCCGATTCGCTCGTGTCGGATCGAGGGGAAGAGCCATCGGGGCCGCTCCGGGTCTCGGTGCCGGTTGCATACGGCACACGCTGCATCGCGCCGCACATCGGTGCATTTCTCTCCCAGTATCCCAAGCTGGATCTGGATATGCGGCTGACGGACGATCTCGTCGATCTAGTCAGGGAGCGCATTGATGTCGCAATCAGGCTTGGGGAAGCATCACCCACTGCAGACGTTGTGGCACGAAATATGGGGGAGTTTCGTCGATACGTGGTCGCCAGTCACGAATACCTCGCTCGGTGCGGCACCCCACTGTCGCCCGATGAACTGTCGAATCACCGTTGCGTACGATTTTCGTATGGCGGTGACCAGCAATTCTGGTCCTTCTCCGGCTCGGGCGAGACGACCCAGGTAGTCGTAACCGGTCAGATGAAGTCCAACAACTCCGAGGTGCTGCGTGCGGCGGTTCTGGATGGCGCAGGCATCGCTTTACTACCCGACTGGCTCATCGAAGCTGACATCCAGTCCGGCAACCTGCGCCGGCTGTTTGAGGACTATGAGGTTGCGCCCAACAATGCGCGCTCGGTAATCAGCGCTCTCTATCTTCCGAATCAACGCGGGTCGAAACGGGTAGGCGCATTTGTCGAGCTGGTCTCGTCGCTGGTCTCTCGCCCAATGTAGAGCGCCACTGGTTCCCGCTTACAGCAAGCAGCGGCTTTGCCCTGCATGCAACGTACCGTTGCGCCCCGCCTGGCTTAACGCGCGAATGCCCGCGCCCTAAGCTACCGACACTATCGGATCAGGAAGGCAGGGCAATGGACGTTCGACAAGGTCTCAATCCACGGCAGCGTGCCGAGCCAGCGCATGCACGTGGAAATGCACAGAGCGGCAAAGCGAGCGGCGCGAAGTTCGCCATCATGGCGTACACGCTCTGCGTCATCATGGCCGGCGCAACGTTGGCGAGTCCCTTGTACCCGCTCTACGAATCGGCCTTCCATATGGGACCGGGCGGCGTGAGCGTCGCGTACACCACCTACATGGCTGGCACGTTGCTCGCGCTGCTGTTTCTCGGGCATCTGAGCGACCACTTTGGCCATATTCGCACGCTAATCTGGGCAACCTCTCTGGCGATCGCGGGTCTGGCGCTATGCGGCGTCGCGCCGGGACTGGCTGCGCTGGCGGTCGGCCGGCTTGCAATCGGGGTGGCCGCAGGCATTGCTTCCACCGCGGCCACTGCGGGGCTGGTTGCCGTCTCTACCCCTCAACGCATCACCCATGCGTCATCCATCGGCGCGCTGATGACGATCGTTGGACTCGGCCTCGGTCCTCTGGTGGCAGGCGTTGTAGCGCAGTTCCTGCCCGCACCGCTTCACGTGCCTTATCTTGTATTCGGCGCGGCGTTAGCGTTGGCATTGATCGTTCTACTCTGGCATCGGCACGATATGGCGCCGGGCGCAAACACGACTTTCATTCCACGCATGCGCTTCCTGTTACCGGACGCGCAACATTTAAGATCCTTTCTCGTCGTTGCTGTCCTCACCTTTGTCGGTTACACGCTGTTCAGCATCTTTGCATCGCTGGCGCCGTCGTTCGTGAACACTTATCTTCCCTGGCACGGTCCCGCAGCCGGGGGGATCGGAGTTGCCATGCTATTTGCCGGCTCAGCCGCAGCGCAATTGACTCTGCGCGGCAGCAGCCCACGAAAAGGCATCTTTTATGGTGCGTTGATGGTAATCCTGGCGCTGGCCATGCTCGCCTTGTCGATCGTCTTCGCTTCGGGCTTCCTCTTTATCGCGAGCGATTTGCTGGGCGGATTCGGGCAAGGATTGGCCTTCATGTCCGCGCTCTTTTTCGTCAACACCGTGACGACCTCCGAGCGCAGGTCCGGCATGATCGCCTCTTTTTTTACGATCGCCTACACAGGGGGAATCGTCCCTGTTCTGGCGCTCGGTCTCGCGTCCAGTCAGTTCGGGCTCGACCGATCGCTTATCGCGCTCTGCGCCGCCTTGATTGTCCTGACCGGCAGCCTCGCCCTTGTCTCGCGACGGCAATTGCAGGAAGTCACGCGATGAGGTGCAGTTGGAGCGGCTCCTCAACGGCGCCAGCATCGTCATGGGAACGCGAGAACCTGCATAGTGCTGCGTAGAAAATGCAATAACGAGTGCCTCGATGGCGCGAGCAAGTTCGTGTCGTGATTTGCTGATTGACGGCGAAGCATCACTTGCGAGCAGCGGATCTGGCTGAGTGAGTATAGCTATCACCCAGCCTCACCACTGCGTCGTGAAATCCTGCTTTATCTATGTCGATAGAGGGAAGATAAATCTGTCTTCGAGACCGATGACTCTCTACCATCCGACTTGCCCGCACGGCTCGTTGATAGATCGCGTCCATCCGTGCTTTCGATGCCGCTTGCGGACGTACTATCCGGCGCAGCGTTTGCAGCGCTTTCGGACATTGGCACGTGGTCGTTGGGCTGCGTTGCTTGCGCCCAGGAACTAACGGACGCCGACATACTGACGGCAATGACCAGAACTTTGAGAGAAAATTTCATGTTTGCTTTATACCCATAACAATGAAAGCAGCTGCCGACAGTCACGAATATCCATACACATAGCATCCGCTTCCATGATCAGATCACGTACCGTATTGAACGATCACCACGGAATATTCTGATTCTGGTAGTCAACAAAGAAGAAGCCGGATCGCCCAGCGTGTTTTTCGATGGTGTCTGCCAGACCTCGCGCACTGTCTTCTACTTCGACGGGCGCATCTGGGCCGCCCATATCCGTCTTGACCCAACCCGGCATCAGCGCCAAAAAAGTTCTCTCACCACCTGCGCGCGCCACGTAGCTGCGCATCAACATATTGAGCGCCGCCTTGCTCGCGCGATACGTTTCGTAGCCACCGTTCGTATTTTCAGAAATACTAGCCAAAGCAGACGACATGGCGACAACGCTGCCATTCGCGGACACAAACGGTGAGAGCTTCTCAATAACCCGTAACGGACTCAGCGCATTTGTCGTCATGACCCAATTGAATTCTTCAGAGCTGATTTCGCCGATTGTCTGCGAGGGATCGTCGCTCACGCCTGCGTTGACAAAGAGCACATCCAGTTGGGTTCCGCGAAGCTTTTCAGCGAGCGCATCAATCTGTGCCGGCTCATTGATGTCCAGTATTTCGACGCTCAAGGCCGCATTTTTCTGCGAAGCAATCTCACCCAGCTTAGAATTGACGGCGTGCGTACGCTCCGTTGCGATCACCCGGAAGCCACGCGCCAGGTATTCGCGCACGAGACCAAGGCCGATGCCGCGCGAAGCGCCTGCAATGAGAACGACGGGAGCGGACTCTGCAAAAGACATATCGTTATTTCCTTGTTGAAAGACCAAACATCAATTTTTGATCTGAGAGAGCGTTTTTCGGCACGTTCAACTACAGGCACACTGCCCCGAAACCTGCTTCAGGTTTTTGTCGAATATGAACGCCAATCTATTAGTACTGCGATTAATATGAAGCGCAACCTATATTCGTCGACGGCCCACGCTCAGTGAAGTTTGAGGCGAGGCGCTGTTTTGCGTCCAATGCGTTGGCTGAGCATGAGCAATCCGGTCCGAAAAAAACCGACCAGCGCAATCTGGTGCATCCGGTAAAGCGAAATATAAAATATCCTGGCCAGCCAGCCCTCGACCCTCACTCTCCCCAGAAGATTACCCATCAGATAGCCGACCGCGCCAAAGCGAGACAGCGATACCAACGAACCATAATCCTGGTATCGATATTCCGGCAGTGTCTTGTTCTCGATGCGCAGCCTGATGCTACGGGCAAGGAGTGATGCCTGCTGATGGGCCGCCTGTGCGCGCGGCGGAACGTTCTTGTGGCTTCCGTCGCCTAGCGGGCATGCGGCGCAATCCCCCAGCGCGAACACGTTGTCATCTCGCGTGGTCTGAAGCGTCGGCTTGACCACAAGCTGATTCATACGGTTCGACTCGAGTCCATCCAGATCCTTTAGAAACAGAGGCGCGCGGATGCCCGCAGCCCAAACTTTCAGCGTCGCGGGGATGAACCTTCCGTCTACGGTTTCCAGGCCTTCTGCCGTCACGCTGGAGACAGCCGTGCCAGTCATCACTTGCACGCCAATATGCTCCAGCGTCTGGTGTACGTCGCGACCGATGCGCTCTGGCAATCCGGGCAAAACCCGCGGACCTGCATCGAGCACGCAGATTTTCATGTTCTCTGGCCGGATCGTGTCGAGACCATAGGCGGCCAACTCTCGCGCCGCGTAATTCAACTCTGCGGCAAGCTCGACGCCCGTCGCGCCAGCGCCGATGATGGCTACGCCCAGTTCGGCGTTCTCCGAGGAACCTGCATGCGCTCTCAGATACTGGCTCAGTAGCTGTCGATGAAGGCGAGCCGCCTGCTCGGGAGCATCGAGAAAGACACAGTGCTCATTGGCACCCGGCGTATTGAAGTCGTTCGTCACGCTGCCCACTGCGATAACCAGCGTGTCGTACGGCAGGCTACGTGCGGGTACGAGTTCCATCCCCTGCTCATCGAGCGTGGCGGAGAGCTGAATGGACCGGTTCGCGCGATCGAGTCCGCTCAGACGCCCGATCTGGAACTGGAAATGATTCCAGTTGGCTTGAGCGACGAAGTTAATTTCGTTTTCGGCGGCATTGAGCGACCCAGCTGCCACTTCGTGCAGGAGCGGCTTCCAGATATGGGTGAGTTGGGCATCAACAAGGGTAATTTCCGCCTTGCCGTGCTTGCCAAGTGTGCGGCCGAGACGGGTGGCAAGCTCAAGACCACCGGCCCCGCCACCCACAATAACTATTCGGTGAGACATGCAAAAGTACTCTTCGGTTGTTGTGCCAAGCGGGCTCAGCCACGCCAGAATCCTTTGTGCGGGCATGGCACGAACGATTTCGCGAGGCAGCGAGGCTAGGCGAGTTTGAACCGTCTCCTGATGCTCCTTCAACTCTCACTGCCGCTGCGCATCCATCGCGGCATTGTGTCGGGATCATTTGAGTCGACATACTGCGAGACGCTCTTGAGCAAACCCAGGTTGACGTCCGCCTGCTCAGCGAGCTTCAGGGCAAGATGCAGGTCCTTGCTGACGATGTTGTGCGTCGAGTGGTAATCCTTCTCGCTACCCGCCCATGCCTGATACTGCGCGCGGCCGGTTTCCGCG
>NZ_CAJMZK010000031.1:0-111744 GCF_905220265.1 Paraburkholderia sp. J67
TTTGAAAAGTTCGGGATCGATATTCTCGACGGTTGAGGCGGCGCGTTTGAACATGTCTATTCCATTCCAGATTGACGTGACCAGATTGACGTGACCACGGCGCGAGACAACCGCGGTGTCGGCTTCCAGGGGGGCTTGCTCTCAGGTTCCCGCTCGACGGCGGCGTTGACGCTATTTGAAAGCACGCCGCGCCGCCACGCTAGAACGTTTGCGACAAGCCTGCGGGATGCGCCGCTACATCGTGCCGGGTGCGCACCTCATGCGACGGCGGCGACCGCCTCGTGAGCATCGGCATGAGCATGCGAGCGCGCGCTGCGGTAGGCGCCGGGCGTCTGGTCGAAGGCCTTGCGAAACTCCCGCCCGAGATGCGACGAATCGGAGAAACCGCAGGACATCGCGATATCGGAGACGGTGCGGTCGGAAGCCGACAGCATCCATGCGGCGGTGCGCAGGCGTATCTGGCGTCCGTACACATTGGGCGAGGTGCCCGTCTCGCTGAAGAACAGTCGTTCGAGCTGGCGCACGGAGGTGTCCACCCGCCTGGCCAGCTCGGTGAGCGAGAGTGGATTGCCGATGTGCTGCTCCATGATGAGAATGGCGCGGCGCACCTTGGGATGCGCCGCGGGATCGAGTCCCGGCGGATAGGGCTGCGGAGCATTGCCTCGCTGCGCATCGTCGACGATCAGGATGCGCTGCGCCTTCTGCACGATGCTCGCGTCGAAATGCCGTAGCAGGATGGCGGCGGCCACATCGATCGACGCGCGTCCGCCCGAGCAGGTGATACGCCGCCGGTCGATCACGAAGAGACGATCGGCAATCAGGTTCGATTCAGGGATCGCAGGGAAGCGCTCGACGAAGTCCCAGTAGTGAAACCAGCTCACGCAGATGCGGTGCTCCTCCATCACGCCCGCGCGGGCCAGCGCGAACGCACCCGTGCAGATGCCGATGAGGGTGGCGGAGGTGGCCGCGGCGGCGCGAATGAAACGCAGTGTCGCGTCGCTTGCCGTGGGCCCGGAATGCAGCAGTCCGCCCACGACCACGAGATAGTCGAACTCTCCGGCGTCGTCGAACGTCACCCAAGGCGTCACCTGAATGCCGCAACTCGCGCGTATGGGAGCGAGCGATTCCGCGAGGATCGTCCATGAGCAGCGCACGGGGCGGCTCATATCGGCGTCGTCGCTGGCGAGGCGTAGCAGATCGACGAAACCCGAAAAGGCCGTCAACGTGAAATTAGGCAGCAGGACAATGCCGAATCGAAGCGGCCGTGTCTGTTCCGGGTGGGGCGGGGCGATCAAATGCGGCATGACGAACACAGATGTTGACTGCAAAAAAATCGATAGGATGCCGAAATGATCTAATCAGGATCATGACGCGCATGATCATGGAAAGGGCCGGCTGCGCTTACGGCCTCGTGGCCGATGCCGGGGCGTTCACGAGGCGGCGAATGAGGCAGCGGTATGCGGCGTGCCACGCGCCGCGAACGCGAGGATCACGCAAAACTCAGCGGTATTTCCAGCCCTTCCGGAATCGCATAGTCCGTCATATGGCGACGGGACAACTCCCAATGCGCCTTCACGAGTTCACCGGCGCGCTCGGCATTGTGCTGGGCGATGGCGTCGATGATCTCGTCGTGCTGGTCGGCCGCCTGATGCATCTCGTGCTGCATGTTTTCGCTGGCCGGATAGCGGTAAAACGTCTTGCCCAGGCGCGCATGGTCGATCAGGAGACGGCGCAGACTGGGCATCAGATAGTCGTTCTGGGCCATCTTGCCGATTTCCAGGTGGAACTGGTCGTTGTAGAGCACGCGATTGTCCACGTCGTGTTCGTCGATCGCCAGCCGGAAGCGCCGCTGGATCTCCTTGAGCCTCGCGACGTCCGCCGCGGTGGCGTTGGCCGCTGCGAGTTGCGTGGTCGCGACGTAAATCAGCGGCGCGGCCAGAAAGAAACTGCGCAGCGAGTGGTAGCTCATCGACGAAACGCGCGCGGCGCGATTGGCTTCCAGCTCGATATAGCCCTCGGCGGCCATCTGGCGCATCAGTTCGCGCACGGGCGGGCGCGACAGACCGAATTCGTCGCACAGGGCCAGTTCATCCACCACGGCGCCCGGCTGCAATTCCATGCTGACGATCCGGCGCCGCAGCGTCTCCGCCAGCACGATCTTGCGATCCACGGGCACGTTCGATTCGGTAGGGGCTTCGTCGGGGCGTTGTTTCATGGGGTTGTCTGATCAGATTTTCTGTCTACTCTCTGTGTACTATAAATCTCCGCACGAGAATTCACCACTTGACCCGGCAACCCGCCGTCCGGGGGGGCATCGCGATCCGCACCTGATTCTGCAAGCGCGCATCGCGACGGCTCACGAACATTTTTCGGTTTCTTCCGCTTCCGCCACGGTCTTTGCGCGCTTCGAGCGCGTCGCCAGCCAGCACAGGATCGAGCCGCCGCAGACCATCATCGCGCCGTGCCAGAACGCCTGGGCGAGGGGCGCGTGCAGCAGGGTCGCGGCGAGCGCCGCGGAAATCACGGGGATGAAATACGACGCGCCGGCCAGCACCGTGGCGTTGCCATGCAGGATGCCGATGTTCCAGGCCGCGTAGCCAAAGCCCATTGCGCCCGCGGCCAGCAGCAGATAGACGACGCCGTGAACATCGAACGTCATCGCGCCGCCGCCTTCGATCGCATACTTGGCCCACAGCACGACCGAGACGAGCATGAAGAACGGTGTGACGCCGTTCTTGCCCTGGGCGAGGCGCGCGGTCACGGTGCAGTAGGCCGCCCAGATCAGCGCGCCGGAAAACGCCAGCCCGTAGCTCAGCGGATTGTCCTTCACGTGCGCCAGCATGCCGGGCAGGTCGATGCCCCGATCGCCGCCCAGCACCCAGCCGATGCCCAGCATCGACAGCACGAAGCCGGGCACGACCAGCAGATTCGCCTTGACCTTGTTGAACACGATGGCCGAGACCAGTGTGAAGGTCGGCCACAGATAGTTGACCATACCGACTTCGATGGCCTGCCTGCCGTCGTTGGCATAGCCGATGGATAGCGACAGGCACAGTTCGTAGGCGACGAACAGCACGCTGCCCCAGACGAGATAGCGGCGCGGGAAGGTCCGCAGGTCGGGCAAGCCCACCGTCACCATGAGGAATACCGAGGCGACCGTGTACATCAGCGCGGCGCCGCCGGTGGCGCCGAAGCTCTCGCTCACGCCGCGAATCAGCGCGACGATCGAAGCCCACAACATGATCGCGATAAGCCCGATCAGCGTGGCGGTGTCCTTGCTTTTCATCCTTCCAACCTGCTTTTCATGGTGTATTCCCGTCTGGGTGGGCCGCTGCGCCCGGCTGCTTCAGCCGCTCAGCCGCTCACCGCGGGCACGTCGATCCAGATCGTCTTGATCTCGGTGTACTGGTCGTGCGCCCAGACCGATTTGTCCCGGCCGCCGAAACCCGACTCCTTGTAGCCGCCGAACGGCGTCGTAATGTCGCCTTCGCCGAAGCAGTTGACGGTCACGACGCCCGCGCGAATCTCGCGCGAGAGACGGATCGCGTGGTTCAGGTTGCTGGTATAGACCGAGGCCGCGAGACCATAGACCGAGTCGTTGGCCAGTTCGATCGCTTCGCCGATCTCGTTGAAGGTCGTGACCGACAGGACCGGGCCGAAGATCTCTTCCTGGAAGAGGCGGCTGTCCCGGCTCACGCCGTCCACGACCGTCGGCTCGACGAAGATCCCGTGTTCGGTGTCGCCGCCAAAGGCGATGGGCAACTGCTCCGTATGCGCCTGCTCCAGATACGAGCGGACCTTTTCGAAGTGGGCTTTGCTGACCATCGCGCCGATACGGTGTTCCGGATCGAGCGGATCGCCCATCTTCCATTCGCGCATCTGCACGCCGATGCGCTCAAGGAGGGCGTCCTTGATATCGGCATGCACGATCAGGCGCGACGATGCGGAACAATTTTCGCCCATGTTCCAGAACGCGCCGTTTACGACGTGCTGCGCGACTGTATCGAGATCGTCCGCATCGCGCAAGACGACGGCCGGATTCTTGCCGCCGCATTCGAGCACGATGCGCTTGAGATTGGAGTCCGCCGCATAGTTCAGGAAGCGGCGGCCCGTGACGGTCGAACCGGTGAAGCTGACCATATCGACATCGGCATGGCGGCCCAGCGGCTCGCCCACTTCCTTGCCGCCGCCGGGCAGCACGTTGAAGACGCCTGCGGGCACGCCCGCTTCGTGCGCGAGTTCGGCCACGCGCAGGGCCGTCAGGGTGGTTTCCTTCGCGGGCTTCACGACGATGGAGCAACCGGCCGCGAGCGACGGGCCGATCTTCCACGCCAGCATCAGCAGCGGGAAATTCCACGGCAAAACAAGGCCAACCACGCCGATCGGCTCGCGCACGACCAGCGAGAGCGCATTCGATCCAACCGGCGCCGTGGCGTCGTAGATCTTGTCGATCAACTCGGCGTGCCAGCGGATCGTGTGGATCGTTTCCGGCATGTCGGTGTTCTGGCACTCGCGAATCGGCTTGCCGCTGTCGAGGCTTTCCATCGTCGCGAGTTCGTGCGCGTGTTCTTCGAGCAGATCGGCGAACTTCAGCAGGACGCTCTTGCGGCGCGACGGCGGCAGATTGCGCCAGCGGCCATCCTTGAACGCGGCGCGGGCCTTCGCGACGGCGAGATCGACGTCGTCGGCGTTACAGGACGCGATGTCCGCAAGCGGCGCGTCGGTGGCCGGATTGAGGGTCTGGAACGTCTCGCCAGAAATCGACGGCACGAACGCGCCGTCGATAAAGGCCTGGGTCGGCAGGCGCAGATTCGCGGCGATCTCGGCGTATTGCGCAGCGGTGAGTAGATCGGCCATCAGGCTTTTCCTCCGGCAACCGCGGCTGCGACTTCACGCTTGAGTTCGGCGACGACGCTCGCCAGGCGCTGTTTTTCCTCGTCGTTGAGCGCCTGAAGCGGTGCGCGCACGCCGCCGCTACGCAGGCCGACGATCTCGCAGCCGTGCTTGATCGACTGCACGAACTTGCCTTCTTCGAGGAAATCCATCAGCGGCAGCATCGCCGACATGATGCGGCGGCCCTTGTCGAAGTCCTTTTCCACCGCGCAGGCCTGATAGAGGGCGATGTGTTCGGCCGGCAGGAAGTTCGAGCCTGCGCAGACCCAGCTACGCGCGCCCCATGCGAAGAACTCCAGCGCCTGATCGTCCCAGCCGCACGACAGACCGAGTTGCGGGAATTCGCGCGCGAGCATGTGCAGTTGGCCCGTCTGGCCCGAGCTTTCCTTGATGGCGACGAAGTTCTTCGACGCGGCCAGCACGGTGTTGAAAAATTCGCGGCCCATCGACACGCTCATGCGGCCGGGGTAGTTGTAGAGCATGATCGGCAGATCGGCGGCGCGGTCGATCGTGAGCGCATGCAGGGCGTTTTCCTGCTCGGTCGGCAGCGCGTAGGGCGGCGAGCCCACGAGGATCGCGTCCGCCTTGATCGACTTCGCGGCCTTCGCGTATTCCACCGAATCTTCGGTGCGCACCGCGCCCGTGCCGATAATCAGCGCCGTGCGCGAGCCGATCACTTCCTTCGCGAGGTTGCCCAGATCGAAGCGCTCCTGCGCGGTGTGCGCATAGTATTCGCCGGTCGAGCCGCCGATGATGATGCCGTGCACACCCGCTGCGATCAGCGATTCGAGCACCTCGGCAAAGGCCTTTTTGTCGATCTGGCCGGTTGCGTCGAGGGGCGTGATGGCCGGGGTGTAGATGCCTTCAAAGTTCATGATGATCCTTCCGCTGAAAGGGAAACAGGTGTGTTGAAAAAGGGCGCCGCGTAGCGATGGCTGGCGGCGCGCAGGTCGATCTTTTGGGGCGCTTCAATGATTGAGCGAAGCGGCCTCTTGCAAGCTGAGCGAGCGGGTCTCGGGCGCCAGCGCCATCGAGGCGACGAGGCCGATGAACGAGACCGCCGCAGCCGCATACATGGTGTTGCCGATGCCGATGGTGTTCAGCGCGATGGGCACCATCCACGTGCCGATGGCGGCGCCGATACGCGAGAGCGAAGCACCCATGCCAACCGCGAAGGCGCGGATATCGGTCGGGAAAATTTCGTTGGGGTAGACCAGTTGCAGCACCTGCGCGCCGCCGATCAACACCGCATAGGCGCCGAACAGCACGAGGATGAGAATGGCTGAGCCGTTCGAGCAGGCGCCGAGCGCGAGCAGGGCAAGCGCCGACCACAGGAAGCTGTGAATCACCATCGCGCGGCGGCCGATCACGTTGATGATGCGCGTGGCGATGATGCAGCCCACCACGAACAGCAGGGTGATCGCGACCGAGCCGAACGATTCCCACTGGCCGGTCAGGTTCAGCGCTTCGAGCACGCGCGGTGCGAACGAGTAGACCGCGAACACGGGAATCACCGAGCAGCTCCAGAACACCGTGACGAACAGCATGCGGCGGCCATAACCGGAATGCAGCAGCGCCAGCAGCGAGGTCTTCTTTTCGGCCCGTTCTTCGGGCAGATTCTTCAGCGAGAAGGTCGGGCCATAGACCTTCTTGATGATCGCTTCGGCTTCGGCGCGACGGCCTTTGCTGAGCAGCCAGCGCGGCGATTCGGGCGTGCCGATGCGCACGATGAACAGCGCGAGACCGATCACAGCGGGGCTGGCCAGCACCCAGCGCCAGGCTTCGGGCGCGCCGCTGCTCAGGATCAGGTTGCCGACGATATACGCGAGCGCGGCGCCAAGGAACCAGATGATGGTCAGCAGGGCGAGGCGCGGGCCGCGATACTTGCGCGGCATGAATTCGACGAGCAGCGAGCCGGCGACGGGATATTCAATGCCCACGCCAATGCCGATCAGAAAGCGCAGCACGAACAGCGCCTCGCCGGAATGCACCCACAGTTGCGCGAGCGAGCACACGAAGAAGATGACGGGGCCGAAGAAGTAGGGCTTCTGACGCCCGAGCCGGTCGGACAGCCAGCCGCCGAGAAAGCCGCCCGCGAAGATGCCGATGAGCGCCGAAGCGGCCACCATGCCTTCCCAGAAGCTGGTCAGGCCGAGTGCCTTGGAAAACTGCACCATCGCCACGCCGATGATGCTCAGAACGTAGCCGTCCATGAGCCAGCCGCCGCTGGAGCGAATCGTGAGCAACTGATGAAAACCATTGAGCGGAACGTCCTCAATGGATACGTGTTGGTTCGACATTGCCAGTCTCCTTCCATGAAATTGGGTGCAACACGTCAAAACGCGCTGCGTGTAGAGCTAGTCGTTCAAGGCGCGACCGGTCGATGCGCCGGTTTGCGCGCCTCCGTTATCGCTATCGATCAGGATTGCTCAGCTTTCGAGCCCCGCTTTGCGTTGTCCCCACCAGAGCGTCGCGTTGACGCCCATCGAGAGGAAAGGCTCGGGCGGGGCCTTGTTCGGGCCCGACGTCGCCAGCAGAAAATCGGTCAGTTCATGAGGCTTGCCCGCGAGCCAGTCGGCGAGCAGCGTGCCGGTCACGGTGCCGCGTGTGATGCCCAGGCCGTTGCAGCACAGCGCGCCATACACATTGGGCGCGAGCTGGCCGAAGAAGCCCTTGTGGTTCTGCGAGAGCGCGAGCGAGCCGCTCCACGTGTATTCGAAATCGACTTGCGGCAGCATCGGGAAGCGCCGCTCGAACGACAGACGGTGGCGTTCGGTGAAGCGCGACAGACACTCTTCCTTCGGGCGGCCGTCCGGATTGAACGAGAAGCTGTTGCGCACGAGGATGCGGTTGTCGTGCGTGCGGCGCAGCGTGCTGCCGAACGGGTCGGCGGGAATCACGCCCCAGAACGGCTTGCCGCCCAGCGCCGCTTGTTCGGCGGTGGTCAGCGGGCGCGTCAGGCTCGCATAGAGAAACACCGGCAGCATGGTGCGCTGGAGAAAGCCGAAACGCATGCCGAACGCGTTATTCGCCAGCAGCAGCTTGTCGGCCGTGATGCGGCCGTTGCGATGCGCCAGCACGATCTTCTCGCCGTACTCCACCTCGGTGATCGGCGTGTGTTCGTAGAGCGTCACGTTGGGCGGCAGGCAATCGGCGAGACCCTTGACGAGCGCCGAGGGCTGCACTAGCACCGTGCCGGGCGTAAACAGCGCCTTGCGATAAAACGAGGTGCCGATATGGTCGGGCAACGCACTGCCTTCGATCATTTCATACGGCTGGCCCAGCTTGTCGAGCCCGCGACGGTAGGCGTCGAGCACGGCCACGCCACGCTCTTCCACCGCCGCCTGGTATTTGCCGGACGCGGTCATGTGGCAGTCGATGCCGTGTTTGTCGACCAGCTCGCGCAGGATCGTCTGCCCGAGCAGGTTGAGCTTCATCGTCGTTTTTGCCGTGGCGATGTCGCCGATGTAATCGTCGGCGCCAATGTCGTGCGGCAGATCGATGGCGAAGCCCGCATTGCGCCCCGAGGTGCCGAAGCCGACTTCCTGCGCGTCGACCAGCACGACTTCATCGTCGGGGAAATTCAGTGCGAGCTGCCGGGCGGCGGCCAGACCCGTGAAGCCCGCGCCGATGATTGCCCAGCGCGTCTTCGTCTCGCCCGTGTGTGCCGCCCTGGGCGTTCTCGGCCGACTCGTGTGATACCAGCCACACATCTTGTCGTCCGCGGGAAGCGATGTAACCGTTTGCATTCCTGATTTCCAATTTCGCTTGAAACTCGTTCGCGCTTTCCAGGGGACGACGCACCTGAGCGATGCGCCGACCCGCGCGGCCAATACAACCAGACGGTGTCGATCGGACCGCTGCGGGGGCTTTCGCTTGCGCGTTTGCGCCCTGCGAACGGTGGATCGTGCCGGCTTCCTCCCTGCGTTCCGGGCCTTACGCCCAGACCACCATCGGCCGCTTTTTTGTCCCGTTTCTCGTTGTATACAAATTGTAGACGCAGTATAGGTTTTAGATAGACCGAGAAAAAATAAGGGTTTACGAGCGAAGTAGCGCCGGAACGCTTTGAAAATGAGGCTAGGTGATTACCCTGGGAAACGGGCTGAAATGCCCGTGGGATAAGGCGGGGCGGTGAACGCATGCGACGCGCAGGCTCGCGGCGGCGCGTGAAGTGGTCGTATCCGCTGTCGCATCCGTTATGCAAGCGGTCGCAAGGCTTCTATATCGCGTGATATTGGCTCGGGATCATGAATGTCATCAGATGCGAACGCGGCGTATGAGCCAGGTGAGCGTCGACGCGCAAATGGCGCAGCAAGGTCGTCGCGCAACGCCAGCGTGACCGTCTGAGAACGATGCCTGACCGGGCAGTCCCCCAGTCCCCGACAAAAAGCAACGGAGGAAGACACATGCGACAGCTTGATCGACCAACCGGATTGATCGATGGCGCCGTGGGTTTTAGCGACACGGCCGGCATGGGTGCCACGACGGAACGAAGCCCGAGCATCGGCTCGCAACACCTCGGCGATGGACTTAAACAGCGGCACGTTGTGATGCTGTCGATTGGCGGCAGCATCGGCGCGGGCCTTTTCGTCGGCTCCGGCCACGCGATCGCGGAAGCGGGGCCGGCCGCCGTGCTGGCCTATGTGTTCGGCAGTCTGCTGGTCGTGACGGTGATGCGCATGCTCGGCGAAATGGCCTGCGCGATGCCCGATTCGGGCTCCTTCTCGACCTACGCGGACAAGGCGATCGGCTCGTGGGCCGGCTTTACGATCGGCTGGATGTACTGGTGGTTCTGGGTGCTCGTCGTGCCGCTGGAGGCGACGGCCGCGGCCCATATCCTCAACGGCTGGCTGCCCGAGGTGCCGGTCTGGCAGTTTTCCGTACTCGTGACCGCCGCGCTCACGGCGGTGAATCTCGCCAGTGTGAAGAACTACGGCGAGATGGAGTTCTGGTTCTCCATCATCAAGGTGACGGCGATCCTGCTTTTCATCGGCTGCGGTGTTGCGGCGATTGCGGGCTTCGTGCCGTCGGTGCATCTGACACCTTGGCAGACGATCACGGGGCACGACGGTTTCGCGCCGCGCGGCATGGCGCCGATCGTGGGCGCGCTGCTGACGACGATGTTCACGTTCCTCGGCACCGAGGTCGTCACCATCGCCGCCGCCGAATCCGAAAACCCCGCGCGCGAAATTGGCCGGGCGATCACGTCCGTCGTCTGGCGTATTTCGCTGTTCTATATCGGCTCGATCCTCGTCATCATCTGCGTGGTGCCCTGGAACAATCCGGACCTCACGCGGCTGGGCGCGTATCAGGCCGTGCTGCAGGCGTTTCATGTGCCCTATGCACGCTTGATTACCGATACGCTCATCCTGGTCGCGGTGGGCAGTTGCCTGAATTCGGCGCTCTATACGGCTTCGCGCATGATGTACTCGCTTGGCCGCAGAAGTCAGGCGCCCGCATTCGTCACGCACACGACCGCGAGCGGCGTGCCCGCGCGCGCCGTGCTGGCGTCCAGTCTCGTCGCCTTTCTGGCATGTGGGGCGAACTACCTCGCGCCGAAGTACGTATTCGATGCCTTGCTGTCCACGACGGGCGCGATCGCGTTGCTCGTGTATCTCGTGATCGCCGTGAGCCAGTTGCGTCTGCGCAAGCGCTTGCTGGCAGCTGGACCGCTGAAGGTGCGGATGTGGCTGCATCCGTTTCTCGGCATCCTGGTCGTGCTGATGATCGGCGGGGCGTTCGCCGTGATGGTCGCCAGCGAAGATCATCGGCGCGAAGTGATCGCGACGCTCGGATGCTGTGCGGCGCTTGCCGTGGCGGGTTATCTGCGTCAGCGCAGATTTCAGGCGTGACAGGCAACGACGCTCGCGATGGTGGCGCGGGCGTCGCTTGCGATGCGGCTATATTCGAATGATCTGGACGCCGAACTATTTGTGAATCCGGCTATGCGACATCACGGGGCGGGCGCGGGCATGAACTTGAACGAGGGAGTGGGCACGAACTTGTCGGCGGTCTCGCCCGTGAACATTTGCCCGTCCTCGATCGTGAGCTTCAGCACCGGCGCGCCGGGCTTCAGATCGAGCTTGCGCAGCGACACCCAGAACGTATCGGGCCGCGTGGCCGAGTCGAAGTAATAAACGAGGTCGGTCTGATCGGCCACGGTGCGCCAGATCGTCGAGGACAGATTGGGCGTCTCGGGCGTGCGGATGCCAAGCGGCACGCTCACCGATCGCATCACGCTCATCACGCTGGCGACCTGCTGGTAGGCGCCGTTCTGCTTCGGCACGCCGGCCATGTAGTTGGGGTCGGGGCTTTTCGGAATCGCGTCGAGCAGGAAGGAGGCGCGCACGAAGCGGTCGGCGGCGCGGTTCGTGCCCGGCAGGAAGCTCAGGCCGCCGACGCCTTTCCAGTAGGTATCGAGCGCGAGCTGTTCGCTGTAGATCGGCGAATTCGTCATGATGCGATACGGCTTGCCGTGATGGATCACGAGCTTGCCGTCGAGATATTCGAGGATCGCGGAGTCGCCGCTTGCGTCGGACAGCGAGAGGTGGATCGTGATGGGTTTGCCGTTGGGCAGCGGTGGGGCGATGATCTGGAACGGTTCCTTGCCGAGCGCCTCCACGGCCTCGCTCACGGTTGCGAAGTTGTCGAGCGCGTATTGCGCCCACAGGCTGATCGCGAGCGGCTCACGGCCCGAGTTGGGCTTGCCGTAATCGGTCTCCGCGAGATAGAGCGCATTGGCGACGAGGCCGCGTTCGTTCATGCCGTCCACGCTGCCGATGTCGTAGCCCGACACCACTACGCTGCCGTATTTCGCGCGCCAGTGCGGCGATTTCGGCCCGGCGTTGCCGTCGCGCTCGATCCCGGCGGGGAACACCCAGAGGTTCGAGCGCATGTCTTCGGACCAGTCCATCGTGCGGCCTGTGATGACGAGTCCGCTGTCGCCCACATAGAGAGCGCGCGTGCAGGAGAAGGCAACGGAGGCCGTGAGCAGCGCGGCCGATGCGAGGACGCCAGCGCAAACACCGGCCAGGCGGGACAGGGATCGTGACATGATGCGCGCTCCGTTTAAGCGGACGAGCCGACGTCGAGAGGGATGCGATCGGGATGCAGCAGGACGCTGCGATCATGCCACGGAAGGTGGAGACTACGTCGCGCAGATGGCCGCGACTGGCGTGCGCTATGCGCGGGTACGCGTGCGCCGGGGCTTTTTCGCGGCGCTTGCGCGCGGGGTTTGTGCCGCGGCCGCAGCGGGCGGAGCCGCACTCGCATGCAGGTCTTCGAGCCACGCGAGTCCGTCCGCATAAGCGAGGAACTGGCGCAGATAGCCGGGTGAAAGCTCGCGCATGAGCAGCAGCGCACGGTGCACGAGACTGCTCGAATTGAGCGGTCCCGCGTTTTTCGGCACCTGATCGAGCGATTGTTGCACCTGCTGGTCGGCGCTTACCTTCGACCACACGTCGCGGAAATAATCGAGCAGCGTGGTGGGTGCGCCCGCACGCACTTCGCGCGACATCGTTTCGATCAGCGCGGCGAGTGCATCGTTGGTCGATGCAGCTTGCGGCGAGGCGTGTGCGTTGCTTTCAGGCGATGCCGCTTCGAGCCGCTTTGCATAGGCTGCGATCAGCGTGTCGATGCGGGCGTCCAGCACGTCGCGCGCAGCGCCCGTCAATGCGCAGGCGCGCCGCTCCAGCGCGTCGAGCGTCGCGAAGCGCACGACATCGACACGATCGGCGCCTTGCGCGCGCCACGCATCGAGCGTCACGCGCGCTGCGCTGCTCGCGCTGGCCGCTGGCGTATCCGATGCATCCGCAACGTTCTGCACGCCGTCACTCATGTGTATCCCGGGTCGCTGCGACCTGGCTGGCGGGATGTGCCGCCGCGTTGCTCATGCTCGACGAGCGCGGCACGGGCGCGATTTCCACGCGGCGATTCTTCGCGCGGCCGGTTTCGTCGGCGTTCGAACTCACCGGCTGTTCCGAGCCGAACGCCGCCGCGAATACCGAGGCCGCGGGCACGCCCGCATCAATAAACGCGCGCGTGACGGTCAGTGCGCGCTCGGCGGACAGTTCCCAGTTGTCGGCAAAGCGGCGGTTCCCGGCGTGGACCTGCTGGTCGTCGGCGAAACCGCTCACCATGAGGATTTCGTCGCGATCGTGCAGATAGGCCGTGAGCGGGCCTGCGAGGCTCTTGAGCAGGTCGCGCCCCTGAGGCTGCAACTGGTCGGAGTTCAGCGCGAACAACACGCTGCCGCTGATGCCGATGCGCCCGTTCACGAGCGTCACGCGGCCCGCCGCGAGCGGGCCGGCGAGCGCCTGTTCGAGCGTCTGGCGACGCTGCGCCTCCTGCTGGCGCGCCTTGACCTCGTGCGCGAGGCGCGAGGAGGCTTCCATCTGCATGCCGATCACGCCGACGAGAATCAGCACGAAGGCACCCAGCAGCGCCGCCATCAGGTCGCCGAACGCGGCCCAGACCGGCGCGGTCGGCTCTACGCCGCCGTCGATCTCGTCGTTCATGCGGCTTCCGTCCCGGCCAGGCGTTGCAGGCTATCGACGATCTGCTTCTGCGACAGCAGGCTCAGATCGACCACCTCGCGCGCCTGGGCGACGTAGTAGGCGAGCTGGTCGTCGCTGCGCGCAAGCGACTTGTCGAGCGCGCCCTCGATACGTTCGAGCTGCGTCATGAGCTTGTCGTTCGAGGCGCCGAAGTGCTGCACGGCCGCGCTGAAGGCGTCGCCGAGGCTCGACATTTCGACGGCGCTGCCCGTGACCTGGGCCGCGACGCCTTCGAGCGTCTGCGCACCGGCTTCGACCTGCTGGTCGAAGCGCGCGCCCACGCGCTCCAGCAGGCCCGCCGAGGTATCGACGAGCGCGCCGATGGCCGCGCGTTGTTCGGTGCTCGCGTGATTCACGGCGTCGAGCAGCGTGGTGACGGTGGCGAGCAGGCGACCACGCTCTTCGAGCATGGCGGTGTCCTGCACCATGCTTTCGTGCAGCTTCTGGCGCAGTTCCGCGACGACTTCGGCAGCCACGCGCGGTGCTTCCGAGGCCGCTTCGACGAGGCGCGCGATTTCGGCGATGGTGCCGTTGGCGTGGGCTTCGGTTTGCGCGGAGATGGCGTTGGCGGTTTGCGTGAGCGCGTCGCAGATGGCTTGCTGGCGTTCTGCGGCGTGGGCGCTGGCTGCCTGCCATGCGCTTGCGTTCGCTTCTGCTGCACGCGCGATTTCGGTGATAGTGCCGTTGGCGTGCGCTTCGGTTTGCGTGGAGATGGCGCTGGCGGTTTGCGTAAGCGCGTCGCAGATCGCTTGCTGGCGTTCTGCTGCCTGCGTGCTCGCCGCTTGCCATTCGGCTGCATTCGCTTGTGAGGCACGCGCGATTTCCGCAATGGTGCCGTTTGCGTGCGCTTCGGTTTGCTGGGCGATAGCGTTCGCCGTTTGCGCAAGCGCGTCGCAGATCGCTTGCTGACGTTCTGCTGCATGCGCGCTCGCGGCCTGCCATGCGCTTGCATTTGCCTCAGCTGCACGCGCGATTTCGGCGATGGTGCCGTTGGCGTGCGCTTCCGTTTGAGCGGAGATTGCGTTCGCGGTTTGCGTGAGCGCGTCGCAAATAACCTGCTGACGTTCTGCTGCATGCGCGCTCGCGGCCTGCCATGCGCTTGCATTTGCCTCAGCTGCACGCGCGATTTCGGCGATGGTGCTGTTGGCGTGGGCTTCGGTTTGAGCAGAGATAGCGTTGGCCGTTTGCGCAAGCGCATCGCAGATCGCTTGCTGACGTTCTGCTGCCTGCGCGCTGGCAGCCTGCCATTCGGATGCGTTCGCTTGTGCGGCGCGCGCGATTTCAGCGATGGTGCCGTTGGCATGCGCTTCGGTCTGCGCCGAAATTGCGCCAGCCGTTTGCGCAAGCGCGTCGCAAATCACTTGCTGGCGTTCTGCCGCATGCGTGCTCGCCGCCTGCCATGCGCTCGCATTCGCTTCAGCCGCACGCGCAATTTCGGCGATCGTGCCGCTGGCCTGAGCTTCGCTTTGCGCCGTGATTGCACTAGCCGTTTGCGCAAGCGTGTCGCAGATCGCCTGCTGACGCTCCGCTGCATGGGTGCTCGCCGCCTGCCATGCGCTCGACGAGGCCTCGGCCACGCGGGTGATTTCGGCAATCGTGGTGTTGGTATGCGCTTCGGCGTGCGAGGCGACCGCGCTGGCGGTGCTCGCGAGTGTCTCGCACACCGCTTGCTGACGCTCGGCCGCCTGCGTGCTGGCCGTCTCCCACGCTGCGCTCGCCGTTTCGGCGGCGCGGGTGATTTCGGCGATCGTGCTGTTCGCGTGCGCCTCGGTGCGAGCGACGATCGTGTCGGCGGTCTGCGCGAGCGTCGTGCAGATCGCCTGCTGTTGTTCGGACGCCTGGGTGCCCGCCGCGCGCCATTCGTCGCGCAGCGACGTGCTCATCGTATCGAGCGTGCCGCGCCAGGTCGCAAGGCGCACCTCGTCGCGCGCGGCGAGTTGCGTCTGCAACTCGGCCTGCGCGTCGCCCACGGCGCGCACGAGCGCGGCCGCGTGTTGCTCGAAGGTCGCGGCCGCCGCGGCGAGCGCCTGCTGATTGTCGCCCGCGAGCTTTTCGCCCGCGCGTTCCTGACGCGCCAGCGCCTCCTGCCACGACTGCGAGACCCCCGCCGCCGAAGCCGCGAGGCGCGCATCGACGTCCTGCACCAGATGGGCCGAACGCGTTTCGAAGGTCGTGCTGAAGCGCTCGAGCGCGCCTTGCAGATCGTGCGCGAGCGCTTCGCCGGCGCGGCGCTGTTCGTCGAGCGCGGCGTTCCAGATGCCCGCGACGCGCGAGGCGTTGGCCTCGAAGCCCGACGTGAGGCCATCGAGCTGACGCTCCACGGCCTGGGTGAGCGTGCCGTGCAGCGCGGCGCTTTCGCGCGCGAGACCCGCCATCGTCGCTTCGACGACCGGCGCGAAGGCCTGACCGGCGGCGCGCGCGCTCTCGGCGGCGCTCGCCTTCAGCGAATCGCCCACCGACGACGCGAGACGCGCATAGGTCGCCTCGGCGTTGCCAAGAAAGGTTTCCTGGCTGGCGATCTGGCGCTCGCCGAGCGTGGCGCTCTGGCGCTCGATGGCCGTCATCATCGACTGGAGGCGTTCGGCCAGCAGCGGCAGCGCGTCGGCCTGGCGCTGCATCAGCGCGAAGCTCGCCTCGCGCTGATGCGCGTGCGAGAACGGACGCAGCGTGGTGGCGATCTGCGCGTCGAGATGCTGGGCGGCTTCGATGCGCTCGCGGCGGCACAGCGCCGAAAGCAGGCCGAGCATGGCCGAGCTGGCCACGCCCGCGATCGAGGTGCCGAACGCGAAGCCGAGGCCGCGGATCGGACCCGCGAGCGCGGTGCGGATGCCGTCGAGATCGGTGGCGCCGTCGAGCGCAATGCCGGTGCCGCGCAGCGTCGTCACCATGCCGAGCAGCGTGCCCAGCATGCCGAGCAACACGAGCAGGCCGACCAGATAGGGCGTGAGCGCGGGGCCGGGCAGGGCCGCGCGCTCGCCTTCGATGCGCACGCGTACGGCGCTGCGCAGGCTCGGATGCAGGCGATCGAGCCAGGCGCTCAGCGTTGCCGGCGCGGTGGCCGAGGGCGCGGCCAGGGCTTCCACGGCCTGCGCGAGGCTGGCGGTGGACTGGCGATAGCGGCGCAGTTCGAGCGCGCCGCCCACGTAGCAGGCGCCGATCAGGAGCGTGACCGCGAGCGCGAGCGGATTGGAGCCGACATAGGCGGCGCCGATCCAGCAAACCGCGAGCAGGCCAGCGATGAAAACGACGAGATCAATGCGAAGTCTGGACATAGCGTTTGGGTTAGCGGGTGCGAAGCGCTGCGATTAGCCCTTCGACCGGTTGAAACCGAACATCCAGTTCGGCGAGCAAGATGCTCTGCATATCTTTACGGAACGCGCTGAGCCACGTGCCGGGTGGAACCTGGGCGCGCGGCTCGGCTTGATCCTCGGCTTTGGCTTGCGCCGCGGTATCGGCTTGTGCCTGAGCGAGTTGCGCGGCCTTGCGCTGACGCTCGTAATACTTGCCCAGCAGGCCGGGCAGCGTACCGAGCAGGTTGCGCTCGCGCACGGCCATCGAGCGCTCCATCACGGCGTCCAGCGCCGCGAGCTTCGCCATCGCCGACGACTGCGACGCCAGCCGGTTGCGCAGCCGCGAGCGCATATCGCCGATATCCGTTTCCATCTTCTGCTGGAGCGCGAGATAGCACTGGCGGTACACGGCGTAGTCGGCGGGCATCTCGGGCGCTTCCTGCACCGGCGCGGCCTGCTGCGCGCGCCCATGGCGCACGGGCGGACGCGGCGGCGCGAGCACGCCGTCGGTGACGATGGCCTTCGACAGCGCCGAGCGCAGGCTCAGGCAATGCTGCGCCTCGTCCTCGCCGTTGCTGCGTCCTCCACGGCCCATGGCGGGCGCAGGGGCGCTCAGCACGGTCGAGAGCGCGATCGCGTCGGTCCAGCCGAGCCACTGGCTCAGCCGGTCGGCGAGCGGCTGCGACGAGGCCTGCACGTCGGTTTCGCCAAGGCGCGCAAGCAATCGAACGAGGGCCGGACCGCTCAGGACCGTCCGCTGCGGGGGAGGGACCATACCACCACAAGAGATAAAAAAGGCAGCAGTTTACACGGCGCGGCGGCGTGGGTCGCGGTTTTGCGTCGGGAGGCGGGGGATTTTATGTGGGGCGGGGGTGGGGTGGGCGATCTGGAGCCGTGGTTAAGCGAAGCGGAACGCATGAAATGATTCCGCCCGCGCAGGCCCCGAACGGGGTGCGCGGGCGCGAGACAGGAACACAAAGGGGCGCTTATGGCATGGGGCGCCGCCCCTCACCCCTTCGTCGCCCCAAACGTCAGCCCCGCCACGAAATGCTTCTGCATCGCGAAGAACATCGCGACCGAGGGCAGCGCGGCGAGAATCGACCCCGCCGACACCAGATTCCACGCCGTCGTCCACTGGCCCTTGAGCGCGGCCACGCCCACGGTGATTGGCGCGGCGTCGTCGCCCTGGGTGAGGCACAGCGCCCAGAAATAATCGTTCCACACGAACGTGAACACCAGAATCCCCAGCGCCGCGAGCGCGGGGCGGATCAGCGGCAGGATGATGCGCACGAACACCGTCCACTCGTTCGCGCCCTCGATGCGCGCCGCCTCCACGAGTTCGAACGGCAACTGCTTGATGAAGTTACGCAGAAAGAGCGCGCAAAAGCCGGTCTGAAACGAGAGGTGAAACAGGATCAGCCCGCCCACCGAGTTATAGAGCCCGAGCTTGAGCGTGAGGTCGCGCACCGGAATCATCAGCACCTGAATCGGCACGAAATTGCCCGCGACGAAGGCGGCAAACAGCGCCGAGTTGCCCGGAAAGCGATAGATCGCCAGTGCGAAGCCTGCCATCGCCGCGAGCGCGATCGCGCAGACCACCGAAGGCACCGTAATCAGCACACTGTTCCAGAAGTAATGGAGCATCGGCGAGGTGGTCAGCGCTTCGCGGTAGTTGTCGATCAGCGCGAAGTGCTTGGGCCAGCCCCAGTAGTTGCCTTCGCTGAGTTCGTCGGTGGAGCGCACGGAGGTCACCAGCACGGCGATCATCGGCAGTAGCCAGATGAGCAGCGCAATCGGCAGCGAGAGTTTGTAGAGCCGGCGAGGCGCGGGCTTCCATTTGTCGATGGGAATGGGAAACATCGTCGATTCCTCAGTTATCCTTCGCGATTTGTCCGGGCGGTCACTGCTCGTTCTTGAGCAGGCGGCGCAGGTGATAGACGATATAGAGCAGCATGATCGCAAACAGCACCACGGCAATCGCGGCGGAATAGCCCAGCCGGTAGTATTTGATCGCCTGGTCGTACATGTAGTAGGCCAGCACGGTCGAGCTTTCGAACGGGCCGCCGCCCGTCATCACCGAAATCAGATCGAAGCTGCGCAGCGCGCCAATCACCGTCACCACGATGGCCATGAAGGTCACGGGCCGCAATTGCGGCAGGATGACGTGCCAGAGCAGCGTCCAGCCCTTTGCGCCTTCCATGCGCGCGGCCTCGATCTGTTCGCTGTTGAGCGTCGTGAGGCCGGTGAGGTAGAGGATCATGCAGTAGGCGGTCTGCGGCCACAGCGCCGCGAAGATAATGCCGGGGGTGGCGTAATGCGGATCGCCCAGCACCGGAATGCCGTGCCCGAGCAGCACCGCGAGCAGGCCGAAGGTCGGATCGTAAAACCACGAATAGATCAGCCCGACCACCACGCCCGAGAGCACGAAGGGCGCGAAAAACAGCGACTTCACGATACGGATGCCGGCCACGGCCTGATTCAGGTACAGCGCGATGGCCAGTCCCATCGGCGGCGCGAGCAGGAATAGCGCGAGCCAGATGACGTTGTTCTTGAGCGCGGTATAGAAGGTGGCCGCGTGAAACAGCTCGACGTAGTTGGCGAGGCCGACAAAGCTCGCGTCGCTCATGCCGTCCCAGTTATAGAACGAGATGCGGATCGTCGAGAGAATCGGCCAGACCACGTAGATCGCCACCATGATGCAGGCGGGCGCGAGAAAGAGCGCTGCCGCGCGACGCTGGCGACGCGCCGTGGGCGAGACGCGGCGCGGCTTGCCATGCGGACGCGTGGCGCGCGGGGCATTGGTGCGGCCATCGCCCGCGTTGGCGGGGCCGTGACCGGCTGCGTTGTCCGCACGATGTGCCACGGCGTGGGCCGCGAGCGTTGCGCCGCGATCGGTCGAGGGATGAGTCGTTGACACTGCCTGCCTCCAGAACGATCCGCACGGCGGCGCGCGGTGTTGCGTGGGTGATGCGTGATTGTTGCGTGCCGCGCCGCCTGTGCGTGGTGACTTCCAGCCCTTACTTCTTGTAGATGCGCTTACGCGTTTCTTCGAGCTGCGCGAGGATCGAATCGATCTTGGTCGGGTCGGCGATGAACTGCTGCATGCCCTTCATGCCTTCGTCGGCCATTTCCTTGGTCATGTCGCGATCATAGAACTGCGCGATGCCGCCCTTGGTATTGGCGAGAATCTGGAAGCCGATCTTCGAAATCGCATCTTCCGGTTCCGGCGACTTGCTGTTGGCGGACAGCGAGCCCAGACCCTTGGCGAGTTGCGCGCCCACGTCCGGCGTTTCCGCGAAGGCAAGGAACGCGTGCGCGTCGGCCTTGTTCTTCGCCTTCGACGGAATATGCAGCGATTCGACCGGTCCATCCTCGGCGGTCGGCACGTTCGAGTCGATGATCGGGAACTGGAAGTAGCCCATCTGCTGCTTCACCGTCGGGCTGAAGCCGCCCGTGATGAAGGTGCCCATCAGCATCATCGCGGCCTTGCCCTGGAACAGGAAGGGCTGCGCGGCGTCCAGATCGTAGGACAGCGAATTGTCGATGAAGTAGCCCGCGTCGATCAACTGCTTCCAGGTGGTGTACACCTTCTTCACGCGCGGGTCCGTATAGGGTACGTCGCCGGCCATCAACTGCTGGTGGAACTTGTTGCCGTTCAGGCGCAGGTCGAGATAGTCGAACCAGCCTGCGAGCGTCCACGCGTCGCGACCGCCCACGGCGATCGGCGCGATACCGGCGGCCTTGAGCTTCTTGCAGTCGTCGAGAAACTCGTTCCAGGTTTTCGGTTCGCTGGCGATACCCACTTTCTGGAACAGGTCCTTGCGATAGAACATGCCCCACGAGTAATAGACCGTGGGCGCAGCGTACTGCTTGCCCTTGTACGACGAAGCTTCCTTCGTCGAGGCATACATGTTGTCCCAGTTGTTCTTCTGCCAGTCGCCGGACAGGTCTTCGAACAGGCCGCGCTGCGCGTAATAGGCCATGCGCTCGCCGTTGTGCCAGTTCACGATATCGGGCGGCGCGGTCGTGAGCCAGTTCGGCAACTGCACCTTGTAGGCCTCTTCATCGACGAACGAGACTTTCACGTCCGTGCCCGGATGGGTCTTCTTGAACTCGTCGATCACCTGCGTCCATACGGCGCGCTGGCTCGCACCCTTGAACGCGATGTTGATTTCGAGCGTACCGGCCTGCGCCGATGTTGCGAGCGTGCCGGTGAGCGTGGCGGCCGCGAGCGCGATGGCGGCGAGGACGGTGCGGGGTTTCGTTGTCATGCCTGTCTCCTGTGTTTTACGTCGTTTTTACGTCGTTATCCGTGCTGCGTGCGGTAAGCGGCGACGCCTTGCGCTTCGATCTCGCGCTGGCCGATCACAAAAGCCGAGTCGGGAACGCTGGCGGCGATGCGATGGCTACCGGGGCCGTAATTGAACACCCAGGTCAGGCCGCCGCGGCGGCTCACGCGCAGCGCGTCGCCAAGCGGCGTGGGCTCGAGCCCCGCGGCGCGCGCGACCTGCGCGAACAATGCGGCAGTCGTGGCATCGTCGAACAGGCTCGCGAGGTAATGGACGTTGCCATGCGTGAGCCAGGCGGGATGGCCGTCACCAAAGCGGGCGCGTACATCGGTTGCGCCCGCATCGATCTCGACCAGGTCGCGCCAGTGGCGAGCATGGCCTTCGGGTTGTGCATCAGCGGCGAACGCCACCGGTTCGGTCACGTTGGGCCGCAGCGACTCCACGCGCCACACGCGCAAGGGCAATAGCGCCGCGAGCGGGCCCGGCGGGAGATTCGCGGGAATCTGCAGGTCGACGGTCTTGGAGCCGGTGCGCGGCCCGAGAATGACTTGCGCGCCCGATTGCGCGAGACGTTGCGCGAAATCGTCGGGCACGACGGGCAGCGGCGGCACTACGATCAGCTGATAGCCATCGAGCGGTGCGTTCACCGGCACGATATCGACATCGAAACCCAGCGAGCGCAGCGCCGAATAATATTCGACGGCAAAGCGCGGATAGTGGAAGTCCGCGCCTTGCGGATGCACTTCGAAGAGCCACTTCGCTTCGTAGTCGAACACCAGCGCAACGCGTGTTTCGACGCGCGCGGTAGCATCGGTTTGACTGTCGCCCAGCACCGTGCGAATTTCCTCCGCCACACGCGCGGCTTCCGTACCGCCAATATCGAGTCGGTTGTCGGGCGTATTGAGGCCCGCGTGCATCTGCTCCTGCGCGAACGGCGCCTGACGCCAGCGGAAGTACGAGACACAGCCCGCGCCGTGCGCGAACGCTTCCCAACTCCAGAGCCGCACCATGCCGGGCAGCGGCGCGGGATTCCATTGCGCCCAGTTCACGGGCCCGGGCTGCTGCTCCATCACCCAGAACGGCAGCTTCGACATCCCGCGATAAACATCGTGATTGAACGAGGCGAAGTCCGGATGGCCCGTGCGCAGATAGCGTGCCTTGACGTCCGGCGCGTACCACTGTTCTTCGAGCGCGCCGAGCGGGTAGCTGTCCCACGTCGCCACGTCGAGATCGGCGGCCACCTTATAGTGGTCGAACTCCGTGAACAACTGCATGAAGTTGTGCGCGATGGGACGACCCGGCGAATGCGCGCGGATGATCTCGACCTGCATGAGGTTGTAGCGCCGCACTTCGTCCGAGGCGAAGCGGCGGTAATCGAGACGATGCGAAGGATGCGCTTCCGTGACCGTGCCGATGGGGGCGTCGATTTCGTCGAAGCTGCGATATTCCATGCTCCAGAACACTGTGCCCCAGGCGGCGTTCAGCGCGCCGATGCTGCCATAGCGTGCGGCGAGCCAGGCGCGAAAGCGTTGCACGGCGGCTTCCGAATAACTCACGACCGTGTTGTGACAGCCGTATTCGTTATCGGTCTGCCAGTACGCAACGGCGGGGTGCTGGCCGTAACGGCTCGCGACCGCTTCGCAGATGCGTTGCGATGCCTCGTACCAGGCGGGCGAGGAGAAGTCGTAGTGACGCCGCGAGCCGAATGCGCGCGCACGGCCATCGGCGCCCACGGGCAGAATCTCGGGATGACGATCGATGAGCCACTTGGGCGGCGTCGCCGTGGGCGTGCACATCACCACCTTGAGACCGGCTTCGCCGAGCGTGTCGATGGCGCGATCGAGCCAACTCCAATCGTATTCGCCGGGCGAGGGCTCGATGCGGCTCCAGGCGAATTCGCCAATCCGCACCTGTTCGATGCCGAGCGCCTTCATGCGCGCGGCGTCGTCTTTCCACATCGACTCCTGCCAGTGCTCGGGGTAGTAGCAAACTCCAAGGCGCATGCCTGTGTCCTCGTTCATGGGGTTACGCGCGTTGCGCGGCGGATTCAAGGGGTTGCACCGAGAGCGGCGCGAGTGCGAAACCATCCTGCGCGAACAGATGGCACACGGCGGCGTTCGCGCGGAACTGTGCCGTGTCGCCGGGTGCGAGCAACGCGTCGCCGGGCGCCTTGGCGATCAGCGTCGTGCCGCCGGGCTGGTCGAGATGCACATAGCTGTGCTCGCCGAGCGCTTCCACGAGCGTGACCTTGCGCGAGAGCGTGAGCGTTTCGCCGGGGCGGGACGACGTGCTGTCAGGCGCGACTAGTTCCAGATGCTCGGGCCGCACGCCAAACGTCACGGGTGTGCCCGCCGTGAGCACACCTGCCAGCAAGGGCAGGCGCAAGGTTTCGCCGCTGCCGTCGAGCGTGACGCTCACGCCTTGCGCATCGGCGGCAGTCACGGTCGCGGGCAGGAAATTCATGCGTGGCGAGCCGATAAAACCCGCCACGAAGCGGCTCGCGGGCCGGTGGTAGAGTTCGAGCGGCGCGCCCACTTGCGCGATGCTGCCATATCGTTCGGTATCCTGACCGCTGTGCAGCAGGACGATTTTGTCGGCCAGCGTCATCGCCTCGATCTGGTCGTGCGTCACGTAGACCACGCTCGCGTCGGCGAACTGCTTGTGCAGACGCGCGATCTCGATGCGCGTCTGGCCGCGCAGCGTGGCATCGAGATTGGAGAGCGGTTCGTCGAACAGGAACACGCCAGGCTCGCGCACGATCGCGCGGCCAATCGCCACGCGCTGACGCTGGCCGCCCGAGAGCGCCTTGGGATGGCGTTCAAGCAGCGCTTCGAGTTGAAGAATACGGGCGGCTTCGCGCACCTTGCGGTCGATTTCGGCCTTTGGCGTTTTGGCGAGCTTCAGGCCGAAGGCCATGTTCTCGTACACCGTCATGTGCGGAAACAGCGCGTAACTCTGGAACACCATCGCCACGCCGCGCTGCGCGGCGGGCACGTCGTTCACCAGCTTGCCGCCGATCGATACGTCGCCGTCGCTCACATCTTCGAGGCCCGCAATCATGCGCAAAAGCGTGGATTTGCCGCAGCCCGACGGCCCGAGAAATACGCAGAACTCGTTCTTGCCGATCTCCAGATCGACATTGCGTATCACCGGCGCATTGTCGCCGTAGGCCTTCTGGACACCTCGCAAGGAAATGCTCGCCATTCGTCCCGTCTCCGTGTTCTAATCGGCTCGAAACGGAGATTAAGCGCTTAATCAGGTGGCCGAAAAAATACGATCGTGGGCGCGATCGCGGGCTGCCAGAAGCGTTGTCTCCGATGTCGTTCGATTGATGGCGTCGCCTCGTGGGTGTCGAGCGCAACGCTGGAATGCGAGGCCAATGGTGCCGCCGCCTGGGTCAATCAGGCAAATGTTGAAACGCATTCCCAAATAATGAGATGACGAGACACGATGCCCACGCCCACCCTTGCCGAAGTTGCCCGCCATGCCGGGGTCACGCCCGCGACCGTCTCGAACGTGCTGCGCAATCGCGGCCGTGTGGGCGCGGCGACGCGCCAGCGCGTGCTGGACGCGATCGCGGCTCTCGGCTATCGCCCGCATTTGCCGGCGCGCGCGCTGGCCGAAGGTCGCGCGCCCACCATCGCGCTGATGGTGTCGAGCATCGCCAATCCGTTCTATCCCGAGTTCGCGCTCGCGGTGGAAAACGCGCTGCGCAGCAGCGGTCAGTTCCTTATCATCTGCAATACCGACGGCGATCCGCAAACGGGCCGCGCGTACCTCGAACAGATCGCGGGCACGCTCTCCGCAGGCGTGCTCGTGATGAACGCGAATCTGGACTTCGACGATCTTATGCTCACCGAACTACGTGGCGCGCCTGTCGTGCTTTGCATGTGGGAGAGGCCGCTGGAACCGCCTGGCTTGCCGTGCGTGGCGGTGGATTTTCGGCTGGCGGGCGAGTTGGCCGCGCGGCATCTGATCGAACTGGGACATCGACGCATTGGCGCGATCGTGGGCAGCAAGGCCTACGGCATTCACGCGGCGCGTTATGAGGGCTTCGTGGCGGCGATGGAGGCGGCGGGGCTGGATGCGCAAGCCGCGCCCGTGATTCATGCGCTCGATACGACGCAAGGCGGCTACGCGGCGGCGCGCGAACTGCTCACGCGTCACCCCGATCTCACGGCGCTTTTCACGACCAACGATCTGCCGGCGCTGGGCGCGATGCAGGCCGCCGCCGACCTCGGCTTCGAGGTGCCGCGCAGGCTCTCGGTGGTCGGTATCACGGATATTCAACTGGCGAGCGAATCGCGGCCCGCATTGACCACAGTGGCGGTGCCGACGGTCGAAGCGGCGGAACTGGGCGTGGCATTGCTGCGGGAATTGATCGCCGATGCGGCGAAAGCAGCGGGGCGGGACGGGGCTCAAGGCGCGCGCGAGGCGAAAGTGTGCGTCACCACTGCGCCGCATCTGGTTGTGCGCGCATCGACCGCACGGGTTGGCGGTTGATACGGCAGTGACGTTTCAGGCTGCGTTGAGCGTCATCTGCTCGATCTGCCGCACGACTTCCTCGCGCATCTCAGGCGACATGTCCTGATAGCCGAGCAGATCGGAAATCCACAGGCCATCCGCCGCGAGGCGGCAGATCATGAGGCGCGCGGCCTGGTCGAGCGGCAGCGGGTCGGGGCGCGTCCACTTGCGCATGGGCGCGGCGTAGCGCTCGCGAATCTCCGGGTCGGTCATCATCGCCGCCACCAGCACGCGCAGCACGTTGGTGCTCGCGGCCGGGCTCATCTCGTCGATGCTCGAATGCAGATAGGCGCGCGCCCGCGCGCCCTGGGCGTTGTCGTGGTCCGCCGCGAGGCGTGCTTCCATCTGGTGCTCGAAGCGTTCGAGCGTCTGCCCAAACAGAGCGTCAAGGAGTCCTTGCTTGTTGGCGAAGTGATACTGCAACGCGCCCTTGGTCACTCCCGCGCGCTCGGCCACCGCGTCGAGCGTGACGGCGGGTACGCCGTGGTCGGTGGCGATCTCGGACGCCGCTTGCAACAGTTGCGCGCGCACCTGCACGGGCGCCTTTTTGCGGCGCGTACCCGATGCGGGAGCAGGGGATGCCGCCCCGATTTCCGGCGCGCTGGCGCGGGTGCGCGCGGCCGGTCGTTGGACCGCATCCGGTGCGTGCACGGTGCTCGTCGCGCGCAGTTGCGGCGTAGCCTCGGCGTGGTCAGCCGCGTCGGCTGGGGCTTTGGCGGGAGTGTTCTTCATGACCGGATCTTACCATTGCGGGCCTCGGCGCTAAACATTCCGTACGGATGGTATTATTCGCGCCATGAAAAAATCCGACCTACCTTTCGCGGCGCTGCTCGACGCCGCCATCGTCCGGGGACGCGACGCGCTCGCGCGCCGGCAAGAGCCCGAAGGGAGCTGGTGTTTCGAGCTGGAATCCGACGCGACGATTACGGCCGAGTACATCCTCATGATGCATTTCATGGGGAAGATCGACACCGTGCGCCAGGAGAAAATGGCGCGCTACCTGCGTGCGATACAGCGCCTGCAAACGCATGGTGCGTGGGACTTGTACGTGGATGGCGCCGCCGACGTCTCGGCGAGCGTGAAGGCCTATTTCGCGCTCAAGGCCGCGGGCGACAAGGAAAACGCACCGCACATGGTGCGCGCACGGGAAGCCATCCTGAAGCTGGGCGGCGCCGCGAAGTGCAACGTGTTCACGCGCATTCTGCTGGCGACTTTCGGCCAGGTGCCGTGGCGCGCCACGCCGTTCATGCCGATCGAGTTCGTGCTGTTCCCGAAGTGGGTGCCGATCTCGATGTACAAGGTCGCGTACTGGGCGCGCACGACGATGGTGCCGCTGCTCGTGCTGTGCTCGCTCAAGGCGCGCGCGCGCAACCCGCATAACGTGTCGATCGCCGAGCTGTTCGCGACGCCGCCCGAGCAGGAGCGCGAATATTTCCCGCGCGGCAAGGGCGTGCGCCGGCTGTTTCTCGGCATCGACCGTATGGTGCGTCATATCGAGCCGCTGATTCCCGGCGCGCTGCGCAAGCGCGCGATCAAGCACGCAGAGGCCTGGTGCGCCGAGCGCATGAACGGGGAAGACGGCATGGGCGGCATCTTCCCGCCCATCGTCTATAGCTACCAGATGATGGAAGTGCTTGGGTATCCTGAAGATCATCCGCTGCGCCGCGATTGCGAAAACGCGCTGGAAAAGCTGCTGGTCGAGCGGCCGGATGGCAGCGTGTATTGCCAGCCTTGCCTCTCGCCCGTGTGGGATACCGCATGGAGCCTGATGGCGCTGGAGCAGGCGCTGGCCGTGCCGGATGCCGAAGCGCCTGAAGCGGGCGAAGCGCATATTCCGCGCGCCGAACTGGAAAAGCAGGTCACGCTCGCCTACGACTGGCTCGCAGAGCGTCAGGTGGACGACATCAGGGGCGACTGGATCGAGAACGTCAAGCCGGACGTGCCGGCGGGCGGCTGGGCCTTCCAGTATGAGAACCCGTACTATCCGGACATCGACGACAGCGCTGTCGTGGTGGCGATGCTGCATCGTCGCGGCCGCCTGCAAAAGCAGATCACCGGCTCGGACCCGTATGCCGCGCGCGTGACGCTGGCGCTCGACTGGATGCGCGGGCTGCAATCGCGCAACGGCGGTTTTGCTGCGTTCGATGCGGATTGCGATCGTCTCTATCTGAATGCGATTCCGTTCGCCGATCACGGCGCGTTGCTCGATCCGCCGACGGAAGATGTCTCGGGCCGCGTGCTGCTGTGCTTCGGCGTGACCGGGCGCGAAGAGGACAAGGCGTCGCTCGCGCGTTGCATCGACTACATCAAGACGACGCAGCGCCCCGATGGCAGCTGGTGGGGGCGTTGGGGCACCAACTACATCTACGGTACGTGGAGCGTTTTGGCCGGTCTCGCGCTGGCTGGCGAAGATCCGTCGCAGCCGTATATCGCTCGCGCGCTGGCGTGGCTGCGTTCGCGTCAGCATGCGGATGGCGGCTGGGGCGAGACCAACGATAGCTATATCGATCCGAAGCTCGCGGGTACGAACGGCGGCGAGAGTGTGTCGAACTTCACGGCGTGGGCGCTGCTTGCGCAGATGGCGTTTGGCGATTTCGAGTCGGAGTCGGTGCAGCGCGGGATTGCGTATCTGCTTTCGGTGCAGGACAGCGAGGGCTTCTGGTGGCACCGCTCGCATAATGCGCCGGGTTTCCCGCGTATTTACTACCTCAAGTATCACGGGTATACCGCGTATTTCCCGCTTTGGGCACTGTCGCGTTATCGTCGGCTGGTGAGTGCCGGGCAGACGAAGGCGCTGGCTGCTTGAGCGTCGTGTGATAGAAACGCCACCTTTCGAGGTGGCGTTTCTTATTCTGCGTCGCGCTTATGTTTCGCATGGGCCGGACGGCTAGAACGCCGCCGTCAGCTGGAACCCGACCGTCCATCGCGCGGTCGGGAATCCCTCTGGTTTATAGATCGGCGTGCCCGCGAAAAGGTCATAGGACAGGCCGATATACTTCGCCGGCAAGCCGCCGCGAATGCCAATCACCGCGCCCGCCAGTTGGGTTCCCGCCAGTAGCTTCGTGTTCGGTCCGAACACGCGCCCATAGTCAATCCCTGCATATAACGTCTGCCCCGTCTGGAACACCGGCCATTGCAGTTCGTTGCGCCAGTAAAATCCTTTCTCTGCCGCAAGCATCGTTTCGCCGTCGAAGCCGCGCACTGTATAGCCGCTGCCGATGGTCAGATCGTCGATATAGAACAGCGTGTCGTTCGTGAACTGCCCGTGGATGGTTCCCACATACGCGAAACGCTGATTCGCAATCGCGAACGGAACCGAGAGATTCGCATCGAGTACAGCCATATGAAAGCGGTACGTTGGACCTTCAGGATACGGGTCCGCAGTCGCCGCGAATCCACCGATACCCTGGCGATAGGCGAGCGTGCCATCGAACTGCGCAGCGCCGAAGTAATGACGGTCGGTCGCGCCCAATTCAAGGAAGGTGTTGTTGCGGGCCTGCGTCGGAATGGTCGTGTCGTCGATGAAGCTGTCGCCGAAACGCTTCGACAGTTGCACGTAGCCACCGAGCACGTTGTTCTGGCTGCGCGAGATAACGCGCGCGATTCGCAGAGCCGCGGTTTGCGAGTTGTCGCTGGAAACGAAAGTCTGGTTCACGCCCGCGATGTTCTGGTAGTACGTGTTTGTATTGCCCGAGAGCGTCGCGGTCCAGTATCCCCACGGCACCGAATACGACCCGTTGAACCCGTGCGAGCCGAGCGATTTGTTGCCAAACGACAAGTCCTGATTTGCCCCGAGCGAGAGGATGTCGTTCAGGCCGAGTGGATTATTCAGGCCGAGGTTGACGTTGCCTTGCCACTTGCCCGTCGATTCCGTACCCGAGTTGTCGACCGAAGCGACGAAGGTCCAGGGCTTCGAGCGCTTGACCGTGAGGATAACGTCACTTTCTCCCGGTACGTCAGTCGGCCGGATCTCCATGTTCACGTCCTGACTGCTGACGCGCTTCATTTGCTCAAGCCCTTGCTCAAGGTCGCGAAGGTTCAGGACGTCGCCGCTACTCGTCGGGTAGGCGGTCTTCCATGTTCCCCACATGGACGGGTCCGCGAAGGCGATATTGCGCACGATACCGGGCACGAGCGCGAGCGTAAGCGTTCCGCCCGTCAGGTCTTGCGGCTGCACGAGTACGCGCGTGGTGACATAGCCACGGCTCAATATCGCCTGTTGCAAACCCTTCGTGAGTACGTCGATACCTTCCTTGCCGACGCACTGGCCTTGATAGTGGTCGAGCCATTCACGCGCGAATGCGAACGGGTCTTGCGGCAAGGCCGACGCGCCTTTCTTCTGCGTCGCAGCCGGCAGAGAATCAAGTACCTTGAGCGAGAACGTGTCGATGCGAAAGCACGGTGACTCATGCGGAATTGCGGGATACGCTTCCATCTTCGGCAGGTCGGAACGCACAACGGGCGCCGACACGGCCGCCTCACGCTGCTGCGCGTCGCGTCGTTGCTGCTGATTTTGCTCGGTTTCGATATCGCCCAGGCTTTGCGCCGGTACATTGGGCGCGAGAGTGACCAGGGCTGTGAGCGGCAGCGCCGCCAGCCTCTTTCGAATTTTCATGATGTTCCAGGGTTACAGCTCGTGTGTATTGCCGTCTTCGTCCGAGAGCGCGGCCACAGAAAATAGCGGACTCACGAACACAGCGACGCCGTCGAGCACGGCCGGATCGCATTCGGAGCCGCGTGTGAATTCGTCAATGTGCGCGGGATGCAGAATTAGCGCGACGGGCTTACGCCCGTGCTCGCGCTCGTGCTGCGTGATACTGTGCTCCACCAGCTTCCAGATGCCGCAGGACAATTGAATCTGATCCATGAGCCACAGATCTGTCACTTGTTCTTAAAGTAGGAAACCGTCGCGAAGACCCAGAAAACAACGGCTAGCAGAGTTCCTTGCTTCAGTACGAACCAAACGTCGGCCATTCCCCAAGGCCAGTGTCCACCGTAGAGCAGCGTCACGAAAAGGATGACTACAACCCGTATCAAGGCGACGCCAGCTATCGCTATCAAAAACAACTTTAGGTACGTCGCAAGAAGCTTGAGCATGGTCATTTGATGAGCTTTGACTTGACGTTGTTAATTACCGCAGTGCCGGTTTCCGATCCAATTGCACCGCCAAAGCCAGATCCGATAACAGGCAAATTATTCGGTGAGAACAGGTTTGTGCCGGCCTGCCCGGACCAAACGCCCGTACCGGCCCAGCTATAACCACTAGCGGCTTGCTGCCCGATTTTGCTGATTACGGACTGTGCGGCCAGACCTACACCATATCCGATTCCAGCAGCCATCCCGTTGACCAATGAACCGGTCACTACGCTGTCCTGCTTCCCATACACCTTATTGTTGGTATATGTGTCCGCAGCGCCCGTCACCAGATTGACCATGACGTTCCCGAAAGCCTGGTAGTAGGTTCCAGCCCACCCGGAGGCAGCCGCGTATCCGACGTCGATGGGATTGATTGATCCGTTCTGAACGTACTGCGATGTAGCGTTCACACCGGCAGTTATTGCGCCTATTCCCGCACGCGATGCCAGAGTAGACGAACCCAGTAGGCCGTCTGCACCGAAGATCGGCGCGCCAGGTATCGACGCAAGACCAGCAGCGATTTCGGGAGCGAGCCCCGCGGTCGCAAGACCGGCCGCAATCGCGAGACCTGCCTTCGGATTCGCTATCGCACCAGGTAGAGCCTTTTGTTCGGGCGAAAGCGAATGATCGGCATTCCCGTAAAGGAACGGGCTGTTGTACTCGGCCGATGTCGCGCGGAACATATCGCCCGCGTTCTGGCTGATGAACTGGACGGCTGTCGTGTTGCCCCCGGTCCCTTGCTTGCCGCCGCGTCGACAATGCGGTAGCCATTGGCGAGAAGCATCTGCTGCGCCTGGTCGGCCGTGATGCTCTGGCTGGTCTGGTCCTTGTAGAACTGCGCGAACTTGCCCGTGTTGTCCTTGGCCCATTGGCGCTCGTGAGGGTGGAGTTGCCGGTTGTAGCGATCTTGCACATAGGTTAACGACATTCCTTCGCCGTCCTTGCATCGTAGATCATTGAAAATGCATAGACATCTCGCGGTAATCCGCGAGAGCTATCCTTCTCTGGGAAAGTATTGATTTTTGCAAGCATATGGTTCTTGCAAAGGGTGATGACATTTCCATCATTCGATCTTTGCACCCATCCTCGCTTCGTTAGCTCAAGTTGATAAGCCTTAGCCATCTCAGGATTCCATGAGTGAGCGGTAATATCTTTAATCAACAACGAGCCACCAATCTTTGCGTTGGAGTAGGTAGAGTCGACGACGCCACCCGTTTTCAAAGCAGCGTCCATGTCTCGGGTCATCGTCGCCAAGTGTTCCTCAGACTCCACTTTTGACGGATTATTCAGCATTGCAATCACTCCGATGCTCAGTCCAAAAATCATTACGATTACCCAGGCAATGGCTTTCCATGATCGCTCTTTAGTGTTTCGCATTTGAATTTCCTATCCATGGAATAGTGAACAAAGGGAGACTGTAACCTCCTGAGCCGTTACCACTAGGATTTGCTTGCTTCGTTACCCCACCGATGCCGATTCCCACCTCGACCGCTGTCCGCCCCCCAACTGAATGATTCAGTCCACCGCAAACACCATACAGGCATCCATTTCCGCCAACTGATTGTCCAACGAGTAGCTTGTCCGTCTCCTCAGCCTTGTTCGTTGTACTCATGCCAACGTTATCCGGGATCATGCCAAACACGATGCCAACGCCTTTCTCACGAGAAGCTGAGATAGAACCACCCGCGTAGACGTTCCCGTTATACAGATTGACCGTAACGCTCCCGCCTAACCCTGCCCCAGCTTGCAAAGTCACATAATCGACCGATCCCGGCCGTTGTGCTGCCATGGCAGCAAGTGACGATTTCCGGTCAGTCTGTGTGTTATCTGTGCTGTATTGGAACAAGCTGCTGCCAGGTGTTTGTCTCACCATGCCGCCATAGCCAGCCGTCGAGAATGAAGACCCGCTGTAATTCTTCAGTTGTGTCTGTTCGGCTGTATAGGTTGCACCTTCCTGTTCCAGCGCGGAATACTTCGCATAGTCGGCCGTACCCGGCGCAAATTCTGCCGCACAGTGAATAAGTGCGCATCCTGCCGCCTCAAGACGATGTTCCTTGTCGGCGTCCCCGTTGGCCAGGTTTTTGATCGCCTGCTTTTCGTCAGGGTGGAGTTGCCGGTTATAGCGGTCCACGTCCGAACTGGAGAACGCACCCGCGCCGCCGGCAGCCGCACCCGCGCCCGTCGCGATGACGTTCGCGACGATGTTTCCGAGCGCCTGGTTAATGTCTGCGTTGCCGGTCGGGTTCGACGCGGCAATCGAATTACTCAGTCCGTTGAGCGTGCCGGCCATCTTCGAGCCGATAGCCCCGCCGGCCGCACCTTCGACAGCACTCGCCAAGCCACCGCCAAGGCCCGCGACGACTGCCGCGCCCGCCGCCTGCATCGCGGCGCGCTTGTTTCCGCCTTCCGCCCACTCAGGATCGCCTGTTGCCTTCTCCTTTGCATTCGCGTAGTCGCCGATACGCTGCGCAACGGCCTGGCCCGCTGCCTGTGCCGCGTTCATCCGGTCGGCCTGCTGGTTCAGGAGGGCATTAACATCCGGCGTGTTCGCGACCTTGCCGTTCGTGTCCGTCGTGTCACGGATCAGACCTGCAATGTCCTGTATCTGGTGGGTCGTATCCGTGACCGTAATCGTGCCCGCGCTGACCGCGGTGCGCGTCGTTGCGCTCTGGTCGCCGCTTTCGTTCTGCGGAAGCATCGGCGAAATGCCGCCGCCATTGCTGACCGAACCAGGGCCGACCGACTTGCCCGTATTCGCGACACCCACGCCCGCGCTGATGCCGTTGCTGTTCGCGTCGTAGTGCGACTGGTTCTGGATGTCGCTGTAGGTAAGCGTCCCGGTCGTCAGGCTGTTCTTCGACGCGTTGGCCGTGCTGGAAATCACCGCGCCGGTCAGGCCCGTGTTGCCCTTGACGTTGACGTTGAATCCGCCGTCGCCCGCGTAAATTCCGGCCTGTTCGTTCACGCCCGCATAGTTCGAATCCGCATGGCCATTCTGCGCACTAAAGCTCGCGCTGCCGCCGCCCTGGCTGATCGTGAAGCCGCCGCCCGCGCTGCTCTGATGCGCGGCGCTGTTCGTCACGTCCTGCACGCTTGCGATGTTCAGGTTGCCGCCCACGTCAGCCGCAATCTGCTTGCCGCTGATCTGCGATCCGGTGATGTTCGTATCGCCGCCCGAAATGACCGTGACGCTGTTCGCACCCGTGACATGTGACGCGTTCTGGATCGACGCGTCGCTGTTCGCGTCGCCGTGTGCATTCGCCATCGCCGCCGAGACGCCAAAGCCGCCGCCAAGCGTGTATTGAACGCCAACGCTCGCGCTGCTGGAACTGTTCGAACTGCGCGTCGAATCGGTATCCGTCGTGTTGATGACGTTGACCTTGTCCTTGGCGGCAAGCAGGACATCATTTGCGTTCACGTTCGAGCCGGCGATGGTCAGGTCGCCATTCGTTGCGGCAAACGCTGCCGTACCGCCTGCCGTGACGCTCGAACCGCGCTGTGTCGCCTGATCCTCCGACGACTGGCTTTCGCTCTTGCTTGAACCGATGCTGACCTTGACGCCGATGTCAGGCTTGCCGCCACCGGCCGCGGCCATCGCGCCACCCGTTGCTGTAAAGGCGTCGCTTGCGGCCGCAATGCCATGCAGCGCCGCCGCGCGGCTGTCGCCATTACCCGAAGAGTTCTTCGCAGCCTGAGACTCCGAATACGCGTTGTTGATCGCGTCGCCCACCGAGCCCGCCAATCCAATCGTCAGGCCGCTGCTGCTCTGCTTTTGCGTCTGCGCCTGATTAGCGGTATCGGTCGCTGCATCAATGATGACGTTCGCCGCTGTACCCGCGAGGTTCCCGCCCGCGACAAGATCGCTGCCCGTGACGTGCAGGGTGTTGCCCGCCTGAATCGAGAGGTCGCCGTTGATCGAGCCGACCGTACTTGCATTGTTCGTGACGCTTGATTCCTGGTCGGTCGTCGCGAGCTTGTTCGTGCCGACCGTGACGGTCAGTCCGCTCGTCCCGAGGCCCGTACTCTTCTCCTGATACGTGCCCGACGATTGCATGGTGTTCTGCGTCGTCGTGATGTTGACGTCATGCACCGCATTAAGCGCGACATCGTTCGTGCCGACAATGGTGCTGCCCGCGACGTTGATGTCCTTGCCACTTGCGATCTGCACTGCGTCAGCAGAAACCATGCTGCCCTGGGAGAGCGTCGTCGTTGTGTCACGCGAACTCTGTACTTCCTTGCCGCTCACGCCGTTGCTGTGCTGGTGCTGTTCCTGCGAGTTGTCGACATGCGTTTCCGTCGCCGCGCCGATGTTCACGTCGCCCGTTGCCGCGAGCGTCGCGGTTCCCTTGTCGAGACTGATCGCGCTGCCGGTGACGTTGATATCCTTGCCCGATGCAACGGTCAGCGAATCGCCGGAATTGAGGGTCGTCGCCGTGAGCGCATCGTTCGACAGGTGCATCGACTCCGAGTAGCTGCCGTGACTGTCGCTGCCCGAACTGTTGCTATCGACGGTCGAAGTCGCCTTTGCCGCCTGAAGCGTGACATTGCCGTTTGCCGCGACGACTCCGCCGCCACCAAGGTTGATGTTCGCGCCTGTCGCCGTCAGGTCGCCGCCCACGCCGATAGCCGACACGCCGCCGACATTTACAGAGCCGCCGGTCGTCTGTTTCAGGTCCGTATTCGATAGGCCATTCGCGCCCGCGACGACCTCGTGTTCGCCGGTCTGCACCGAGCCGATATCGTAATTGCCGCCTACGGCCATGCCGAGGTTGCCGCCGACGTTCAGGTTGCCCGCGTTCTGCTCGAAGTTGCCGCCCGTGACGATGGCTGCATTGCCTGTAACGTTCAGGCTCGCGACAGGGCCGAGTGTGGCGGTGGTGCGCGTGGCACCCGTCGCGCTGACCTGTTCAACGGTCTTCACTGCCGTGTTCAGCAGCAGGTCGCCCCCCGCGTTCAGGGCGAGACTGCCCGCGTTCACCTTCGCCGAAGTGAGGTCGATATTGCCAGTGGTGTTCAGCGACATCAGGCCGCCGCTTTGCAGCGCACCGAACGCGTTGTTGATCTGCTGCCCCTGGATCGACATCGTATTGGCCGCCTGCACCGTGCCGCTGTTGGTGAAGGTCTGCGCATTCTGGATGTCGATATCGGCTGCGGCGATCAGCGGACCGTTCATGTTCTGCTGGCTCGCCTTCGCGAGATAGACGACCGGCACGAGCACGGACTGACCATTGACCACTTCGGTCTGCATGATGATGACGTTGCTCGTGAGTTGCGCCACCTGTTCAGGCGACAGGCTCATGCCGAGCGGCAGGTTCAGCGACTGCGAGAGCGAAGCGCCGGCCGCAAGCAGGGAACGGTACATCGCCTGAAGGTCGGTGTACGGACCCAGTACCGCCTTGCCGGTCAGCGACGTAATCTGGTTGCGTACCAGTTGCTGCTCGTAGAAGCCGTCGCCGAGACGCTTTTCGGTGGTCTGCGGATTCAAGCCGAGCTGTTGCAGGTAGTAGTCGCTCGAAATGAAGGTCTTCTGGTTCGTGAAGGCCGGGTTCGTTTCGATCAGGTACGTTGCGCCCGGTGCGGTCGCCGGACTGAACAGGCCACCTTGGGGAACCGTCAGGTTTTGCATAACGGTCTGCGCCGTCGCGTTCGCGATGACCGGATTGACCATGCCCGCGCCGCCACTGACCGAAGTTGCGCCGGCCTTTGTGCCGGACGCGTTGCCGCTGACCGACGAGGCGGCCCCGGCATTCGCGTCCGCGCTGCCGCTAATCCCGCCGATGGTCACGCCGGTTAGCGCCTGACCAGGGGCGAGACCGAGCGATGGAATGCCTGCGTTACCCGCCGTGTTGTTGATGCTAATGCCCGTGCCAGAGAGCGTGCCGCCCGCGGCGAAGCTCGACTCATATTCCGGGAGTCCGAAATATTTGACGTCGGCGGACGCGATCTGGTAGCCGCCTGGATTGGAGCCGATAAACGGTACATTGCCAAACGGCAGCGTCCAGTCCGCGATGCTGTGATCGTAGTTGGTGTAGTGGTAGTAGCCTGAGTACGTGACCTGAACTTCGGGCGCGGTTTGTCCCTGCCAGCTGTTCTGGTCGAGCGAGACGGGCGCGGCGATGTTGCCGACCGCGGCGACCGCACTCCAGTAGTTCTGGAGCACGGCGACCTTCGACGCGTCGAGGTTGCCGCCCGCGATGATCTGCGCCTGCGGACTGATACCGGCAATCAGGTTCGCGAGCGCGACACCCGTGTAGGTCGTGTACTGATAGCCGCTATTCCATTGCCCGCCGTGCGGCGGCGTCGGGAACGCGCCGCCAATGGCGGTCGGGTCGCCCGAGAGCACCCAGCCAACATACGGATGGCCCGGATCGCACGCCGCCGTAACAATGGCCGTGCAGCCTTTGAGACTGATGCCAAGCTGCGCGAGCAGCGCCGGATCGACCGTTTGGTTCAGGCCGGTCGTCGTCATCGTCGTGCGCGTGTTCGTGACCTGCGCCGCGTCGAGCGTCATGTTGCCCGCCGATTCGATCAGGCCCGACTGGTTGCGGATCAGGTTCGCGCTGGTGGTGTTGCCGTTGGCATCCTTGCCGCCCGCGAGCACGACCTTGCCGAGACCGTAAATAGCGGTCGTCGCCTGTGTGTCCGTGGCCGTGGTGTCGTCGCGATTCTCGATATCGGGCGCGAGCAGTTCGAGTGTGCCGTTGCTGTCAGTCGCGCCGATCAGCGCGGTCGGGCCGACGTTGGTGATCGACTGTGTGGCGTTGAGCGAGACGCTGCCGCCGACCATCGCACCCGTGTTCTCCAGCGTGTTCGAGTGCGTCGTGAGCGTGCCGCCCGCCATCATCACGCCGCTGTTGGCGATGTCGCCCGCGTTGATGCCGAGGTTGTTCACGGCCTCCAGCGTCGCGCCGTTGCTGAATGTACCCGGCAGGGTAAAGGTGAGGTCATGACCCGCGGCGAACTGCAAATCCGGCGTCGGTGAGAAATCGCCCTGAACGCTGACCGCGACATCATTCGCCGCGCTGTATGCGCCGCCGCCCGTGAGTGCCGCCGCGTTGACGGACAGGTTATGTGTCGCGCCGATCTGCCCGTTCGTGTTCGTGAGCGTGCCGATCGTCGTGATCGCGACATCGCCGTTCGAGCCGGTCAGGCTGCCAATCTGGCCGCCGCTGTTGTCGACGGTATCGGCCTGCACCGAGACGTTCGCGCCGCTTATCTGACCACCGCGCTGACCATTCTGCGTGTTCGCGAGCACCGAGGTATCGACGACGACGTTGCCGTTGCCCGTCATCGCGCCGCCGCTGTTGGTCGTCTGGCTGCCACCGTGTACGGTCGTGTCGCCCATACCGAGGTTGCCGACGAGACCGTTCGTGTTGTCGATTGCCCCGGCCTGAATATTGAGCGTGCTCGTGCCGCCCGCGGCCCCCGTGCCGGACTGTATCTGTCCGTTCGTGTTCGTGAGCGTGCCGCCCGTCGTGAGGGATTCCGACGAGAGTGAGCGGATAGCGCCCTGTGTGTTGTTGGTGTCGCCCGCGACGTTTGCTGTGATATCGCGCTGTGCGGCAAGCACACCATTCGCATTGTTCAGGCTGGCGGTCTGCGCGACGAGCTTGCCAGCCGTGATGACCTGACCGCCCGCGTTCGAGATCGCACCCGCGCCATTGCCCGGTGCAAGGGTCAGCGTGCCTGTCCCGCCGTGGAGAATCTTGCCGTCGTCGTTGTCGAGCGCACCCGGCGCGAGTGTGAAATCGGTGCTGTTGGTCTGGAGTGTGCCGCCCGCCGAATTGTCGAACGTGCCGCTGACGTTGAAGCCCATCGTCGGCGTACCGTACTGCGTGATCGTGCCGCCGTGATTCAACATGTCGGTCGCTTTCAGGGCAAGCTGGTTCGCCTCAATGTCGCCGCTGCTGTTATCGAGCGTGCCACCGGTCGTCACCGAGAGGTTAGGCGCGACCATCGAACCGCCGTTGTTCGTCAGTGATGACGCCTGCATCGTCGCGTTCGAGGCTGCGCCGATCTGGCCGCCGTTGTTGTTCAGCGTGCCGCTCGTGATGCCAAGGTCCGTATTCGAAAGCAGCTTGCCATTCGTGTTGTTCAGTGCGCCGCCGACCGTTGCCGCGATTCCGGTCTGGCCGACGACCGAGCCCGCCGTGTTGTTGAGCGTGCCGGTCTGGATCGTCGCTGTTCCATTGGTGGCAATCTTGCCGCCGACGTTGGACACCGCACCCGCGCCGTTGCCCGCGCTGATCGTGAGCGTGCCTTTACCGGTGTGTGTAATCGTGCCGCCGTCGTTGTCCAGCGTGGCCGGCGCAAGTGTCAGGTCGGTGCTGTTGGTTTGCAGTGTGCCGCCGGACGAATTGTCGAGCGTGCCTGTCACGCCGAGCGTCGTCGCGCCGGTTCCGGTCTGCGTGATGTTGCCGGCGTGGTTGACGAGGTTCGCCGCGTGCAGCGTGAACTGGTTGGCGCTGGCCGTACCGCGGCTGTTGTCGAACGTCGCCGACGAGAGTGCGAGTGCGCCGGCCGCTGTGACCTGACCCGCGTTCGTGAGCGTCGAGCCGGCCGCGAGCGTCATGTTCGCGTTGGTCGCGAACGTGCCGCTGTTGAACAGGGTCTGTACCGCCGTCGCAATCAGGCTCTGGACTGCCGTTATGGAACCTGCATTCGCGATCTGTCCGGCCTGCAAGGTGACGTTGCCATTGCCGCCGATGCTGCCGCCCGTGCCGTTGTTGAGCAGGCCGCCTGTCGAAACCGTGAGCCCGTCAGCGTTCAGCGATACGACATGACCGCCCGTATTGTCGAGCGAGCCAGACGCGGCCGACAGCGCGCCGTTCGCCTGCATCGTGCCGCCCGAGTTGTTGACGGCACCCGCGACGTTCTCGTCAAGCGAACTACCCGAAACCATCTGCCCGCTGCGGTTCGAGAGTGCGCCCGCCGTGACGGTCTGCGCGCCTCCCGAGGACATCGTGCCGTCGTCGTTGGTGAGCGTGCCGCTCGCGCGCGCATCAAGCGTGCTGCCTGCGGTCGTCGTCGCGCCGGACAGGTTCAGGTCGCCGTTGTTCGCCGCGAGCGCGATAGCGCCGTTGGCTGACGTGATGCTCCTCGCGAGGTTGACCGTTGCGCCGCCGATGGTCGCATTGCCGCCCGCCACATTGCGGCCGTTCGCCGTGACCGTGCCCGACGCGTTCACGTTCAGGTCGCCGGAATGTGCCAGTGAGCCGTCGCCGTTCACGCCCGACGCGAGCGTACCGGTCGAATTCACCGTGCCCGCGCTGACGCCAGTACTCTGCTGCGCGGCAACCAGGCCACTGTTGGTCAGTTCGCCAGACGTGGTGATGCTGACGTTCTGCTGCGCGTAGGTCGTGCCGCTGTTGCTGATGCCATCGCGCGCGCTCGCGCTGATATTGCCGCTCGCGTTCTGCGTGCCCGCAAGCACGAGCTGGCCGTTGGACTGAAGGACGAGGTCGCCGGCATTCGCTGCCACGACGCCCTTGAGGGAAACACCGATTCCGGCCTCTGTCCCGATAAGCTGGATACGGTTGGCGTACATACCGCCGAGATTGCTCACGTCGATGGAGACGCCAGGCGCGGGGCCGTCGCCTGCAATGGGTGTCGCACTCAGCGTGTCATGGTCGATGCTGTTCGCGCCCGTGACGACGTTCAGGTTCTTGCCGGCGTAGATAGCCGCATTCGCCTGTACTGCGCGGGCAAGCAGATCAACCTGATCGACGTTTGACGCATTCAGGCCCGCGCCGCTGACCGTGATGTTGCCGCCCGTGACGTTGAAGCCCGAAATAGAGCCATCGGGCGCGTAGTTCGGTGTGCCGGCGGTCAGAATGGCGCGGCTCGTATTGATAAAGCCGCCGCCGTTGACGGAAATTCCCAACGGGTTCGCAAGAATAACTTCCGCTCGACTGCCCGCGACTTCGAGATAGCCGTTCAGTTGGGAAGCGCTCGCGTTGTTGACCTGGTTGACAATGATCTTCGCCGACTGACCCGACGCGAAGTTCGGATTGCCGTTAATCACGCCGCCTTGCTGCGTCTGGACGATGGTCGGTGAGTTGTTGAGTAGCGCGCCTTTCGACTGCACGTCGAAGCGGTTGTAGGTGTTGACCGAAACGCCCGCGCCGGAAGGCCGGTTGATGTTGACCTGGTCGAGACCATTCGGCGTCTGGATGACGTTCGGTGCGTGCGCGCCGCCCGCGACGATCTGCGCGATGGACAAGGCCGGTAGCGCGCCGAGCAGCGCGAGTGCGGCAAAAGCGATCTGACGCAGCGTGAACGATGCGGCGCGCACTGTCGAGTGTCCCATGTGCTCGTGCGTCTGTCCGGCTTGCTTGCCCGCTGCCGCGGCCGTTTCCTCGACAGCAACAAGCATTCCCCGTGTGCGACTGAATACCAGTCGATAGCGTGTCCTGTTCATCTTGTTATTTGTTTTAATAATTTCTGATGGCCCGTAATCTAGCGCCGTATTTTCATGAGCCAACCCAGCACAGCGTCAGAAACAACAGAGGAAAGAAAATCGGACTTGTCTTATCGTCAGGGCAGGTGAAAATATGTGAATCGCGTGAGCGCCCCGCACGAAGCGGTCCGTGAGCGAATAAACATCGCCGTCTTGGGGGGGCGGCACCGGGCGGTTGAGCCTGCTGCCAGTCAATATGTTCGAGGGAGTGCAGTAAATTACCGTGCTATCATTAATTACGTGATCCTAATAAATTAAAAATCATGTTTAGATAATTGCGTGCGCATCCTGGTTGCACCCATTGCAAAGTGCTTCGATCAGGTCAGTGACTTCGTCAAAGGGCGCCGTGCCTTCAGGATGAGTCAAAGCCTCATACCCCGCCGCAGCCCAGCCAATCCTTTCAAAATCCCGCGTTATATTTTTGAAAGCGATGTAATCATCAGCCGAAAGCCGCAATAAAAAAATATAAACAACCCTAATAGTTCCGCTCGAAATGTCGATAAAGCGCTGGAATGCGTCGACAACCGGCGCATCGTTGCCTAGACTGAGGGCGAGGGATATGAACGCTTTGCTGCAAACGGTACGTTTCAAGATCATCGCGGCGATGGCGGCCTGCGTGATCATCATTGCGCTCATCGGCGCTTATAGCGCCTCGACGATTTCGCGTCTAAGCCAGACAGTGACCGACGAATATTCCGGCACGGTCGTGCCGATTCGCGATCTGGGCGAAGTGCGTGCTTCGGCCATCGACGCGCGCCTGCAACTGGGCCGCATCGCCGCGAGCCGCGACGCACAGAAAACCCAGGCGGCGGCACAGGCCGTGGATCACGATCTCGCGCAACTGGGCAAGGCGTGGTCGGACTACTATCCGGGCCGCGTGAGCAGCGACGCCGAACGCGCGATCGCCGACAAGATCGACGCCGTGGTGACGCCGTTCCGCGACTCCGCGAGCCAGAGCCTGCAACGTTTCAACGCGGGCGACTACGACGGCGGCCAGCAGATGGAAAGCGAGCATGCAGCGCTTGTGCAGAGCCTGCTTGACCAGCTGAATCAGGACATCGCCGTCAACGACGACGAAGCCCGCGAATTCGCTGCCGATGCCGAGCGTCACGCGCACACGGCGCTGGCGGTGGCCGTGGCCCTCGTGATCGCGGGGCTGGCGGTGGCTTTCACGGCGTCGGTGTTCCTGCTGCGCGTCATCATGCGTCCGCTCAATGGCGCGATCACGGTCGCCAACACGATTGCGCAAGGCACGCTTGAAAGCGAGATCGACGCGAGCGCGGGCGGCGAGTTCGGCGAACTGCTGCGTGCGCTCAAGCGGATGGACTCGCAACTCGCGGGCATCGTGCGCGGCATCCAGCATTCGACGGAATCGGTGGCGCTGGCCGCGCGCGAAATCGCCGCTGGCAACCTGGATCTTTCGGCGCGCACCGAAGAGCAGGCGGCTTCGCTGGAGCAAACGGCGGCGAGCATGACCGAAATCACCGAGACCGTGAAGCAGAACGCCGACAACGCACGGGCGGCCAACGGTCTGGCTGGCGACGCGAATTCGCTCGCGAACGGCGGCGATGTGGCGGTGAGCGAAATGGTCGGCACGATCCAGCAGATCAGTGGCAGCTCGCACAAGATTTCGGAGATCACGGGCGTGATCGAAGGCATCGCGTTCCAGACCAATATCCTCGCGCTGAACGCGGCCGTGGAAGCGGCGCGCGCGGGCGAGCAGGGTCGCGGCTTCGCGGTGGTGGCAAGCGAGGTGCGCAGCCTCGCGCAGCGCTCGGCCACGGCCGCGCGCGAGATCAAGGAGCTGATCACGTCGTCGGTGACGATGATCGAGGGCGGCGCGCAACAAGCCGGGCGCGTGAGCGAGGCGATGGGCCAGGTGCGTGAGGCGATCCGGCGCGTGTCGGACATCGTCGCTGAAATTTCGGCGGCCTCGGAGGAGCAGAGCAAAGGGATCGAGCAGGTCAGCCAGGCCGTCACGCAGATGGACGAGGTGACCCAGCAGAATGCCGCGCTGGTCGAAGAAGCGGCCGCCGCCGCGCAGTCGCTCGAGCAGCAGGCGGACACGCTCAAGCGCGCGGTGGGGGTGTTCCGCTTCGCGCAGGCGGCGCGGCAGGCGTTCGCGGGCACGGCGCATGGACAACCGGCTCGCACGGCTCAATCGACCCAGCCGAGCTACGGCTGAACCTGGGCGGTGTGCCACCAGGGTTGGCCCCGTTCAAGCTTCGCCGCGCCGTGCCGATATCAGGATTGAGGCGGCATGAAAGCGGGCAATACAGGAGCCTGGCGAACGGGGACGGAACGCGCGCAGTGCGGATGGCAGATTGAGTCATGCCGCGCGCATGTGTCCGCTTTCAGGCTCAACCCACGGCGCAAGACGACGCAATTCATCAGACTAAATCCATGAAGACGATGCAACCCGGTGTTGACGAGCGCACCACGCTCACCAGCAATAACCGTTTAGAACTCCTTTTGTTTCGTCTTGGCGAGGCGCGCCCCGGTGCCGGGCGTGGTTTGTACGGCATCAACGTGTTCAAGATCCGCGAAATCGTGACGATGCCCGAAGTCACGCCGATCGCGGGTTCGCCCGCGCATCTGGTGGGTGCGGTCGATATTCGCGGGCAGATCATTCCTGTGATCGACATTGCGTCGCTGATCGGTTCCCCTTCGGACAAGCCGCCTGCCATCCTGCTGATCACGGAGTTTTCGCGCGGCACCCAGGCGTTTGCCGTGGACGAGGTCGAAGACATCATTCGCCTCGAATGGAAGGAAGTGCTGAGCGCGGAATCGAGCGGCACCTCGGGTTATGTGACGGGCATCGCGCGCATCGACGCGGGCGACGGTCAGACGCGTCTCGCCCAGGTGCTCGACGTCGAGCAGGTCATGCGCGATGTGTTCCCCGAGCAGCACGAGGACGTCAAGCCCGAGGCCGTGGGCGATGCGCTGCGCACGGCGGGCGGGCGCATTCTGGCCGCCGACGATTCTGGCTTCGCCCGCGCGCTGCTGGGGCAGGCGCTCACGGCGCTGGAAGCGCCGCACGTGATCGCGTCGAACGGCGAAATGGCGTGGCAGATCCTGCTGAAGATCGCTGATGAAGCCGCGCATGAGAACGTGCCGGTGCGCGAGAAAATCTCGCTCGTCATCACCGACCTCGAAATGCCGGAGATGGACGGCTTCATGCTCACCCGCAAGATCAAGGCCGACGCGCGCCTCAAGCATATTCCCGTGATCATCCACTCGTCGCTTACCGGCGCGGCGAACGAGACTCATGCACGCAATGCCGGCGCGAACGGCTACGTGACGAAGTTCGCGCCCGCGGAGTTGTCGGCCGCGATCCGCAAGGCGCTGGCAGCGTGATCACTGCGTGATGGCTGCAGTGACCAACGCCTGATGATTTCAATCGCTCGCACCGTGCTCTCATAACTACACGCTACAACGACGGTTCTCTCTGGTTCCGTGTGCGGGCGACAAAGCCTCGGAACCGCTCCGTACCGGCCTTCTGGCCGGTCTTTTTTTTCGTCGGATGAAAGTGACCGATCAGGCCGCAGCGTAAGCCCGGCTGCCTTAAAATGAGTTCCCCGCTTGATGTCCCTGATGCATTCGGGCCTTACGCCGTCCTTTCGTATGACGACGGCGGCGCCCATCACGGAGTGAACTCATGTCCGCAGCACCGAATCTTCATCCCGCGTCCCGCGAAATCTGGCTGATCCGCCACGGCGAAACCGAATGGAGCCGCAGCGGCCAGCATACGGGCCGCACGGATATCGGTCTCACGGAGCGCGGTCGTGAACAGGCGCGCGCGCTCGCGAAGCCGCTCGCCGCGCAGCATTTCGATGCGGTGTTCGCGAGCCCCATGTCGCGCGCCATCGAAACCTGCAAGCTGGCCGGTCTGGGCGAGCGTGTGAACGTCTCCGCCGATCTGCACGAGTGGGACTACGGTATCTACGAAGGGCGCAAGACGCCGGATATCCGCCAGAGCGAACCCGACTGGAGCGTGTGGCATTCGGCGATTCCGGAGGGCGAGAACCTCGCTCAAATCGAGGCGCGCGCACGCGGCGTGGTCGAGAGCCTGCTGACGATGCTGGGCGAGGGCGGGCGCATCGCCGTGTTCTCGCATGCGCATTTTCTGCGTGTGCTGGCGGGCTGCTGGATCGGCGATTCGGCGGCGCTCGGCGCGCATCTCTATCTCGACACGGCGTCGATCAGCATCCTTGGTTTCGACCGCGAAAGCCGCGCGATCCGTCGCTGGAACGCCAAGCCCGAAGGTTGCGAATAAGCGCTGCGGCGGTCAGTGGGACCGCCAATAGCAGCGATGCGACTTTCCATAGCAAAACAAAATCGTTCAGCCCGGCGCGCAAATCCAGAAAGATGACGCGATAGTCACGATTTCTGGATCATAGCGATGAGCGAGGTGTTGAAAGTAGTGGTGGTGTCGGGCGGGCTCGCGAAGCCGTCGCGCACGCTGGTGCTGGTGCGTGCGCTGGCCGATGCGCTGGCGTCGGCAAGGCCGGTTCAGACGCGTGTGATTGAGCTTTCAAGCATTGGTGCGCGTCTTGGCGCGGTATTACAGCGTGCCGCGCTGCCTGACGACCTCGAAGAACATGTGCGAGCTATTGAAACTGCCGACGTATTGATCGTCGGCAGTCCTGTATTTCGTGCCTCGTATACGGGGCTGTTCAAACATCTGTTCGATCTCGTTCACCATGAATCGCTAACGGACGTCCCCGTGCTGCTCGCCGCCACGGGCGGCAGCGAGCGCCATGCGCTCATGATCGATCATCAACTGCGCCCGCTGTTCAGTTTCTTCCAGGCGCGCACGCTCGCGCCGACCGTCTACGCGAGCGAAGCGGATTTTCGCGACTACGCCATCGTCAATCCGGCCTTGCGCGAGCGAATCTCGCGCACTATCGCGCGCATTGCGCCGCAACTCGCTCCGCGCGATCCCCATGCCGCGGCGCAGCGCGCAACGCTTGCCGCCTGAAACGAGAGAGGGCGAGACGCCGCCCGCTCAAGCCGCGCGGTAGTCAGGCCCGTTGGTGCTCCTGCGCCAGCGAGTCGTCGCGCGCGGTGTCTTTTTCGGCACGCGGGCGCGCACCGAGAAACACCAGCACGACAACCGCGCAAAGCAGCGTAATGGCCGCGAGTCCCTTGAGGACGCTACCGAACGCATCCGCATAGGCATGCTGCAAGGTCGTTGCGCTCGCAACAGGCAGCCACGCCGCAGCCTGCGCCAGGTCGCCACTCGCGAGCCGTGCGGCGGCTTCGGCCAGTGGCGCGGGATCGGTGGGCACGCGTTGCGCCAGATGCGCGCCGGTCAGGGCGGCCAGCACGGCGTTCACGGTCGCGAGCGCCACGCCTTCACCAGCCACGCGCGTCGTGCTGAAGATGCCCGTGGCCATGCCCGCACGCTCTTTGGGCACCACGCTCACCGAAAGCCCGTCCATCAATCCCCAGGGCAACGCCGCGCCGATGCCGATCAGGCACAACGGCGCAATCGCGGCATACGGCCCGGCGCGTAGCGCCTCGGCGAGCCACACCAGTCCGATCGCGGCCAGCACGAGCCCCGCCGCGCAGATGACACCCATCGACAACCAGCGCGTCAGCGCAGCGGCGATGAAGGGCACCACCAGCATCGGCGCGGAGAGGGCGACCATCAGGCAGCCCGCATCGATCTCGCGCAGCCCGTCCACGCCGATCATGCGCAGCGGCAACACGACCAGCAGCACAATGTAGCAATAGCAGGTGGCGATCGGCAGCACCTGTACGCCTACGAAGCGTGGATAACGGAACAGAGAGAGATCGAGCATGGGTCGCGCGCTGCGCGTTTCCACCGCCACGAAGGCACACGCCAGCACGGCGCTTGCCGCGAGCAAGGCAAGCACGAGCGCGCTGCTCCAGCCTCGCACAGGGGCCTCGATCACGCCGAAGGTGAAACTCGATAACGCAAGCGTAAAGGTGAGCGTGCCGGGCCAGTCGATGCCGCGCGCGTGCGGGTCGCGCGATTCGCGCAGATAACGCGTGCCGAACACGAGCGAAACCGTGCAGGCGAGGCCGCCGCTCAGAAAGATCGCGCGCCAGCTCGCATACTGGATCAGCACGCCTGCGATCAGCGGGCCGAATGCGAGCCCGAGCCCGAAGGTCGCGCCGAGCGCGCCGAAAGCCCGCGTGCGCGCGTGGCCCTCGAATTCCTGCGCGAGCGCGGCCGTGCCGCCCGCGAGCGCCGCGGCGGCGGCCGCGCCTTGCGCCGCACGCAGCAGATCGACGACGAGCAGGTTGGGCGCGCAGGCCAGTGCGAGCGAGCACAGCACGAAGCCCGCGAGACCGAGCGTGAACACGCGCTTGCGGCCGTAGCGGTCCGCGAGCGTGCCCGCCGCCATCAGCAAGCTGCCGAAGCTCAGCATGAAGGCATTGGTGATCCAGTTGAGCGCGGTGGGATCGGCGAGTTTGTCGGCGCTGCCCAGCGCGCGGCCGATGGCGGGCGTGGCCACCGCGCCGCCCGAAAACGCGAGTGGCATGGCGAGCGCCGCCACGCAGACTGCGGCCAGCATGGCGAGACGGCGCCGTGCGCCAAGGTCGATTGCTTCGGTGATGGGACGATCCATCGCGGCTCCTGAAGGGCGCAAAGCCTCAACAACAAGGGGCCGCGCCGATGAACACGGCGCGCAGCGTGCGCGCGCCTGGAGCGACGAACGATAATGCCGATGCGCCGCCCGAAAAACAGGGCGGCGTTCCGTTCATTACGGAACGGAATTCCTCGATCGACAGCGACAATGACGCCTATGGACAATCTCAACGCAATCGTTGCCTTCGTGCGTGTCGCGCAGGCGCTGAGTTTCGTGGCGGCGGGGCGGCAGATGGGCATTTCGGCGTCGGCCGTCGGCAAGGCCATCGCGAAGCTCGAAGCATCGCTCGGCGTGCGGCTTTTTCACCGCACCACGCGCAAGATCTCGCTTACCGAAGAAGGGCGGCTGTTCTTCGAGCGTTGCAGCCACATTCTCGCGGAGTTGAGCGATGCGCAAGCCGTGCTCACGGCGGCCGCGCAGACGCCGCGTGGCCGCCTGCGCGTGAGCCTGCCTGCTATCGGCTATCGCTTCCTGCTGCCCGCGCTGCCGGATTTCGCCGCGCGCTTTCCAGAGATCGAACTGGATCTCGACTTCAACGACCGCATGGTGGACGTGATCGAAGGCGGCTTCGATGCGGTGATTCGCAGCGGCACGCTCGGCGATTCGAGCCTCGTGGCGCGGCGTCTCGGGCCGTTCCGTCACGTGCTGTGCGCGTCGCCCGGCTATCTGGCGCGTGCGGGCACGCCGCGCACGCTGGCCGATCTTGCCGCGCACGCCAGCGTGCGTTATCGCTTCCCCGATTCGGGCAAGCTGCAGCTATGGGAACTGGCGACGCACGGCGAGACATTGCCCGCGCTGCGCAGCGCGTTCGTCTGCAACAACATGGAAGCGCTGATGCAATCGGTGCTGGCGGGCTTCGGCATCGGCTATATGCCCGACTTTCTCGTACGCGACGCGCTGGCCGAAGGGAAGCTTGCGAGCGTACTCGATGCGTACACAACCACTGTCGGCCAGTTCTCGATCGTGTGGCCATCGAGCCGTCATCCGTCGCCGCGTCTGCGGGCCTTCGTCGACTTCATGTGCGAGCGTCTGTTCGCAGCGGCGCGCGCGCAGGAGGCGCGCACCCGCGACATCGCCACGCTCAGTGCTCAATCGGCTTCTTGATGGGGTCGTGCTCGCCCGCGATGGCAAACACGACGATCTGCGCCGGCTCCGTCGCGCTGGCGTTGCGCGCGACGATATGGTGCGCGCCAGGCGGCTCGTACCACCCCTCGCCAGGACCATAGACGCGCGCGGGCGAACCTTCGAGCTGCGATTCGATGTGGCCTTGCGTCACGTACGCGAAGATCGAACCGGGATGCATGTGCGGCTCGGAGGTTTGCCCCGGCGCGAAGGTCACGGTGGCGATCAGCACGTTCTTGCCGGGTGCCTCCGGAATCGCCTGCTTGAGCACGGGCGCGATTTTCTCGCTGGCGGCCTGGGCGTCGTTCATGTCGTGCGCGTGGGCTTGCGACATGATGCCGCCGCACAGGGCGGCCATGCCGAAAGCCGCCGCTGCGCGCACAAGTGTCGAGCGTAGGGTCACGTTGGGCTCCTTACGCGGGCAGCTTGCGGAACGCGATCGCAAAGCGATTCCAGCTATTGATCGCGCTGATGAGCAGCGTGAGATCGACGATTTCCGCTTCGCTGAAATGCGGTTGCACGGTTTCCCAGACCGCGTCGGGCACGTGGTCGTGCGAGACCAGCGTGAGCGCTTCGGTCCAGGCGAGCGCGGCGCGTTCGCGTTCCGTGAAGAAGGGCGTTTCGCGCCAGACCACCACGGTTGCGAGACGGCGCTCGGTTTCGCCGCCCTTGCGTGCGTCGGTGGTGTGCATGTCGACGCAGTAGGCGCAGCCGTTGATCTGCGAGGCGCGCAGACGCACGAGTTCGGCCAGCGGCTTTTCGATGCTGCTCTTTTCGATGCGTTCTTCGAGCGCGAGCAAGGCCTTGATGGCGGGCGGGTTGGCGCGGTAGAAGTCGAGACGTTGTTGCATGATGTTCCCCTTCACGGTGAGTGCGCCGGGTGGCGCGATGGAAGTCATGGTAGGCGTCAAAGCGGCTATGCCAAATGACCAATTTACACGTATTTCAGGTAGCCACTTTGGCGGATGGCCACGCGTGGCGCGAGGCGTGTAAACGGCGAATCTGGTAGCATGCGCCCTTTCGTCTGACGAGGCTGCGCCCGCATCGCCGATGCCGCCCGCGCCGCCCCCGTCGATTTTTCCCTCGTTGTTTCCGGTTCGCGCCCTCTGGCCAGGCCAACGCCCACGCCAGGCGCCGCGCAATCGTTCCTCTCCAGCCTACCGACTCGCATCATGGAATCCGCCCATTCCACCCCTTCCGGCCTGAGCCGCCTTTCTACGCTGCGCAGCGAACTGCTCGCCGGTATCACGTCGTCGTTCGCGCTCGTGCCCGAATGCATCGCCTTCGCGCTCGTCGCGCATCTGAATCCGCTGATGGGGCTCTATGGCGCGTTCTTCATCTGCACGATCACCGCGCTGTTCGGCGGCCGGCCCGGCATGATTTCCGGCGCGGCGGGCTCGATGGCGGTGGTGATCGTCGCGCTCGTGGTGCAGCATGGCGCGCAATACCTGTTTGCCACCGTCGTGCTGGGCGGCCTGCTGATGATGCTGTTCGGCGCGCTGCGTCTGGGCAAGCTGATCCGCATGGTGCCGCATCCGGTGATGCTGGGTTTCGTCAATGGCCTCGCGATCATCATTGCGCGCGCGCAGTTCGAGCACTTCAAGACGCCCGGCCCGAATGGCATGGAGTGGATGCACGGCCCGGCACTCGCGCTGATGGCGGGTCTCGTGGCGCTCACGATGGCGATCGTGTTCGTGATGCCGCGCGTGACGAAGGCCGTGCCGCCCGCGCTCGTGGCGATCGTCGGCGTGGGCGTGGCGGCGACGCTGCTGCATCTGCCCGCGCGCACGCTCGGCGACATGGCGCACATCGCGGGCGGCCTGCCCGCGTTCAGCCTGCCGGCCGTGCCGATGAACCTGGAGACGCTGCGCATCGTGCTGCCCTATGCGGTGCTGATGTCGCTCGTCGGCCTGCTGGAGACGCTGCTCACGCTCAACCTCACCGACGACGTCACCAACTCGCGCGGCCAGCCCAATCGCGAGTGCGTGGCGCTGGGCGCGGCCAATATCGCCGCGGGTCTGTTCGGCGCGATGGGCGGCTGCGCGATGATCGGCCAGACCGTCATCAACCTGGGCTCGGGTGGGCGTGGACGACTCTCGGGCGTGACGAGCGGCGTGATGATCCTGCTGTTCATCCTGTGCCTCTCGCCGCTGATCGAGCGCATTCCGCTCGCGGCGCTGGTAGGCGTGATGTTCGTGGTGGCGGGGCAGACCTTCGCGTGGGGTTCGCTGCGCGTGCTGCACAAGGTGCCGCGCAACGACGCGCTCGTGATCGTCGCGGTGACGGTCATCACCGTCTGCACCGATCTGGCGACGGCCGTGCTGTGCGGCATCGTGATCGCCTCGCTGAATTTCGCGTGGCAGCACGCGCGCGAGTTGCGCTGCGAGACGCGCGACGAACCTTCGGGCGAGCGCGTCTATGCGCTGCGCGGGACACTGTTCTTCGCCTCGGCGGCGCAGTTCCAGACCTTGTTCGATCCGGCGCGCGACCCGGAGCGCGTGCGCCTCGATTGCGCGCATCTGCACGTGGCCGATCACTCGGCCATCGCCGCCCTCGAAGCGGTGCAGGCGCGTTACGAGCGCGCGGGCAAGCATCTCGCCTTCGCGCATCTTTCCGAACGCTGTAGCGGCCTGCTCGCCCGCGCCGAGGCTGAGCTGCGCGTGTCGGCTTGAGGCTTCGCCTGTCCTCGCCTCAATACGCGTTGTTTCAATAAACCCGATAAACGCGCCCGGTCTGCACGCCCTCGACGCTGCGCTTGTACGCAAGCGCGGCGCGTTTCGCGCTCACGCTCTCGAAGCCAGGGAAGAACGGACCGTAGGACTCCAAAGATTCGGTCAGCACGGTCGGGCTCACCACGTTGATGCGGCGATCGCGCCGTAGCTCCGTGGCGGCCGCGCGCACGAAACCTTCCAGCGCCGCGTTGACGGTCGTGGCGTTGACGCCCTGCGCGATGGGCTCCTCGCCGACGATGCCGCTCGTCAGCGTGATCGAACCGCCATCGTTCAGATAGTGCTGGCCGATCAGCGCGAGCCGCACCTGACCTAGCAGCTTGTCCTGCAAGCCGAGATTGAATTGCGCCGTGCTCATCGCCGAAAGCGGGCCGAAGTGCAGTTGCCCCGCGGCCGAGACGATCGCATCCACTGGCCCGACTTCGCGAAAGAGCGCCTCGATGCTGTCGTCACGCGTGATATCTGCGTGGAAATCGCCGCTATGACGGCCCACGGTCACGATCGTATGGCCCTCGCGGAGCGTCTGCACGACCGCGCGCCCGACGGCGCCGCTGGCGCCCACCACGATGATCTTCATCTGCGTTTCTCCATGAATGGATTGGGAAAGCACTCACTATCCACCTGACACCAAAAAGAATAAATGACCGATAATTTCGTTCACTTGAAACTTTGGGTTAGCAATCATGGATCGGTTGCGTAGCATGGAAGTGTTCGTCGCGGCGGTGGAGCGCGGCGGTTTTAGCGCCGCCGCGCGCGAACTCGATCTCAGTCCGGTGATGGTCGGCAAGTACGTGCGGCAACTGGAGACGCATCTGGGCGCGCAACTGCTCCAGCGCAATACGCGCGCGCAAAGCCTCACGGACGCGGGCCGGCGCTTCTACGAGGAAAGCCGCAAGGTGCTGGAGCAACTGGCGCTCGCCGAGGCGTCGGTGGAGAGCCTGCGCGCCGAGCCGCGCGGACGGTTGCGCATCACGGCGGCGACCACACTGGGCGCGTGTGTGATCGCACCGCTGGCGGCGGAGTACCAGAGCGCCCATCCGCAGGTGCTGATCGACCTCGATTTGAGCAATAGTGTGGTCGATCTCGTCGACGAGGGTTTCGACGTGGCGGTGCGTATCGGCGATCTCGACGCGGATCTGAATCTCGTGGCGCGGCCCATCGGTCAGTACCGCATGGCAATCTGCGCCTCGCCCGGCTATCTCGCGCGTTACGGCACGCCGCACACGCTCGACGATCTGGCGGAGCACCGCTGTCTTGGGCATTCGGTCTGGGACCGGCGCAACGGCTGGCGGCTTGCAGGCGAGCAGCGCTGGCCCGAGGATGCGACTTTCCGCTGCAACGACGGTCTCGCGCTGCGTCAGGCGGCGCTGCATGGGGCGGGGTTGCTGCTGCAACCGTCGATTCTCGTCGCGGACGATCTGGCGGCAGGGCGGCTCGTGAGCGTGCTGGAGGACGCGACGCCGGCCGGGCGAGCAGTGCACGCGCTGTATCGGCAGGACCGGCAACCGCTGCCGAAGATACGCAGTTTCGTGGGGTTTCTGGAGGAGCGGGCGAGCGCGTGGCTGGGGTGAGCGCGATGCACGCGTCCACCCCGCCCACCCTCAAAACAGATTCAACGGCATCCCCACCACCAGCCGATATTCCGAATTGCTCGGGTCCGAGTAATACTTCGACCCGTGGTGCCACATGGCCGAAAGCGAGATCTTCGTATCCTTGAAGCGCCCGCTCTGGATCGTGTACGACGGGATAAAACCGAACTCGTGGTGCGAGCCGTGCACGGGCTGGCCGTCCTTCCAGTACAGCCCATTGAGCGGGCTGGCGGGCGACGCATTCGCCGCCGCGCTAACCGAGGCATCCGCACCCCAGCCCAGCGCGTACCAGAGCATCGCCTTGGCGCCGGGCAGGCCCGCGTACTTGCCGTCGAAGCCGTAGCGCACCTGGAACGACTTCTCGTGCGGCGCGTTGTAGTCCACGTCCATCGAGTTCACGAGATAGATACCATTCGTCTCGTTCACATAGTCGAAGAACTGGTCGCCCAGAATCTGCTGATAGCCGATGAACAGCGAATGCGCGCCATGCTGCGCGGCGAGCGAGACGCTATACGCGTTGTTGTTGATCGGCCCTTCGAGTCCGCCGCCCACGCTGTGCGTCGAATAGATATTGGCGAAGCCGGTCCACTTGATCGTCGAAGGGTCGCCAAAGCTCTGCTGCACCGAGCCATAGTACTGGCGCCACACGCTATCCGCCTGGTTCGCATACAACGAAAGACTGCCGTTCGGGCTGTAGTCCCAACTGCCGCCCACATAGCTGAAGCGCTTGAAGTTCACGCCGCCGTACGAGGTCGAGAGATCGACGAGGTTGGTATGCCCGCGCGGGTCCACCTTCGTGAAACTGCCCGCCTGCAAAACCGTATTGTTCAAGTCCTTGCTCACCAGCGAGACGCCGAGAAAAGTCGGCGGTAGCGCGCGATTGTCGTGCGGCTCGAAGAACGGGTTGTTATCGGTCATCTGGAGTCCGTACTTCACCACCGTATCGGCCACGCGCGCCTTGATGTCCCAGATGCCCGGATAGCCCCACGCAAACTGGTTCGACCCGCCGCCGCCCTTCGCGACATGCACCATATTGCCCGCGCCTTCGCCGCCATCGAGCTTGAATGCGCCGTAGAGCGACGCATCCACGCCAAAGCCGACCGGTCCTTGCGTGAAGCCCGAGGTGTAGTCGAGCATCGCGCCCTGCACCCACGCGTGGCGGTGCGGTCCACCTTGAACGTCCTGCACATCGGAGTAATTGCGCAGATTGAGCACGAGATGGCTGTCGCCGATGAAGCCTTTGCTAGCGGCCTGGCTCGATTCCGCGCGTTTCGGATTGTCGGCGCGTACGGTTTCGTTGGCGCTTTCCTGCGGCATGCCCGAGGCGAGCGTTTCGGCCGCATTGGGTTCGACCAGCGGATCGACGCTCGAAGCCGCCGGGCGCGTTTGCACGTGGCTCACGGCAGGCGACGTCGTCTGTGCGGACGACGCTTGCGCCTGCTGTTTGCTCGATGCCTTGCGCTTCTTCTTGCGGGTTTGTTTTTGGGGCTGCGACGTGGCACTGGTTGCAGTGCTGGCAGCCGTTGCCGCGGCAGGTCCAGGGTTCGTGTCGTCGGCGTACGCGGACGCTGCGCCCAGCGAGGCGGCAAGCGCAAGTGCCGCGAACGCGACGGCGTGTCTCCGGGTGGTCGGTGTTTTCTTCATCATCGGTCTCTGTTTATGTTGTCGTTAAAATTTGGCAATCGTTTAGGATTACAAATTTGCCTGTGCGTGCGCGCGAGTCGGCGCGCGCACGCTTCAGGCAGTTGGTGGCGCGCTGTTGTCGAACGGATGCCAGCAGGCGGCCAGCGGCTGGCCGGGACTGGCGCGCAGCAAAGGCGGTGTACGCGTGGCGCAGGTGTCCGTGGCAGTTGGGCAGCGTGTGCGGAAGGCGCAACCCGAAGGCGGCTTGAGCGGCGAGGGGATTTCGCCGCTCAACGGCGCATCCCGGCGCGTGCGCGCGAGTGATGGATCGGGCACGGGTACCGCGTCGAGCAGTGCGCGCGTGTAGGGGTGACGCGCACCGCCGTAGACCGCCTCGCAATCGCCGATCTCCATCACGCGGCCCAGATACATCACCATCACGCGATGGCTGATGGTCTTCACGACGGCGAGGTCGTGCGCCACGAACAGCAGCGAGAGCGACAGCTCGCGTTGCAGATCGCGCAGCAGATTGACGATCTGCGCCTGGATCGAGACGTCGAGCGCCGATACCGGCTCGTCGCAGATCACGAAGCCCGGCTCGCCGATCAGCGCGCGCGCAATGCCGATGCGCTGGCATTGCCCGCCCGAGAATTCATGCGCGCGCCGCGCTGCATGCTGTGCGTTCAGGCCGACGCGTTCGAGCATCGTGAGCACGCGGCATTCGATTTCCTTGCGGCCCAGTTGCGATGCGTGTGTGCGCAACGGTTCCGCGACGATCTCGCCGATCGACATGCGGGGATCTAGCGACGCAAGCGGGTCCTGGAAGATCATCTGCACGTCGCGGCGCAGCGTGTCGAGTTCGCGGCGCGCGCCGACCACGGTTTCCTCACCGCGCCACACTACGCTGCCTGTAGCGACGGGCGCGAGGCCGATCACGGCGCGTGCAAGCGTGGACTTTCCGCAGCCCGATTCGCCCACCAGCCCGAGCGTTTCACCGCGCCGCACGTCGAACGAGATGCCGTTGACCGCGTGCAGCGTGGCCTTCTGCCACGGCCAGCCGCCGCGTGCAACGCTGAAATTCACGGTGAGATTGCGCACGGACAGCAGCGTGTCGGCCTGCGGCGCCTGGGCGGTATCGCGTGCGGTGTGCATCGTGAGATCGCTCATGCGAAGACTCCGGGTGCGGTTTGTCGTGCGATGTCGGCCGGCAGATGGCAGGCGCGCGAACGTGCGCCGTCGGTGTGCAGGGCAGGGACTTCCGCGTGGCAACGCTCGAAAGCGTGCGCGCAACGCGGCGCGAAGGCGCAACCCGCGCCCGTGCTGCCCGGCATGGGCGGATTGCCGGCGATCGTGCGCAGCGGCGCGCCGACGGGGGCGTCGAGGCGCGGCAAAGCGCCCAGCAAGCCTGCGGTATAGGGATGCTGAGGCTGCGCGAACAATGCGGCGGCGCTCGCCTTTTCGACGGCGCGCCCCGCGTACATGACCATGACGTCGTCGCACAGTTCGGCCACCACGCCCATGTCGTGCGTGATCAGCAGGATCGCGGTGCCACGCTCGCGGTTCATCTCGCGCAGCAGCGCCATGATCTGCGCCTGCACGGTTACGTCGAGCGCGGTGGTGGGCTCGTCGGCGATCAGCACGTCGGGCTCCATCATCAGCGCCGTGGCGATCAGCACGCGCTGACGCATGCCGCCCGAGAACTCGTGCGGATACATGCCGATGCGCCGGGCGGCGTCGGGAATGCGCACACGCTCCAGCGCTTCGATCGCGCGATGGCGCGCCTCGCGGCGCGTGGTGTTGCGATGCTGTTGCAATGCCTCGGTCATTTGCCGCTCGATCGTGAGGAACGGGTTGAGCGAGGTCATCGGGTCCTGGAAGATCATGGCGATGCGGTCGCCACGAATGCGGTTGAGCGCGCCGGGCTTCATCGCGAGCAAATCTTCGCCGCGCAGGCGCGCGTGGCCGAACGCCTGGCCGTTCGACGCCAGCAGGCCGAGCAAGGCCATCACCGTTTGACTCTTGCCAGAGCCCGATTCGCCGACGATGCCGAGCGTGCCGCCCGCATCGAGCGCGAACGACACGTCGTGCACCACGGTGACGGGCGGCGCGTCGCGGCGCGTGAAACGCACGCCAAGGTTTTCCACTTCGAGCAGGGCCATGTCAACGCTCCTTGGGGTCGAGCGCGTCGCGCAGACCGTCGCCGACGAAGTTCACGCAATAGAGCGTCACGCACAGCATCGAAGCCGGGCCGAGCAGCAGCCACGGCATGGTGTCGAGCTTCTGCGCGCCGTCCTGGATCAGCACGCCCCAGCTCGTCATGGGCTCCTGCACGCCGAGGCCGAGGAACGAGAGCACCGACTCGGTGAGCACGATCGTCGGCACGGTGACGGTCGCGTAGATGGCGACGATGCCCGCGAGGTTCGGCACGATATGGCGCGCGATGATCGCGGCGGGACGCACGCCGATGGCGCGCGCGGCATCGACGAACTCGCGCGTGCGCAGCGAGAGCGTTTGACCGCGCACGACGCGCGCCATGTCGAGCCACGAAAACGCGCTGATGGTCAGGACAACGAGCGAAAATGCGCGGCCGAACAGCGTGACCATGAGAATCGCGATCAGCATGTAGGGAATCGCATACATCATGTCGACGATGCGCATGAGGATGGCGTCCACGCGGCCGCCCAGATAGCCGGCGCTCGCGCCGTAGACCACGCCCATGAGCGTGGACACGAGCGTGCCGAGCAGCCCGACTTCGAGCGAGACGCGCCCGCCCACCAGCGTGCGTGCGAGCAGGTCGCGGCCCACCTCGTCGGTGCCGAACCAGTGGCCGCCCTGCAGCGTGGGCGCGAGGCTGATGGCGCTCCAGTCGTTATCGGTGGGCGAATTTGGCAGAAGGAGCGGCCCGATGAAGCAGGCCAGCGCGACCAGCACGAGCATGACGAGGCTCGCAAGCGCAGCGCGATGACGCATGAAGCGCGCGAGCGCGGGCGGCACGCTGCGGCCCCTGGCAGCCTGTTGCGGCACAGTGGAAAGGGTTTTCATAAGCGTTCGGTGGCTTCAGTAGCGGATGCGCGGATCGAGCCACGCATAGGCGAGATCGACGAGCAGGTTGAACACGACGGCGCAGACGGTGGTGAGCACGACGAGGCCGAGCACGAGCGTGTAATCGCGGTTGACCGCGCCGTTCACGACCAGTTGCCCGAGCCCCGGCAGCGCGAACACCGATTCGGTCACCACGGCCGCCGTGATCGACGAGATGCACACCGGCCCGAGTAGCGAGACCACCGGCATCAGCGCGGGCCGCAGCGCGTGGCGCAGCACGATCACATGGCCTGGCAGGCCCTTGGCGCGCGCGGTGCGGATGAAGTTGCCTGCCAGCACCTCGATCAGGCTGCCGCGCATCACGCGCGCGATGGTGGCCATGTTGATGACGACGAGCAGCACGACGGGCAGCACGCGATGCGTCCAGTCGCCTTCGCCCCAACCGCCGGCGGGCAACCAGCCCGTGCCTTCGCGCGTCTTGAGCAGCACGGCGAACACCAGCACCAGCACGGGACCGAGCACGAAGGGCGGCACCACGTTGCCCAGATTGCCGAGCAGCATCACCGCGTGATCGACGAGGCTGTTGCGACGCACGGCCGCCACTGCGCCGAGCGCGACGCCGCACAGCACCGCGAGCGGAACCGACACGCCGCCGATGCCGAGACTCACGGGCAACGCCTTTTTTACGAGGTCGTTGACGGTCCAGTCGGCGTAGCGGAACGAATTGCCCAGGTCGCCGTGCAACAACGCGCCCAGGTAATCCAGATATTGCTGCCACAGCGGCTCGTTAAGGTGATAGCGCGCGTTGAGATTGGCAAGCGCGGCGGCGGACATCGCGCGCTCGGTGTCGAACGGACCACCGGGCGTGAGGTGCAGCAGCAGGAAGCAGCCGGTGATGACAGCGAGCACGGTGGGCACCGCCCAGAGCATGCGGCGCAGGGTGTAGGCGAACATGTCAGTGCTTGATGATGTACATGTCCTGGGAAGCGCGCTGGTCGAGATAGTTCGTGAGGGTGTAGCCACCCACATAGGACTTCACGAGCCGGGCATTCGAATACTGATAAAGCGGCACGACGGGGTAATCGCGCATGGCGAGCGAGAAAGCCTGCGTGATCATCTCGCGGCGTTTGGCTTCGTCGGGTTGGTGGTTCGCTTCGACTACCTGATCGTCGACCTTGGGGTTGCAGTAGCGCTGATCGTTCTGCGGGCTGCCGCACTGGATCAGGGCGTAGTACGTCATGGCGTCGTTGTAGTCCGCGTACCAGCCGTCGCGCGCGATCTGGTACGCGCCGTCATGGCGCTGCTTGAGCAACACCTTGTATTCGAGGTTCTCCATCTTGATGTTGACCCCGAGCTTCACGCGCCACTCGCTGGAAGCGAACAACGCGACCTTCTTGTGCAACTCGTTCGTGTTGTAGGTCAACGTGAAGGTGAGCGGTTTGGCGTCGGAGTAGCCCGCCGCCTTCAAGAGTCCACGTGCGGTTTCTACGCGCTTCGCCATCGGCCATGCGGCCCATTCGGGCGTGAACGGCAGTGCGCCCTTGGTGCCTTCGACGATCAGTCCGTAGACAGGGCGCTCGCCGCTCTGCGTGATCTTCGCGGTCAGCAGATCGCGGTCGAGCACCATCGACAAGGCTTGACGCACACGCGCATCGCGCAGCGCCGGGTCTGTGTTGTTGAGCACGTAGTAGTACGTACCGATTTGCAGGCCGGGTTTGAGTTCTGGACCGAACTGCTTGACGAGCGAGGGGTACTGGCCCGACGGCACCTGATACGTCATGTCCATCTGTCCGGACTGGAACATACGCATGGCCGTCTCATCGCTTTCGACTGGCATCCACGTGACCTTGGTGATGGCCACATGGGCGTTGTTCCAGTAGTGCGGGTTGCGCACGACCACGATGCGGTCGTTCGGCCGCCAGTCGGCCAGCATGTATGGACCGTTGCTGACCAGATTGCCGGGGCGCGTCCACGTTGCGCCGTATTTCGCCACCGTGGCGCGATCGACAGGCGCGAGCGAGGAGTTGGTCGTGAGTTCGGGGAAGAAGGGCGTGGGCGCCTCGGTCTTCACTTCGAGCGTGTACGGGTCGATTGCGCGCACGCCCAGATTCGAGACCGGTTGCTTGCCCGCGATCACGGCCTTGGCGTTCTTGAGGAATTCGACTGTGATCGAATAGGTCGAGGCCGTCTTCGGATCGGCCACGCGCTGCCATGCGTAGACGAAGTCAGCCGCGGTGACCGGATGGCCGTCGCTCCACTTCGCGTCGCGGCGCAGCGTGAAGACCCAGGTGTCGGGCGCCGGGTGAGTCCAGGAGGCGGCCACGCCGGGGACGACCTGGCCCGCGGCGTCGAGGCGCGTGAGGCCTTCGAATACGTCGAGACCAACCAGGTTCGCACTGGTCGATTCGATGTGCGCAGGATCGAGCGATTCGATTTCGCCCAGCAACTGGCGGGTGATTTCCTGTTTCGCGGCGAGCGACGTGCCGGCGGGAATCGTGACAGCGTGAGTGGGCGCGGTGTGCATCGCGACAAGCATCGCGAATCCCGTCGCCTGGACCAGGCGTGTGGTTTTCCGTTGCAGAATATTGTTCATCTGGTCTCCTGATTAACTGTGCATTGCCGTTCCGGCTTGTGGCGACGGCTGAAAATCGCCTGATCTGGCGAACGGGGGCGATTATTGGAATCGCTCCCAGTGCTTGTCAATGAGGGGAGAGGAGCCCCGAGAATAGGATTTGTCCGATGGCGGCGGATGCCGGTTTTTTGGCTCGAATTGGCCCACCGACGTAAGCCGTTGATATTGAATTCTTTATTTTCTAGCGCGCTGGCGAGGGCGAGACAGAGGCGCGGAACGCGGTATCACAGCATGAAGCGAAACGCTTCGCATCGTGAATAACCATTGCCTTTCGTCAATTGTGGAACCCGCGTTTTCGTATGCGGATTCCATGCGTGCAGCAGGAGGGAACGGGAATCAGGTCGCCGTGCGCGTCTTGCGACGTGCACGCGCAGGGGGCGACGCTGGAGTGCTTACGGCCGCGATGGGCAGGCAGGCGCGGACGATGGTTTCCACCAGAGACTGCAATTCCTCGTGCCGCTCGGTGAGCGCCACGTCGAACAATTCGAACACGCCCGCGCCGCGCAGGGTCGCGAACACCGAAGCCGCGAATCCCAACGGAAACGGATGATGCTCGCGCAACTCGGGAAACGCATCGACGAACATCGCGAACAGGCGTTGGTCCTCGACGACGCGCTTGGTGTCGATGCGATTGAAGATCGACGGCGTGGCCTTGCAGCCGAAGAACAGGCTCCACGCGGTCACATAGCTGGTTGCGCCATAGATGTGCCGCCAGGCCTGCTCCACGAAGAACTGCGCGCGCTCGCGTAGCGGCAGGGCCGGGTCGGGCCAGACATTGCCCTGCCCATCCTTGCCGCCCAGCGGTGCGAGCGCTTCGTCGACGAGTCGCTCCATCAACGCTTCGCGGCTTTCGAAATGATGCTGGAGCGCGCCGAGCGACACCTTCGCGCCGCGCGCGATGGCCTGCAGCGTCGCGCTTTTGAAGCCTTCTTCGCGCAACAGGCGCTGGGCCGATTCGATGATCTTGCGTTGCGTGGCTTCGATGCGCTCGGTCTGGGGAACGCGCGATCGGGCGCGGCGGGGGGGATGGGTTGGGGTGTTCGCGTGATCGGTCATGTCGAAACAATAATAAATACTTCCGGCTGCTGACAAGCTTTCCACACCCGCCGTCTGACCTCATGAAATGCAAAAACAATAACAAATTATTGTTTTTGTATAATGGAGCTCTAAACTTCACCCCGGATTCACCACCATGCCCCGCCTCATCACCCGCCTGCCCGCCGACGACCGCACCAACGGCTGGAGCGCCCTGTTGCCCAAACGCACGCCTCGCCCGCCGCTGGAAGGCGAGCACAGCTTCGACTGGGTGATCGTCGGCATGGGTTATGCGGGCATCGCGGCGGCGCGGCGTCTGGCCGAACTACGCCCGCACGATTCCATTGCGCTGGTCGACAGCGGCGAAGTGGGCGAAAACGCCTCGGGCCGAAATTCGGGCTTTGCGATCGACCTGCCGCACGTGCCGTCCACCTCGGCGGCTTCGGTGGAGCAGGGGCGCCGCGCGATCCGCGTGAACCGCTTCGTGATGGCGGAGCTGGAAAAGCAGATCGTGGCGCACGGCATCGACTGCGGCTGGGCGCGGCGCGGCCGCTATCACGCGGCGGTGACCGCGAAGGTGGCCGCGAGCGCGCTCGACAGCTACGCCGCCAACCTCGACGCCTGGGGCGAGCCCTACGAAGCGCTCGCGGGCGATGCGCTCGCCGCGCGTCTGGGCACGCCGTACTACCACTCGGCGATCTACACGCCGGGTACGTGTCTGATGAATCCAGCGGCGCTCGTGCGGGGTCTCGCCGACAGCCTGCCGGCGAGCGTGTCGCGCTTCGAGCATTCGGCCGTGATCGAGATCGAGCCGGGCGGGGCGGCGCCTTACGTGCGTACCGCTCGCGGACGCATTCGCTTCGGCAAGCTGATCCTCGCCGTCAATCCGTTCGCGCAGTCGTTCGGCGTGTTCGAGAACCGCCAGATTCCGATGTTGCTGTTTGCGAGCCTGACGCGGCCGCTCACGTCCGCGCAACTGGCCAAACTCGGCACGGACCCGAGTTGGGGCATCACACCCGCGCATGGCGTGGCCGGATCGACGCTGCGTCTCACACCGGACCATCGCCTGCTGATCCGCCAGGGTTTCGAGTATTCGCCCTCGCTGAGTACCAATGAAGCCCGCCGCAGCGCCGCGCGCGCCCAGCACGCGCAACTGCTCGCGGGCCGGTTCGGCCACCTGGGTCATCTGGGCGAGCTGGAAATCGAGCATTTCTGGATGGGCTGGCTCGGCATCTCGCACAACCATGCGCCCGCCTTCGGCCAGGTGAGCGAGCACGTCTATGCGGCCGCCTGCTGCAATGGCTCGGGCATCGTGCGTCACACCGCTGCGGGCAGGCTGATTGCGGAACACGCGCTCGGCGAACACAGCGAACTGGCCGACGACTTTCTGATTCAGGGCACGGCCAGCTATATCCCGCCGCGTCCGTTGCGCGATCTCGGCGTGCTTTGGACGATCCGGCGCGAGCAGGCCTCCGGCAAAGCGGAGGTGTAGCCAGGTGCGCACACGCTGCGCATGAATATCGGCAGCGATTCCGCAACCATAGCGCCGTTTAATGCGGACATAGTGGACGGATTTAAAGCCCCTGCAAATGGCTAGCGCGCTTTAAATAGCTTTACGTAAAAGGCATCGAATCTATCCATTAAATTGCTCATGAAATTCGCAGAATTAATTAGTTGAAGCACCGCCCCTCGCCCGGACAAGATGGCGCGCTATTCCAGAAAGCGCAGCATCCATCTTCTATTTTTAGAGTCGGGGCGTGAATGAGAACAACACCGTATAAGGCGATGTCGATAGCCATCGCCGCAGTGGCATGCACAGGGGCAGCGCAGGCGCAGAGCGTCGACACATCTTCGGTCGCACAGAAGGACAGCGCAACGAAACAGGACGTGCAGGTACAGGACCGCGTGGTGGTGACGGGCACGCGCACCGCCACCAAAGCCACGCGCAGCCTCACGCCCGTGGACGTGATCACCGCCGCGCAATTGCAGAGTACGGGCCAGACCGATCTGCGCGATGCGCTGGTGTCGCTGTCGCCCGCGATCCAGCGCCAGGCGATGGGCGGCGCCCAGGCGGCGCTCGTCGACACGCTCACGCTACATGGCTTGACGCCCGATCAGGTGCTGGTGCTCGTCAACGGCAAGCGCCGCCATTCGACCGCGACGATCTCGCTCAATCCCGGCCCGCAGCAAGGCTCGACGGGCGTGGATATCGACCTGATTCCCGTGAGCGCCGTCGATCATGTGGAGATTCTGCGTGACGGCGCGGCCGCGCAGTATGGCTCCGACGCCATCGCCGGGGTCATCAACATCATTCTGAAGTCGGATACCAAGGGCGGCTATATCGAAAGCCTGACGGGGCAGACGTATCAGGGCGATGGCCTGCGCCAGAGCACCTCCGCCAATTATGGTTTTGCACTGGGACCGGGCGGCTTCCTCAATCTGAGCGCGGAAGTCTCGCGCGACAACCACACGAACCGCACGGAGCAATACGCGCATACGGGTGCGCTGGCGGGCGAGGCAAGCAATAAATATATCGGCGATCCCGCGAGCACGCGCCAGGTCGTGGGTTTCAACGCGGGTTATTACCTCAACGACAACGTGCAGTTGTACGGCTTCGGCACCTACGCGCATCGCGATGCGGCCAGCTACCAGACGGTGCGCGGCGCGAGCGTGCTGCCGGCGGTCTATCCGAACGGTTTCGTGCCGCAGGATCTGCTCAGCGAAAACGACTTCTCCGTGACGTTCGGCGTAAAGGGCGACGATCTGCTCGGCTGGAAATGGGATCTGAGTTCGACCTATGGCGGCGACAACGCCAATTTCAGTCAATCGTCGTCGGCGAATATCGGGCTTTATCAGGCCACCGGGCAGACGCCCACGAAGTTTTATATCGGCCGCCAATCGGATACGCAGTGGACCAATAATCTCGATCTCACGCGACCCTTCAATCTGGGCTTTCTGCCTGCGCCATTGAACGTATCGTTCGGCGTGGAGCATCGCATCGAGGGTTATTCGGTGGGGGCGGGCGAGCCGTATTCATATCTGTACGGCGGCACGCCCGCGCTGGTCGGCCTGCCGCCCGCGAGCGAGAGCGACAACACGCGCAATGTGCTCGCCACCTATATCGACCTTTCGACGAATATCACGCGTAAATGGCGCATCGATCTGGCGGGGCGCTTCGAGCATTACAGCGACGTGGGCGACACCGCTAACGGCAAGATCGCCACACGCTACGATTTCACGCCGTGGATCGCCTTGCGCGGCAGCGTCAGCACCGGTTTTCGCGCGCCTTCACTTGCTCAGGAATACTACACGACGATCAGCCCGACGCCGACCTCGGCATTCGCGCTGCTGGCGGCCAATTCGGCAGCGGCGCGGGCATTGGGCGCGCAGCCGCTCAAGCCGGAAAAATCGACCAGCTATAACGTGGGCCTCGTGCTGACGCCCGCACGCGATCTCAATGTGACGATCGACGCGTATCAGATCGATATTCGCGACCGCATCGTCGAGGGCGGCTCGCAAACGGGCGCGGCGGCCATCGATGCGATCGGGCTCGCGGGATTCACTACGCCGCTGGGGATTCCGGCCTCGGCGATCTCGGCGAGCTATTTCACCAACGGCGCAAACACGCGCACGCGCGGTCTCGATCTCGCGGCGACGTATCGCACGTATCTGGGCCAGTACGGCAGCATTGACTGGGATCTGGGCGTCAACTTCAATACCACTTCGCTCACGCGTCTCGCGCCCGGCGCCAATGGCAAGCCGCTGCTCAACGCGCAGCAGATCGCCTATCTGACGACGGGCACGCCGAAGAACAAGATCATCCTGGGCGGCGTATGGAGTTACGGCAAGTGGGGCGTGTCGCTGCATGAGACGCGCTATGGCAGCACGTCGGCGCAGGAGTCGTATCGCACAGGACCGAATGCGGGATCGGTGACGGTGTTCATTCCGTTCACCAATAAAGCCGAGTACACCACCGATATCGAGGCGCGCTACAGCGTGACGAAGCATTTCAACGTGGCGGTCGGCGCGCGCAACCTGTTCAACCAGTATCCCGACAAACTGCCCTTGGCGGCGCAGTATGCGGGCGCGGTCTATGACACGACGACGTCGGCGATCGGCATCGACGGCGGCTTTTACTACGTGCGCGCGCGTTACGTGTTTTAACGGCAGCGTGGCCGCTCAATCGTCGCGCGGCAAGATGAGTTCCACGTCGAGCCCGACGATGCGGCCCGCTTCGACGCGGTTGGCCAGCGTGAGCGTGCCGCCGTGCGCGGCGGCGATGCTGCGCGCGATCGTCAGGCCGAGGCCGGTACCGCTGGCGGCTTCGCTGTCGTTTCGAGCCGCGATGCGGAAATACGGCTCGAATACGCGCTCGCGCAGCGCCGCGTCGGCAATGCCGGGGCCGTTGTCGCTGACAATCACGCGCACCTGCTGGCCGTCATCGCGTACGCCGATGCGCGCTTCGCCACCGTAGCGGATCGCGTTGTCCACGAGGTTTTGCAGGCAGCGTTTGAGATTGCGCGCAAAGCCCTTCACCGGCGCGCGCGTGCGGCCCGTCACGCTGGCGCGCTGGCCCGCCTCGCGTGCGTCTTCGACGAGGCCTTCGAGCATCGAATCGAGGTCGATCTTCTGGCGCGCTTCGGTGATCTCCACGCCCTGCACGACGTCGAGCGTCGCGCGCACCATCGCCTCCATGTCGTCGAGATCGCCGCGCAGGCGCTCGCGCCAGCTCGCATCGGGGAGCATCTCCGCGCGCAGGCGCAAGCGCGTGAGCGGCGAGCGCAGATCGTGCGAGACCGCCGCGAGAAAGCGCGAGCGCTCCGTGAAGTTGTCGATCAATTGCTGCTGCATCGCATTGAAAGACTGCGCGGCGCTGCGCACTTCCTGCGGCCCGCTTTCGGGCAGCGGCGCGCGATGGATATTGCGGCCCAGTGCCTCGGCCGCGCGCGTCAATTGACGCAGCGGCGCAAGCGCGAAGCGCACTGCGACGAAGGCGAGGGCACAAACGGCGGCAAAGCGCAGCAGGTAAATGCGCAGCAGGTAGTCGAACACCAGTTCGCCGCGCTCGGAATGCATGCCCGCCTGACCTTCGTTCGAATGGATGTCGAGCCAGCCCTGTCCCGGAACGTTCAGGAATACATGAAAATCGCCCGTGGGCATGCGCGAATCGAACAGGCTCAGGATGCCGCGATGATGGCCCGCGTCGTCGCGCAGTTGCGCATCGACCAGACGCACGTCGATGGGCTCGCCCAGGCGCTTCTGGATCACGCCCGCGATCAGGCCGCTCGTCGCGCGCAGCGTCAGCGAACGCGGTGCGTCGGGTGAAAGCGCGGGCGGGACGCCCTGAACCCAGCGCAGCGTATAGCGCGAATCGCTCAGCGCTTCACGGATCGTTTCGCGCGTGGTCATATCAGGCGCGTGCTGAAGCAGGCGCACCGTATCGGCCAGACGGCTCGCGAAGAGGCGCGCGGGAATTTCCAGCGTGCGGTTGTCGTGCGTGTCGAACCAGATCGTGCTGGTGAGCAACTGCCCGGCGAACAGGCCCGCCGCGAGCACCAGCACCAGACGGCCGAACAGCGTGTCGGGCCAGACAAGGCGGCGCAGGCGCGCGGCCATGCGTCCAAACACGCCCGAAGGCACGCCCGATACCGTCGTCATGCTTCGTAGGCGACGTCGGCCACCAGCATGTAGCCTTCGTTGCGCACGGTGCGGATCAGCGCGGCATTGCGCGCCGAGTCGTTGAGGTGATGGCGCAACCGGCTCACACATACGTCGATGGAACGGTCGAGCGGCGTGTGCCCTTTGTCGAACACCTGGTCGAGCAGATACTCGCGCGTAAGCGGCCGGTTCGGATGATCGAGCAGGGTGCGCAGCGTGCGGTAGTCGGAGCCGCCGAGCGAGACCACCACGCCCTCGGGCGAGAGCATCTGCTTCATGCGCGTGTCGAGGCGCCAGCCCGCAAAGGTGACGAAAGCGCTGGCATCGGCGTGACGCCCCCGCGGCGTCGGTGGGGCGGGCGCACCCGGCGCGGCATCGGGCACCGCGCGCGTGCGCCGCAGCACCACCTTGATCTTGGCCACCAGTTCGCGCGGATCGAACGGCTTGGGCAGATAGTCGTCGGCGCCCATCTCCAGACCGAGGATGCGGTCGAGCAAACCGCCGCGCGCGGACAGCATGATGATCGGCACGCCGTTCTCGCGGCGCAGCTCGCGCGTGAGGTCGAGGCCGTCTTCGCCGTCGAGCATGAGGTCGAGCACGATCAGGTCGATGCGTGTGTGCCGCAGCGCCTGCTTCATCTGCGCGCCGTTGCTGGCGGCGCTCGCTTCGTAGCCCATGTCGCGCAGATAGTCGCGCAACAACTGGCGGATATTGGGGTCGTCGTCGACGACGAGAATATGGTCCATCGTGGGTTCTTGCTATTCAAACTGCGCAATCTGCGGCCATTGGGCCTGGGCCATCGGGCCTGTTCCGGCCCCGCCAACACATTCCATTACAAAAGGGCCGCTTCTCAACACATTGCCATTACATCGCGCGGCTAAAGTGTCGGCTGCAAATAGCAATCGTTCTCATTTATGAATTCTATCATGCCGCTTGGCCGCTTCGCGCGTGCCGCCGCCACCGCTGCCGTCGCCGGTGGGATCGCTTTCGCCGCTCACGCTGCCACGCCGGCAACGGCACAGGCAGGCGCGAATGTTGCCACGTCTGCCGCATCGGCAACAAATTCGCCGGCAGCGCCGCTGACCGTCACCGATCTCGCGGGCCGCACCGTCAAGATCCCGGCGAACCCGCACCGCATCCTGCTGGGCGAAAGCCGCCTGCTGTCCGCCGTCGCGCTGCTGGAAGGGCAGAAGCCCCTCGCGCGCATTGTCGGCTGGCAGGGCGATCTGCCGACGATGGACCCGCAGACCTACGATGCCTACGCGCACAAGTTCCCCGAGATCCGCCAGATTCCGCTGATCGGCAAGGCCACGGAAGACAGCATCAGCGACGAAAAAGCGCTGGCGCTCAAGCCCGATGTGGCGATTTTCAGCGTCGCGGGCCACGGCCCGAGCCGCTACAACGCGCTCGTGAAGCAGCTCGAAGCGACCGGCACGACGGTGGTGTTCATCGACTTCCGCGTGCATCCGATGCAGAACACGCTGCCGAGCATCAAGCTGCTCGGCGAGGTGCTGCATCGCGAGCCGCAGGCCAACGCGTATATCCAGTTCTATCAGCAGCATCTCGCGGCGGTCGAAAACGTCGTCAAGACGATTCCCGAGAACCAGCGCCCGAAGGTGTTCGTCGATATGCTCGCGGGCGTCTGGGACGCCGGTTGCTGCCACACGGCGGGCAAGGGCAACTTCGGCGAATTCGTGCAGGCCGCGGGCGGGCGCAATATCGCCGCCGACCTGCTGCCGGGCGTGCTGGGCGACATCAGCATGGAGCAGGTGATCGCTTCGCAGCCCGATGTCTATATCGCGACGGGCAGCCGCACCAAGCCGGGCCTCGCCTCGCTGCGCGTGGGCGCGCTCACGAGCGAGCACGACGCCGATGCGAGCCTCGCGCAACTGGTCGCGCGCCCCGGCTTCGACACCATCAAGGCGATCCACGATGGTCGCGTGCATGGCATCTCGCACAACTACTACGACTCGCCATACAACATCATCGCGATCGAAGCCTTTGCGAAGTGGTTCTATCCGCAGCAGTTCAAGTCGCTCGACGTGAAGGCGACCCAGGACGAACTGTATCGACGCTTCCTGGCCGTGCCGGATAGCGGCACCGAATGGGTCGATGCGCCGCTGCCGCTGCCTGGGAAGCAAGCGCAAGAGGCCGCGCGATGAACGATGTGCGCATGCCGGCCGGCTCCGGCTGGCGTGCACGTGAGGCGCTGGAGTCGCACACGGCGCACGATAGCGAGCAAGCGCAGGCGCAGATGCGCGCCTACACGCGCCTCACGCGGCGGCGCGCGCTGCTGCTCGTCGTGGTGCTGGCGCTGATCGCGTGTTCGCTGCTGTTCGACGCGAGCACGGGCCCCTCGGGCCTGCCGATCGCCACGCTCCTGCACACGCTGTTCGACCGCGCGCACGCCGATCCCGCCAACGTCGTGATCGTGTGGCAGATCCGTCTGCCCTACGCGGTGATGGCGCTCGCGGTGGGCGCGTCGCTCGGGCTCTCGGGTGCGGAGATGCAGACCATCCTCAACAACCCGCTCGCGAGCCCTTATACGCTGGGTGTATCGGCGGCGGCTGCGTTCGGCGCGTCGCTGGCGATCGTGCTCGATCTCGCGATTCCGGGCGTGGCGCAGACCTGGGTGGTCTCGGCCAACGCCTTCGTGTTCGCGTTCGCTTCCGCGCTCACGCTCGACCTCGTCGCGCGCTGGCGCGGCATGAGCACGGCGGGCGTCGTGCTGATGGGCATCGCTTTGGTGTTCTCGTTTCACGCGCTGGTCGAGCTGATGCAATTCATCGCGTCCGCCGATGCGCTCCAGGGCCTCGTGTTCTGGACGCTCGGCTCGCTCGCGCGCGCGGACTGGACCAAGATCGGCGTGCTTGTCGCGGCGCTGGCGATCGCCTTGCCGTTCTCGATGAAGAACGCGTGGGCGCTCACGGCCATGCGTCTGGGCGAAGACCGCGCCGCGAGCTTCGGCATCGACATCAAGCGGCTGCGTCTCACGACGCTGCTGCGCGTGGCGGTGCTCTCGGCGCTGGCGGTGTCGTTCGTCGGCACCATCGGCTTTGTCGGGCTGATCGCGCCGCATGTCGCGCGCACGCTGTTCGGCGAGGACCATCGCTTCTATCTGCCTGGCAGCCTGCTGCTGGGCGCACTGATGCTCTCGCTCGCGTCGATCGCCTCGAAGTTGATCGTGCCGGGCGTGCTGATTCCGGTGGGCATCGTCACGGCGCTGGTGGGCATTCCGCTGTTTCTCGGCATCGTCGTGCGATCGCAGGGGGCCGCGCAATGAGCGGGCTCGCGATTCACGATCTGGGCGTGCGCTTCGGCAAACGCGATGTGCTGCGCAACCTGAGCGCAGGCCCGCTGCCGCGCGGCGAGATCACGGCGCTGCTCGGGCCGAACGGCAGCGGCAAGTCCACGCTGCTGCGCACGCTCGCGGGTCTCGCGAAACCGAATACGGGTTCGCTCTCGCTCGACGGCGCGCCGCTCGCGCTGGGTGTCGCGAGCGCGCGCTCGCATAGCGTCGTCTATTTGCCGCAGGCCTTGCCCGCAGGCGTACGCCTGCAGGTGCTCGAATCGGTGCTGGTGGCCGCGCGCGCCGGACGCGATCCCGCCTTGCACGCGCATGGCAACACCCGCGTGCTGGCGGCCGCGCATGCGGCGCTCGAACGCCTCGACATCGGCGCGCTCGCCAATCGCTCGCTCGACGAACTGTCGGGCGGTCAGCGTCAGTTGGTGGGCATCGCCCAGGCGCTGGTGCGCGAGCCGCAGGTATTGCTGCTCGACGAGCCTTTGTCGGCGCTCGACCTCAATCACCAGTATCACGTCATGGCGGTGCTGGGCGAAGTCACGCGCGAGCGCGGCATCGCCACCGTCGTCGTGCTGCACGACATCAACGCGGCATTGCGCGCCTGTGATCGCGCCATGCTGCTGCATGAAGGGCGCATCGCGCACTTCGGCGCCCCTGCCGAAGTCGTGACGCCTGCCAGCCTCGCCGAGGTATTCGGAGTCCGCGCGCGCATCGAGCCATGCTCGCGCGGCTTCCATCAGGTTCTGATCGACGGTCTCGCCGATCGGAAGGGCCCAGCCAGCCGCCAGTAGCGCGTCCCAGCCACGCCCGTTCAATCCGTTACGCACCGGCAGCGCCGGGTACACGACGTCGCGCTCGCGCGCGGCGCCGTGCGCCCGCGCACGCCCGCGTGACGCCAAAACAACTTAAAACCAGACGGATCAAGCAGGGAACCATGAAGAAGACTTTCCTGGTCGCCGCGTGCGCGGCAGTATGGGCGTGCGGCGCGCATGCACAGAACAGCGTGACGCTGTACGGCCTTATCGATGCGGGCCTGACCTTCACCAGCAACGCCAAGGGTGCGAAACAGTGGCAGGCCGGCAGCGGCGACGTAACGGGCAGCCACTGGGGCATCAAGGGCCGCGAGGAACTCGGCGGCGGCACCGCCGCGATCTTCCAGCTCGAAAACGGCTTTTCGGTGATGAACGGTTCGATGCGCCAGGGCGGCCGCGAGTTCGGCTTCCAGTCGTACGTCGGCCTGACCAACACGAACTACGGCACGGTCACGCTCGGCCGCCAGTACGACTCGGTGGTCGACTATCTCGCCCCGCTGAGCTTCACGGGCGTCCACCCGGGCGGCAACAACCTGAGCGCGCACCCGTACGACAACGACAACCTCAACAACTCGTTCCGCGTGAACAACGCGGTGAAGTTCGCGAGCAGGAACTACAACGGGCTGCAGTTCGGCGCGCTCTACGGCTTCTCCAACGAAGCGGGCGGCTTCGACGACAACCGCGTCTACAGCTTCGGCGGCCAGTACCAGACGGGCGCGCTGACCTTCGCCGCGGGCTATCTCCAGGCGAACAACGGCGGCAGCTCGAACACGAATGGCGCGATCACGCTGACCGAGCGCACCTTCATCGCCTCGCAGCAGCGCATTTACGGCGCGGGCGTGAACTGGAATGCGGGCAACGCGCGCTTTGGCTTCGTGTGGACGCGCACGCAGCTCGACGGCCTCGACACGATCAACGGCTCGAACAGCCTCGGCATCGCCGGGAATGGCCAGGGCGCGAACTTCTCGAACTACGAAGTGAACGCCGCGTATCACTTCACGCCGGCGTTCAGCGTGACGGGCGAATACACGTACACGCAGGCCACGCTGTCGAACTCGACCGGCGATCACCACCCGCGCTGGCACGAAGTCTCGGTGGAGGCGGATTACTTCCTCTCGAAGCGCACCGATATCTACACGCAGGTGAGCTGGCAGCACATCTCCGCCGACGGCTCGGGCCTGAGCGCCGATATCAGCGGCCAGACGGCTTCGTCGAGCGACGTGCAGACGGTTGCGGCGGTGGGCTTGCGGCACCGTTTCTGATCGCTTTTGATCGTCTCTGATCGCGCCCGTGTCTGGTGCGCCGCGTCGCTGCGGTGCACCAGAGGCTGACACGGGGCGCACATGAATGGTGGGGCGCATGCGCAGGCATGCGCCCCATCTTTTTGCGCCGACGAAAACGGGGCCGCCTGCGCAAGCCCTGTATTTCAAGGCTCGACGACTCAGGCGAGCGCTCTCGCATGACGAGTGGCATAGCTATTGCTTAGTGAGCAGCGAGGCCAATGACGGTCTCGACGAATTGACATCGTCGTGCGCAGCAAGGCTGCATAGCGCGACGATCGAACCTGGCAGGGCGGGGCAACGGCGTCCCGAAGCGTCTTTTCCATGAAGCGATGGGCTTCATGCGAATGCGCTTCGGGACGCTTTTTCGTTTGTGGGCCTTGTGTGCGCTTTCTGTGCGCGTTGATGCAAAAGGGCGGATACGCCGGTTCGGAAGCAGTCTTGCTGGATATGTCGGAGTGCGAAGTTAAAACGGATGCGGCGTGAAAACACCGGTTTCCATTACCCTGGGGAGTGCCTCGTGAAAGACCTTTTGAGTTCGCTGAAAAGCGGCAACTGGCGCGCGCTGCTGGCGTGTTTCCTGTATTTCGACACGGGATTTACGGTGTGGGTGATGTTTGGCCCGCTCGCGCCGTTCATCCAGAAGGACATTCACATGTCGCCGGCCGAACTCGGCCTGCTGGTGGCCGTGCCGGTGCTGGGCGCGGCCATCCTGCGCGTGACGCTCGGCAACCTCTACCAGGCGTGCGACGGCCGCAAGGTCGCGCTGATGGGCATTGCGCTCTCGGCGATTCCCGCCGTCGTGCTGCTGGCGCTGCCGGGTGCGCCGTCATACACGCTGCTGCTGGTGCTGGGCGTGCTGCTGGGCGTGGGCGGTGCGAGTTTCGCCGTGGCGTTGCCGATGGCGGGCAGCAACTATCCGCCCAAGGTGCAAGGCCTGGTTCTGGGGCTGGCCGCGGCGGGCAACATCGGCGCGGTGCTCGACGGCTTTCTGTTCCCGGGACTCGCCAATAGCTACGGCTGGGCCCACGCGACGGGCGCGGCGCTGCCGCTGCTCGGCATCGCGGCGACAGCCGTGTGTTTCTGGGCACGCGACCTCGGCCAGAAGTCGGGTAGCGCGCCGAAGGCATTGCGTGCGTTCTTCGTCACGCTGGCAGGCTTGCTCGCGCTCGTGCTCGCCGTGCATGAAGGCGTGTTCGGCGCAGGCAAGACCGGCGTGTTGCTGCTGCCGGTGATGGGCGCGCTGCTGGCGATCGCGGTGCTGCCGCGCCACTATCGCGGCGTGCTGGCCGAAGGCGATACGTGGGTCGTGATGCTCGTCTACAGCATCACGTTTGGCGGCTTTGTCGGCATGTCCTCGTATGTGACGACGCTGCTTGTTTCGCTCTACCAGGTACCCAAGCTCGAAGCGGGCGTGATCATGTCGCTGCTCGCGTTCACGGGGGCGATGGTGCGTCCGATCGGCGGTCTGATCGCCGATCGCATCTCGGGTGTGCGCGCGCTCGTGCTGCTGCTCGCGGCGATCTCGCTGTGCGACTTCGCCTTTGCTGCATGGATGCCGCCGTTCGCAGCCGGTATCGCGCTGCTCGCGCTGACCTATGTGTGCTTCGGTCTGGGCAATGGCGCGACGTTCCAGCTCGTGCCGCGCCGCTGGCAGGGCCGCACGGGCCTGATGTCGGGCATCGTGGGCGCGGCGGGCGGTATCGGCGGCTTCTATCTGCCGGTCATCATGGGTATCGCGAAGGAAAGCACGGGCAGCTATCAGATGGGCTTTGCGACCTTCGGCGCGCTGGCGGCGCTGGCCTTTGGCCTCGTGGTCGTGCATCGCACGCGCTGGCTGGAATGGGCGCTGCCGCAGGAAAGTCTCGCTGTGCAGCCCGCCGTGCAACCGGTGATGCAGGCGGTGGAGGTTCAGGCGGGGAATTGATCGCGAAGGCAGGGACGCGCTCCGGTGCAGGCCGGAGCGCGTTTAGGTTCGTGAAGGCTTCACGCCCCCATCAACTTCAACCCCGCCGGTAGCGCCTCGCCAAACACGCGCCCCGTATCCGCGCTATCGAGTTCCACGACGTCGCGCACCATCGCGATCCAGGTCTGCGGCGCGTTCGCGCTCTCCAGCCGCTTCACCACCGTATCCCGCAACTCCGGCGCAATATCGCGCGACCGATCGCCCGTCATGCGCGCGATCTGCGCGGCGGCGAACATCGCGGGTTCGACCTTCTTCCAGTCGAGCGCGAGAATCGCGTCGAGCCATTGCGCCGCCACCTCCGGCGGCACGACGCCGTGCGCACTGCCGTAAAACGGCAGACGCGCGCCAATGCGGCCCATGGCCCACCAACTCTGATGATTCTCCGCAGGCTTTTTCAACCGTTCGAGCAACTGCGCGCCGATCTCGATCTTCTGCGCCGCGTCGATCTGTTCGAGCGATGCGTAGACCCGCACCATATCGGCTTGACCGAGCTTCGACGCATCGAAGGGCAGCTTGTGGTGTTTCGCGGCCACCGCGTCTTCGAGCCAGCGCATCGCTTCCAGCACCTGCTCCTGCGCTTCGGCATTCAGGCCGCCCGCCGCGCGACGCCAGAGCGTCCACCATTCGGACCAGACCTGGCTGTCGTTGACGTGCTGGATGCCGTCGTCGAACAGCGTCCACAACTGCTCCACGCGCCATTCGTCGAGCGGGTAGCCGAAGCCCGGCCGCACGCAATAGCCCGCGAGATTGAGCCACAGGCGCTCGTGATCGGCGGAGCGGCGGCGCCGTCCCGCGCGGTCCCAGAGCGCGCCGAAGAGTTCGCGCAGCAGCGGGCTGTCCCAGTTCTGGCGCGGCCCGAGCGTGTGTTCGAGCTGCGCGCGCAGACGCTTCACTTCCTTCGGATCGACCTTCGTGGACTTCGCGCCGAACACGCGCTCGATCAACGCGATGGCCTCGTCGAGCGCGGGATGGCGCACGCGCGCACCGGCGTCCGGGCGCGCATGTTCGTCGCGACGCAACTGGAATTCGAGCAGCCAGTGCTGCGCGGGATCGTCGGTGGCGACGCAGCGCACTTCCAGCGTGCCGATCTCGGTCAGTTGCGCGGTGAGCTTGACGGGTCGCTCGCGTGCGCCTTTTTGCCCCTGGACCACGGTGGCGAGCGGCGGCAGGCGCACGAAGTCGCCGGAAAGATCGGCGATTTCACCGGCTTTCCACGGGGTATCGGCGACTGTGGAGACCAGGTGGAACTGCACCGGATGACCCAGTTGCAGCGCGAACGTGCGATCGTCGAGGCGCACTTCGTGGCCTTCTTCGGTGCCGCGCGGCAGCAGGCAGATGCCGCGTTGTTGTGCTTTGTCGTCGCCGCCGTCGCTATTGGCGTTGCCCTCGTCGAGCACGAGGAAATAGCTGCGCGGCGAGCCCCCGCCGATGCGCGGCGCGCGGCCCTTGCGCGCCAACGCGAAAGCGACGGCACCGCGTGCGACAGCCACGTCGGGGTGATCGTTCTGCAACACGGTGAGTGGCGCGTCGCGCCATGCACCCAGCGTGTCCCGCAACCGGCCGGTGAGCGCGTTCGCGCGGAACACGCCGCCGTTGAGCAGCAGTGTGTCGGGAACGGGCAGGGATTCGGCCGTCGCATCGGCCGCCGAGCCCAGCGCCTCGCGCGACTGCGCCGCGAAGCGTTGCAGGAAGGCCGCGATATGACGCGTGATCGCCGGATCGGCGGCATAAGGCAGGCCGAATTCGACGATGGCCGCGCGTGCGCGGCGCGGCAAATCGTCGGCCGCGCCGGCAGGGAAAAATCCATCGACGATGATGCGCTCGGCTTCATCGCGCGTGAGTTGGGTGCTGCGCGCGCCGCCGATCAGCTTCGCGCCCGCGCCCAGCAGCGTGACGCCCACCGATTCGGGCGCGTCTTCGCCCAGCAATTGTTCCTTCGCGACGCGGCAGCGCTCGACCAGTTGCGAGAGGCTCGCCGCAGAGAGCCTTCCGGCCTGGCCTTGCTGCGCTCCCAGCCGGCTTTCGGCCAGATGGGCGAGCGCGAGATCCATGTTGTCGCCGCCCAGCATCAGATGATTGCCGACGCCGATACGGGTCAAACGAGGCTGCCCTTGCCCGTTGCCTTCATCGACTTCGACCTTGATGAGCGTGAGGTCGGTCGTGCCGCCGCCCACGTCGCACACGAGCACGAGGCGGGTGCTGGCAAGCTCGGTTTGCAGCGCATCGCGATGATGAAACAGCCAGTCGTAGAACGCGGCCTGCGGTTCTTCGAGCAGACGCAATTTAGGGAGTTGCGCGCGCTGCGCGGCTTCGAGCGTGAGCGCGCGCGCGCCGTCGTCGAACGAGGCGGGCACCGTGAGCACCACGTCCTGCTGTTCGAGCGGCGCTTGAGGAAAGCGGTGATTCCACGCGGCGCGCACGTGCGCGAGATAGCTCGCGCTGGCGTCCACCGGCGAGACCTTGCCGACGTCCTCGGGCGCGCCCCAGGGCAGGATAGGCGCGAGCCGGTCCACCGAGGCATGCGAGAGCCAGCTTTTCGCACTGGCGACAAGACGCCCGGGCACCTGCGCGCCGAGTGTGCGCGCAAGGCGGCCGACCACGGGCGCAGCGTCTGACGCGTTGGCGCCCTGCGGCGCGGACCACGGCAGTTGCCGCGCGCCCGCAGGCAGTTCGCCGGGCGCGGGTTGATAGCGCGCCGATGGCAGCAGCGGCTGCGCGCCGACTTCCCCGGGCGCGGTGAGCTGCTCGATATCGAACACGCGGATTTCGTCGCCGCCCGCTTCGGCGTAGGCCACGACCGTATTGCTGGTCCCCAGGTCGATGCCGACGACGTATGGCTTCATCGCGCTCAATTGCTGACTCGGTTGGCGGTGAGGTGGACGCCGCCTGGCTGTGGCTGGCGGCGGCGTCCTGGTGAAAGCGCGTCGCGGCGGTTCTTTTTAATGTGCCGCGACGCTGGATGCGCAATGAGTGCGCGAATGGGCGTGTTAAGCGCTCACGCCACCGCGCACATCGAACTCGACCTTCCAGCGCTCATGGCTGCCGGACGGCACGGCTTCGAGTTCGAGCGTGCCCGCTTCGGTCACGCGCGCATGCAGCTTGACCGGCACGATCTCGCCCGGCGTGCGGCCTTCCGTGGGCAACGTGGCCTGGATCTCTTCGAGTTCCTGAAGCTCGTCCGCCGACCAGTAGTCGAGCAGCGTGCCGACCTGATCCTGGCGGCGCACCGACGAGCCGAAGAAGCGGAAGTGCACCGGCTCGCCCACCACGAGGCCAAACTCCTGCGCGGGCAGCGGGGCGTCCGTGCCTTCTTCCATACCGAACGGCGCGACGCACAGCGCCGACACCGGCGGCTCCAGCCCCGGCACCGCGGGCATCGCCGATTCGACCGCCACGTAGTACGCGCGCGCCGTGCCGCCGCGAATGCGCACGCCGCGGCCGCGCTTCACGTAGCCGTAGTACGCCGCGCCGCGCGCGACCGCGAGGTCGAGGTCCGCACCGCCCAGCAGACGCGCGGCCGGTGCGCCTTCGGCGGCAAGCCAGCTATTGAGGATGTCGATCACACGACCGGCCAGCAGCGGCGACTTGAACACGCCGCCGTTGAACAGCACGGCCGTGGGGTGCAGGAAGCTCGCGCCTTCCGGGGGCGCGCCGAAGCCTTCGACTTCCGCGAGCGCCGCGACCTGGCGGCCGAGGAAGGCCGCGAGATGGCGCGTGACGCCTGCGTCCTGCGCATAGGGCAGGCCGAGCTGCGTGAGACCTGCGCGGGTGCGCACGGCCGGACGCGCGGCGGCGTCCACCTGCGGGAAGAAGCCTTCGAGGATGATCTGCGTGAGTTCCGCGCGCGTGAGTTCGGTGCGGATCGAACCGCCGATCAGCTTCGAGCCGCGGCTCGGCACCACCAGCGGCACGGTGTCCACGCTCGAATCGGAGAGCAGCGTTTCCTTGGCCGAACGGCACGCGTAGGTGAGCGCGCGCAGCTGCCACGGATCGGCCTGGGTGCCTTGCGCCGCGAGCTTGCGCGCGACCACGTGGGCGAGCGCCAGATCCATGTTGTCGCCGCCGAGCAGGATGTGCTCGCCCACCGCCACGCGGTGCAGTTCGAGATTGCCTTCGCGCTCGACCACGGCGATCAGCGAGAGGTCGGTCGTGCCGCCGCCCACATCCACCACGAGGATGATGTCGCCGACCTTCACGTCCTTGCGCCAGCCGCCGCCGCTCTTCTGGATCCAGCTATAGAGCGCGGCCTGCGGCTCTTCCAGCAGCGTCATGCGCGTGTAACCGGCAGCCTGCGCGGCCTCGGCGGTCAGTTCGCGCGCGGCCGGATCGAACGAGGCCGGGATCGTCACGGTGACGTCCTGCTCGATGAACGGCGCATCCGGCACGGCCTGGTCCCACGCTTCGCGCAGGTGCGTGAGGTAGCGGATCGACGCTTCGAGCGGCGAGATGCGCGCGACTTCGGGCGGCGCGTCGTTCGGCAGGATCGCCGCGCGACGGTCCACGCCCGGGTGGCAGAGCCAGCTCTTCGCGCTCGACACGAGGCGGATCGGCGTGCCCGCGCCACGGCTGCGCGCCATTTCGCCCACGGCGTACTCGCGCGTGGCGGTCCAGGGCAGCGTCAGGTCGCCGGGCGTGAGTTCGCCCGCGTTGGGCAGATAGAGGAACGAGGGCAGCAGTTCAGGCGATTCGATCGCGCCGGGCGCGGTCAGCTGCGTGATGGGCAGCACGTCCTGAATGGCCTTCTCGCCATCGCTGTCAACGAGATCGACATAGGAGAGGGCGCAGTGGGTCGTACCCAGATCGACGCCGATGGAATAACGGGCTTCGCTCACAGTTCCACCTCCGCCGGTGCGATGACTTTCGCGTCATGGGTTTTGACGAGCTTGGGCAGCTTGACGTCTTCGACGCGCCATCCACGGTGGCTGATCGTGCCGTTGTAGGGGGCCGAGCCGACCACATTGCCGGTCAGGCGGATCGCCGTGGCGTCGAAGCCCTGGGCGATCGTCACGCGGCTGCCTTCGGCTTCCGTGCGCACCGGGCGGATCGTGAAGTGCTCGCGCAGCGTGGTGCGGCAGCCTTCGTGGACGAGGCGCGCGGCCGCGCCGATGTCGGCGTCCGAGTAGTTCTTGATGTCTTCCTCGACGAAGTCGACGAGGCGCGCGTTGCGCTGAAGCAGGCCGAGCAGCTGCAGCGCCGACTGCGGGCTGGCTTCCTCGATAACGGTTGCGGCCGGGGCGACCGGAGCCGGTGCGGGAGCAACCGGTGCAACGGGCGCAACAGGCGCGGCCACGGGAGCCGGGGCGGCGGCGACAGGCGCGCCGAACGTCTCTCCGTTACGCAGGCGGCGCACGCCGCCAGCCAGCTCGGCATTGCCGAGGATGGCGAAAAACGATCCGAAGGCGAGCGACAGGCGGCCTGCGAATGAAATCTTGGGTTCGGTCATCAAAACAACTCCAGTAGGCTCGCGCGCGGTATTTCCGGGCAAGCGGTCCGTCCGGCCGCGCGCCGAGGCCCGGATGATACGTCCTCGGGCGGCGTCTGCTAAGGGCGGGGAGCCGGACGGCAGGAAAAATATGAGCCCGGCACGGGCTCGAAAACCCGTATTTTGCCTTGTTGCGGGCAAGAGACGGGCAAATTGGCCGTTCGAGGGAGGGATTCGGGCCGGAAAACCCGCGAAATGGCGGGTGTGGCGGCGCGATTGGCGGCGCAAACCGGTATTGAGGCGGGTGTCGCGGCGGTTTTCAGGCGGGGCGGGCCGCCGCGACTTCAAGGGTGCTTGCTCATGCAGCCATCACGCATCCATCAAGCATCAATTACGCATCGTCGCGACGCGTTTCCTCTTTCGAGCCGTCCTTGTGGAACACGCGTTTGGTCGTGCGCTTGGTGGCCTCCCAGCCTTCGCGCGACGTGTGCGCGATGCCGTGGCCCACGGTCCTCGCCGCATTCGCGGTGGCATGGCCGAAGTCGCGTGCGGCCTCGCCGGTCTTGTGGGCCGCCTCTTTCGAGTCGTGCTTGATGTCCTCTTTCACTTCATGCAGGTCGGCGTGCGCCGCCGTGCTGACGAGGCCGAGCAGTAGCGCGGCCAGGATGAACGGACGATTTTTCATTGTGCTTTTCATGGTGCTTCTCCCTTGTTTGTGGCTGGGGCGCCGCTGCCGGGCAGCAGCGCCGAGGCGTCGAGCATCACCGCGGCGCGGCCCGACAGCAGCAGTTGCGCGTCGCAGCGCACCGTGAAGGCGTAGAGGACGCTGTTGCCGTCGCCGCTCAGGCGCTCGGCTTCGATCGTGAGGGGCGCGGCGAAGATGTCGAGGCGCGCAACGTGGGCTTCGACACTGCGCACGCTGGCGAGAAAGCCCACGCGCGGGCCCGCGTTGTCCCCGTCGTTCGCGCCAACGAGCGCCCCATGCACGGCCATCGCCTGCGCCGCGTATTCGATGCCGCAGGCCGAACCCAGGCGCCCGCGCGCGCGCAGCGGATTGTGCGGATCGCGATGGCTCGTCGCCGTGCAGCGGATGCGCGTGTCGTCCCAGGCTTCGACGCCGTCGAGCAGGCACATCGCGCCGCTATGTGGAATGTGCGCGGCGATCCAGGCGTGGTCGAGCGGCGTGGTGGGCAGCAGCGCGGCGCTCATGACGTGCGCTCCGTGGGCGTGTCGCCAAAGCTCAGGTCGATGCGCACGCGCGTCTCCGGCAGATAGTCGATCACCACGCTCGCCGCGCGGCGCGCCGCAATCGCTTCGAGCAGCGGCAGCGCGCGCGCCGCCGGATTGCTCGCGCGCAGCGCTTCGAGTTCGGGCGCAGCGAGTGTCGTGGCCGGGGCGTCGGTGAGCTTCGCCTCGATGTGTGCGAGGCCATGCGGCGGCGTGCCGTCCGCGGCCAGCGGGGCGAGCACGAGCGCCACGCCGAACGCATCGGCGATCGGGCGCACCGTGTGCAGCGGCTCAGGGTATTCCGTGTCGTAGGCGACAAGCAGGCTCGGCACGCCGTCCACGGCGACCTGGCAGAGGCTTTCCAGCAGCCCCGCCGCGAAGCTGCCGTCGTACGCGCAGAGCACGTTCGAGGTCGCTCGCGCGCGCGCCGCGATGCTCCAGTAGCCCGCGGGCGCGTTGTGCACGGAGTTGTGAAAGCGCGTGGGCGAGAGCTGGCGGTCGTCGCCCGCGAGCATCTCGCAGATCGCGTGGCAATTCTGGCCGTCGCCGCCCGAGGCCGCGAACACGGACGCGAGCGTGGTGGCGTCGCGTCCGCTCGCCGCCACGGCTTCATGGCCTACGGCCAGCGCGGTGCGCACGACCGGCCCGGTGCGGCGGCGCTCGGCCGAAGGCAGCGCGGCGGGCGGCGGCAGCACGGTGCGCTCGCTCACGTAGGGCGCATGGCCCGCGAGGATGTCGGCGGCGTGCGGCCAGTCGGGCAGGCCGGGGCCGATCAGGCCGATGCTTTCGATGCAGGCGTTCAGTTTCATCGCGGGTTCGTCTGAATCGGCAGGGTGGAGGAGGCGCGCCCGAATACGAGGCTGCAATTGGTGCCGCCGAAGCCGAACGAGTTGCTCAGCACGGCGCGCAGGTCGGCGTCGCGGCTTTGCAGCACGTAGTTCGCGCCTAGCGCGGGGTCGGGCTGCGTCGTGTTCACGCCGGCAGGAATGAAGCGCTCGCGCAGCGCCAGCGCGGCGACCACGGCCTCCAGCGCCCCCGCCGCGCCGAGCGTGTGGCCCGTCGCCCCTTTGGTCGAACTGCAGGGCGTGGTGTCGAACAGCGCGGCCACGGCGCGGCTTTCGGCGGCGTCGTTGCTGGGCGTTGCGGTGCCGTGCAGGTTGATATAGCCGATCTCGTGCGGCGCGAGCCCAGCCGTGGCGAGCGCCTGCTCGATGGCCGCGCGCGCGCCCAGTCCTTCCGGATGCGGCGACGACATATGGTGCGCGTCGCTCGATTCGCCCACGCCGAGCAGCAGCACGGCATTGTCGTCGATTGGCTGGCCTTGCGCGGGCGGGCGTTCGAGCAGCGCGAAGGCCGCCGCCTCGCCGATCGAGATGCCGTCGCGCGCCACGTCGAACGGGCGGCACGGCTGGCGCGAGACCAGTTCGAGCGAGTTGAAGCCGTACAGCGTCGTGAGGCACAGCGAATCGACGCCGCCCACCACCGCCGCGTCGATCAAGCCCGCTTCGATCATGCGCCGCGCTGAGCCGAACACCTTGGCCCCCGACGAGCACGCCGACGAAATCGAAGTAGCCGGTCCGCGCAGCGCGCAGTAGGCGCGCACGAAGGCGGCCACGGAATAGGGGTTGTGGGTTTGCGCGTAATGGAAGCCGGGCGCGAGCGCGCCGCTTTGCGGGTCGCGCTGGCGATAGGCCTGCTCGGTTTCGAGGATGCCGCTCGTGCTGGTGCCGATGAAAACACCCACGCGATCCGCGCCATAACGCGCCGCCGCTGCCGCGATGCGCGCGGCGAAGCCGTCCTGTTCGAGGCCGAGCTGGGCGAGGCGGTTGTTGCGGCAGTCGTACGCTTCGAGACCGGGGCGCATCGTGACCGCGTCCACGCCGTTGACCTTGCCGATCCAGGTGTCGAGTTCGGCGCGCTCGAAATCGCATGGCGCGAGGCCGCTCTGCTGGCCGCGCAGGGCAGCCAGGGTCGCGTCGAGACCGTGCCCGAGGCAACTGGTGGCGGTGTAGTGCGAGAGCAGAAGTGGGTTCACGAAAGTCGGTTAGCCAAGGAAGTGCGGGGGCGCATGCTGATGCGTCGTTATCTATCGAATTTTATCAAACGGGGTGGCGTCGAACGCTTTCTGGACGGGGCTTGCGGCGCTTTTCAGCGGGCTTTCAACGAGCGCGTCGCGCAGCGTCGTCCAGCGCAATTGCGCACGCGCGGCGGCGCGTAGCAGGTCGGGCAGCACGTCCAGCACCACGGGTTGCCCACTCGCGCTGTGCGCCGCATGGCCGTCGTGAACCAGCAGAATGTCGCGCGGCGCGAGACCGTGCAGCAGGCGCTGCGTAACCTTGCTCGCCTCGCGCTCGCGCGTGTCGAAGCCGCGCCGCGTCCAGCTAGCCAGATGCAGGCCCAGATCGCAGAGCACCGGTTCGAGGAACGGATTGCGCAGGCCCGCGGGCGCGCGGAAGAAGAGCGGGCGCTGGCCGCTGATATCGGTGAGCGTGCGCTGGGCGGTTTCGATCTCGCGCCGCAGCGCGCCCGGTCCAGAGAGCGAAAAGGTATGACGATGCCGCTGGCTGTGATTCTCGACGGCATGGCCGCGCGCGATCATCGCCTCGACCAGTTGCGGATACTGTCGCGCCAGATCGCCGATGCAGAAGAAGGTCGCCCGCGCGCCGTGTTCGTCGAGCAGGTCGAGCACGCGCGGCGTGACTTCCGGGTCCGGGCCGTCGTCGATGGTCAGGGCGAGGCAATTGTCGGTGGCGGCTTCGGGCAGCTTGGGCAAGCGTGTCCAGTTCGGGCCGAGCAGGGCGCTTTTCGGCCAGAGCCCGGCCGCCGTCAACACGAGATGCGAGGCGATGACGCCGCCCGTCGCCCACGGCCACGTCGCGGGCTGGGCGAGCATGGCCGCCGCCGCGCCGACATGCAGCGCGGCTGTGCCCGTGATCAGCGGCGTGGGCTTCCAGCGGCGCGGCCCCAAGGGGATCTGCGCAGGCATCGGGGCGTTCATGCGCGTTTCTCCTCGCGGGCGTTCAGGCGCTTGCCCAACGAAGGCACCGGCACAGTCCGTGCGGCCTGCGGCGCGAGAATCGCCGCGAAGGCGAGCGCGAGCATCGCGCCCGGCCCGACCGTCAGGCCGAAGGTTTCCAGCAGCGGCACATGCGAAAGCGCGAGCAGGCCGAAGCCCGCGACGGTCGCGAGATTGGCGACCAGCAGCGAGACGAGCGTATTGGGCGCGATGGACGCGCGCGGGCCGCTGTCGCGCTTGCAGAAGAACAGCGCATAGTTCGAGCCCACCGCGACGATCAGCAGCATCCCCACCAGGTGCAGGATCGTGAGCGGCACGCCCGCGAGCGCGAAGCCCGCCGCCACCACCAGCACGGCGGCGACGAGCGGCGCGAGCGCGCGCGCGGCCCGCAGCGGCGAGCGCAGCGCCACGGCCAGCAGCACGGCGATCGCGACGAACCCCGCGAGCGACAGGCGGATGTCCTCGCGCACGTAGTCCACGTAGAGGCGGTTGGCCTCGGTTTTCAGGTCGACGAAGAGCGCGCCGGGCACGCCTGCACGGGCGACGGCGGCGCGGATCGGCGCGGCGTCCAGGCTCGACGTGTTCGCGGCTTGGGCTGCGTTCGCCGACGCGTCGGGCGCGCGCAGCGCGAGCATCGCATTCCAGCCGCCCGCGCGCGGCGTGAGCAGCGCGTCGACGGCCAGCGCCATCGAGGTACCACGCAGATCGGCGCGCGTGATCGGCGCGGCCTGGCGTGCTGCCGCGACATCGGCGAGGAAAGGTGCAAATGCGTCGGGCTTGAGCGCGATGGGTTGATCGGCGAGGGCGCCTTGCAGACGGGCGGCGAGCGTGGCGGCGTCGGGCAGGCTCGCAAGGCGCGCGCGCTGCGCGGCTTCGCTCGGCAGATAGCGCGCCGGGCTTTCGAAACCGGCGAGCACGCCGCGATCGACGAGCGGCTGCAACTGCGCGCCGATCTTCTCCGCGCCTTCGAGCGCAGCCTGTTCATTGGCGGCGGGAATCTCCACCAGATAGCGCACGTCGGGCGCGCCCACATCGGCGCGCAGGCGTGCATCGAGTGCCTGGCTTGCCGCCGGAACCGGGCTCAGCGCGGCCAGTTCGTGGCTCCAGAGATCGTCGCGATGGACCGCCAGCACCGCCACCGCGCCCAGCGCCAGCGCCGCGAGCGGCCAGCGCAGGCGCGGCGCGGCCTGCGCGGCGCGCGCGAGCCAGGCGCCGATTCGCGAGACATCGCGCATCGCCACTGCGCCGCCTTGCAGGCGCGGCAGCACGAAGCGCGTGACGAGCGCCGCCGTCACGAGGCCCGCGATCGAATAGGCGCCCAGTTGCACGAGGCCCGGAAAGCCCGAGAACAACATCGACGCGAAACCGCACACGGAGGTCAGCACGCCCAGGCGGATCGTCGGCCAGTAAGCGGCGACCCAGGCGCGCAGGGTGTCGTCCTTGCGCGCGCCCACTGGCGCTTGCGCGGACTGCACGAACAGATAGATCGAGTAATCGACGGCCTCGCCGATCAGCGTCGTGCCAAAGCCGAGCGTGAGCCCCTGCACCGTGCCGAACACGAGACTCACTGCCGCGATCCCCGCGGTCACGCCCGAGAGCACGGGCAACAGACCGAGCGCGAGCGTGCGCGGCGAACGATAGAGCGTGAGCAGCAGCGCGACGATCAGCACGAGACTGAGCACCGAGATGCGCTCGACGTCATGGCGGATCGCGTCGCGCGTCTGCACCGAAAACACGCCGGGGCCGCTCAGTTCGAGATGGCAACCGGAGGCGGCGGGCAACGCGCGCTGGATGGCGTCGATGGCGCGGGCCTGGGCGTCGGTGTCCGAACCGGCCGCGGCGGTCTGCGCGACCAGTACGGCGCGCGTGCCGTCGCGCGAAGCCCAGACGCCGTCCTGGCTTGCGGGCTGCGCGCTGCTGTCGAGCTGGCCGACGAGCGCGGCGACTTCGCCGGTCGGGTCGTGCGGCAGCAGGTCCTTGGCGACGAGTCCCGCCGACGAACTGAGCAGGTCGAGGCTCTCGCCGAGCGCCGCGTGCAGGCCCGCCGCCGTGAAGCGTTGCGGCGTGACGGCGGGGCTCAGCGCGTAGCGGTGCGCGAACACGAATTGCTGGTCGCGCGTGTCGTTCACGGCCTCGCCGTTGTGGACCGCCGCGAATTGCGGATCGGCGCGCAGGGTGGCCGCGATGGTGCGCGAGACTTGCGCGCGCGTGGCCGGATCGCCGCCTTCGATGCCGACGAGGATGAGCCGCGAAACCATGCCGTCGCGCAGTTGATCGACGAGTACGCGCTGGCTGGCGCTGGGCGCGCTCGGCAGGAAGGCGGAAAGGTCGGTGCTGAAGTGCGCGCGGGCAATCGCGCCTGCGCAGGCGAGCAGGAAGAGCAGCCAGACGAGCACGGCGCGCCGCTGGAGCGCGTGCAGCGCGCGGGCGAGTGAGCTTGGCCTGTGGGGGGGGTTCATGCGGATCAGTGGGATCAGGCGCAGCGTGGTGCGAACGGCGCTCAGTTCGCGGCCGACGCCGCGAGCGGACGCAGACGCATCAACGAATGATCGCCGCCGGCCTGCTGGATCGCCACGCTGCGCAGTGCGTCGCGCGTGCCTTCGAGCGTGATCGAGCTGACCGTCTTGAGCATCTGCGCATTACGTGGCGTGAGCGTGAGCGTCCAGTCGTCGCCGCTGCCGCTGAGCGCGACCTGGTAAGTCTGCTCCAGCGCGGGACGATTGCCCGTGAGCGTCGCGCGGATGCTCTCGATGAACGCGCCCAGTTCCGGGTAACGCGCGAGCGCGAGCGTGTACTTGTGGTTGTTGCGCTCGACGGTGAGCATGTCGCCGTCCACGACCAGATGCTCGGGCTTCGGGCTGAGCGTGTTCTTTTCCAGATGATCGGGCGCGACGAACGACAGTTCGCCCGACGATTCGATGGGCTGCGTCGCAATCGACAGGTACTTCGTTTCCGTGAACGTGGCGCGGCCCGCCTTGTGTTGCGCGAGCGTGGACATGAGGCGATCGAGCGTCCAGTTACCGCTGGCGGACGAGCTGGCAGCGGAGTTGGCAGATGAGTCGGCGCGCGCGACGCCTGCGCTCATCAGCAAACACACGGCGAGCGCGGGCACGAGCGCGCGCGACAGGCGATCAAGGCAAGCGAGGCGAAGGGCGCTCATGCGTCGGAGGTCTCCCGGGCGGCGAGGTTCGCAGTTGCCGTGCCGTTTTGGCGGCGCGCGTGGGTACGCGGCGGTGTTTGCGTGCGGGCCGGATTGGACGAACTCACGCTATGGGCGCTATTGGCCGCGAACGCATTCTGCGCAAGCCGGGCGGCCAGCGCCGCGCTCTTCGGCTTGGCTTGCGCCGCCGGTGCGGGCTGCGCGCCGTGCTGCACTTGCGGCTTCTGCGCCGTCTGCCAGAAGTCGAAGTAGTTAAACCAGTTATAGGGCGCCGAGCGGCAATAGCGGTCCAGCAGTTTCACGTAGCGCACCATCGCGGCGTCGATGGCGGCCTGGCGCGCTTCGCGCGGCGTGTGGGTGAAATCGGCGAGCGTTTCGAAATGCACGTCGTAGCGGTTGCCGCCGCGATAGAGCCCGGTCATGAAGATCACCGGGCGCTTGAGCATGGCGGCCATGTAGAGCGGCCCGAGCGGAAACGCGGCGGGCTCGCCGAGAAAGGCCATGCGGCGCAGCGCGGCGGTGTCGTCGGCGAGCAGCGTGCGGTCGGCGAGCATGCCCACCATGCAGTTCTCGTCGAGCCGCTCGTTCACGCGCAGCATCGAATCCACCTGGCCGAGGCCGATCACCTCGGGCTGAGCGGCGGGATTGACGGCGGCGAGCGTCGCGTTGATCTTGCGCGCGTTCTCCTCGAACATCGTCACGACCACGCGCAGGTCGGGATGCGTGCGGCCCAACGCGCGCACCACCTCGAAGCTGCCCAGGTGCGCGCCCATCAGGAACGCGCCGCGCCCGCCCGCGAGCGCCTCATCGACCAGCTTGTGGCCTTGCGGGCGGATGTCGAACAGGTCGAAGCGCTCGTTCATCAGATAGATGCGGTCGTGGATCGTGACCGCGAAGGTGAAGACGTGGCGGTAGAGGTCGATCCAGTTCGCGGGGCGGCCGAGCACGCGGCGCAGATAGTCGCGCGACGCGGCTCGCGCGCGCGGCGAAAACAGCACGAAGTAGGTGGCGATGAGATGCACGAGCCCCCGTGCGGCGCGGCGGCCGAAGCGCAGTGACAGCCAGGTCATGGCGCGCAGCAGGAGCGCGCTGCCGCGTTCCTGGCGCTGGGCCCAGTCGGTGCGTTTCGTCGTCATGGCTGCGGCCCCTCCTGCGGTTGTGCTGCAACGGGTGCGCAGAGCGTTCCGCTCGCCACGTCGCGTGCGCCCGCGCGCACGGTGAAGCGGATCGCGCCGCTGGCCTGGGTGTCGAAGGCGAGATCGAGCGTGTCGCCGGGCAGCGCCGGGCTCAGGAACTTGGCCGCGCTCAGACGCCAGCTGTCGAACGGTCGCTCGAGCGCTGCGCCGATCGCATCGATGGCGTGGTCGAGCAGCACGACGCCCGGCACGATCGGATGGCCGGGGAAGTGGCCCGGCAGCGCGGGGTGATCGGCGGGAATGGTGAACGTGAGGGCAGCGCGCGTGAGGGTTGCCTGCGCGGCCTGGGGCTCCTTGGGCTCTGCGCTCACCGCGCCGCGCGTATGCTGCGCGACCAGCGCCGCGAGCACGTCGTGCGGTAGCTTGCCGGTCTCGTTGCGCGGCAGCGAGTCGACGAACACGAGCGGGCGCGGCATGAACGCCGCGTCGATGCGCTCGCGCAGCGCGCGTTGCAGGCCGGCGGCGTCGAGCGTCGGCGCCACCACCAGCGCGACGAGGCGTGTGACCGGCGCCATGCCGTCGCTCGCCGCCTGTGCGGTCTCGTCGGGCATGAAGAACACGCCGTCGGTCACGCCGTCGATCGCGTTGAGCTGATGGTTCAGATACGCGAGCGAGGTGCGCTTGCCCGCGATATTGATGAGGTCCGCCTTGCGGCCGTGCAGCAGGAAATGGTGCACGTCGAGCAGTTCGAGCGCATCGCCCATCGGCATCGGCTGTTCCACGTGACCGCCCGAGACCCACATGGTCGGGCCTTCGTCGTTCGCGGCGTGGTCGCTGGCGCGCGCTTCGATGCGAATCTCGTCGAACAGCGCCCACGTCGCGCCCTGCGCCGTGCGGCGCGTGGCGATCTGGCCGGTCTCGGTGCTGCCGTAGATCTCGACGAGCGGCGCATGCAGGCGCGCTTCGGCCTCGCCGGCGAGTTTTTCGGCGAGCGGCGCCGTGGCGCTCAGCACGAGCGCGGCTTCGGGCAGGTCCGCGTCGCTGGCGAGGAGCGCACGCAGATGGATCGGCGAGGTCACGAGTACGCGCGGCTGCGGCACGGCGGCCAGTTCGGCACGGATATCCTCGGGATAGAAGGGCTGGCGGTTGCTGAACGCGAGACCGCCGATCAGCGCGAGCAGCACGGTCGACTCGAAGCCGTACATGTGCTGCGCGGGCACCGTGCCGATCAGCGTGGGCGCAGCGCCCTCGGTTGCGCTCAGCCCGAGACGCGCCGCGGCCGCCTGCACATTGGCGACGAGAAAGCCCCAGGTCTTGCGGTGCGGCACCGGCGCGCCCGTCGAGCCGGACGTGAACACGTAGGCCATGATGCGCGCGGCGTCGATCTGCGGCACCTCGAAGGCGGCGTCGTCATCGGCTGCTTCGGCCGCATCGGGCGCTTCAGCGGCTTCGGGATAGCGAAAACGCGGCAGGTCGATCGCGCAGTCGGGCGTGTCGTGCAGGCAGAATGCGTCGGGCGCGAACGAGGCGAGCTGGCGCACCATCTCCGGCGTGTGCGTGGACGGCAGCAGGCTGATGCGGCCCGTGACGAGCGCCGCGCACAGGCTCACCGCGAAGCGGTAGCGGTCGCGGCAGACGTTGAACACATGGCCGCCCGGCGGCAGCACGGCCGCGACCCGCGCGACCTCGGCGAGGAACGCGCGCACCGTGACCGGCGAGCCATCGCGCCAGGCGATGACCTGACGGGGCGAAGAGTGAAAGACCAGCGGACGAGTCGGCATAAATCAGTTGATACGAAAACAAGGGCCGGCGCAGCGGCGCGCCAGCCGTCTATTCATGGCGTAGGGCGCGCGTGCGGCTTCAGCGGCGTGGATGCCGATGAAGCCTCCGACGAAGCCCGATAAGCGCGCACCGCTTCCAGCATCCCCGCCTGCGGCTCGCCGGGCAGCGCGAAACGCCGGCACGCATGCTCGGCGACAAACATCGCGCCCACCAGCGGCAGCGCCAGATAATTCGCGAAGGTCGCCCAGTCGACGATCGGCGCGAACGCGAACATCAGCGTCGATATCACCGCAATCGCGACAAAAAACACGGTCCACGCCAGCGTGATCTGCCGCGTGTAACGCGCCACGGCAGGCGGGAGCGCACCCGCGCCCGGGCCTTGCATCATCGTCGCGAACTGGGTGCACAGCGGCACATGACCCTGCGCCAGCGTGCGACCGAACAGCAGCGCCATGCCCAGATTGAAGCTCGCGTGTTCGAGGTACAGGCCCCATTCGAAATGCTGAGCAAGCGGCGTGCGCGCTAGCCAAAGCGCCGCGGCGGCAAGCGCCCAGAGCGGCAGGAACCACGCGCGGCGCGGCGAGCGCGCGGCGGCGCCCAGCGCGATCAGCAGCGGCGGCACCAGCGCCATCGTCAGACCCAGGCCATGCGCGCCGGGCGTGGCGACGGCGTGATGCGCCGCCACCTGATAAGCGACCACGAGCGCGACGGCCAGCATCGTGCGCACAACGCCGGACACACGCGTCGCCGTCATCGTCCTTCTCCAGCGCGCCTGGCCACGCGGATTGCGTGGCTGCCTGAGGCGCGGCGAGGTTGGAAGGGCGGGCGCAGCATGGTCGATTTCGGGTCCTTAACGTTGGTGCGGGTTGGCGCGGCGGAGCGGTTTCAGATCGCTTTCGAGATAGCGGGCTGGGTCACAAAGCGTCTTATGTCATATGAATTACGGGCCCTGAATTCAGGGCAGGCGTATTTTAAGATGTCGGCGCGGCTTCCTCGGTAAGCCTTCTGGCCGGTTTGTAACCGTTTGTATGACATCGCGCACACGCGGGCGGCGAGGCGAATGCGGTACGGCCAATACCGCGCAAGCGCGGCGTGCGTTTGCGTCCCGAAATGCGCCCGGCGCGTGCCCGACCCTCTGTAACCTTTCGGAAGGCCTCCCCGTATACGCCCTGATACCCATCGTCTAGAATCCGCGTAACTTTTACCAAACGAACCCTAAAATCAGGGAGGCAGGCGGGGGGCTGGTCCGGAAGCCGGCAGACGGCCATTGGCTGCGCGCCGCTGCGCTACCCCGCACCCCTGACCGCACGCACATGAACCCACTGGAACACGAGCTCGCCACGTTGATCGTCGGCGAACTGAATCTCGAAGACGTTTCGCTCGACGACGTGAGCGCCGAGACCCCGCTCTATGGCGAAGGCTTCGGGCTCGACTCCATCGACATTCTGGAAATCGCGCTGCTGATCTCGAAGAAGTACGGCTTCGAGCTGCGTTCGGACAATCCGGATAACGAAAAAATCTTTGCGACGCTGGGCGCATTGGCTGCCTACGTCGAAGCGCATCGTACGCGCTGAGCGCGACGGCAGCAGCAAGCAAGGGGGAGCGCAGATGAACAGCAACACGCCGATGCGAGCGCTCGTGACCGGCGGCAGCGGGGCGCTCGGCCAGGCCATCTGCGCCGTGCTGGCGCAAGCGGGCCATGAGGTCTGGGTGCACGCGAACCGGCGTCTGGACGAAGCGCAGGCCGTGGCGCAGCGGCTCGTCGATGCGGGCGGCCGGGCGCACGCGATCGCCTTCGACGTCACCGACGCCGACGCCACCGAGGCCGCGCTCGCGCGCCTGATCGAAGACGCGCCGGTGCAGATCCTCGTCAACAACGCGGGCGTGCACGACGACGCGCCGCTCGCGGGCATGACGCGCGAGCAGTGGCGTCGCGTGATTGACGTCTCGCTCAACGGTTTCTTCAACGTGACGCAGCCGCTGTTGCTGCCGATGATCCGCACACGGCGCGGACGCATCGTCAATATCGCCTCGCTCGCGGGCGTGATGGGCAATCGCGGCCAGGTCAATTACTCGGCGGCGAAGGCCGGTTTGATCGGCGCGACCAAGGCGCTCTCGCTCGAAGTGGCCTCGCGCGGCATCACCGTGAACGCGATCGCGCCCGGCATCATCGCCTCGCCGATGGCGCAGGACGCCTTTCCCGCCGAGCGCATCAAGCAGCTCGTGCCCGCGCAACGCGCCGGCCGGCCCGAGGAAGTGGCCGGCATGGTCGCCTATCTCGTGTCCGACGCCGCTGCGTACGTGACCGGGCAAGTTCTTTCGATCAACGGCGGGCTCGCGTAAGCGCGCCTGCGTTGTGGTCCGTTGACGGCTTCCTGAGGTAATTCGAGTGTCTGTGCAAACTGTCGACGCCGGCTGGCGTTCGCAATCGATGACGTCTGCGCCCGTGGCGCCGCATGGCCACGCGCTGCAAAGCGCACTGCGGCTCGTGCAGATCGATCGTGCGCGTCTTGCCGCTTTGCTGGGTAGCGCGTCCGGTGAAGACGGCGCGGCCGCAGCCTTCGACCAGGCGTTTCCAGGCGCAATGGGTGCCGTCTGCATGGGCGCGGCGGCGCACGAGCCAGTACTGGCTGACACAGTGCCCGACTTGCCGCTCGCGCCGGTTCACATGACGCAACTCGTTCCTCAGCGCGCCACCGCTGAATGGCAGAACAGCCCCAGCGCGGCGCACGAGGCATCGTGTTACGAAATCTGGCAATGCGCCGCGGACGATCTGCGCAGCGTGCGGCGCGGCGCGTTGCATTACCGCTATAGCGAAGCGGCCGGGCTCGTATTCGGCAGCATCGTGCTCAACGAAGCCGATTTCGTCGTCCAGCCCGCAGCGCAAGCCCCTATGGAAGCGCCGCTCGAACGCGCGACCGAAGCGGCCTATCGCATGTTGTTCGATCTGCTCGATGCGCTGGACATGCCGCATCCGCTGCGTATCTGGAACACGGTGCCCGCGATCAACGTCGAGCAGCATGGCGTCGAGCGCTATCGTCAGTTCAATGCGGGTCGCCAGCACGCCTTCGAAGCGTGCCGCCGCGCGCTCACCGGCAGCGTGCCGGCGGCATGCGCGCTCGGCTCGGTCGGGCCGCTATCGGCCGAGGGCGTGCCGGGCGAACCGCTCGCGGTGTATTTCCTCGCGAGCCGCACGCCAGCCGACGCCATCGAGAACCCGCGCCAGGTGAGCGCGTTCGATTACCCGGCGCAATACGGCGCGCGTGCCCCGACGTTCGCGCGCGCGGCCGCGTGGTCCGGCGCGCCGGGGGCAGAGTTGGCGCCGGTGCTATTCATTTCGGGCACCGCGAGTATTGTCGGGCACCGCACCGTGCACCCCGGCGACGTGCTGGCGCAAACGCGCGAGACGCTCGCGAATCTCGCAGCGGTGCTGGACCAGGCCGCGCGGCAAGGCCACGGGCCGTTCGCGCTGGTGGATCTCGCGTTCAAGGTCTATGTGCGCGACGGCGCCGATACGGCCGCGCTCGCCGCCATCGACAAGCTGCTGCGCGAGGCCGCAGGCCCGCACGTGCAGCCGCTCTACCTGCACGCGGATGTGTGCCGCTCGGACCTGCTGATCGAGATCGAGGCGAGCGCAGGTCATGAGATGGCGAGCCTTGCCTGAAGCGCGCTTTTGCATCGCTTACGCCGCACGCGCACACGATGTCGAAAGGACATGTGCAGGGTCGTCGGCGAGTCATAAAATTTTGTCAGTATCCCGTTCCATGCAATCGGCCCCAGCCATGTCCACGCCTACCGCTTCCTCGACCCATCTCGTCCTGATCCCGAGCTACAACCCCGGCACCAAGGTCGATGAAACCGTGCGCGCGGCGCGTGCGCAATGGAACCCCGTCTGGGTGGTGGTGGACGGCAGCACGGACGGCAGCGCCCAACGCCTGCAAGCGATGGCCGCGGACGATCCCGGTCTGCATGTGATCGTGCTGCCCGCCAATCGCGGCAAGGGCGGCGCGGTGCTGGCGGGCATGGAGGCCGCGGCGGCGCGCGGCTATACCCACGTGCTGACGATGGACTCGGACGGCCAGCATCCGGCCGATCTGATCCCGCGCTTCATGGCCGCATCGCAGGCCAGCCCCGACGCAATGGTGCTGGGGCGGCCCAAGTTCGACGCCAGCGCGCCGCAACTGCGCGTGCAAGGCCGCCGCGTGTCGAACTTCTTCGCCGACTTCGAAACGCTATGGGCCGGTATCGGCGATTCGTTGTACGGCTTCCGCGTTTATCCGATCGCGCCGCTCGTGACCATCATGCGGCGTCAGGCGTGGATGCGCCGCTTCGACTTCGATCCCGAAGCCGCCGTGCGCCTGTGCTGGGCCGGCGTGCGGCCGATCAGCATCGAAGCGCCCGTGCGTTACTTCGGCGCGCACGAGGGCGGTGTCTCGCACTTCAACTACGCGCGCGACAACCTGTTGCTGTCGTGGATGCATCTGCGGCTCGTGGCCGGATTCGGCGTGCGGCTGCCGTGTCTGGTGGCGAAGCGCGTGCTGCGCTAACCGGCTCACGCGCGGCGCAATACCGGCAAGGTCGTTGCGTGCGCATCGAATGCGGCGAGCGACACCGCTTCGCCGATCGCATCGCCCACGAGAATGATCGCCGGACTGCCCAGGCCTGCTGCGTGCGCCCGTTCCGCGATCGTGCCTAGCGTGCCCAACACGCGGCGCTCTTGCGCGGTGCCCGCCCATTGCACGACCGCTGCGGGTGTCTGCGCCGAAAGCGACTGCGCGAGCGTCGCGCACAGCCCTTCGATGCGGCTCATCCCCATATAGATCGCCAGCGTCATGCGCGTGGCCGCGAGCGCCTGCCAATCCGGCTCGCTATGGTCGCGCAGATGCGCCGTCACGAAGATCACGCCCTGGCAGTGATCGCGATGCGTGAGCGAGACGCCCAGACCCGCCGCCGCCGCGAACGCCGACGACACCCCATTGACGATCTCGAATGGCACGCCCGCGCGCTGCAAGGCGGCCAGTTCCTCGCCCGCGCGACCGAACAGCAGCGCATCGCCCCCTTTGACGCGCACCACGTCGTGCCCCTTGCGCGCGTAGCGCACCATGAGCCGCTCGATGAAGGCCTGCGGTGTCGAGCGGCAGCCGCCACGCTTGCCGACGCGGATGATGCGCGCCTGCGGCGCGAGCGTCGCGATCTCGGGATTGACGAGATCGTCGAGCAGCACGATCTGCGCGCGCGCGAGTGCCTTCGCGGCTTTCAGCGTGAGCAGGTCGAGGTCGCCCGGACCCGCGCTCAATAAGGTGACCTTGCCCGTTGCCTGGTTCATGTTTCTTCCTCGGATTGCCTGCGCGTCTGCGCACTATCTTGCGCTTCAAATACAAACGGCGTCCGCTCGTCTTGATTGACGAGGGGACGCCGTTGTCCGTTGCTCAATTCGTTCTACCGCTTTTCCCGGCATCGTTGCCGGATGCGTTGTGCAACGCAAGTTCCAGACCAACGCATATCGCTACGTGTACGCACGCTTGACTCGCACCGAAAGCGCACAGCCAGCGTGCTGCACGGCACCAAATCTGTGCTGGCCTGCATCGTCGTGTATCAGCGCCGTGTTCATGCCCCAGTCCGCTGCGATGCGCGCAAACGCTTTGTGCACAGGCATTTCGACGATTTCAGCGCGCATTGGCACAGCGTTTGCATAGTGATCCCCGAACACGGATCAATGGCGATCCAACTGCATCGCAGCACGCAGCGCAATTCGTTTGAAACCGATTGAAACTCAGGACAACGGCGTCCCCTGAATCTGGCTCCTCGCGAGCGGGATTTGCGGGACGCCTTTTTTATTTCTCTCTAGCAGGGTGCACAGGCATGACGCAATCTACGCTCGCAACGGACGCACTGAACGTCGTCGTCATCGGTCACGGCATGGTGGGCCACAAGTTTCTGGAGAGCGTGCTGGCCGACACCGCGCAATCTCCACGCGCGGTGCGCATCACGGTGCTCTGCGAAGAGCCGCGCCCCGCGTACGACCGCGTGCATCTCTCCGAATTCTTCGCGGGCAAGAGCGCCGACGATCTCTCGCTCGTGAGCCCCGGCTTTTTCGAACGCGACGACGTGCGCGAGCGCGTGCGCCTCGTGCTCGACGCGAAAGCCGTGTCGATCGACCGCGCCGCGCGCACGGTTAGCGTGTCGAACGGCGAAACGCTTTCCTATGACAAGCTCGTGATCGCCACGGGATCGTCGCCATTCGTGCCGCCGATCGCAGGCAACGATCGTTCGGATTGCTTCGTATATCGCACCATCGAAGATCTCGAAGCGATGCGCGCACGCGGCGCGAGTGCGAAAACCGGCGTGGTGGTGGGCGGCGGCCTGCTGGGGCTCGAATGCGCGAAGGCGCTGCGCGACCTCGGGCTCGACACGCATGTGGTCGAATTCGCGCCGCGCCTGATGACGGTGCAGGTGGACGAGGACGGCGGCCGCATGCTGCGCGGCAAGATCGAGGCGCTGGGCGTGAGCGTGCATACGCAGAAAAACACCACCTCGATCGTCGATGGCGAAAGCGCTGCGAACCGCATGGTGTTCGCCGACGGCACGCATCTGGAAGCCGACATGATCGTGTTCTCGGCGGGCATTCGTCCGCGCGACGAAATCGCGCGCGCCTGTGGACTCGAAATCGGCCCGCGCGGCGGCATCGTGATCGACGCTGCCTGCCGCACGAGCGACGCCGACATCTACGCAATCGGCGAATGTGCGCTCTGGCAAGGGCAGATTTTCGGCCTCGTGGCCCCCGGCTACGACATGGCGCGCCTCGTGGCGAAGACGCTCGCGGGAGAGGCCGCGCAGGACTTCGCCGGCGCGGACATGAGCACGAAGCTCAAGCTGATGGGCGTGGACGTGGCGAGCATCGGCGACGCGCACGGCAAGACGCCGGGCAGCCGCTCGTATCGTTTCGCCGACGAACGCCGCGAGGTCTACAAGAAGATCGTGGTGTCCGAATGCGGCAAGAAACTGCTGGGCGCGGTGATGGTGGGCGACGCCAGCGAATACGGCACGCTGCTGCAAATGATGCTCAACGGCATCGAGCTGCCCGAGTCCCCTGAATTCCTGATCCTGCCGCAAGCGGACGGCAAGGCCAAGCCCGCGCTCGGCGTGGAGGCATTGCCCGACGGCGCGCAGATCTGTTCGTGCAATAACGTTTCGAAGGCGCAGATCTGCGCGGCGGTGCGCGACGGCGCGACCAGCATCGGCGCGATGAAGGCGGCCACCTGTGCGGGCGCGTCGTGCGGCGGCTGCGTGCCGCTCGTCACCCAGGTCATGAAGTCGGAGATGAAGCGTCAGGGCGTGGCCGTCAACAACCACCTCTGCGAGCACTTTGCGTTTTCGCGCCAGGAGCTTTATCACCTCGTGCGCGTCGAGCAGATCAAGACGTTTGGCGCGCTGCTTGCCAAACATGGTCACGGTCTGGGCTGCGATATCTGCAAGCCCGCCGTGGCCGGCATTCTGGCGTCGTGCTGGAACGAGTTCGTGCTCAAGAAAGAGCACGCCAGCCTGCAGGATTCGAACGACTACTACCTCGCCAATATCCAGCGCGACGGCACCTATTCGGTCGTGCCACGCATGGCGGGCGGCGAGGTGACGCCCGAAGGGCTGATCGCCGTGGGCATGGTCGCGAAGAAGTACGGGCTCTATACCAAGATCACCGGCGGCCAGCGCGTGGACCTGTTCGGCGCGCGCGTCGAACAGTTGCCGTTCATCTGGGAAGAGCTGATCGATGCGGGCTTCGAATCGGGGCACGCTTATGGCAAGGCGCTGCGTACCGTGAAGTCGTGCGTGGGCTCGACGTGGTGCCGCTTTGGCGTGGGCGATTCCGTGGGTCTCGCGATCGCGCTGGAGAACCGCTACAAGGGCTTGCGCGCGCCGCACAAGATCAAGTTTGGCGTCTCGGGCTGCACGCGTGAATGCGCCGAGGCGCAGGGCAAGGACGTGGGCGTGATCGCCACGGAAAAAGGCTGGAATCTCTATGTCTGCGGCAACGGCGGCATGAAGCCGCGCCACGCGGAACTGCTTGCGGCCGATCTCGACCGCGCCACGCTGGAGCGCTATATCGACCGCTTCCTGATGTTCTACGTGCGCACCGCTGACCGCCTGCAACGCACCAGTGTATGGCGCGACAACCTCGAAGGCGGCCTCGATTATCTGATCGACGTGATCGTGAACGACAAACTCGGCATTGGTGCGGAACTCGAAGCGGAGATGCAACTCGTGGTGGACACCTACGAATGCGAGTGGAAGAAAGCCGTGACCGATCCGCAGACGCGTCGCCGTTTCCGTCACTTCGTCAATAGCGACGAAGGCGATCAGCACGTTGCGTTTGTTGAGGAGCGCGGGCAGATTCGCCCGGCCACGCTCGAGGAGCGCCAGCAGATTCCCGTGCGCGCGCAGCATGCGGCGCTGGCGGAGATTCCCGTCGTTGTCGAAGCAGTCTGAAGCTATCTATTCAAGAGGAATCCAAAATGAGTCATGTTTCGCTTGATCCCAGCTGGGTGTCGGTCTGCAAGCTCGACGATATCGTGCCGAATACGGGCGTTTGCGCGCTCGTGAACGGCGAGCAGATCGCCGTGTTCCATATCGACGACGGCGCGGCGCGCGTGTTCGCCATCGGCAATTACGATCCCAATTCGCAGGCTGCGGTGCTTTCGCGCGGTCTCGTGGGCAGTCTGGGCGAGCGCATTGTCGTGGCGTCGCCCATCTACAAGCATCATTTCGATCTCTCGACGGGCGAGTGCCTCGAAGAGCCGCGCAGCTCGGTGAATGCGTTCGCCGCGCGCGTGGAGAACGGCCAGGTCTGGGTGGCGGCCTGAAGACAGAACGGCATCCACGCAAAGAGAAACGGACATGGCGGGCAAGAACGTCAAGACGGTGTGCCCTTATTGCGGCGTAGGCTGCGGGATGGTCCTGCACGTCGAGGATGGCGAGGTCAAAAAGATCTCGGGCGATGCCGAGCACCCGACCAATTTCGGGCGCCTGTGCACCAAGGGCTCCTCGGCGCACGTGGCGCTGCGCAAGTCGGGCCGGCTCGAACGCGCCTTCGTGCGGCGCGCGCGCGACGCCGACCCGGTGCCGCTGCCCGTCGCCCAGGCCATCACTGATACGGCCGCGCGCCTGCGCGCGACGCTCGACGCGCATGGCCCGGACGCGCTCTCGTTCTATGTCTCCGGCCAGATGTCGATCGAGGCGCAGTACCTCGTGAACAAGCTCGCGAAGGGCTTTGTCGGCACCAACAATATCGAATCGAATTCGCGCCTGTGCATGGCGAGCGCGGGCAGCGGCTACAAGCTCTCGCTGGGCGCGGACGGCCCGCCGGGCTCGTATCAGGACTTCGACAAGGCCGACTGCTTCTTCGTGATCGGCGCGAACATGGCCGACTGCCATCCGATTCTGTTCCTGCGCATGATGGATCGCGTGAAAGCCGGAGCGAAGCTGATCGTGGTGGACCCGCGCCGCACCGCGACAGCGGACAAGGCCTCGCTCTATCTGCCGATCAAGGCGGGCACCGATCTCGCGCTGCTCAACGGCCTGCTGTATCTGCTGCACGAAAACGGCCACACGGATGCCGAATTCATCGCGAGCCATACCGATGGCTGGGAGGCGATGCCGGCTTTCCTCGCCGACTACACGCCCGAGAAAGTTGCGGACATCACGGGTCTCGCCGAGGCCGATATTCGCCGCGCCGCGCAGATGATTGGCGACGCGCCCGAGTGGATGAGCTGCTGGACGATGGGCCTGAATCAGAGCACGCATGGCACGTGGAGCACCAACGCGATCTGCAATCTGCATCTGGCCACGGGCAAGATCTGCCGCCCGGGCAGCGGGCCGTTCTCGCTCACGGGCCAGCCCAACGCGATGGGCGGGCGCGAGATGGGTTACATGGGGCCGGGCTTGCCCGGTCAGCGCTCGGTGCTCTCCGAGGACGACCGCGCTTTCGTGGAGGACCGCTGGAACGTGCCGCGCGGTACGCTCACGACGAAGCTGGGCGGCGGCACCATCGACATGTTCTCGCGCATGGCGGCAGGCGAGATCAAGGCATGCTGGATCATCTGCACGAATCCGGTGGCCTCGGTCGCGAACCGGCAGACCGTGGTGGCGGGTCTGCGCGCCGCCGAGCTGGTGATCGCCCAGGACGCTTTTCTGGATACCGAAACAAATCAATACGCCGACGTGCTACTGCCCGGCGCGCTTTGGGCCGAAGCCGAAGGCGTGATGATCAACTCCGAGCGCAACATGACGCTCACGCAGAAGGGGATCGAACCGCCTGGCGAAGCGCTGCCCGACTGGCAGATCATCGCGCGGGCGGCCTGTGCGATGGGCTTCGAGAAAGCGTTCAGCTACGCGAGCGCGGCCGAAGTCTTCGACGAGATCGTGGGCTTTTCGAACCTGAAGACAGGCTACGATCTGCGCGGCGCGAGCCACGCGAAGCTGCGCGAAACGCCGTTGCAATGGCCGTGCGCAGCCGACTCGAAGGATGACCGCCATCCGGTTCGCTATCTGAACGATGGCGTGAGCCAGACGCTGCGCGAAGACGCGGACGGTAGCCGCCCGCGCATCGCGTTCGCCACGCCGAATGGCAAGGGCGTGTTCTTCGCGCGTCCGCATGTGGCGCCAGCTGAACTGCCCGATGGCACCTTCCCGATCGTCTTCAACACGGGCCGCCTGCAACATCAATGGCACACCATGACGAAGACGGGCAAGGTGGCGATGCTCAACAAGCTCAACCCGTCGCCCTTCGTCGAGATCCATCCCGAGGATGCGGGCGCGCTCGGCATCGTGGCGAAGGATCGCGTGGAGGTGCGCTCGCGACGCGGCCGCGTCGTGCTGCCCGCCGTGATCACCGACCGCGTGCAACCCGGCAACTGCTTCGCGCCGATGCACTGGAACGATGTGTTCGGCGACGATCTGTGCGTGAACGCGGTCACGAACGACGCGGTCGATGCCATATCCCAGCAGCCCGAACTGAAATTTTGTGCGGTCGCGCTGACGCGCGTCGCGCCCGAGCCACCCGTGGTCGAACCCGACGTTAGCGATACGTCGGATCGGCACGACACTGGCCGCGCCGCTTTGCAACAGGAATTCGACATGACCCGAATCGACGCGTTTGCGAATCTACTCGATCTTGGCGCGCTGCCCGCGCCCACGCTCAGCGAAACGGAGCGGCTCTATCTCGCGGGCTTCGTCAACGGCCTGCGTGCCTCGCGCACCGACGCGACCGATGGCGCGGCGTTGCCGGTGCTGCCGGATAATGCGCCGATGCCCGTCGCAAAGCGCGCATGGGTGGACGGTCTGCTGGCGGGCCTGTTCAGCCGCGCCGGCTCGCGCGCCGCACCCGCGCTCGAAGCCGTGGCGCAGCAGGACGAGCAGCCGGGCAGCGTCCGTATCGCTCACACGCGTCCGAAGGTGGTGCTGCTCTGGGCCTCGCAAACGGGCAACGTCGAATCGCTCGTCGAGCGTTACGCGACGCAGTTGATGGAATCGGGCTGCGAGATCCGTACGGCTTGCATGGCGGACTATCCGCTCGCGAATCTGGAAAAGGCTCAATACGTACTGCTGATGACGAGCACCTTCGGCGACGGCGATTCGCCCGACAACGGCGAGCCGTTCTGGTCCGCGCTCAAGGCCGACAACGCGCCTAAGCTCGCCGGTTTGCGTTACGCGGTGCTTGCGCTGGGCGACCGCAACTACGACCAGTTCTGCGGCCACGGCCGCAATCTCGACACGCGTCTGGAAGCGCTGGGCGCGCAACGTTTGATGGCGCGAGTCGATTGCGACAGCGAATTCCAGAGCAGCGCCGATGCATGGCTCGAGCGCGTCGCGGCACGCATCAAGGAAGAAGACGCCGCGCTGCACGCCGTGCCCGCGAGCGGTTCGATTCCCGAAGTTCTGCCCGGTTGCGCGCCGACGAAGACGCGTCCCGGCGCGTCGCGGCTGGTCGACAACGTGCGCCTGAATTTGCAGGGCGCAAGCAAGGACACGCGCTATTTTTCGTTGTCGACGGGCGAGGCGGGCATCGAATACGAAGCGGGCGATGCGCTGGGCGTCTGGCCGACGAATTGCCCGGCGCTCGTGGATGAATTGCTGACGCTCACGCATTTGTCCGCCGATATGCCTGTGGACGTGCCCGGCGTCGGCGATATTCGCCTCGCCGATGCCTTGAGCCATCACTACGAGATCGCGCGGCCCGGTCCCGATGCGCTCGCGCTCATCGCGGCGCGTGCGCGCGGCCAGGGCTTGAGCGAGCTGCTGCGCGAAGACCGCAAAGCCGATCTGAAGAACTGGTTGTGGGGGCAACAGCTTGCCGACGTGCTGCACGAATACCCGGTCGAACTCTCCGCGCGTGAGCTGACGGGCATGCTCAAGCGCCTGCAACCGCGGCTCTATTCGATTTCATCGAGCCCGAAGGCGCATGCGGGCGAAGTGCATCTGACCGTCTCGGCCGTGCGGTATCACAATGGCCGGCGCGATCGCAAAGGTGTGGCATCGACTTTCCTCGCTGACCGTGCGGCCGCAGGCAGCGTGCCCGTGTTCGTGCAGAAGAGCACGCATTTCCGCCCGCCGCGCAGCAGCGACGCGCCGATGATCATGGTGGGCCCCGGCACGGGCGTAGCGCCGTTCCGCGCCTTCCTGCACGAGCGCCGCGCACGCGGCGACGCGGGCCGCAACTGGCTGTTCTTTGGCGAGCAGCACTCGGCCACCGACTTCTACTATCGCGACGAACTGGAGCAGATGCGCAAGGACGGGCTGCTCAACCAGCTCGATCTCGCGTTCTCGCGCGACCAGCACGACAAGGTCTACGTGCAGGACCGCATGCGCGAGAACGGCGCGCAACTATGGGCATGGCTGGAGGAGGGCGCGCACTTCTATGTCTGCGGCGACGCGAGCCGTATGGCGAAGGACGTGGACGCCGCGCTGAAGACGGTAGTGGCGAAGCACGGCGGCATGAGCGACGATGCCGCCGGCGAATACGTCGGGCAGATGGCGCGCGATCGGCGTTATGTGCGCGACGTGTATTGAGTTTTCACTTGGGCGGCGCAGGCCGCCGCTCAGCGCGTTCTGCCGCGCAAGACTTCGTGGCCCGCGTAGATGGCGAGAAAAACACCGAGCAGAATCGCGGGCATCGCCATCGACTGATCGGCGGTGCCGGCGCCCAGCCACAGCCCCGCGCCCGTTGCCGCCGAGGCAATGCCCAGCGCCAGGCCGGTTATGGCCCGAGTGTTGCGTGCGCGCGCAATGTGTCGTGTGGTCATATCGCCCCCCGATGAGCGTGTTGTCGTGTATAGGGGGACGATACGCCGCCAGAAATATGAAAACATTAGCTGGCGAGAATAGGCGCCGCATCCAGTATGCGAAAACGCATATGGTGCGAGGGGCGTTGTACGCGCGAGGCCTAACGCCGCTCGCTCGCCGTCGCGCGTTTTTGCTGATACATCGCGGCGTCGGCACGCGCGAGCAGATCGTCCACGGACGACGGCAGATCGTCGCGCATCATCGCCATGCCTACGCTGCTGCGCAACTCATAAGGTTTTTGCGCGGCACGATTGAACAGATCGAGTTGATTGCGAATGCGCTCCACGGCGGTCATCGCGCCGGATTCGTCGGTGCTGGAGAGCAGCACGGCGAATTCGTCGCCACCCATGCGGCCAATCACATCGCCTTCGCGCAGTGCCGTGCGCAATATCGTTGCAAATGCAACGAGTGCGCGATCGCCTTCGGCGTGACCGTAGGTGTCGTTGATCGGCTTGAAACCGTTGAGGTCGAGATAGAGCAAGGACGCGGGACGCTGTGCGCCGCGGCACAGGCGCACCGCCTGTTCGGCGAGCGACTTGAAGCCGCGCCGGTTGGCGAGACCCGTGAGCTCGTCCGTGGTCGCCATCTGCGTAGTGGCGATTTCCTGCTCGGCCATATCGGCGAGATCGCGTAGCACGATGCGCTCTTCGTCGTCGAACAGGCGCGGGCGGCTGTCGATCACGCACAGCGTGCCGAGCCGGATGTCACTTGATACCGAAAGCGGGCAGCCCGCGTAAAAGCGGATGTTCGGCGTGCCGGTGACAAGTGGATTGTCGGCGAAGCGCACGTCGATGCTCGCATCGTTCACGAAGAACAGATCGTTGCCAAGGATCGCGTGACCGCAGAAGGACACATCGCGCGAGGTCTCCGAGACATCGAGACCCGGATGCGACTTGAACCACTGACGCCCGGTATCGACCAGCGTGATGGCGGCGATGGGGACGTTGAAAAGACGCCGTGCGAGACGCGTGATGCGATCGAAACGGTCCTCGGGCGGCGTGTCGAGGATCTTGTACGACCGCAGAACTTCCATACGCTCGGCTTCGTTCGCAGGTTCGGAAGGTCGAAGCATGAATGAATGAGGCAGTGGGAAAAGATGCCATTGATTCTAGCGCGAAGCGTCGAATTGCAAGGACAAATAGTGTCAGCGAATGTCAGCGATATGCCGTATCGATGTGCCTGCATCGAACAGCTTTCGAATCGATTGCGCCTGCATGCCAATCCCAAGCTGATTTATAGCGATTCGCAAACTTCGAATAGCAAGGCACGTGCCCAGCGCCGCGCAGGATCGCGATGCGTGCGCTCGTGCCAGGCCGCCGTCTTGGTGAACCCGGGAATCGCGAGCGGGGGAGCGAGCACGGCGAGGCCTTCGCCGTGCGCCGCACGCTCGGCGAGCCGTTGGGGCACGACGGCAATCAGGTCGCTCGCGCGCAGAATTTCTGGCAATACAAGAAAGCTCGTGACCGAGAGCGCCACGCGCCGCTTGCGCCCGAGTTGCGCAAGCGCTTCATCGGTCACGCCTTCGAATGCGCCGCCCGAATACGATACCAGCGCGTGATCGAGCGCGCAAAAACGCGCGAGCGTGATGCGCCCGCGCGCGGCGGCGGGATGATCTTTACGTATCGCGCATACATAGCGTTCGTCGAACAGACGCCGTGCATGCAGATCGGATGGCGTGCTTTCGGGCGTCACGAGCGCGATATCGACGTCGCCGCGTGCGAGTTGCGCGTGCAACGAGGGGTCCTGAGCGGGCACCACTGCCACGCGTATGCCCGGCGCATCGCGACGCAACGCGGCGAGGTAGGGCGCGACGACGGCCTGCAACGCGTAATCGGTAGCGGCGAGCGTGAGCGTGAAATCCGCGCGGGCGGGATCGAAGGCCTGCGGGGTGAGCAGGGTCTCGACTTCGCCGAGGATCTGCCTGACTGGCGCGGCGAGTTCCAGCGCGCGCATCGTGGGCGCGATGCCACGTTGCGTGCGCACGAACAGCGGATCGTCGAAGGCTTCGCGCAGCCGCATGAGCATGCCGCTCACGGCGGGCTGGGTGAGCGACAGGCGCAGCGCGGCGCGCGTGACGTTGCGCTCGTCGAGCAGGGCGTCCAGCGCGCGCAGCAGGTTCAGATCGATCGTCCTGATATCAGCTGGCATGATGTCTAAAATAAAAATACTCGATTGGTCTTATTTCAGCATAGCGGCCATCATGGTGAACGTCTAGCAGGCACACAACGTCTGTTTCCACCATGTTCATTCTCGAGCATCGAGATCTGGAGCTAATCATGCAAGCAATCATCTGGCCCGACGACTATCTGCCGGGCACCACGGACAATTTCGCTTCGAACGAAGTCATCGTTGCGCGCCTGAGCGTGGCCGACGTGTGGCCGCTGCTCGCGGACACCACGGCGTGGCCCACGTGCTACAGCAATGCATCGGATATCGTCTTCCACGATGGCACGGGGCCGGTGTTGTCGGCGGGGGCGCGGTTTCGCTTCACGACGTTTGGCTTTCCGGTCGAAGCCGAAGTGACCGAATTCGTGCCGGCTGCCGCGGGCCAACCCGCGCGTGTGGCGTGGCATGGCTGGGTCGAAGGCGATGCGAAAAGCCGCCTGGACGTCCATCATGCGTGGCTGCTGGAAGACCTGCCAGGTGGCCGCGTGCGGGTGCTGACGCAGGAAACGCAGAAGGGCACACCCGCCGTGGAACTGGCCAAAACGCGGCCGAATCCCATGATCAACGGGCATCAGGAATGGCTCGATGGGTTGATCGAATCGGCGCAGAAGATTAGTAAGGCGAAGTAATTTTCTGGATCGAAGTCAGTGCGGCCAGGATCGGGCGGCGTTACCATGAGCACTCGAAGACGCTCATGGAAACCCGCTCGTGCCGACTCAATTAATTCCGCATTTTTCCATCCGTCCCGTTCGGGACGACGACAAGGCCGCATGGTATGCGCTCTGGCGCGCGTACTGCGGCTACTACGATGTTGCCCTCGATGAACGCGTGACCGCGCGCACGTGGGAACGCATCGTGAGTGCCGCCGAACCCATCCACGCACTGATCGCATACTCGGAAGACGGCACGGCTTTGGGCCTGTGCAATTACGTGCTTCATCCCAATACGTGGAGCGACCAGACGGTGTGCTATCTGGAAGACCTGTATGTTGCGCCTGCGGGCCGCAGGCAAGGTATCGCGACGGCGTTTGTCGAACGGCTCAAGGCTATTGGCGTCGAGCAGAACTGGTTCCGGATTTACTGGGTGACCAATCAGGAGAATACGGCGGCACAGGCCGTCTATGACCCGATCGCGACGCGTACGGGTTATGTGCGCTATGAAATCGCGATGAACCGCAAGTGAAGGGCGCCTTCCGGCACCCCAAACAAAAACGCCCTTGCAGCTTCCGCTGCAAGGGCGTTTCTACAACGAGGCCTAGAAATAAGGCCTCGAATCCTCTACGACTTACTTCGCGACGACTTCAAGTGCCGCGTTGAACGTCGCGCTCGGGCGCATGACTTCAGCAAGCTTCACGAAGTCCGGCTTGTAGTAGCCGCCGATGTCGACCGGCTTGCCCTGAACCGCAGCCAGCTCGGCAACGATCTTCTGCTCGTTGTCGGCCAGCGCCTTCGCGAGCGGTGCGAACTGAGCCGCGAGTTCCGCGTCGTCCTTCTGTGCGGCCAGCTCTTGTGCCCAGTACATCGACAGATAGAACTGGCTGCCGCGGTTGTCCAGCTCGCCGGTCTTCGGCGACGGGCCCTTGTTGTTGTCGAGCAGCTTGCCGGTGGCGGCGTCGAGCGTCTTCGCGAGCAGCTTGGCGCGCGCGTTGTTCGTCTTGATGCCGAGGTCTTCCAGCGAGACAGCCAGCGCGAGGAATTCGCCGAGCGAGTCCCAACGCAGGTGGTCTTCCTGAACCAGCTGTTGCACGTGCTTCGGAGCCGAGCCGCCTGCGCCCGTTTCGTACATGCCGCCGCCCGCCATCAGCGGAACGATCGACAGCATCTTTGCCGAGGTGCCCAGTTCCATGATCGGGAACAGGTCGGTCAGGTAGTCGCGCAGAATGTTGCCGGTGACCGAGATCGTGTCCAGACCGCGGATCACGCGCTCCAGCGTGTAACGCATCGCGCGCACTTGCGACATGATCTGGATGTCGAGGCCGGTCAGATCGTAATCCTTCAGGTACGTTTCGACCTTCTTGATCACTTCGTTTTCGTGCGGACGGTACGGGTCGAGCCAGAACACAGCCGGCGTGCCCGAGTTCTTCGCGCGCGTGACGGCGAGCTTGACCCAGTCGCGGATCGGCGCGTCCTTCACGAGGCACATGCGCCAGATGTCGCCTTGCTCGACTTCCTGCGTGAGGCCTTCGAGGACTTCACCCGTAGCGTTGTCGACGATGCGCGCCGTGCCGTCTTGCGGCACTTCGAAGGTCTTGTCGTGCGAACCGTATTCCTCAGCCTTCTGTGCCATCAGGCCGACGTTGGGCACCGTGCCCATGGTCTTCGGATCGAACGCGCCGTTGGTCTTGCAGAAGTTGATGATTTCCTGGTAGATGCGCGCGAACGTGCTTTCCGGAATCAGGCACTTCGTGTCGGCCGGACGGCCGTCGGCGCCCCACATCTTGCCGCCTGCGCGAATCATCGCGGGCATCGATGCGTCGACGATCACGTCGTTCGGTGCGTGCAGGTTCGAGATACCCTTGGCCGAATCGACCATCGCCAGCGCCGGACGGTGCTCGTGGCACGCGTGCATGTCGCGGATGACTTCTTCGCGCTGCGATTCCGGCAGCGTTTCGATCTTCGTGTACAGATCGACCAGACCGTTGTTGACGTTCACGCCGAGTTGTTCGAACAGCTTGGCGTGCTTCGCGAACGCGTCCTTGTAGAACGTGCGCACAGCGTGGCCGAACACGATCGGGTGCGAAACCTTCATCATGGTCGCCTTGACGTGCAGCGACAGCATGACGCCGGTCTTGCGCGCGTCTTCCATTTCGGCTTCGTAGAAGGCGAGCAGGGCCTTCTTGCTCATGAACATGCTGTCCACGATTTCGCCGGCTTGCAGCGTGACCTTCGGCTTGAGCACGAGGGTCTCGCCGCCCTTCGTCACGAGTTCCATGCGCACTTCGCGCGCCTTGTCATTCGTGATCGACTTTTCGCCGTGGTAGAAGTCGCCGTGCTTCATGTGCGCGACGTGGGTGCGCGAAGCCATGCTCCACTCGCCCATGCTGTGCGGGTGCTTCTTCGCGTAATTCTTGACTGCCAGCGGCGCGCGGCGATCCGAGTTGCCTTCACGCAGCACCGGGTTCACAGCCGAACCGAGGCACTTCGAATAGCGCTTCTGGATGGACTTTTCTTCGTCGGTCTTCGGATCTTCCGGGAAATCGGGGATCTTGTAGCCCTTGCCCTGGAGTTCCTTGATCGCGGCGACGAGCTGCGGCACCGATGCGCTGATGTTCGGCAGCTTGATGATGTTCGTTTCCGGCAGCTGCGTGAGACGACCCAGTTCAGCCAGGTTGTCCGGGACGCGCTGTTCTTCCGTGAGGAATTCGGGGAATTCGCCGAGGATACGGCCTGCCACAGAAATATCGCTGGTCTCGACGTTCACGCCGGCCGGCGCAGCGAAAGTGCGGATGATCGGCAGAAACGCGCTGGTGGCGAGCAGCGGCGCTTCATCGGTCAGGGTATAGATGATGGTGGGTTGCTGGGTACTCATCGGCTTCTTGGCGGGATCGTTAAACGAGGTGGTAACACCACCGGCTGCGCGCAGTCGGCGAAACACCTGGATTTTGCCTCAATTTCCGATGGCCTGGGGCGCAAGTCGACATGTATTTCATATTGTGAAATTGCGTTGCGCGCGGGAGTTTGAGCGTGAAATCGTCTCGCTCGGCGCGATGGAGCGGCGCTGCGCTGAAAACGTTACCGCGCCAAAGTCCCGCCACATAAGGGCTTACAGCACTTGGGGAGCAATCTGACCCTGTCGCGACCATTTTGGGTTTCGTACCCTTGATTCCCTGTCAAGCTGGTGAAGACCCTTGCTCAAACAGAGAGGAATCGCCGAGTCTTATAGAAGAATTTTTTTCCGGGCACGATCGTTTTCCGGCCGATTCTCCTGGTCGTTTAGTGGGGTATTCGCGTTGGTTGGGTCGTCGGGCGGAGCGCAAAATTGACTGTCGCAGGCATCCGATAACAATTGCCTTGCTAATCAATTCGTGATCTGATGAGGCCATGTTCGATCACTGCCTTTACTTCAATTCGGCGGCGCTCGCGCGCCTCGTGGAGCGCGAGTGGAGCGCTGCGTATGCGCCGTTTGGCCTGACGCCCGCGCAGGGGTTCGTGCTGCGCGTTGTGCTCGCGAAGCCGGGTTGCCTCGCGAGCGACGTCGCACAGACGCTCGGCATCGCGCGACCGACGGCCACGCGCCTTGTGGACAATCTTTGCGAGAAGCAACTGCTGGAGCGCCGCCAGAGCGAAGCGGACGGGCGCGAGTGGGCGCTTTTTCCGACTGCGGACGGGGCGGCGCTCGACACGCCGATCAACACGGCCAGCGCGGAAATCGCTCGCGCGCTGCGTGCGAAAGTGGGGGGCGATCTGTTCGAATCGACGGTCACCGGCATGCGAAAGATCCGCAAAGGAATGGGCTGAGACGGCGAGATTCGAGCCGTTTTTTCCTTTAGATAATTGTCTTGCTAATCAAATGGAGTGGGCGATGGATGAGACTGGATCGAATCGCGGGCGAGCGGCGAACCCCCGGGACGAACCGGGCAGGTGGCTAGAGGGGTGTCTGCTTGCGGCTGTGGTTGTGGGCGTCCTGGCGGCGGCGATCGTCAGACTGCCGCGCGAAGCCGAGGCGAACCGGCACGCCTGCATGGCTACGCACGCGGACGAACTGCATGCGAGCCTCGCCGCGTTCGGGCAGGACCCGACATGGCAGGGCGCGTTTCTGGACGCGCTCGCCGAGTGTTCCCGCTGAGCGAGCGCGCCGTGCCGCGTCTTATTTGCGGTTCAGGAATTCCAGCAGGTCGGCGTTGACCTTGTCGGCCTCGGTCGTGCACATGCCGTGCGGCGCGCCCGGATAGATCTTGAGCGTCGCGTTCTTGACGATCTTCGCGGAGAGCTTGCCGGCATCGTCGATCGGCACGATCTGATCGTCGTCGCCGTGCAGGATCAGCGTGGGCACGTCGATTTTCTTGAGGTCTTCGGTGTAATCGACTTCCGAGAACTCGTGCACGCATTCGTAGAGCGCGAGCACACCGCCCAACATGCCCTGGAGCCAGAACGAATCGATTGTGCCCTGGGAGACCTTCGCACTGCTGCGATTGAAGCCGTAGAACGGCACGGCCAGATCCTTGAAGAACTGCGAGCGATCGTCCACGACACTCTTGCGGATGTTGTCAAACACTTCCTTGGGGAGGCCGCCCGGGTTCTGCTCGGACTTGATCATGATGGGCGGCACGGCGCCGATCAGCACCGCGCCCGCCACGCGCTTCGTGCCATGACGGCCGATATAGCGCGCGACTTCGCCGCCGCCCGTCGAATGGCCGACCATCGTGGCGTCCTTCACATCGAGCTTGTCGAGCAACTCGGCGAGGTCGTCGGCCCAGGTGTTCATGTCGTTGCCCTTGGCGGGCTGGTCCGAACGACCGTGGCCGCGACGGTCGTGGGCGATCACGCGAAAGCCCTTTTGCACGAGAAACAGCATTTGCGCGTCCCATGCGTCGGCCGAGAGCGGCCAGCCGTGGCTGAAGACGACCGGGCGGCCGCTGCCCCAATCCTTGTAATAGATCGACGTGCCATCGCGGGTGGTGAACGTGCTCATCTGAAGCGCTCCTGGTTGGGGCTTGAGGGAATGATGCGCAGGGGAATGCTACGGCGTTGAGGCAGCACGACGCTGCGCGCGGGTAAGCGCGATGCCTGCCGGCGCGTGGTATTCGATGTTCGGGAACCTGGCGGTGAGACGGGACTGATCGTGGGCGATATTCAGCTTTCGCTATTCGCACACGATGTGGAGTATAGGGACGTTCGCGAGGCGGTGGTGTGAAGGTGTGCAGTTGGATTTTTTGGCTTCGCCTGGATGTATGGAAACTAATCGATATTTGCGCGCGGTGCGCTGAGTATTTGGCTTTGGCC
>NZ_CAJMZK010000032.1:0-104318 GCF_905220265.1 Paraburkholderia sp. J67
TACGCGCGTGAAAAAGCGTCGCCGAAATACGCCCACAAAAATGCCGTCCCTTAGGGACGGCTTTTTGCATTCAACAACCCACATCGAATCAAGCATCACTACGCGGGCTTATCCTCCGCGCCAAGGTACGCTCGACAAAGCCCCACTTCTGCTGATCCAGAACGGCTCACGGCCACTCTCGTACCGATCAAACCAACCCGGTCGTATAAAAAACCGCAATCACAAAGAACACCGCCAAAGTCTTGATGACCGTGACCGCAAAAATGTCGCGATAGGACTCGCGGTGCGTCAACCCCGTCACCGCAAGCAGCGTAATCACCGCGCCGTTATGCGGCAGCGTATCCATACCGCCGCTGGCCATTGCCACCACGCGATGCAGCACTTCGAGCGGGATATTTGCGGCCTGTGCGCCCTTAATGAACAGATCGGACATGGCGGCCAGCGCGATACTCATCCCGCCTGACGCCGAGCCCGTAATCCCCGCCAGCGAGCTCACCGAAACGGCTGCATTGACGAGCGGATTCGGAATGCTCTTGAGCGCATTGCCCACGACGATAAAGCCGGGCAGCGCCGCGATCACCCCACCGAAGCCATATTCCGAAGCTGTATTGAGCGACGCCAGCAACGCGCCCGCAACAGCGGCCTTCGTGCCGGTCGCGAAGCGCTCCTTCACGCGCGAGAACGCCGTGATGATCACGAACACGATCCCAAGCAGCAGCGCGCCCTCGACCGACCAGATCGCGACGACCTGTTTGATCGTTGTGGTCACGGGCGTGTGGACACCGGGCAGGACGTCGGGCGTGACCGTGTAGGTGTCGCCATACCACTGCGGAATCCAGCGCGTGAGGAAGAAGTTCGCGACGCCCACCAGCACCAGCGGCGTCACGGCCAGCAGAGGATTGGGCAAATGCTCGGTCTTCACCTGCTCGGGTTCGTTCACGAGCGACGTGCCGTAGCCTTCGCCCTTGGCCATCGCGCTGCGGCGACGCCACTCAAGGTAGGTGAGGCCGACCACGATGATGAACAGCGAGCCGATCACGCCCAGCGCGGGCGCGGCCCATGCGGTGGTCTTGAAGAACGTCGTCGGGATGATGTTCTGGATCTGCGGCGTACCCGGCAGCGAGTCCATCGTGAACGAGAACGCGCCGAGCGCGATCGCGCCGGGCATCAGGCGCTTGGGGATGTTGCTCTGGCGGTAAAGCTCGGCGGCGAACGGATAGACCGCGAACACCACCACGAAGAGCGAGACGCCCCCATAGGTCAGCAGCGCGCACACGGCCACGATCACGGCATTGGCGCGCGAGCGGCCGATATAGCGGATCGCCGCGGCGACGATCGCTTCCGAGAACCCCGATAGCTCGATGACCTTGCCGAACACGGCGCCGAGCAGGAACACGGGGAAATAGAGTTTCACGAAGCCCACCATCTTTTCCATGAAGATGCCGGAAAAGACAGGCGCGACGGCGGCGGGGTCGGTCAGCAGAACGGCGGCGAGGGCCGCGATGGGAGCAAACAGGATCACGCTGTAGCCGCGATAGGCGGCAAGCATGAGAAACGCTAAGGCGGCGAGAACGATGATGAACGACATGGAGTCTCCTGCAAGGCGTGTTGCACTTCGTCGATGCACTTCTGTATTACGCTTTTTTCTTGCACTTTCTGGCCCATGATCAATGCATGGTGCGCCGCAGCGATTGTACCGAAACGCTCAGGAACGCCTCGCTATTGCGGCGAGGGCGGCAGGCTTCTATCTTGACGGGATCGGTGTCTGGCGCTTCTGAAGGGGATGGCGATGCGAAAGCGCGAAACTGTCACAGGACAAAAGGCGCGTGCCGTCGCGCTCGGTGCGTTCATCCTGTTCGCGACGATGCTCGCGCCGCACGACGCGATGGCGCAGGCGGCGGCCCAGGTGCGGGCGCCTGACCCGAACGAAATCCGCAACTGGTACAACGACCCGTTCTTCGCGATTTCGAATGCGCAGGGCGCCTGCCCGCAGCCGCTCGGCCCGGCCATGACGAAGGCCGAAGCCGACGACGATGCGCACTACCGAGTCGAGCGCGGCACGACCTGCTGGCTCGCGCACAAGTGCAGCAAGCCGAATTCGTATCTCTACGACGCCGATATCGCTCAGGCAATCCGCGCGCAGTTCAAGGACGACGCCACGCTCGCCGGCACGACTCTGTGGATCACGGTGCAGCGGCGTTTCGTCTACGCGGAGGGTTGCGCGGGCGCGCAGTTCGACCGCGCGGCACTGGAGCGGCGCCTCGCGGCGATTCCCGATGTCGAGCAGGTATTCGTGCGCGTGAGCGCCGATCCGCACGCCCCACCGCCTTACAAGATCATGCCGCCGCCGCATTGATGCGGTCGTACCACTCAGGCCCTGCAAAGCACGTCCGGCGCCGCTCAGGCGTCACGCGGCATGGCACAATCGCAACGTCGAAAAATCTAGAAAGCCCTCGGGGTACACCATGACTCGTTTCGGTTCGTTGTCGTTCCGTTTTCGCAAGCTGCCGTTCGCGGCGGGCGCCTGCGTATTGTTCGCGGCGTTGTCCGCATGCAGCAGCGGCCCGCCGCTGTTTCTCTCCGATGGCCGTCCTACGATCCAGGTGCAATGCCCGGCGGGCGGCGACCGCGACTCGTGCGTCCAGCAGGCCCGCGTGCGTTGCGGCGGCGCCTACGACACCGTCGATACGTCCACGAGCGGCGACACTTACACGCTGGTGTTCGCCTGCAAGGCGAAATAAGACAGGCGGGCGGCGTCAGTTGCCGTCCAAGCCAGCGCGACCGTGCGCTGGCAGATTCATCAGCAGTCGCAGCAGGTCGGTTTGCCGCCGCGTGGCGGTTTTAAGGTAGATCGACTGTAGTTGCTTGCGCACCGTGTCGTATTGAACACTCACGCGCGCGGCGATTTCCTTGGGCGTGAAGCCATCCACCAGCAGATGCACGATCCGGCATTCGGCCGCAGAGAGGTCGAATGCTGTCGCCAGCACCTGCTCGTCGACCGCCGGCGCCGAGCGCGGGTGGTAGAAGGTCAGCGCCGCCAGGGCGCGCAGCTCGGCGGCCGAGGCGTCGCCGGGCGTGACCACGTTGTAGAACGCATAGAGGACTTCGGGGGCGGCGGGCAACGATGCCTCAGGGTCTTCTTCCGCGCCTGTGCCTGCTTTTACGCCTCTATCGGCATGATCCACGGCGCTAACGATACGCAGTGCCCGAAAGCGCGCCGCCGCGGCTCGCGCACCGCTCACGCGGTTCTTCAGGCGCGCCTCGCTGATCGCCACATCCTCAAGGAAGCGCGCCTGAAAGGGTGCGGCCAGCGCGATGCGCCTGCTGCGCACGCGTACAAGCGAAGTCGCACGCAGCAGTCGCTGGGCGGGCTCGTTGCTATGCAGAACTTCGCCGAGCGCGCTCACGAGCATCGCCGGCGGCCGAGCCTGCCCCGCGATCGAATCGGCGTCGGGCAACAGGCGCGCGAGCCCGAGACGCATCGCGCGGATGAGGTGGGGCGTTAGTCGTTCGAGCAGCGCGCGCGCGGATTCCGGGAGCGGGCCGTCGGCTTCGTTGCGACGGCAGGCGATCATGGCGGTGAGCGTGCCGCTGTCGATCAGCTTGCAAAGCGAGACGAAACGGCCACGCCCCGCAAGCACACAAGGCTCGAACACCGCCTGACCCTGGCTGTGTCCGGCGTCGCTGCAACAGTAGAGCCATTTGCCGGGCGCGCAGGCACGCAGCCACTCGAGGCGCGCGTCGTCGCGATAAAGCGCGGGAATAAACTCAAGCGGTTCCGTTTCGAGCACGCTGAAACCATCGGCCCAGGAGAAAAGCTCGCGCTGGCGATCGAATACGCTCAACTGGATTGATGCGGCCTCAATCGATTGACGCAATTGCGCGCAAAAATCCTTCCATGCCGCCGGACGTTCTAGCGTGGCGTAAATGCCGTGCAATAAACCGTCATAGTCCGATTCGTTCGATTTCACGCCGATTCCGTATTCAAACCCGCCACGAAGCTTCGGACACGTCAAATGCGCGTCGCATATTTCTTGCACAACTGCGGAATATACAGCGATTATCGCAGCCGTTAATCTTCAATTCGTTCGGTGACTAATAATCGTGAGATTGGACGAGGCGCCCATTGCGTTCCGTGCGGTAGGTAACGGACCCGTCACTATGACCGTTTTATTCTGGTTCGGCGAGGCAGGGAAAAATCATCTCACCCAACGAGGTTGCGAAGTTAAAAGACCGCAACAGCAGGCCAATCAGCCGGTCGGCGTCCGATAATCGAGCTGAATTGGAACAATGCGGCGAAATAATCGTTTATTCGTCACGCGGCATTGAATGCGCCGACGCCATTGAATGGCGTCTTCCATAAGCTGGATGAATCCCCGGGGCTAGAAATGAATCATCATCAACTGGAAAAGGATATCGAGCATCTCGAGCACGTCATCGCAAGACTGTCTGGTACTGACCGCATTCCCCTTTCTTACTGGCGTGGCCGTGTCGCTTCGGTATCAAGCGCCGATCTCGTGCCGTCGCAATTGCAGCGTGTCAGGCGCCTTTCCGAAGCGCTGTGCGCGCTGGAGCGGCGAATAACCGGGTGCCCGTTACAGGAAACCGTTCGTTAGCGAACTCATCACGATTGATTACGCTTGTAAAAAATAGCAATAAATAGACATGAGTAAGTGAAAAAAACGTGCAAGTTGACACTATTTCGCGTGAGACGGGTCACAATGGCGTTGTGTGACCATCTGGAGATCTCTATTCATGCCGAGCTACAAGCAACTAACTGCCCAACTCGAAAAGCTGCATAAGGAAGTTGCGGCGGCACGCGAAAAGGAAGTCGCGCAGGCGATCGCCGATATCAAGGAAAAGATCGCGGAATACGAAATCACGGCAGAAGAACTCGGCTTCACGAGCGCGCGCGCACCAGCCGCTGCACGCAAGAAGTCGCCGCTGCCCGCGCGCTTTGCCAACCCGAAAACCGGCGAAACCTGGAGCGGCCGTGGCCGTGCCCCGGCCTGGCTCGCCGGCGTGAAGAACCGCGACCGCTTTCTCATCAAGGAGTGAGCGCGCATCGCGCGACATCCCGTAAATCCTCACCTAAAGGCGGCGCGAGCGTTTTCGAACGCGCTGCCGAGCGTCGCCAGGATCTGGCGCTGACTCGGCCGGTGTGGGACATCCGAACTGCCTTGGCGCTCACAAGTCTCTGAAGCGAAACGCTTTCCCCGGAAACGCGTAGCTGCACAACGTTGTGGCGCGGCTGTGGCTCCCGATGGAGCGAGCCGCGTGCCGCCACGTCTTGCGTGCACATCCGGCCCCACGCCGCTCGCTCCCGTAAAAGCTCACCATTGTCCTGTGACAGTTCGCGACGTGCCTTTCTCGCACCGAGCGAACTCTTAGTCGCGGGCGGTAATGCCGTGTATCATTCGTCCCCGGCGCCTTCCTGCTGCGGACGTCGGTCGTGGTTTTTAAGACCGGTCGTGCTATTCGCCTCGAAGGCCGCGACGCGCAGGTGGCCCGCCTGCCGTGCCGCAGCCGGCCATGCCGCCGCGCTGGCCGCCGGGCCGGCCGATGCCGATGCGCCGGCCACATCCGCAACCCCCGCCGCGCGGCCGGTTGCCCGAATTCATCCGTGATACCCGCTCCATCCATGTCAGTTGCCGAACTTAGACGCCGCCGCACGTTCGCGGTCATTTCTCACCCGGACGCGGGTAAGACCACGCTCACCGAAAAGCTGCTGCTGTTCTCGGGCGCGATTCAGATCGCCGGTACCGTGAAGGGCAAGAAGAGCGGCCGCTTCGCGACCTCCGACTGGATGGAGATCGAAAAGCAGCGCGGCATTTCGGTCGCGAGCTCGGTCATGCAGTTCGAGTACGGCGACGCCGTCATCAACCTGCTCGACACGCCGGGCCACGAAGACTTCTCGGAAGATACCTATCGTGTGCTCACGGCCGTGGACGCGGCCGTGATGGTGATCGACGGCGCGAACGGCGTGGAAGCACAGACGCTCAAGCTGCTCGAAGTCTGCCGCAGCCGCAAGACGCCGATTCTCACCTTCATCAACAAGCTCGACCGCGAAGTGCGCGAGCCGCTCGACCTGCTCGACGAAATCGAGCAGCACCTTGGTGTGGCGGCGGTGCCGTTCACCTGGCCGATCGGCATGGGCAAGGAATTCCAGGGCGTCTACGACATCCAGCGCGACCAGGTGCGCGTGTTCCGCGCGGGTCAGGAATCGCTCGGCGGCGCAGTGGAGACCTTGCAGAACATCAGCGACGAAGTGGGCGAAGCGCGCTTTGGCTATCACTGGAAGCGCACCAAGGAAGAAGTCGAGCTGATCACGGGCGCGACGCCCACGTTCGATCGCGACGCGTTTCTGTCGGGTGAGCAGTCGCCGGTGCTGTTCGGCTCGGCGATCAACAACTTCGGCGTGAAGGAAATTCTCGACGCGCTGGTCGATCTCGCGCCGCCGCCGTCGCCGCGTATGGCCGTGCAACGTGCCGTGTCGCCGGACGAGGCCAAGTTCACGGGCGTCGTGTTCAAGGTGCAGGCCAACATGGACCTCGCGCACCGCGACCGCGTGGCGTTCATCCGCGTGTGCTCGGGTCACTTCGAGCGCGGCATGCAGCTCAAGGTCACGCGCAACAACAAGACCTTCCGCGCCAACAACGTGGTGAGCTTCCTGTCGCAGCGTCGCGAGACCGTGGCCGATGCGTATCCTGGCGATATCATCGGTATTCCTAACCACGGCACGCTGAGCCTCGGCGACACGCTCACCGAAGGCGAAGACCTGCAATTCACGGGGCTGCCGTTCTTCGCGCCGGAAATCTTCCAGGCCATCGAAGTGGTCGATCCGATGCGCGCCAAGCAACTGGGCGAAGCGCTCAAGCAGCTTGGCGAAGAGGGCGCGATTCAGGTGTTCCGCCCGCTTCACGGCGGCGCGACGATTCTGGGCGCGGTCGGTCAGCTGCAGTTCGAAGTGGTGTCGCACCGCCTCGCGGCCGAGTACAAGGTGGCCGTGCGCCTGATGCCCGCGCGCTATCGCCTCTCGCGCTGGGTCACCTGCGACGATCCCGCCGAGCTGCGCCGCTTCACCGACTCGTACGAGGCCCGCATGGCCTACGACGCGTCGAATGCGCCTACCTACCTGGCTTCGCACGTCTCCGAAATCGAAGTCGCGCAGAAAGCCTGGCCGAAGATCGTCTTCAACGAACTGCGCGAGCATTCGGGTGCGCCGTTCCGCAAGTCGATGTAAGCCTTCGCTTCGCCGCGGGTGAGCATGCAAAACGGGCCGCTTTGAGCGGCCCGTTTTGCGTTTACGCGTGGGTGGGATGGGGCTGGCTGCCCGCACGCTCCAGCCGGTTGCCGCCGAGCGACTTCGCGCTGTAGAGCGCCTTGTCGGCGGCGGCGAGCAGGTCGGTGAGCGTCACGGCCTCGCCGTGCCGCTGGGCAAGCCCGATGCTGACCGTCGTGCGCATGCCGACGCCGTCGATGCCCTGCGCCGCCGTGAGCGCGAACCGTTGCACGATCAGCTCGCCCATTGCCTGGGCCTGCGCATTGTCGAGCCCGGGCAGGAGCGCGGCGAATTCCTCGCCGCCGATGCGCGCGAGCAGCGCCTGTGGGCCGACCACGCCGCGCGCGATCGCCGCGAACGACTTCAGCACTTCGTCGCCCGTCTTGTGGCCGTAGCGGTCGTTGATCGCCTTGAAATGATCGAGGTCGAACGCCAGCAGCGCCACCGGCTCACGCTTGCCCGCGTGGACGAGCACGCGCGTGCCTTCCTCGAAGAACCAGCGGCGGTTGCCGAGCCGGGTCAGATAATCCGTTTGGGATTCCTGTAGAAGCTGGCTGTGAGTTTCCTCGCGCACGAGCCGCAGCAGGGTCATCGGCAGGACCACGGAATACAGCACGCCTTCATACATGGTGATCTTGCTGACCGTCGGCAGGATTGCCTGGCCGTAGCGCGTAGCCAGCCACGGCAGCACCGCCGCGCGAAACGCGTAGAGCGCCGCATGGGCGCCCGTCACCAGTACCGCGATGTTGCGCGCATGACCCCATTTACGACCATCGCCGCGCAGCAACTCGCGCGCGGCCATGGCGGCGGTCAGGGAAATGGGGATCGCGGTGAGGTACATCCACATGACATCCAGCCAGCGCGTGCCCGACATGACCCAGGCAAGCGCCTGCACGATCAGGATGAGCGCGGACGCAAGCCGATAGCGCCGCCCGTTCATGGTGGCGACGCCGTGGGCGATCAGCAGATAGCCGCTCAGCATGACCAGATTGCTGAGGGCGGAGCCCCAGACGCCGGGCAGCTCGCGACGCCAGATCACGCCCGCGCAGCCAATGGCGAGCGTGGCGTAACCAGCGGCGAGTAATTTCAGTTCCTTGCTGCGCCCCGGGTGAGTGCGATGCTCCCAGAGGGTCATCGCGGAGCTGGCGAGCAGGGTACCGATCGCGAGGAAATAGAGGGTGAGGAGATCGACGTGCATCGCGGGCGTAAAAGCGCTACGCCGTTACATCGCGGCGGCCGAGGCATTTTACGACGAAAATTAGACATAACCATGATCGCAAATTGAGGCTGCGAATTTGCAACAGGCGCAATCCGCACCGCCGCGCCGACGCCAAAATTCGCCAAGGCGAAACATTTGCGTGCGCAACGCTCGTGCGCGACGCCGTGCCGCCGCCACGGCTTGCGCAAGCGGCGGCGAAATGCAGGCATCGCGGGGCCGATTCGCCTATCCTCATCGTGACGACGCGCGACGGCCATTGACGGGCCGCAGAGGCGCACACGAACAGCGAGGAGGGGCAGTGACCGTACGCAATCTCGACGCGATATTCCAGCCGAAGTCCGTGGCCGTGATCGGCGCTTCGCAGCGCGTCGGCAGCATCGGCAACATGGTCTGGCAGCGTTTGATCGAAGGCGGTTTCGCCGGTCCGCTATGGGCCGTCAATCCGCGTCATGCGGGCGACGCCGCCGACTTCGACGGCCGGCCCGTCGTGGCCGATGCGGGCGATCTGCCCGAGGCGCCCAGCGTCGCCCTGATCTGCACGCGGCCCTCTACCTGGCCCGCACTCGTGCATCGGCTGGGCGGTATGGGCACGCGCGCGGCCATCGTGGTGGGCGAAGTGCGCAACGAGGAAGACCGCGCCGACCTGCGCCATGCACTGGCGGCGGCCCGCCCGCATCTGCTACGCATACTCGGGCCGGGCAGCCTTGGCGCGCTCACGCCGGCGCTCAACGCGCAACTCGGCGCCGCCGCCACGGTCGCGCGCAAGGGCGGCGTGGCGTGGGTCTCGCAGTCCAACGCGCTCACCAATGCCGTGCTGCGCTGGGCCGATGCGCGCGGCCTCGGCTTCTCGCATGCGGTCGCGCTCGGCGACGAGGCCGATATCGACGTCGGCGACGTGCTCGACTATCTCGCGAGCGATCCCTCGACGCGCGCAATCCTGCTTGAAGTCGACAGCATCCGCGCGGCGCGCAAGTTCATGTCGGCGGCGCGCGCGGCGGCCCGCAACAAGCCCGTGCTGGCGCTGCGCAGCGGCCGCGACGAACCGGGCGACGCGCTCTACACGGCGGCGTTCCGGCGCGCGGGCCTCGTGCGGGTCGATACGCTCGACGACCTGCTCGACGAAATCGAAACGCTGGGTGTGGGCCGCGTGGCAGCAAGCGACACGGCCACGCTCATCACGAGCGATCACGGCGTGGCCACGCTCGCGCGCGATGCCTTCAACAAGGCCGGCGACACCCTGGCGCAATGGAGCGACGAAACCCGCGCGGCCGTGGCGGCGGCGCTGCCGCACGCGCAGGCGGGCAATCCGCTGGTGCTAGGCGACACAGCGAAGCCCGAACACTTCGGCCTCGCGCTGCAAACGCTGGCCTCGCAGCGCTCGAGCGGCACCGCGTTCGTCGTCCACGCGCCCACCCACAGCGCCCCGGTGGAAGCGGTGGCGCGCACGCTGATCGAGCATCAACGTTTTGCGTATCGCGGCATGCTGGCGTGCTTTTTTGGCGGCGTGGACGAGGCCACGCGCGATGCGTTACACGCGCACGGCATTCCCGTGCACACGACGCCGCGGCGGCTCGCGCGCGCGTTCGCGCGTCTGGTCGATTACCGGCTGGGCCGCGAACTCCTGATGCAGACGCCCGAGAGTCTGCCGGCGCAGGGCGTGGCGGCGATCGAGGCGGCGCAGGGCATCGCACGCGCGGCGCTGGCGGCGGGGCGCGACACGCTGGAAGGCGACGAGGCGGCGCGACTATTTGCCGCGTTCGGTCTGGAGACGACAACGGCGACGCAGCCTTCGGCGGACACGGTCCTGGACGTGCTGGTCGAATTCCGCGACGACGACAATTTCGGCCCGGTATTCCGCTTCGTCGCACCGTCGCCGGACGGCTTTTCGCCGCCGCTGCGGGTCTACAGCCTGCCGCCGCTCAACCCGGTGCTGTCGCGCGACATCATCGAACAGTCGCCCTATGCGCGGCGCGCGACGCCCGAGCCCACACTGCGCGCGCTCACGGAGCTGTCCCAAACGGTGTGCGAGGTGCGCGAAATCGTCGGCATGCATCTGACCTTGCGCGTGCTGCCAGGCGCGACCTTGCTGGCGGCACCGCGTATCAAGCTGGCGGAAAAGCGCAGCCGCTTCGCGATCATGCCGTACCCGCGTCGGCTGGAGGAGACGATCGACTGGCACGGCGAGCCGCTGACGATCCGCCCGATCCGGCCCGAGGACGAGGAAATGCACCGGGCCTTCGTCGAGTCGATGACGCCCGACGACCTGCGCCTGCGCTTTTTCTCGGCGGTACGCAGCTTCGACCACTCGCAGCTCGCGCGCATGACGCAGATCGACTACGACCGGGAGATGGCGCTCATCGCGAGCGTGAAGGGCGAGGACGGCAAGCCGCGCACGCTCGGCGTGGCGCGCGCGGTGTCCGACCCGGACAACGAAACGGCCGAGTTCGCCGTGGCGATCCTGTCGAATCTGAAGGGGCGCGGCCTCGGCCGCCTGCTGATGACGCGCATCATCGACTACGCGCGCTCGCGCGGCACACATTGGTTGCTCGGCGAGGCGCTGCGCGAGAATGCGCCGATGATCGGGCTCGCGCGGGCGATGGGCTTCACAGTGACGCCCACCGACGATCCGGGCGTGGTGGGGTTCAGGATGCCGCTCGACTGAGCGGCAGAGACCTTGAATATTACGCGGCGAGCTTGGCGAGCGCTTCGTCCACCTGCGCACGCGTGACCGACAGCTCTTCGAGCCACGCATCCGCGTATTGCGCGCCGGTTTCCTTCTCCAGGCGCGCGATTGTCGCGGCGCAGCGTGCGGCGTCCTTCGGCGTGGCGATGAAGGTCTTGACCGACTGGCCGCCCTGGAATGCCTCGAACAGTGCCGTGCGGATATCTTCCGGCAGCGCGCGCGTCGTCCATTGATGCGTCTTGCCGTTGAACGTGAGTGACGGCGGCAGCACGCGCTCCTTGCGCGTGGCCGGGATCAGACCGAAATTGCGCGCGGCTTCGGCGATCTGCTCGGCCGTGAACAGCTCGTCCGGCGTGATCTCGAACTGGGCGATCGCGGTCTCGACGGTCTTCATCGCGTCCGCACGGTCATCGCGCTTCTTCTGCGCGCGCGCGACGATCTCGCGCAGCTCGTCGGCTTCCTCGGCCGAAATCGTGAAGCTCGCCTGCTTTTGCTGAAGCTCGGAGAAACGCTGGAATTCTTGATCGGTCAGAAGTTTTGCCATGAGATATGCGTGCGCGTCCGGTGGGTGCCGCGCGCCGGACGGAATTTGAGAGGGCCGCCATTTTAACCGGTTTGCACGACGGGTTTCGAGTTGACCGCATGCGCCCACCTGCCGCGCCAAACCAGGAACCCTCTGATGGTCGCGCTCCATCGGTCTTCCTATGATCGGGGCATGAAAATCTCCAGTCCGACCCTCTCAGCCCGTTCCGCCGATCTGCTCAAGCGCGGCATCAATCGTCTGAACGCCGAACAATACACGCTCGCCGAAGCGCTATTTCGCGAGATCCTGGCGCAGGATCCCCAGCACGCCGACGCGTGGCACCAGCTCGGTGTGACGCTCGCGCGCCAACAACAGTTTGCGCAAGGCGAAGCGGCGATCCGCAATGCGCTCTCGCTGGGCGACTGTGGCGAACGACAGCGCGACCTCGCGTGGACCCTGCTCTGGCAGGGCCGCGACGACGAAGCCATTGCCGCGTACTTTGCCGCCATCAATCAGGGCGTGCGCGAGGCGCGCCTTTTCAACAACCTCGGCAACCTGCTTCAGAAGCGCAACGACACCGTGCACGCGGACGCCGCCTATCGCGCGGCGATCGAAGCCGACCCTGCCTACGCGCTCGCTTACAGCAACCTCGCCATGCTGCAACAGGACGCGGCCCAGTTCGAGGCCGCCGAAGCCAGCTTGAAGAAGGCGCTCGAACTCGATCCGAACGCGACGCATCTCTGGCAGCGCTACGGCGGGCTGCTCGAGCGCCTGAACCGACTCGACGATGCCGACGAAGCGTATTGCCGGGGCGGGCGCTGGGAGTCGGCGCAATATGTTCGACGCTGCGTGGCGCACTGGAAGGACCTCGATCGCATCGATCAGGCGGCGCTCGACATGGTGGCCTCGGGCGCGGCTGAGCATCTCACGCCGTGGGGCCTGCTCGGCATTCCGGCGCTCACGCCGGGCCTGCATCGCGAAGCGGGGCGGCGCTTTGCTGAATCGCGCTGGCGCGGCGAACTCGCGGCGCCGCCGCTGGTGGCGCGCGGGGCGGGGCTCGCGCAGTTGCAGGCGGCGCTGGCGGCAGGCGAAGCGGGTGTGCGATTGCGCATCGGCTATCTTTCCGCCGACTTTCACGCACACGCTACGCTGCGGCTGATCGCGGGCGTACTGGAGCTACACGACGCCGAGCGTTTCGAGATTCATCTGTATTCCTATGGAGTTCATGCGCCTGACGCAGCGTGGCAAACGCGACTTGCCGCGATGCCCGCGACGTTCCACGACATCGCTGGCCTGACCGACGCGCAGGCCGCCGCAAAGATCGCGCACGACGGCATCCATCTGCTCGTCGATCTGAAGGGCTACACGACCGGCATGCGGCTGGGCATCACGGCGCTGCGGCCCGCGCCCGTGATCGTGAGCTGGCTGGGGTATCCGGGCTCGCTGGGCGCGCCACGCCTCGCGGACTACATCATCGGCGACGCTGTGGTGACGCCGCCTGACGCTGCGCCGCACTACTCGGAGACGCTTGCGTTGATGCCGCATTGCTACCAGCCGAACGACCATCGGCGCGAGCGCGACCCGCGGCGTCCCTCGCGTGCCGAGGCGGGCTTGCCCGAGCGTGGCTTCGTGTTTTGCAGCTTCAATCAGACTTTCAAGCTCAACGCGCAGATGGCTTCGGTTTGGGCGCGGCTCGTGTGTGCCACGCCGGGCAGCGTGCTCTGGTTGCTCGATCCCGGTAGTGAACGCGCGCGCGGCAATTTGCATGCGTTCTTCGAGACGAAGGGCGTGGCGCGCGAAAGGGTGATTTTCGCGCCGCGTCTCGTGCAGGAGGCGCATCTGGCGCGGCTGCAACTGGCGGATCTTGCGCTTGATACGCTGCCTACCGGGTCTCATACCACGGGGAGCGATGCTTTATGGGCCGGCGTGCCGATGGTGAGCGCCGCTGGGGCGCTGTTTGCCGGGCGGGTGGGGGCGAGCTTATTGCATGCAGCGGGACTCGATGAGTTGATCGCGCGTGATCTCGATGGTTATTTTCAGATCGCGCTTGGGTTGGCGAGTGATTCTGCGTGGCACGCGAGTATTCGGGGGAAGCTTGCGCGGGCTAAGGGTGAGGCTTTGCTTTTCGATACTGTGCGCTTTGCGCGTGATCTGGAGCGGCTCTTTTTGGCTGTTGTCAGGCGGGAGGTGGAAGGGGGCGAAGGCGCGGTTGTGGTGCGATAAATCGCTTTTGTGTGCGTGATTTTTTGGGGTTCTGGATGTTTTGGCCTTTCCTTGTTTTCTTGTCGGTCTATTAGCGTTGCCCCTGTGCGGGGCGGCACCTACTTTTCTTTGCCGCGGCAAAGAAAAGTAGGCAAAAGAAAGCCGCTCAAACCGCTAGTGTGACGAAGTCCACAAACAGCCGTTGAGGGGGAAAGGTATAGGGGCATCCGTCACATCGCACCACTAAACAAAGTGACAAGGCCATCATACATCCGGGGGAGCTACGCGCCCCGTGGGGCATAACAGGCAAACCGAAGGTTTGCCAGAATTCGCGAAAATGCCTTCAGTACAGGGCTTTCCCATGCAGACCCGTCCGCTGCGCGCGTAGCGAGCAGCGGGATGAATGAGTCCTTTGTCACTTCGTTTAGTGGTGCGAAGTCGCAGACGCTCCTATACCATTCCCCCTTAACGGCTGGTTGTGAACTGCGTCACACTGGCGGTGTGAGCGGCTTTCTTTTGCCTACTTTTCTTTGCCGCGGCAAAGAAAAGTAGGTGCCGCCCCGCACAGGGGCAACGCTAATAGACCGACAAGAAAACAAGGAAAGGCCAAAGCGTCAAAACCCACGAAAAACAGCAGCCGAACGCCAAAAAACCGAGGCTACGCCTCCCCCTCCCGAAAAATGGACAACGCGCTCACAGTTTCCCCAAGCATCCGCGTAGCCTCATCGAGCGAAGGCGCGACATAACCGTCGATGCGCTTAAGAAACGGACAGGTCATAGCGGCAATAGCTTGCCCGGAAGGCCCGAGCACAGGAAACGTAACATCGGTCACGCCAAAAATCTGTTGGCTATCCTTACGAGAAAATCCCGCGTCGCGAATAGACTCACAAGCACCCTCAAGCGCAGCGAGATCAATAGCGATCTCACCCTTCACCTTGGTATGTTCAGCGAGCATATGCGAGCGCTGCTCCAGCGACTGATACGCGAGAATCGTACGCCCGGAACTGGTATCCACAAGCCCGACCCGCGACCCCAACCGCACGGCGATGCCCCACGTGCCAGGCCCATCCACCTGAGCGATCACAAGCAGATTGCCACGGTCATACACGGCAAGATGACAAGACTGCTCGGCATCGTTGGCGAATCGCTGCATGAGTGGCAAAGCCTCGGCGATCAGCCGTTCCATCGGCGGATGACGGTGCGCAAGCGCAAATAGCTTGAGGCTCAACGCGTAACGATCGCCCGCTTCGGATCGCATCACATACTGACGCGCCACGAGCCGCTCAAGCATCCGGTATATCTCGCTGGCGTTGCGCCCAAGCGCCTTGGTGATCTCCGCGCGCGTGAGGCCGCCGCGCTGCTCGGCGAGTAGTTCGAGAATGTCGAGCCCCTTGTCCAGCGCGGGCGCGCGGTAGCGGTCCCCGTCTTCGCTATCTTCCGGCTCCAGCACCGGCGGCGCATCGCCGCGTACCTTGCGTGCGTTTGTTTTCATGCGTCCCTTCTTCGTTGGCGCGCGCCGCTCGCGGTCTGCCTCGCCGTGCAAGCCCCCGATAGCCCAGGGAAATCACGGACGCTTGCTGCGGCGCACATTCCTTGACCTTGTGTCGTGCGTATATGAATAATAGGTTCACTGGTGAACATACGCCAGTGTCGTCTGGAAAGGGAAGAGGAGTTGCAGCGCCGCTGGCGTACTCTGCTTGACCACGCGGGCGCGGCGCACACGGAAGGTTCCACAACGAAAGAACCGACGAAATCAGCGTCGACAGGAGACAGTCATGGCGTTCGCATCCGGGCACCCCCTAGCCCGCCACTCCACTTCACCCCGCCAGGCGGGTGCGCTCGCAAGATCGCTCTGCGCCGTCGCGGCCTGCGTCGCCGCACTCGCCGCACCCAGCGCGTCGCAGGCCGCCGACGCCAGCAAGGTCGGCCTCGGCCTGCCGCTGCTCACCTCGCCGTTCTGGCAGTCGTACAACAACTACCTCGGCACGTACGCGAAGCAGATGGGCGTCGATATCCTCGCGCCCGTGAATTCGAACAACGATCCCGCGCAGCAGATCACAGACATGAACAACATGATCAATCTGGGCGCGAAGGGCATCGTGGTGGGGCCGATCGATTCGGCCGCCATCAGCCGCGCGCTCGACAATGCCGCGCAGAAGAACGTCAAGGTGGTGGCCGTCGATGTCGCGCCCACCCAGGGCAGCGTGGCGATGGTGGTGCGCGCCGACAATCGCGCCTATGGCGAGAAGGCCTGCAAGTACATCGGCGAGCACGTGAAGTCGGGCAAGGTCGTGCAGATCATGGGCGATCTGGCTTCGGTGAATGGCCGTGATCGTTCGGAGGCGTTTCGCGCCTGTCTGAAGGGCTTTCCGAATCTCTCGTTGCTGGAAATTCCGGCAGGCTGGAAGGGCGATGTGGCGGCGAGTGCGCTCGATAGCCTGCTGACCGCGAATCCCGACGTGAAGGGCATCTACATGCAGGCAGGCGGTGTCTATCTCTCGCCCACGCTGCAAACGTTGCGCCGCAAGCAGTTGCTGTTTCCCGCTGGCGACGCGAAGCATATCGTGATCGTCTCGAATGATGGAATTCCGCAGGAATACGAAGCGATTCGCAAGGGCGAGATCGACGCCACGGTTTCGCAGCCCGCCGATCTCTACGCGAAATACGGCCTCTATTACATCAAGGCCGCGCTGGAGGGCAAGACGTTCAAGCCGGGCAAGACGGATCACGACAGCAACATCATCCAGTTGCAGCCCGGTGTGCTCGAAGACCAGTTGCCCGCGCCGCTCGTGACGAAGCAGAACGTCGACGACAAGAACCTGTGGGGTAACACGATCAAATGAGCGATCGAGCGAGCGATCGGGAAACCGGTCAGACCGATGGCGCGCCGCTCGCGATGTCGCGCGAGCGCGCCGCGATGGCCTTGCCGCCCGTGGTCGAGGCGAGCGGCGTGACCAAGCGCTTCGGCTCCACGGCGGCGCTCGCGAACGTGAGCCTGCGCGTGATGGCGGGCGAATCGCATGCGCTCGTGGGGCGCAACGGCGCGGGCAAGTCGACGCTCGTGTCGATCCTCACGGGCCTGCGCAAGCCCGACGACGGCGCGGTGCGCTTCAACGGCGAGGCCGCGCCGCCCATCGCCGATCGCGATGCATGGCGCGAGCGCGTCGCCTGCGTCTATCAGCACTCGACGATCATTCGCGATATCACGGTCGCCGAAAATCTCTTCATCAATCGCCAGCCCACGAAGCGTGGTGTGATCGACTGGACGACCATGCGTCGCGACGCACGCGCATTGCTCGATCATTGGCGCATCGACGTGCGCGAGGATGCGCGAGCGGGCGATCTCACGGTGGAGGCTCGGCAACTCGTGGAGATCGCGCGTGCGCTGTCCTATGGCGCGCGCTTCATCATCCTCGACGAACCCACGGCGCAGCTCGACGGCGAGGAGATCAAACGGCTCTTTCGCCGCATCGATGAATTGCAGCGCGAGGGCGTGACCTTCCTCTTCATCTCGCACCATCTGCAGGAGGTGTACGAGATTTGCCAGGCGGTGACGGTGCTGCGCGACGCGCGCCATATCGTCAGCGCGCCCGTGGCCGAATTGCCGCGCGAGCGTCTGATCGAGGCGATGACAGGCGAGCGCGGCGGTCTCAATGTCGCCGATGCGGCGGCGCGAGCGGCCTTGCCTGCCGACGCGCGCATTGCGCTCGACGTGCGCGGCATCAGCGGCGCCGATTACCGTGACGTCTCGTTGCAGGTGCGGCGCGGCGAAGTGGTCGGTCTCACGGGCGCGACCAGCAGCGGGCGCACCAGCGTAGGCGAGGCCGTCGCGGGCCTCACGGCGCAGCAGGCGGGCGAGATTCGCGTGAACGGCGCGACGCTGAAACCCGGCGATGTGCCCGACGCGCTCGCGCATGGCGTGGGCTGCGTGCCGAAGGATCGCCATCACGAAGGCCTGGTGCTCACGCAGTCAGTGGCTGAAAACGCGTCGATGACGATCGCCGGTTTGCTCGGGCGTCTAGGCTTTGCGCCACCCGCGAAAAAGCAGCTTGTCGGCAGACGCATGATCGAGGCCCTCGGCATTGTCGCTCAGGGCCCGGACCATGTGGTCTCGGGGCTCTCGGGCGGCAATCAGCAAAAGGTGGTGATGGCGCGCGCACTCGCGAGCGATCCGGAACTGCTGGTGCTGATCGATCCCACGGCGGGCGTGGACGTGAAATCGAAGGAGGCGCTGCTCTCGGTCGTGGACCGCGTGCGCGACGAAGGCAACGCCGTGCTCGTGGTGTCGAGCGAACTCGACGATCTGCGCACCTGCGACCGCGTGCTCGTGATGTTTCGCGGCAGCGTGGTGGCGGAGTTCGCGGCGGGCTGGCAGGACCATGAACTGATTGCATCGGTTGAGGGAGTCGATCTCCATGAAGCCTAGCGTTTCCACTCCGGCGTTCGCTGCAGCGCAACCCGACGCCGCTCAGCTGGCAGGCCGTCGCGCGAGGCCTCGCATCGAATTCGCGCGCTTGCGCGATCTCGCCTTGTTCCCGGCGCTGCTGTTGCTGATCGTGATCGGCGGCTTCGTGAGCCCGAGCTTTCTCACGAAGGCGAATCTCATCAGCGTGCTGGGCGCATCGGCGGCGCTGGCGCTCGTGGTGCTCGCCGAATCGCTGATCGTGCTGACCGGCAAGTTCGATCTCTCGCTCGAATCGACCGTGGGCATCGCGCCCGCCGTGGGCGCGATGCTGGTGATGCCGGTGGCTTCGGCGGGTTTTGGCACGCAATGGCCCGCGTTTGCAGGGCTGCTGGCGATCCTGGTGGTGGGCGCGCTGATCGGCTTCGTCAACGGCTTTCTGGTCGTGCGGCTGCGCCTGAATGCCTTCATCGTCACGCTGGCGATGCTGATCGTGCTGCGCGGCATGCTGGTGGGCGCGACCAAAGGCGGCACGCTGTTCGACATGCCCTCGTCGTTCTTCGCGCTGGCCACGACCATCGTGCTCGGGCTGCCGCTGTCGGTGTGGCTGGCTGCCGCCGCGTTCGCATTCGCCGCGTTCATGCTGCGCTATCACCGCATCGGCCGCGCGCTCTATGCGATCGGCGGCAATCCCGACGCGGCGCGCGCGGCCGGCATTCGCGTTGAGCGCATCACATGGGGTGTGTTCGTGCTCGGCAGCATTCTCGCGGCGCTGGGCGGCCTGATCGTGACGGGCTATGTGGGCGCGATCAACGCGAACCAGGGCAACGGCATGATCTTCACGGTGTTCGCGGCGGCCGTGATCGGCGGCATCTCGCTCGACGGCGGCAAGGGCACGATGTTCGGCGCGCTGCTGGGCGTGCTGCTGCTTGGCGTGGTGCAAAACCTGCTCACGCTCGCCCAGGTGCCGTCGTTCTGGGTCCAGGCGATCTACGGCGCGATCATCCTCGGCTCGCTGATGGTGGCGCGGCTCGCGGGCGGCGAAGCGCAGAACTGAACGGCGGAGGCCAGTCTTGAACGATCGCGTCAGCAAAACCGTCACCGATGCGCGCCTCATCCTGCTCGCACCCGACGACAACTGCCTGATCGCCGCGGCGCGGCTAGAGGCGGGCGAAATTGTGGCGATCGAGGGCGAACGCGTGACGCTCGCGAGAACCATCGAGCTGGGCCACAAGGTCGCGCGGCGCGCGCTCGCGAAAGACGAGAAGGTGTTGCGCTACGGCGCGCGCATCGGCCATGTGACGATGGACGTCGCGCGCGGCGAGCATCTGCACACGCACAACCTTGAAAGCGATTATTTGCCGACCTATACGCACGACGCGGGCCACGAGTTCATCTCGCACGGCTAGACCGCACGCAGGAATCACGTCATGAGCGAAACCTCAATCAATCCGCCGGAAGACTCCACGCCGATGCTCGAAGGCTGGCTGCGCAGCGATGGCCGCAAGGGCATCCGCAACGTGGTGGCCGTGGCCTACCTGGTCGAGTGCGCGCATCACGTGGCGCGCGAAATCGTCGCGCAGTTTCGCGAACCCTTCGATGCATTCGACGATCCCGCCACGCCGCACGAAGCGCCCGTGCATCTGATCGGCTTTCCGGGCTGTTATCCGAACGCCTACGCGGAAAAGATGATGACGCGCCTCGCCACGCATCCCAACGTGGGCGCGGTGCTGTTCGTCTCGCTGGGCTGCGAGAGCATGAACAAACACTTCCTCGTGGAGCAGGTGCGCGCGAGCGGCCGCCCCGTAGAAGTCCTGACGATCCAGGAAAAGGGCGGCACGCGCAGCACGATTCAGTACGGCATGGACTGGGTGCGCGAGGCGCGCGCGCAGCTTGCGCAGCAGAAAAAAGTGCCGATGCGGCTGGACGAACTCGTGGTCGGCACGATCTGCGGCGGCTCGGACGGTACGAGCGGCATCACGGCGAATCCGGCGGTGGGGCGCGCGTTCGATCGCCTGATCGAAGCGGGCGCGGCGTGCGTGTTCGAAGAAACGGGCGAACTGGTGGGCTGCGAATATCACATGAAAAGCCGTGCCGCGCGGCCCGAACTGGGCGATGAGATCGTCGCGTGCGTGGAGAAGGCCGCGCGCTATTACTCGATCCTTGGGCACGGATCGTTCGCGGTCGGCAATGCGGATGGCGGTCTCACCACGCAGGAAGAAAAGTCGCTGGGCGCGTATGCGAAAAGCGGCGCGTCGCCGATCGTCGGCATCGTCAAGCCGGGCGATGTGCCGCCCACGGGCGGGCTGTATCTGCTCGACGTCGTGCCGGATGGCGAACCACGATTCGGATTCCCGAATATTAGCGACAACGCTGAAATCGTCGAGCTGATCGCGTGCGGCGCGCATGTGATTCTCTTCACGACGGGGCGCGGCTCCGTGGTGGGATCGGCGTTGTCGCCCGTCGTGAAGGTCTGCGCGAATCCGCTCACGTACCGCAATCTTGCCGGCGATATGGATGTGGACGCGGGGCGTATCCTCGAAGGCCGCGCCACGCTCGATGAGGTAGGCCGCGAAGTGTTCGACGTCACGCTTGATGTGGCGCGCGGCGCGCGCTCGAAATCGGAGGCGCTCGGGCATCAGGAATTCATCCTCACCTACAAGACCTTCGAGCCGGTTGGCCCCGCGTGTCTGCCGGCGAGCGCGCGCGTGGCGGTGCCGGTGGTCGCCTCGCATTGAATGGAGATATCGCGCATGGCGCAGCCGCACGTTCAGCAAGTGACCCAGCGCCGACGCATCGGGCGCACGGCGCTCCAGGTGAGCGCATTGAGTCTGGGCACCGCGCCGCTCGGCGGCCTTTATCGCGATCTGACCGACGACGAAGCGCAAGCCACCGTCGATGCTGCGTGGGATACAGGCGTGCGCTTTTTCGATACCGCACCGCACTACGGTCATACGAAAGCAGAGCATCGGCTGGGCGCCGCGCTGCGTCGTTATCCGCGCGATGAATACGTGTTGTCCACCAAGGTGGGCCGCCGATTCGTGCCACGCACGCACGCCTACGACGGCAGCGAGGGCTGGCAAAACCCGCTGCCGTTCGAAGCGATCTACGACTACACACGCGACGGTATCTTGCGTTCGTACGAGGATAGCCAGCAGCGCCTGGGACTCGTCGATATCGATATCCTGCTGGTGCACGACATCGGGCGGCTGACGCACGGCGAGCGCAACGCGTACTACTGGCGGCAATTGACCGAAGGCGGCGGCTTTCGCGCGCTCGACGAATTGCGCGCGGCCGGTGCGGTGAAGGCGATCGGCTTTGGCGTGAACGAGCGCGAGGTGATACTCGACGCGATGCGCGAATTCGACCTCGATTGCGCGTTGCTCGCGGGCCGCTACACGCTGCTCGAACAAGCGCCGCTCGACGATCTGTTGCCCGCATGCGCCGAACGCGGCGTGAGCATCCTGCTGGGCGGCGCGTTCAATTCGGGCATTCTCGCGCGCGGTCTTGAAGGCGATCGCAAATTCAATTACGGCGACGCGCCGCCAGACGTCGTGGTGCGCGTGGCGAAACTCGATGCCGTGTGCGCACGCTTTGACGTGCCGCTCGCGGCGGCGGCGCTGCAATTTCCCTACGCGCATTCCGCCGTGGCGACCGTGCTTACCGGCGCGCGCAGCGCAGCGGAATTGCGCCAGAACGCCGCCTCGTTCGAAACGGCGCTGCCGGGCGAATTCTGGTTGGCCTTGCGCAACGAAGGCCTGATCGACGCGCGTGCGCCGCTGCCCGCAAGCGTGGCGCGATGACGCAAGACTTCTCATACGAACAGATCGACGCGCATCAGCACTACTGGGACCCCGCGCGCGGCGATTACGGCTGGCTCACGCCTGCGCTTTCCACGCTCTATCGGCGCTTCGCTCCGGACGATCTCGCACCGCTGCGGGCGCAGTGCGGCGTGGCGCGCACGGTGTTGGTCCAGGCCGCACCAACCGTCGAAGAGACGCGCTATCTGCTCGATCTCGCGCGCCATGACGATTCGATTGCGGGTGTCGTGGGCTGGGTGCCGCTCGACGATCCGCACGCGCCGGATCTCATCGCCGAGCTTGCCAGTGAGCCGAAGTTGCGCGCCGTGCGCCCGATGCTGCAAGACCTGCCGGACGATCGATGGATCGCCACGGCCAATATCGCGCGCGGCGTGGAAGCGCTGATCGCACACGATCTCGCGTTCGACGCGCTGATCTTCGCGCGTCACGCCGAAGCGCTCGAAACCTTTCTCATGAGATATCCCGCGTTACGCGTGGTAATCGACCATGGCGCGAAGCCGCCGATCCGCGATGGCGCTGAAGGCTCACCCGGCTTCGCAGCATGGTCGCGCGCCATCACGCTTCTCGCGCGCTTTCCGCAGGTGCACTGCAAGGTCTCTGGCCTCGCGACCGAAGCGGCACCGGGCTGGAGCGACGACACCATACGCCCGTTCATCGCGCATCTGCTCGCGAGCTTTGGCGCGCAACGGCTGATGTGGGGCAGCGACTGGCCCGTTCTGAACCTTAACGGCGACTACGCGCGCTGGCACGCGTGCGCGCAACGCCTGCTCGCGCATCTCGACGTGCGTGAGCGTGCGGCGATCTTCGGCGGCAACGCGGCCGCGTTTTATCGGCTGAATATCGATCCAGCCGCGAATCCAGCCGCGAATCCAGCCGGTTAGACAAGCCGGGCGAAAGCGCCATGCCGCTGAGCCGCTCGCCATAATGCCCTTTTGCGGACGCGAGCCGACGCGCGCATCATCGAGGCTTCATCACCGAACACGGCATCAAACACAGCATCAAGCACGGCATCAATCACCGTATCGATGGGAGTGGCAGATGGAACAAAGGGGACAAAGACTGGCCGGCAAGACCGCCTTGATCACCGCGGCGGGCCAGGGCATCGGCTACGCGGCCGCCGAACTGTTCGCGCGCGAGGGCGCGCGCGTGATTGCGACGGATGTGCGCATCGACGCGCTCGCGAAGCTGCCGGTCGAGGCGCGCACGCTCGATGTGCGCGATAGCGCGTCCATCGCATCGTTCGCGCAGGAGCTGGGCGCCATCGACGTGCTGTTCAACTGCGCGGGTTTCGTGCACGCAGGCTCGATCCTCGAAGCGAGCGAAGAGGACTGGGACTTCGCGTTCGATCTCAACGCCAAGGCCATGTACCGCACCATCCGCGCCTTCCTGCCCGCGATGCTGGAGGCGGGCGGCGGCTCGATCATCAATATGTCGTCGGCGGCGTCGAGCGTGAAGGGCGTGCCCAACCGCTTCGTCTACGGCGCGTCGAAAGCGGCTGTGATAGGGTTGACCAAGGCCGTGGCCGCCGATTTCGTGACGCGCGGCATCCGCTGCAACGCGATCTGTCCGGGCACCGTGTCCTCGCCCTCGCTGGAGCAGCGCATCGCCGCGCAGGCTGCTGCGCAGGGCACGAGCGTGGACGCGGCGCGCGCCGCCTTCGTCGCGCGCCAGCCGATGGGACGCGTGGGCAAGCCCGATGAAATCGCGGCGCTCGCGCTCTATCTTGCGTCGGACGAATCGGCCTTCACGACCGGGCAGGCGCATGTGATCGACGGCGGCTGGTCTAACTAATTCGCCGCGTCGTCCTGGAAACACACAAAAGACACTGTAGAGAGACAAGGAAGATAGACGATGAAACTGCTTCGCTATGGCCCGAAGGGTCACGAAAAGCCGGGCCTCGTGGATGCCGAAGGCCGCATTCGCGCGCTCTCGGGCGCTGTCGCCGATATCGCGGGCGACGTGCTCTCCGACGCGGGCCTCGCGCAATTGCGCACGATCGACCCGGAAAGCCTGCCGCTCGTCGAAGGCAATCCGCGTCTGGGCCCTTGCGTGGGCCATATCGGCAAGATGGTGTGTATCGGCCTGAACTATGCCGATCACGCCGCCGAGTCGAACATGCCGGTGCCCGCCGAGCCGGTCGTCTTCAACAAGTGGACCAGCGCGATCTGCGGCCCGGACGACGACATCGAGATTCCGCGCGGCTCGACCAAGATCGACTGGGAAGTGGAACTGGGCGTGGTGATCGGCAAATACACGAAGAACGTGAGCGAGGCCGAGGCGCTCGACCACGTGGCGGGCTATTGCGTCGTGAACGATGTGTCCGAGCGCGAATGGCAGCTCGAACGCGGCGGCCAGTGGGACAAGGGCAAGGGCTTCGATACCTTCGGCCCGACCGGCCCGTGGCTCGTCACGCGCGACGAAGTGCCTGATCCGCAGAATCTTTCGCTGTGGCTCGAAGTGGATGGTCATCGCTACCAGAACGGCAACACGCGCACGATGATCTTCACGGTCGCCAAGCTCGTGTCCTACCTGTCGCAGTGCATGAGCCTGCAACCGGGCGACGTGATCTCCACCGGCACGCCGCCGGGCGTGGGCATGGGCGTCAAGCCCACGCCGGTGTTCCTCAAGGCGGGTCAGACGGTGCGCGTGGGTATCGAAGGGCTCGGCGTGCAGACGCAGAAGGCGCGCGCCGCCGAATAAGCGCGTTGTTGCTACGCTCGCAAGCAAACGGCCGCGGATGACGCGGCCGTTTGCGTTTCTACGACGGGCCGCGCAAGCGCGGCTTTATGCCGGCGTGTGCACCGTCTCGCCGTTCGAGTCGACCATGCGGCTGACCGTGCCCTGCGCGAGCGCCACCAGCCGCTCGCCGCCGTCCTCCATCACGTACACGCTGCACTGGCAGGTGGCCTGCTGACGCCCGGCGTGCACCACGCGCGCCCGCGCCATCAGCGTGCCGGAGAGGGCCGGCCTGAGGTAATTGATCTTGTATTCGCCCGTCACGACGCGCGGCCCGAGCGCAAGCGCCCCCGCGAAGGTCAGCGCATTGTCGGCGAGATAGGAGATCACTCCGCCGTGGACGAAGCCATGCTGCTGCTTGAGTTCGTCGCGTACAGGAAGGCGTAGCGTCAGCTCGTCGGGGCCGATGTGCATCAACTCGGTGCCCAGCAGCATGCTGAACGGCTGCGCGTGTAGCGCGCCGCGCGCGCGGTCCACCAGATCGGTCATGGTCGGATTCCCTGGGACTGCGCCCGCGTGATTTCCTAACCACTCTAGGTAGCGTCTTGCGGCGGCGCAAGGTGAATCGAGAAAAGCCTGCTTTCAATATTGTTGCGAAAAACGGCAAGAATCGCACAGGCATCGTTTCCAAAACGATCTGTCGCCGTTTTGATGCGGAAATTTCACGATTTTGGCCTCAATACAACGTTTGCCCATGCCGTAAACGCAGTGCAGGCGCGCGCGACCACATGCGTGTGCCGAACCTACTCACTGCCATCCCAGGTGTTCAAGATGTTCAGCAAGATCAAGGTCGCATCCGGCCTTTTGTGCGTTCTAGTCGCATTCTGCGTGCTCCAGCTCGTGACCGAGGGTCTGGGCTTCTGGGCGCTCACCCGCACGCATGACGACGTCAAGGATCTCTCCAAGGTGGCGCTGCGCCAGGCGAGCGCCGCTAACGAAACCACCCAGCATTTGATGGACGCGCGAATCAACCTGTCGCGCGCGGGCACCCGCCTGATTCGCGGCGGCGGTGCGGCGCCGACCGACATCATCGGCCACGCGCAGGAGCAACTGAGCGCGGCCGATCAATCGTATGCGGCGCTCACGGCCGTCGAGCCCACCGACGACGACGACCGCGCGCGCGTAGCCGCGCTCGGCCAGCGCTATCAGGTCTACCACAAGGCGCTCGCCGAACTCGTGGACGACCTCAACGCGAACAACATCCAGGCGTTCCTCGACCAGCCGACGCAGTCGTATCAGGACGCCTACCTCAACGAACTGCACGAATTCGCGCGCTTCAGCGCCGCGGCCAGCCGCGCTTCGCTCGATTCGATCGATTCGCGCCTCGCCGTGTTCCAGAGCGTGGGCATCGTGATCCTGCTCGGTCTGATCGCGCTGGCCACCAGCGTGCACTTCGGGCTGCGCAAAGGCGTGGTCGCTCCGCTCGAAGAGGCGGGCCGTCACTTCGAGCGCATCTCCCGTGGGCGTCTGGACGAAACCGTGGCCGCGCGCGGCGACAACGAGATCGGCCGGCTGTTCCGCGGCATCGCGATGATGCAGGCGAGCCTCGCGCGCACGGTGCATACGGTGCGCGAGACGGCGGGCTCGATCCATGTGGGCGCGGATGAGATCGCCACCGGCAACGCCGATCTGTCGGCGCGCACGGAATCGCAGGCGGCCTCGCTCGAAGAGACGGCAGCCAGCATGGAAGAGCTGACCGGCACGGTGCGCAACACCGCCGAGAACGCGCGCGAAGCCAACGCCCTGGCCGAAGCCGCCCTGGACGCGACGTCGCGCGGCGGCGCCGTGGTGGGCGAGGTGGTCGAGCGCATGCACGGCATTGCGAAAAGCTCGGACAAGATCGCCGAGATCATCGGCGTGATCGATGGCATCGCCTTCCAGACCAATATTCTGGCGCTCAACGCGGCCGTGGAAGCGGCGCGCGCGGGCGAGCAGGGCCGCGGCTTCGCCGTGGTGGCGGGCGAGGTGCGCGGGCTCGCGCAGCGCAGCGCGCAGTCGGCCAAGGAGATCAAGACGCTGATTAGCGAGTCGGTGGCGCAGATTCGTGGTGGCTCGGAACTGGTCGAGCGCGCGGGCGAATCGATGCGCGAAGTGTCGACCTCGATCTCGCGCGCCACGCAGATGATGGCGGGCATCAGCGCTTCGTCGCTCGAACAGAGCGCGGGCATCGATCAGGTGAATACGGCCGTCTCGCAGATGGACCAGATGACGCAGCAAAACGCGGCGCTGGTCGAGGAAGCGGCGGCGGCCGCGGCATCGCTGCATCAGCAGACGCGCCTGCTCGCCGACGCGGTGGCGGCGTTCGAGATTTCGCCGGCGGTGCTGGCGGAAGGGCGCAATCTTGCGGCGATGGCCGCCATGCGAGTGGAGCCGGACGGCGCCTTCGCGGCGGTCTGATTCCGTTAGAGAGAAGTCACTTCAGGGTGATGCAAGGGCGGCCATGTGCCGCCCTTTGTCTTGTCTGGCCGCCGTGCTTTACAGCGCGCCATACGCCGTGAGCAGGTGATACGGCGTGGTCGACGGCATATCTGCGCGGGCGATCTCGCCGCTTGCGTCGCGGCACTCCACCCAGCCTTGCGGCGTGAGAAAGCGCCTGGCGAATTTTTCGATCTGATCGTCCAAGGTTGCACGCACAACGGTATCGCCGTGCGTCGCGATCGCACGCAGATACTCCGTCTGCGCCCAGATGCGCTGCGTGGCGTCCGTCACGCGGCCCTGTTCGTCGGTGGCCGCCGCCACCGCGCCCGTGACCGGGTCCACGCCGTGCTTCACCGCAAAGGTGAACGCGCGCGCCAGCGCCTCGTGCAGGCCCGATGAACCCAGCCGCTGCTCGCCCGCCTGGGCCGCAAGCCAGAACCATTCGAACTGATGCCCCGGCTCCAGCCGGTTGCCGGCCGTGCCGAGCGGCAATTCGGCGATGCAGCCCGTGGGCGTGTGCAGGAAGCCGCGCGCGAGCGCTTCGCAAAGTTGCGTGATGGCCGTGTCGAAGGCCGTGTCGCCGGTGGCGTCGCGGGCCACGAGCCAGGCCTCGGTCAGATGCATCAGCGGGTTCTGCAACGGGCCGCTGGTGACGGTCGCGAACGGTGCGTCGAGCGCAGCGTGCAGCAGGCCATCGTGCGCCTTGAAGCGGTCGAGGATCAGTGCGGAGGTCTCGCGCGCCGTATCGAGCGCTTCGCTCACGCCAAAACGTTGACCATAGGCCGAACACGCAAACACCACGAACGCGTGCGTGTAGAGGTCTTTGGTCGTGTCGAGCGGCGCGCCTTGCGGATCGACGCTATAGAACCATCCGCCGTGCGTGCGGTCCTGAAAGGTATGGCGCAGCGATTCGAACAGCGAATGCGCGTGCGCGGCGTCACCGGCCTGAGAGAACACGAAGAGCTGGCGGGCGCAGGCCATCGCGCGATAGCGCACGTCGGGCAAGGGCGCCACGCCCGTGGGGGCGAGCGCCTCGTGCGGCAGGCGCAGCGCGGCATTGAAGCCGGGGCCGCGCCACAGCGGCAGGATGGTCCGGACGTAGTGTTCGCGCAGGCTGGCTGCGCCGGTGAATGCGTTCATGAAGGACGTATGCGCCGCCGGAGGCGGCACGGAGCGGAAACGGTTCGGCGATTGTACGCTTGGCCGCAACCCGTCTCGAATCGTCGTCTTACTAAACCTATCAACATCGAGCTATCCCGCACCCACCCAACGATAAGGAGAACGGCAACCATGCTGAACAACTGGGAACTCATCTCGCGGCTCGTCATTGCCGCCGCGCTGGGCAGCGTCATCGGCTTCGAGCGCGAACGGCTCTCGTGGGCGGCGGGACTGCGCACGCACATGCTCGTGTGCGTGGGTTCGGCGCTCATCATGATCGTGTCGGCCTTCGGGTTCGCCGATGTGCTCGGCGGCGAGCACGTCGTGCTCGACCCTTCGCGGATGGCCGCCCAGGTGGTCTCGGGCATCGGCTTCCTGGGCGCGGGCTCGATCCTGCTGCGCGGCGAGATCGTGCGCGGCCTGACCACGGCGGCAAGCCTCTGGTCGGTGGCGGCCATCGGCCTTGCGGTGGGCGGTGGGCTCTATACGGCGTCGATCGCGGCGACCGTCATCATCCTGATCATCCTCGCGGGCATCAAGCCGCTCGAGCGGCGTTTCATCACGTTCCGACAACGCCGGCAGCTCTCGCTGCTGGTCACGCGTGGTGCGCTCACGTTCCATTCGCTGCACGACGCGCTCGGCGTCTCCAGTCCGCGCGTGAAGCAGTTCGTGATGCAGCAGAGCGACGATTCGCCCGAACTCGACGAAGTGATGATCGTGCTGAGCCGCGTCTCGTCGATGGAGTACGAGTCGATCTGCAAGGTGCTGCGGGGGCTGGACGCGGTCAAGGAGTTTCGCGAGGACGGCCCGCGAAACTGATGCGCCGATGCGTCACGGATACTTCATATTTTTAGGGACGCACACCGGCAACGTTTGCGGCTAAGATGCCTGTCCAGAGGCGCACGGCCCACGGACGGACGCGCGCCCGAGAAGCGACCGCGGCTGTCGGGCTACGGCCAGGCGAGACCGCCGCGCGACGCGAGTTCATCCGAAGCGAGCCTCATCGTTGACCCATGGCCGATCACGCAGACTACGCAGACAACGCAGAGAATGAATCGTCGAGTGCTGAGCGCAGCGCGCGCGGCACACCTTCCCGACGGCGCACAGCGGCGCCATCCGCCGAAACCGACGCCGCGCAGCCGGGCGCCCAGCCCGCCGACGCCACCCTCGATCTATTTGGAGACGGTCCCGCGCCGGAATTCATCGGCACCACGCAGCCGATGAGCGCGAAGGTGAGCCGGGCGATGGCTTCGCCCGCCGCACGGCGCGCGGCGCGGCAGAAGACGCCGCCGCTGTCGCCGGAACAGGCGGGAGACCCCGTCGAGCCTTTCTTCCACGCCGATGCCGCCCGAGACGACGCTGAGGCTGAGGTTGCCAACGCGGCGCCCCTTGCCGGGGAGCCGGCCAAGGCCAGTGCCGCACCCGTCGAGCCGGAAGGGGGTGCGGCGTCGACTGCCGCCACGGAACCGTCCGAATCCGCACCAGCGCCCCAAAGCGGTTTTTCCTACGCGCCCACCAGCGCGAGCGGTAGCCACGCGCATTTGACGTCGATCGTCCATGCTTCGGATTTTGAGGCGGCGGTTCACGGCCCGGTGCATGACCACGCGGGCGAGGCCTCCTCGTCGGCACTCGGCGCCCCCGCGCTGGCGGTGCAGGCGCGCAGAACGAAATGGATGCTGACGGCGGCCGTGGCCGCGCTTGTGGTGACGACGGGTATTGCGATTATCGAAACCGTGATGCTCGCCAACTTTTCCGCTGACGCCCAGGCCCAGCAGCAACGCATCGAAGTGCTGATGCAGAACCAGCAGGCCGCCCTCGACAAGCTGACCGCACGTCTGGATGCGCCTCCCGTCGCGCCGGTTCAGTCGGCCGCACCCGTGGCGGTCGAACCGGCTGCGCCGGTTGCTTCACGCGCGCAATCCGCGTCGGCCGCCGCACGCCACGCCGCGCGCGCCGCGAAGGCCAAGTCCACGGAAAAGAATGCCGAGAAGGCCGCCTCGCATGCGTCCGCCAAGGCGCATGCGCAGCAGAATACGCGCCAGATCGCCAAAAACTGAGCGCCGTCTCCCTCCGCTTTCGACCCCCAAAAATCAGGCCGTCCCTATGTTGCCGTGACGCAACATGGGACGGCCTGCGCGCGAGCTGCGACGTCGCGCCGCGGATTTTTTGTTGCACTGCACTGGCGTCGCCCTAGGGAAAACCCTATAATCCTTCTTGTCCTAGGGAAAACCCTGAAACCTGTCCAACCGGGAGTCGCCATGAGCTTTATCCTCGCACTGATCCAGAAGGTGAGCGATCTCTTCACGTCGCCTTACCTGCCGATGGATGCCGATTATTCGTACGCTGCGCGTAGCCGCGAAGCCGACCGCATCCGCCGCTCGCACTACATGCCTTTCGGCCTGCCGCGCGACTAAGCTGCCCACCGCTGACCAGGATCTGACCGCAATCGGAGCGGGACGAACCGGCGCCTGATGCGCCGTTCGGGCACACGCCGCCCATCTGCTGGTTGATCCAACGAAGCGAACAAAGCCGGTTCTTGTCCAAGAGCCGGCTTTGTTGCGTCTGGAGCACCAAAAGCATCAAGCAATGCTTAGCCCTGGCGCTCCGCGTCACGGACCACCTCCAGCGCGGGCGTCTTCGCGCTGTCGACCACCGGGCTCTTGCGCGCGGCCCGCACTGCACGCAAGTGCGCCTCGAAATCTTCCAGCACCGCATCGCGCGAGAGCGACGCCACTGCAAACGCGCGGCCGGCATCGCCATACTGCGCCCGTCGCGCGGGATCGGCGGCCAGCGCGCGGATCGCCTGGGCGAGGCTGCGGGCGTCGCCGGGCGGCACGACCATGCCGCGCGGCGCAACCGTGTCGTGTAGTTCGGTGCCGGGGCTTGCCATCGCGATGACCGCGCGCCCGCTCGCGAACATGCCGGTGAGCTTGGATGGCATCACGAGATCGGCGGCATCGGCGCGCTGCGGCAGCACGTGGATATCCGCGAGATTGAGCAGTTCGTTCAACTCTTCGGCGGGCCGCAGGTCGATCACGCGGCAATTCGGCAACGTGCCGCAGGCTGCCTCGATAGCCGCGCGCGCCGGGCCGCTACCGCAGAACACGAAGGCGAGCCCGGTTTCATCCTTGAGCGCGAGCGTCGCGTCGCTCAGCACGTCGAGACCCTGCTTGAGGCCCATGTTGCCCGAATAGAGCACGACCACGGCATCGGGCGCGATGCCGAGCGTCGCTTTCAGGTGGCTCACGCGTGCGAGCGGGAATACCGCGTCGGTGCTGGCCCAGTTGGGAAAGCGCACGAGTTGCGCGGCGCGCACGCCCTTGTCGGCGGCGCGTTCGAGCATCTTGCCGGAGATCGTCGAGACGCTGTCGAAGCGCTTGAGCAGCCTGCGTTCGATGGCGAGCGCCGTACGCTTGAGCCACGAGCCGCGCAGGATGTCGAGCTTGAATGCCGCATCCACTTCGAAGTCCTGAATATGCAGCCACGCATGCGCGCCGCACAGCCGCGCCGCGAGCCAGCCCGTGGGCGCGTTGAGCAGGCTTGGCGCCACGCAGAACACCACATCGGGACGCCAGAGCGCAAAGCGCAGCATGAGCGGCAGGCTGGCCAGCGCGAAGCTCGCGAGATGCACGAGGCGGCCTTTGCCGCGCGGCTTTGACGGCACCCAGAGCGGCGCGCGCGACACCTGCGCGCCATCGCGCCACTCGTGCGTATAGCGATTCGCCGCATAGGGCTCGGCGACTCGCCACTCCGGGTAGTAAGGCGGCGCCGTCACCACGCGCACTTCATGGCCGCGCGCGGCGAGCCATGCCGCCATTTCGCCGGTGTATTTGCCGATCCCGGTCATTTCCGGTGCGTAGTTGATGCCGTAGATCAGGATCTTCACAGGGCCTCCGTTCGTGCCGCAGCATTGCGCGAGTGAGGCCGATTATGGGGCGGCAAAATGCCGGACGACCCGCCACGATCTCGCGGCGATCGGACAATCGCCTGTAACGGCGCGCAGTCGATCAGGAGTACCCAGCGAGACGGTCGCGCACATGGCGCACAGCACGCAGCATCGTGCGCAATCTGGCTTCGAGCCCGGCGTCGAAGTGATGAATGATGAGCGAGCGGCGTTCGCCGTTGGCCACATGAAGATTGTGATGGAGCGTGACGAAGCCGTTAAAGACATAGGCGTTGCCCGGCTCGCAGCGAATCCGCTGGCAATCTTGCGTGCCGAAGCCGCTATTGACGAACGCGCGCCGCAGCCCGAACGGCAGACCATGTTCGAAGAAGAGCCACGCTTTCATCAATAGATGGGCGAGCGGATGCAGCGGTTCGCGCCGCCCCGAATGGATGATCAGGTCGCCGTTCTGGTCGCCGTCGGGGGCGCGCTGCAAGGGAATCAGCACGGTGAGCACGTGCGAATCGAAATGACGCAGATAGCTTTGCGTGGCCATGCCTGGCCCGACGCAACGCAGCACATGGATGGGCGCATCTTTCGCTTCGCGCGCCAGCGTTTGGCCAACCCAGAGCCGCGCCGCCGCGCAGACCTGCGCTTCCATGGCGCTGAAGGCTTCGTGAAGCCGCAGCGCATCCGCGAACTGGCGTGCGCTCGCCGAGGCGCGGCGCCCATCGGGCGGCTGCCATTCGTGACGCGCGGCCTCGATGGCTGCGTTAATGCTCGCGAGCAGTTCGGGCGGCACCACGCCGACGAACTCGCCGACGAGCCCTCCGCTCGCAACTGCTTCCCCTTCGTTCATGGCCTGGCCCTGTGTATGGTGCGGACTGCGTGCCGCCGAGGATCGCCGCTTCCCATCGGGGCGGCACGCTTCAAAACTTCCGGATCACGTTACTACGCGCCCGAATGCGCCTGACGCCAAGGATTCGGTTTAATCGGCCAATGAAACACGATTCCGGTAAATGCGTCCGAACGGGTTTTTGCCATGCACCATACAAAAGTAATTTTTCCCGTGGTTTTTCTGCACATATTTTGTGCTTTGAGTATGAACGCGGGAAAACCCGATTTTGTCATTTGAATTAATCCGCCATTCGTGTGATGAAAAAAGAGCGAAAACTGGCTGAATGGAACGATTACTGCTTGAACGCCGGGGGAGAGCCCTTATGGACCGTGGCCAGATTATCGATCCTTGTCGATCTGGGCAATGATTCCCGCGATTCAGATGCTAATTGCTCGGTCGGAAGTGACTGTTTAATAAGCATTTAGTAGATGTTGCGGTGCGGCGAAACAGATCGGAGAAGCGTCGTGTCAGGCCAGAGCGAATGGCGTTGCAAGTCGTCTCCTTGCAACGATGCATTCGAACGATTTAATCGTGGAATCCGCGCAGTACTTGTCTTATCAATGTGGGATACCGCACACAAATACCCAGCTTTATTCTTCCGCCAACACCTCGTCTTATTCCGTCACGTCACCCGCAATGCATTTCGAAAAGCTATGATGCACTGCACACGGAACAATAAAATCACATCGCGGAATGTGGAACAAGGGAGCCAAAAGGACCGTCCACCATTGGGGAACAGTCATGGCATACGTCGTTATAGATGATCGAGGTTCGACCGCGTCAGTATCGTCCAGAAACACCGCGACGCGCGTCACCCGGGAAAGTGTTACTCGGCAAATCGGGATTGTGTTGTTCGAAGGTTTTTCGCTGCTTGGCGCGGGCATGGTGGCTGAGGTATTTCAACTGGCCAACGACATCGCCATGTCGGAGGGCAGCAGGACGTTGCCCTATCGTGTCTGGTTGCTTTCGGTAGAGGGGGGCGCAGTGGCTTGTTCGTCGTCGCTCAAGCTGGCGACGTCCGCGATCGACGAAGTGGGCGATTCGTACATCCGCGGGTTCGACGCGCTCTTCATCGGCGGCGGCCGCGCGGTGGCCGATTCGCTGGGCGACCAGCGTCTGATGGCATGGCTGCATCGCGTCGTGCCGGCCAGTGACGAAGTGCGCGCGATTGGCGAAGGCCATCAGCTATTGAAGGCCGCTGGCCTGGAATCGGAGCAGGGCGGCGCGCCGTTCGGTCAGCGCGTGCGGCTCGCGGGCCAGGAAGACGATCTGTCCGCCGACGATTACCACGAAGCGCTGCGTGCGGCGCTCGTGCTGATTCGCCGCGACATGGGCGCCGATGCGGCTCGCAAGGTGGGCGAGCGCGCGCTGCCGAGTCTTTCCACGCGGCTTTCCGCGTTGTTCGCCGATGCCTCGCGGCCCACATCGGGCGACAAGGTCTGGGCTTCCGCGCGCTGGCTCCAGGAGAACTGCGAACGCGCGATTTCGGTGACGGACGCCGCTCAGGCCTTCGCGATGAGCGAGCGCAATTTCCTGCGGCGCTTCAAGGACGTGCTTGGCATGACGCCCTCGGACTATCTGCTGCAGGTGCGTCTCGAACTGACCTGCCAGTTGCTCGTCAACACCGATCTGCCGGTGGACAAGATCGCGCGCCGCAGCGGCATGCGGGACGGCGACCGTCTCTCCAAGGTCTTCCGCAGCCGTCTGGGCGTTTCGCCTACCGAGTATCGCAGCCGCCACCGCGTGCGCGTGGACGACGCGATCGGTCAATGAACGTCTCTGCGACGTCTTCACGTGAATAGCGCGATCCAGCGCTAACAGGACGCACAGCGCGGCGCAACGCCGCGCGAGGCGGAGATAGCACACGCATTCCTCTTCGACGACGGGCGAGGCGTCCGCGCGCAAGCGCGGCGCTGCCCGGACGGTTTCAACTCGCTGTAGCTAATAGGAGTACGAAGCGATGGAGATCGGTTACGGAAAAATCGCAAAGTCCGCTCAGGCGGCGTTGCAGGCAGACCCGGTATTCGTGAGCGTCGACGTCCTCGATGTGAGTATCCCCGGCGCCCCGATGACACACGTGCCTACCTTGAGCATCGTGCCCGTGGTGCTGGCGGGCGGCGCCGGCACGCGGCTGTGGCCGATGTCGCGCGAGCAGTTCCCGAAGCAGTTGATCGGCGTGATCGGCCAGGACACGCTGCTGCAATCGACGATACGGCGGCTCGACGGCTTTCCCACGCCGTGGGCGATCCTGCCCGAGCCGATCGTCGTGTGCGGCGACGAGCATCGCTTCATGACCGCCGAGCAAACCCAGGCGAGCGGCGTGAAAGCCACGATCATCGTCGAGCCCGAACGGCGCGACACTGCGCCCGCGCTTACGCTGGCCTGCGCGGCGGCCTGCGCGCAGGGCGGCGACGCCATCGTCGTGGCGATGCCGGCCGATCACGCCATTGGCGATCTCGCGGCCTTCCAGCGCGCCGTGAGCCGCGCCGCGCGTTACGCGGAAGCTGGCGCCATTGCGACGCTCGGCATTCCGCCCACACGGCCCGATACCGGCTTTGGCTATATCCGTCTGGGCGCGCCGCTCGAAGGCGGCGCGCGCAACATCGCCGGCTTCGTCGAAAAGCCCGCGCCGGAACTGGCCGCGCACTATGTGGAGACCAGCGATTACTGGTGGAACAGCGGCATCTTCGTTGTGCGCGCATCGGTCTGGCTGGACACGCTCCAGCATCTACAGCCCGCAATGCACGAGGCGTGCATGGCCGCTTATGTGTCCGGTCAGCACGATGGCGCGTTCTACCGCCCGCATCGCGATTACTTCAAGACCTCGCCGTCCGATTCGATCGACTACGCGGTGATGGAGCGCCTTGGCACCGATGCAGCGCTCGCTCCCGGCGTAGTCGTGCCGCTCGATGCGGGCTGGTCCGATCTTGGCTCGTGGGACGCCGTCTGGGATGCGCTCGACAAGGACGCGGACGGCAACGTCGGCCGTGGCCGCGTGATGTTCGAGAACTCCACGTCGAGCCTCGCGCATTCCGAAGGGCGTCTCGTCGCCTGCGTGGGCGTGAGCAACGTGGTGGTCGTGGAAACCGACGACGCCGTGCTGGTGGCCGACCGCTCGCACGTGAAGGACGTCAAGGGCGTGGTCGCGAAGATCAAGGCGCTCCACGCGCCCGAGGCCAACACACACCGCAAGGTGCGCCGTCCCTGGGGCTATTACGACTCGATCGACAAGGGCGCGCGCTTCCAGGTCAAGCGCATCGTCGTGCAGCCCGGCGCGCAGCTCTCGCTGCAACTGCATCACCACCGCGCCGAGCATTGGGTCGTGGTGAGCGGCACGGCGCTCGTCACGCGCGGCGACGAACAGTTCATGTTGAGCGAGAACGAATCGACGTTCATTCCGATCGGCGTGCGCCATCGCCTCGAAAACCCGGGCAAATTGCCGCTCGAAATCATCGAGGTGCAGTCGGGCGCCTATCTGGGCGAAGACGACATCGTGCGCTTCGACGACACCTACGGCAGAGCCTGAGCGCACACGTTGCGCTCGCAACTGGAGAGTCGGGCCATGAGTACCATCGAGTTCGTGCCGGAAACCCCGGCTTCGTTCAGCGGCGTGCTGGGATTGCTGGCGCGTGTGCTCGACGTCACGCTGATCGTCGGCTGTGCGCGGCTGGCCACGAGCCTGCACGCGTCCGATAGCGTCGCGCAGGGCGTGGCGGGCGCGTTCGCCTTGTTCGCCTGCGCCTTCGCGCTCGCAGTGTTTCCGGTGTTTGGCGTCTATCAGTCGTGGCGCGGCCGCTCGATACTGCGTTTTCTTTCGCAGGTCATGCTGGCGTGGACGGTGGTGGTCGCCTGCGCGCTGGTGATGATGTTCGCAGTGCATCGCGCCGACGCCGTCTCGCGCATCTGGTTCATGTGGTGGACCGCCTACACAGCGGTTTGCATGGTGGGCGCGCGGCTGATCGTGCGCGCTGCGCTCTCGCGCGCCCGGCACGCAGGCATGAATCTGCGCAACGTGGCGATCGTGGGCTGCGGCGAGCACTGCCAGCATATCGTCGAGCGCATCCAGCAGGCGCCCGCCACGGGCTTTCGCGCGATCGCCGCGTATGACGCGAAGCCGGCGGGCGGCGCTTCCATCATCGGCGTGCCGGCGTTTGCGGGCGCGGACCATTTCGCCAGCTTCGTCGACTTCGTCCGTCGCAATGGCATTCAGGAGGTGTGGCTCGCGCTGCCGCTGAGCGAAGAGCAGACCATCCTGCAATGCGTGAATGCCTTTCGCGACGACCTGGTGAACGTGCGCTTCATTCCCGACGTGCGCAGCATGGCGCTGTTCGGCAGCGCGATGATCGACCTGATCGGTATGCCCGCGATGAATCTCGTCGCCTCGCCCATGCCCGCGCATGCACTGGCGAAGAAGGAGATCTTCGACCGCGTGTTCGCCGCGGCTGCGCTGCTGGCGTTGCTGCCGGTGTTCGTCGTCGTGGGTATGGCCGTGAAGCTCTCTTCGGCGGGGCCGGTGTTTTTCACCCAAAAGCGCATGGGCGCGGACGGCCGGGTGTTTCGCATCTACAAGTTCCGCACCATGCGTCAGCACGCCGAAGTCGCGGGACAGGTCGCCCAGGCCACGCGCAACGACTCGCGCATCACGCGCGTGGGGGCGCTCCTGCGCCGCACCAGCATCGACGAGTTGCCGCAGTTCTACAACGTGCTGCGTGGCGAGATGTCCGTGGTCGGTCCGCGCCCGCACGCGATCGAGCACGACGAGCTGTATCGCAAGGTCGTGAACGGCTATATCCACCGCTATCGCATCAAGCCCGGCATCACGGGCTGGGCGCAGGTGAACGGCTATCGCGGCGAGACCGATCGCGTGGAGAAGATGGAGCGCCGCGTCGAACACGATCTCTACTACCTCCACCACTGGTCGTTCGCGCTCGACATGCGCATCGTCGCGGCGACCGTTCTCAAGGGGTTCGTGCACAGCAACGCGTACTGATTGCGCATTCGTTGCCATAGCGGTCGGGGAGTGGTGGGCGCGGTGGGGGATATCGCGTCTGTTCCGGGGTCTTCGATCGTCATCCTTCGTTTCCTCTCAACGTTGGGGAAGAATGATCGTGTTCATCCAGATGCTGCACATTTTCATCGTTGCCGCCGTCGAGCAAGCGCGCCGTAGAGCACGCAGCGCGATGCGCGAGCAGGCGCGCCGCACAACAGAGTCTTGCCGCCCGGGCCGCGGCGGACTCGCGGCGTTCATCGCTATCCTTGCGCTGGTCAGCGGGCTGACGGGCTGTTCGTCCGCGCCGGGCATGCGCATGTCGGAACCCGCCACCTTGCCGACGGGAGACGGCACGGACAGCAGTACCGCGCAGACCCAGATCCCCATCACGGAGATCAACCTGCGGGTGATCCAGCAATTGCGCGCGGCCGCTGCGCCCGACAATACGTGGGCCATGCTCGAATCTGCGAGCCCGCCGGGGCGCTACACGCTCGGGCCCGGCGACGTGCTCGATATCACCGTATGGGACCACCCCGAACTGATCGCCGCGCAAAGCGGCCAGGCGAATAGCGTTTCCGCACAGCGCTCCGCCGATCCCGCGCCGGGCTTTGTCATTGATCAGGATGGCTATCTACAGTTTCCCTACGTTGGCCGCGAGCACGTGGCCGGCATGCACATCGAGGACGTGCAGCGGCTCGTGCACGACCGGCTCGCCGAGGTCTATAACAAGCCGCAAGTCACGGTGCGCATCGTCTCGTATCGTTCGAAGCAGATCTACGTGGATGGCGAGGTGCAGACGCCGGGATCGCTCGCGATCAACGACGTGCCCATGACGCTCTACCAGGCGATTTCGCTCTCGGGTGGCTTCACGAAGAACGCGGATCAGAGCCAGGTGGTGCTGGTGCGCGACGGCAAATCGTATCGGCTCGATTTCACGGCGATGCTCTCGCGCGGCGAAAACCCGGCCAGCATTCGCCTGCGTTCCGGCGATCTGCTGCGTGTGGTGGCGCGCGATGAAAACGGCGTCTATGTGATGGGCGAAGTGTCGAAGCCGGTCACCGCCGTCCCCCTGCGCAACGGCAAACTGATGCTCAGCGACGCGATCTCACAGGCTGGCAGCGTCAATGCCAATACCGCCGATCCGCAGCAACTCTACGTTATCCGTGGCGCCGAAGGCACCGAGCCGCAGGTCTATCACCTCGACGCCCGTTCGCCCGTATCGATGATCCTCGCCAACCAGTTCCAGCTCCAATCGAACGATGTCGTCTATATCGACAGCAATGGGCTCGTACGCCTCTCGCGCGTGCTGAACCTTCTTCTGCCGGCCATTAACGCAGGACTTACCGCAGCGGTGTTGACGAAATGAACGCACCTACTCCTCGCCTCGTACGAGAGCCCGCTGCCGAGCACCTGAGCGCCGTGGCGCCGGTAGAGACGCAGCCGCTCGCCGCGCCCCTGGACGTGCCGTTGTCGATGTGGTTCTCGCGCATCGCCGAAAGCTGGCGTCTGATTCTCGCCATGATGGTGCTCGCCTTGCTGCTCGGCGGCTTCTATGCCTTCGTAGCCACGCCCGTCTATGAAGCGCAATCGCTGATCCAGATCCTCGATAACGAGCTGTCGTCGAAAGACCGCGACTCGCTGGGCGAACTGGCCTCGATCTTCGATAAAGGCGGCTCCGCCGCTGCCGAAATCGAACTGCTGCGCTCGGATCTCGTGGTGGGCCAGGCGGTTTCGCGCCTGCATCTGGATATCGACGTGCAGCCGCATTATTTCCCGCTGATCGGCGCGGCGCTCGCGCGCCGTGTGCCGCCGGGCGAACTCGCGCCGCCGCGCTTTGGGCTCGCGCAGTACGCCTGGGGCGGCGAAGAGGTGGCCATCAGCGCACTCGATCTGCCGCCGCGTCTTGCGCGCGAAGGCGTTGTGCTGGTTGCGCAGGGCGGCGACGACTATAGCCTTGTGACCAAGGGCGGCCAACTGGTGCTCAATGGACGTGCGGGCACGACCGCAACGGCGGCGTTCGAGGGCGGCACGGTGTCGGTGCGTCTCGACACGCTGGTGGCGCGGCCAGGCACGCAATTCGGCGTGTCGAAGGTGTCGCTCGAACATGCCACGGGCGAGCTGCAAAGCCATCTCACGGTGGCGGAGCGCGCCAAGCAATCGGGCATGATCGGCGTGAGCCTGCATGGCAACGACGCTGCGCGCACGGCGCTGATCCTCAACACGATCACCGAGCAGTACGTGAAGCAGAACGTGGACAGCCGTTCCGGCGAAGCCGAGCATACGCTCGCATTTCTCGAGCAGCAGTTGCCGCAACTGCGCGCGGAACTGGATGACGCCGAGGAGAAATACAACCGCTTTCGTAACGAAAACGGCTCGGTCGATCTGAGCGAGGAAAGCCGTCTGCTGCTGCAACAGGTGGTGGACGACAAGACCAAACTCATGGACCTCCAGCAGCAGCGCGACGAGATGATCCAGCGCTTCACGCCCAAACATCCCGCCGTGGCCGCGCTCGACGCGCAGATGAGCACGCTGAACCAGCACATGGCCGATCTCACCGCACGGGTGGGCAAGATGCCCGACACCGAGCAGAACGCACTGCGTCTGATGCGGGATGTGCGCGTGGACACGCAGCTTTACACCAACCTGCTCAATAGCGCGCAGCAGTTGCGCGTGGTGAAGGCCGGACAGGTGGGCAGCGTGCGCGTGGTCGATCATGCCTCGCCGGCCGAATATCCGGTGCGCCCGAATCGCCCGGTGATTCTCGTGTTCTCGGCGCTGCTGGGCGTGCTCGTGGGCGTGGGCATCGCGTTGTGCCGCAAGATGGTGTTCGGCGGCGTGGAGCATTCCAAGGAAATCGAGAGCGTGATCGGCGTACCGGTTTACGCGGTCGTGCCGCGCAGCAATGCGCAACTGAAGATCTACGAAGCGATGAAGCGCGGCATCCGCGCCCAGCACGTGCTCGCGGGCTGCGCTTCGCACGACGTCGCCGTCGAAGGCATCCGCAATCTGCGCACGGCGATGCAGTTCGGACTGCTGGCGGCCAGCAACAACATCGTCGCGATCACGGGGCCTCGCAACAAGGTGGGCAAGTCCTTTGTCTCGGTGAACTTCGCGACGGTGCTCGCGCTGGGTGGCAAGCGCACCATCATCATCGACGGCGATATGCGGCGCGGCGACATTCACGAGTACCTCAATATCCGTCGCCGGCCGGGCCTCTCCGATGTGATCGCGGGCGCTGATCTGGACAGCGCCGTGGTGCGCAACGTGCTGCCGGGGCTGGACGCGCTGCCGCAAGGCACGGTGCCGCCCAATCCTTCCGAGCTGCTGATGAGCGAGCGCTTCCGGTCGCTGCTCGACGAGCTGTCCGCACGCTACGACGTGGTGTTGATCGACACGCCGCCGGTGCTCGCCGTGACCGACGCCGCGCTGATCGCGCGCCGCGCGGGCGCGACGCTGCTGGTGGTGCGGCATGGCCGCGATGCGCTCTCTGGCATTGGCGAGACCGTGCGACGGTTGCGCCACGGCGGGATTGCCGTGAAGGGCGTGGTGCTCACCGACGTGCCGCGCGGCCCGTTCGGCTACGGCTCGAATTTTCCCACTTACACGGCGGATGCCGTGGAGCTGCACTGACGAGCAACGACAACGCAGCGACAACACGAATCAAACCGCACGGGACGTGCGCGCACACTGGAGAGCGTCATCATGGAACGCAAGGTTGCACTGGTCACGGGCATCACGGGGCAGGACGGTTCCTATCTCGCCGAGCTGCTGCTCGACAAGGGTTACGAGGTCCACGGCGTGAAGCGCCGCGCCTCGCTGTTCAATACCGATCGCATCGACCATCTGTATCAGGACCCGCATCAGAAGGGCCGCAATTTCATCCTGCATCACGGCGACCTGACCGATTCGACCAACCTGATTCGCCTCATCCAGTCGGTGCGGCCCACGGAGATCTATAACCTCGCGGCGCAGAGCCACGTGGCGGTATCGTTCGAGGAACCGGAATATACGGCGAACGCCGATGGTGTAGGCCCGCTGCGCATTCTGGAAGCGATCCGCATCCTTGGCATGACTAAGGAAACGCGTTTCTATCAGGCCTCGACATCCGAACTCTACGGCCTCGTGCAGGAGATTCCGCAGACGGAGCGCACGCCGTTCTATCCGCGCAGCCCCTACGCCGTGGCGAAGCTCTACGCCTACTGGATCACGGTGAATTACCGCGAGGCGTACGGCATGTATGCGTGCAACGGCATTCTCTTCAATCACGAAAGCCCGAATCGCGGCGAGACCTTCGTCACGCGCAAGATCACGCGCGCTATCGCCCGTATCAAGCTGGGGCTGCAAAAGACGCTTTATCTCGGCAATCTGGACGCAAAGCGCGACTGGGGCCACGCCCGCGACTATGTGTACATGCAGTGGCTGATGCTGCAACAGGAGAAGCCCGAAGACTTCGTGATCGCCACGGGTGTGCAGTATCGCGTGCGCGAGTTCGTCGATGCCGCTGCGAAGGAGTTGGGCATCGAGATCGCGTGGAGTGGCGCCGACACCGAAGAAGTCGGCACCGTGGCGAGCGTGCGCGACGGCAAGCATGTGAAGCCCGGCGATGTGATCGTGCGTGTCGATCCGCGTTACTACCGTCCCACCGAAGTGGAAACGCTGCTGGGCGACCCCAGCAAGGCGCGGCAGAAGCTGGGTTGGGAGCCGACCACGACCTTCGCGCAACTGGTGAAGGAGATGGTCTGGGCGGATTACGAACTGGCCGCGCGCGATGAACTCGTGAAGGAGCACGGCTATGTCGCTTACGACTATCACGAATGAGTGCCACGGAAAGGAGCGGATCATGCAGAACAAACGCAAGCGCGTCTACGTAGCGGGCCATCGCGGCATGGTGGGCGCGGCCATCGTGCGCATCCTGGCGCTGCGGCCCGACATCGAACTCGTCATCCGTACGCACGCGGAACTCGATCTCACGAGCCAGGAGGCCGTGCGTGCGTTCTTTCGCGACGAATCGATCGACGAGGTGTATCTCGCCGCGGCGAAAGTGGGCGGCATCTACGCCAACGACCACTATCCCGCCGACTTCATCTACCAGAACCTGATGATCGAGGCGAACGTGATCCACGAGGCCTGGCGCGCGGGCGTGCAACGTCTGCTGTTTCTCGGTTCGAGTTGCATCTACCCGAAGTTCGCGGAGCAGCCCATCGACGAAGACGCACTGTTGAGCGGCAAGCTGGAGCCGACCAACGAACCGTACGCGATCGCCAAGATCGCGGGCATCAAGCTGTGCGAGAGCTATAACCGGCAGTTCGGCGCCTCGCACGGCACGCACTACCGCAGCGTGATGCCGACCAATCTCTACGGTCCCGGCGACAACTACAGCACGCAGACGAGCCATGTCGTGCCAGCGTTGATTCGCCGCTTTCACGAAGCGCGCAGCAATGGCGACCGCGCGGTGCGTGTGTGGGGCTCGGGCCGCCCGCGCCGCGAATTCCTCTACGTGGACGACATGGCCGCCGCGAGCGTCTATGTGATGGAAATGGATCGTACGGTGTACGAACAGTGCACCTCGCCGATGCAAAGCCATATCAACGTCGGCTTCGGCAGCGATGTCACGATTGCCGAGCTCGCGCAGACCATCGCGGGCGTGGTCGATTACGAAGGCGAGGTCGAGTTCGATGCCTCGATGCCCGACGGCACGCCGCGCAAGCTCATGAATAGCGCGCGCCTGCGTGCGCTGGGCTGGCAGCCGACGGTGGCGCTGGGCGACGGCCTCGCGCGCGCCTATGCGGCTTTCGTGGGCGCGCAACCCGCAGCGGCGCCGGTGCGTGGATTCGCCAACGCCTGACCACCATCGATCTGAACGCGAGGAATCCGTCAACATGACCAGCTTTCGCATCGTTCAACCCGAGATCAAGGAACACGGTTGCGGCGTGTCCGATCATTCGGGCGTGCTCGTGCGGCTGTTGCGCGAGCGTCAGTGCGAGGCGCAACGCTATGCGGTGCCCAACCGCGCGGCCGCGCGCACGGTGCCGGTCGTGCCCGGCGATGTGTGGATCCTGCAACTGTCGATCTATGGTTTCAGCCGCAAGGGCGTGCCGCTCTGGCTGCCGGCTTTCGTCGATGTGGCGCGCGCGCGTGGGGTGAAGGTGGTCGTCTATTTTCACGAACTCTGGGTCCTGGTCGCGCGCGGACTGTCGAGCGCCTACTGGCTCGCACCGATGCAGCGGCGCATCTGCGAGCGCATCGCGGAACAGGCGGACTACGCATTCTTCAACACGGACTGGGCCTATACGTGGGGCGTCGAGCGTATGGGCGAACGCGCGATCTACGCACCCACGTTTTCGAACGTGGGCGAACCCGACGCGGTGAGCGCGTGGCGCGAGCGCGAAGACGTGGCCGTGGTGTTCGGCTCGGCGCGCACGCGTGAGGAGATTTATCGCGAGGCGCTGCCCGCGCTCGCGGAGCAGCTGGGGCGTGGCCATGTCGAGCGGGTGATCGACGTGGGCAGCGGCGGCGCGTGGCTCGACAACGTGGCGCAGGCGCTCAAACCCTGGCCATTCGAAGCGACCGGGCCGCTGCCCTCCGAGGCCATCTCGCAACTGCTGATGCGCGCGAAGTGGGGCTTCTTCAACACCCCCTGGGGCCAGGCGTCGAAGTCGGGCGTCTACGCGGCCTACGCCTGCCACGGCGTGGCGCCCGTGTCGATATTCGATGGCGTCGGCAACTACCCGGTGCCCACGCACTATCCGCTGCCCGTGGACCACTTTCTCACGCGCAACGCGTTTCGCGAAGCAGGCGAGACGCTCGACGCGACCTCGGCGGCGATCGGTGCGCGTGTGTTCTCCGAGCACGCGCGCAGTGCTCAACTCATCGAAAAGATCGTGGAGATCACGTCATGAACGGTGCTTCGATACGCGGCGCGCGAGGCGGCAAGACCGTCGCGGTCTTTCATCCGGGCTTGCAGCATTCGCATCAGCTCGCGTGGGGACTCTACGAGCGCGGCATGCTGCAAACCTTCTGGTCGGGCGTGCCGCTACGCGGCATGGAAGACAAGGGCCCGTCGTATATGCCCGCGCCATTGCGCAAGAAAATGCGTGGCACCGAAGTGCCACGGGCACTGCGTCGCCATCCTGTGTGGTGGCAGATGTTGTTGCGCGCGCGTTCGCTCGCGCGCACCGCGCCCACGCGCCACGACTACGCGCACCGCGTGTTCCACTGGTTCGACTGGTGGGTGGCGCAGCAGGTGCGAGCCCTGAAGCCCGCAGCGGTGGTGGGCTACGAGAATTCGGCGTGGCATACCTTCAAGGCCGCGCGCGAGGTGGGCGCGACCTGCATTCTCGACGCGCCTTCGCTGCATCACGAGGACGCGAAGCGTTTGATCGAGGTGCCGTCGAACGGCTATATCGACGAGATCAATCGTCGCAAGGACGAGGAAGTGCGACTCGCCGATCTCGTCATCACCTGCTCCGACATGGCGCGCGATTCCTATCTGCGTGCGGGCGTGGAGGCGCACAAGGTGCGCTCGGTGCTGCTGGGCGCGGAGTTGCCAGCGGGCGTGGCGCGGCGTGCCGATACAGCGCGGCCGGTGCAATTCATCTTCGCGGGCACGCTCTCCTCGCGCAAATCGATCGACCTGATTCTCGACGCGTTCGCGCGCCTGAATGCCGAAGGCCATTGCGCCGACCTCACGCTCGTGGGCGGTAGCGAAGAGCCGCAGTGGCTCACGCGCGCGAAGCAGGTGCCCCATGTGCGGTGCCTCGCGGGCGTGCCGCAGCGCGAGCTTTACGCCTTGTTTGCGCAGGCCGATTGCCTGTTGCTGCCGTCGCGCTTCGACGCCTTCGGCATGGTGGTGGTGGAAGCGATGGCCACGGGCACGCCCGCGATCGTCTCGACGATGACGGGCGCGCGCGAAGTCATCACGCGCTTTCCCGACAGCGGCTGGATCGTGGAGCCGACCGAAGAAGCGATCTACCAGTCGATGCGCGAGAAAGTGGCCGATCGCCGCTCGATACGCGAGGCGTCGGCGCACGCACTGGCCGCGTCGCACTATTTCACGTGGCACGCGTATCGCTCGCGGGTCGCGGACCTGATTGCCGAAACGCTGGAGTAGCCGATGCGATTGCCTGCGTCCTCCACGATGCCTGTCGAACGCGAGCCGCTGCGCTTCGATTTCCTGCTCGTGCTGATCGTGATCCTTGTGGCCGTGTTCGAAGGCGCGGTGCGTAAATGGTTCGCGCCCGGACTCACGAGTCCCTTGCTGCTGTGCCGCGACGCGGCCGCCTTCGTGCTGGTCGCGCGCAGCGCACTGCGGGGACGTTTTGCGGCGATGCCGTTCGCCACGCAATGCCTGCTCGCGTGGACTTTCGTGGTGGCGGGCTGGGGACTGTTCCAGATCGTCGTGCTGCAAGGGCCCATCGTGTTGTTCCTGCTTGGTCTGCGCTTCTGGCTGCTGTATTTCTGGTTCGCGCTGGCGATGGCCTGCACGCTCACCAGCGTGGAAGTCGTGCGCGTGATTCGCCTCGTGATCGCGCTCGGCGTGGCGATGACGCCGCTCGTGGTGCTTCAGCACTTCCTGCCGCCATCGTCGCCGCTCAATGTGCAGCCCGATACCGACGAAGACGCCATCTTCCTCGTCAGCGCCGACATCGTGCGGGTGACCGGCACCTTCACGTTCACGCTGGGCTTTGCGTGCTTTATCGCCGTGGTCTCGCCGCTCGCGATCAGCTCGGTATGGAACGGCGTGCGTCTGTATCGGCGCGCCGGGTTCGCGGTGGTGGCCTTTATCGCCGTGTCGATCTCGACGCTCGTGAGCGGGTCGCGCGCCTCGATCATGTTCTTCGGCGCGCTGCTCGCGCTGCAAACGCTCGCGGGCTTCGGCGCGGCAAAAACGGGCAAGGCGCTGATGCAGTCGATCGCGCGAACGGCACTCGCCGTGCTCGCGATTGCGATCACGCTCGGGTTGTTCAGCGATGCGCTGGTTGCCACCCAGGAGCGCTTCCAGACCGCGGCCGCCGATGAAGACGTGATGGGCCGCATCGAAACCGAACTGCTCGGGGAGCCTGCCGCGCGCAAGGAGATGACCTTCGTCGGGCACGGGCTGGGCGCGGGTACCAATGCTGGCTCGGTGCTGCTGACCGGCGAGAACGCGTTCGAGCTGGCGGAATCGGAGCCCGCGCGCGTATTGCTGGAAATGGGTGTCGTGGGTTTCGCCTGGCTGCTCGTGAAATGCCTGATCTTCGGCGTGGGCCTGTCGCGTAGCCTCGTGCGGCTCGTGCGTTGCAGCGAGACCTTGCCGCTCCTGATGTGGGCGACCACGGCGTACGGCATGTCGTCATGGCCCGTGAGCGGTCAGGTGAGTGCGAACGCATTCGGCTATATCGCGCTGGGTCTCGCCTTGTGTTCGACGCGCGAGTTGCCGGCGGCATCGCCCATCGACGAGCCGTTGCTGAACTGGGGAGCGCGCTCATGAAACTGCTGCTGGTTGGCAACTATCCCGCCGATGGCCAGAAAAGCATGCAGGCCTATGCGCAGATGCTGCTGAGCGGCCTGCGCAAGGCGGGCGTGGACGTGGAGTTCACGGCGCCGCGCGCGATGCTGCTGCGCGGGGGCTATTCGATGTCCGGGCTCGCGAAATGGATCGGCTATATCGACAAGTTCGTGCTCTATCCGCTATGGCTCGCGCGCGCCGCGCGGCGTTTCGACCGCACGCACGTATGCGATCACTCGAACGGCATGTATCTGTTCTGGCTGCCGCGCGAACGCAGCAGCGTGACCTGCCATGACGTGATCGCGATTCAGGCCGCGCGCGGGCTCGTCGAGGGCTGGCATACGGGCTTCACGGGCAAGGTTCTTCAGGCGCTGAACTTTCACGGCATCGTGCGCGCGCAACACGTCGTTTGCGTGTCGGATCTCACGCGCACGCATTTGCTCGAACTGCGTGAGGATCTCGCGGGGCGCACGTCGGTGGTGCTCAACGCCTTGCACAGTGCGTTCCATCCCGATCCCGCCTGGCGCGCGACGCTCAAGGCAAACGGGCATGAAGCGCTCGGCACGCGCCCCTACCTGCTGCATGTGGGCTCCGATCACCCGCGCAAGAACCGTATCGCGGTCGCGCGCATCTTCGCGCAACTGCTGCGCATGCCGCGCTTTGCCGACACGCAACTCGTGTTCGTCGGGCCGCCGCCCGACGCCGCGATGCGCGAAGTGATCGCAACGGGTGGTTTCGGCGCGCGCGTGCAGACGCTGGAGGACGCTTCGCATACGTTGCTGGTGGCGCTTTATTCGGGCGCGCAAGCAATGATTTTTCCCTCGCTGAACGAGGGCTTCGGCTGGCCCGTGATCGAGGCGCAGGCATGCGGGTGCCCGGTCTTCGCTTCCGACATCGACCCGCTGCCCGAAGTGGGGGGCGCGGCGGCCGTCTATTTCGATCCCGCCGATTCGGCGCGCGCGGCGGAGCTGGTGGCGCAGGCGAACTTCGAGCGCATGACGCTGATGGGGCTGGATAACGCGGCACGCTTTAGCCAGGACGAGATGATTCGCAAGCTTATTGCCGCAGTTGGCCTGACGGCAACGCCTGTTGTCACTCATGAGGAATCCATAGGGACCCACGCATGAAGATATTGCACATTCTGCCTTCGACGAATCCCCAGCTTGGCGGCACCGTCGAGGCGGTGCGCCAGTCGGGCGCTTACCTCTGCGCAGCGGGCCATACCGTCGATGTCCTCTCGCTCGACGATCCGGGCGAGCCGCATGTCGCCGCGTTCTCACTGCCGGTGCATGCGCTCGGGCCGTCGGCCGGGCACTATCGCTATAACTCGCGTCTCGTGCCGTGGTTGCGCGCCAACGCGCAGCGTTACGACGCGGTGATCGTCAACGGTCTATGGCAATACCACAGCTTTGGCGCGTGGCGCGCGCTACGGCGCTCACGCGTGCCGTATTTCGTGTTTACGCACGGCATGCTCGACCCGTGGTTCAAGCGCACTTATCCGATCAAGCACCTGAAGAAGTGGCTCTACTGGCCGTGGTCCGAATACCGCCTGTTGCGTGACGCCTGCGCTGTGCTGTTCACGAGCGAAGAGGAACGCCTGCTCTCGCGCGATTCGTTCTGGCTTTACCGCGCGAAAGAACACGTCGTGCCATGCGGCACCGCTAGCCCGCCCACGCAGGGCGAATCCTTGCGCGACGGCTTCTTTGCCGCGCACCCGCAATTGCGCGGCAAGCGCCTCATGCTGTTCCTGAGCCGCGTTCATCCGAAGAAAGGCTGCGATCTGCTGATCGAAGCCTTTGCGCGTCGCGCGCAGGCGCATCCCGACTGGCATCTCGTGGTGGCCGGTCCCGAGAGCGGCAACCTTGGCGAGCGTCTGCGCGCCCGTGCGAGCGAGCTGGGCATGAGCGAACGCATCACGTGGACCGGCATGCTCGAAGGCAACGACAAGTGGGCCGCGTTCTATGCGAGCGATGTATTCGTGCTGCCCTCGCATCAGGAGAACTTCGGCATTGTGATTGCGGAAGCGCTGGCCTGTCAGTTGCCCGTGCTTATCACCAACAAGGTCAACATCTGGCGCGAAGTGCTGGAAAACGAGGCGGGTTTTGTGAGCGACGACACGGTCGATGGCGTGGAGCACAGTCTCGATCGCTGGCTGCGCCTGAAGCTCGGCGACAAGGAGCGCATGAAGGCGCGTGCGCAATCGCTCTATGAAACGCATTTCACGGTGAAAGCGATGGCGCACGGCCTGATCGACGCCGTTGAACGTTTCGCCTGACGCGAGCGGAGCGCGCCATGTACCAGGATCTTTCGCAATTCAGCGTGCCGGCCGGCTTTCGCGGTCGCTCGAAATGGTTCGTGCAGTGCTGGTGGATTGCGCAGGCGCTGCTTTTCAAGCCCTCGCCGCAATTCGCCTATGGTTTTCGCGCGTGGCTGCTGCGCCGCTTCGGCGCGAGCGTGGGGCAGCACACGGTGATTCGACCTTCGGTGACGATCACTTATCCGTGGAAAGTGAGCATTGGCGATTACGCGTGGATCGGCGACAACGCCGTGCTTTATAGCCTCGGCGAAATCGTCGTGGGCGATCACGCGGTGGTCTCGCAAGGGTGCTATTTGTGCGCGGGCGATCATGACGCGACGGTCGAGCATTTCCCGATTCGTGCACGCGATATCCGCGTGGCTAACGAAGCGTGGGTGGCCTCGGATGTTTTCGTGGGACCGGGCGTGACGATCGGTAAAGGCGCGATTGTGGGCGCGCGCAGCAGCGTGTTTGCGGATATGCCCGAAGGCATGGTGTGTTTCGGCCACCCGTGCCAGCCGGTGCGGCGACGGGTGGCGAAAGCGGCCTGATGCTCCGTTCGAATGGGCCGCGCCTACCAGGGGTTCTTGTAGACGGAGTGGCTCGCCGCAGCGGGGTAGATGGAACTGGGGTAGGGGTTGGGAAATGCCTCGAAGCGCGTTTTAGACGATGCGACGCGCGCAGCGCTCGGGCGACGCAGCGAGACGCGCGTGGTGGTGGCCGAGGCCTCGTCGGCCGGTGCGCTCAGGTTGGTGTCCTTAGGCACGCGCGGCAGCCCCAGCAATTGTTGCTCCTGTGCGCGTGAGGCATCTTCGGTTGCAAGGCCGCTGCCACTCGATGACGAAGCCGCAAGCGCTGGCGAGGCGGTGGCGTTGGGCGTTGCGGCGGAGGCCACCGAGCCGGTCAACATGGCAGTGGCAGCAAGCGCAATCAGTGGAATCGAATGTTTCATCGTAGTCCGAATGAATTGAGTGAGGCGTTGAGCAAAAGAATCCGAAGCCGACCGCAACGATTATAGGCAGCGTCGGTCTGCAAACCAAACCCTTTCCGGGAAACACGGCTACGATGAGCACTCCACGCAGTGAGACGCCTGGCGACTCGCGCTATGCGTCAGACGATGCAACCACACCGCGCGTTTCGCGTCGGCGTGCGCTGGGCGGCTCGGCCGGGCTGACGGTCTTCGTCGCGAAGTTTCTCTCGCGCGAGGCCGTGGTGCAGGGCCTCAATTTTATCGGCGGCATTTGGGTCGTGCGCGCGCTCACGGTGCACGAGTACGCGTGGTACACGATCGCCATCACCATGCTCGGCGCAGGCAGCGTGCTGAGCGACATGGGCGTGAGCGCGGCGCTCATGAGTCTCGCGGGTCGGCTGTGGCCCGACCGGCCAAAGGTCAATCGTCTCTTCACGGTGGCCTACGAGGCGCGCGCGAAGTTCTTTGCGCTGTTTGGCACGGTGGTCTTTGGGGCGGGCTTCTTCCTGCTGACCAAATCGCAGGCTTCATGGCCGGCAGCCGCAGCCATTATGGTTTGCGTTGTGGCGGTGACGTTTTTCCAGCTCAATTTCAGCCTGCTTTCGGTGTTGCCGAAGCTGGAACAGAACCTGAAGGCGCTACAGCAGATCACGATCTCGGGCGCGGCGTTGCGCCTCGTCCTGTTGGCCGCGCTACTCATTAGCGCCAATACGCTCACGGCGCTCTTCGCCGCGCTCGTCGCGATTGCCTGGCAGGCCTGGGCGATTCGCCGCCGCTACGACATCGCCGATCAGGACACGCATTTCCCGCTGGAGGACGCGCGCGCCGAGTTCTCGAAAGTCGCGCGCCGCCAGGCGCCCGCGTCGATCTATTTCTGCATTCAAGGCCAGCTCAATGTCCTGCTGCTCGGCTATTTCGGCAGCGCCACGCAGGTCGCGCAGCTGGGGGCGCTCGGGCGTATTTCCGCGCTTCTGATGGTCGCGCAATCGCTGTTCGCCAGCATCCTCATGCCGCGTTATGCGGTGCTGAAAGACAAGGCCGACATGCTGCGCAAATACGTGCTCGCCGTGTCGGCGTTTCTGGTCTTGATCGCCGTCTTTCTGTGCGCGGCGTGGCTTTTTCCGGGCACGATGCTATCCGTGCTGGGCGGGCAGTATGCGGGACTGCATGGCGAATTGCTGCTGATTCTGGGGTCGGCGGCGCTCTACGTGATCGAGGCGCTGCTTTTCTCGCTCAACATGTCGCGCGCGTGGATCACGCCTTCGTGGATTCAGGTGGTCGTGACGCTCGCGTTCCAGGCGGTGCTGCTCGCCTTCATGCCGATCGATTCGATCGCGCGCGTCGTGATTTTTTCGTCGATCAGTCCCGTGGTGTCGATCGCCGTTTATGTGGCTTCGGCTGCACTCCATTTCGGCAGGATGGAAGGATGAAAACCGTCATCAGCGAACTGATTCTCTACGTCAACAACTTCCTCGCGAATCGCTTTCCCTCGCATTTCATACGGCGTGCCTGGTATCGCAGCGTGATGGGATTCAGCGTCGCGCCAAGCTCGGCGATCCTCATGGGCGTGACGTTCGACGCGCGGCGCGGCTTCGCGATGGGCGAGAACTCGGTCATCAACGAGGAGGCGCGCATGGATACGCGCGGCGGCATCGTACTGGGGCGCAACGTGTCGATCAGTTCGCGCGCAACCATCCTCACGGCTTCGCACGATCCAAACAGCGCGAGCTTCGCGGGCTACGAGCGTGGCGTAGTGATCGGCGATTACGCGTGGATCGGGCTGAACGCGCTCATCATGCCGGGCGTGACGATAGGCGAGGGCGCGGTGGTGGCGGCCGGCGCGGTGGTGACCGCGTCTGTCGAGCCGTATGCCATCGTGGCGGGCGTACCGGCGCGCGCGATCGGACGTCGCTACGATCAGCTCGATTACAACACGCGCTATCAACGGCTCTTCAAATGATGCAACGGCGGCGCACGCGATACGGCGAACAGACGGTGGCGCGCCGGCGCATCGCGCGCTGGAGCGTGGCGATCTGCGCGGCGATTGCGCTCACTTACTGCGCGTGGATCGCGCTCGACATGATGCGCTCGGCGGCCGTGGTGCAGGCGGCGAACGCGGTGAGTGCGGCAAGCGAGGCGAACGCCGAGGCCAGCGCGCGTGCATCGGACGGACAGGTCGCGAACGCGCAGAACGCCTTCGCGAAACGTGTCGCAGCGGGCGACCCTACGCCCATCGCGATTCATTTTTCGCTCGCGCAACCCGGCTATGTGACGCTCGTGATTGAAACGACGGAAGGTCGGCGCGTGCGTAACCTCGTGAGCGAGACACCCTTTCCCGCGGGCGATAACACGGCCTGGTGGGACGGCCTCGACGATCTGGGCCGCGATCCCGATGCCGCCGCACACGCCGAATATCGCATTCCTGGGCGGGTCGTCGCGCCGGGCACCTATCGCGTGCGTGGTCTCGTGCGGCCAGCGCTGAAGGCGCTCTACGAGTTCAACCCCTACGATCCTGGGCGGCCGCCGTGGAAGACGGCTGAGCGCAGCAGCGAATGGCTCGCGAATCATGCCGCGCCTTCGGCGGTGTTGTTCGTACCGGGCGGCGTGAGGGGCACCTCGCACGCAGGCGCCGACGGCGCGATGCTGGTGGGCAGCTACGTGACCGAAGGCGGCAGTGGGCTTGCGTGGCTGGATACGCAGGGGCGCAAGCGCTGGGGGCAGACGTGGCTGGGCGGCGTCTGGACGGGCGCGACGCAACTCGCGCGCGATATCGGCCCGCATGCCGTGCCAGGCGTGTACGCCTATGCGGCCACGTCGTGGCGCGGCGACCAGCCCGGCGATCACTACAGCGAATTGCGCCTGAACGCGCTCATGACGGCAAGCGCACAACGCAGCGCCCCCGCCGACGCGCGCCTGGGTACGGGCGAGGACGTGCCGGTTTTGACGCCCGCGTATCGTATCGACGAATCGGCCGACACGCCGAAGCCGCCCCCGGACGATCCCTATCCCGAGCGTCACGCGGCGGTGAGCGGACTGGCGGCGCACGATGGGCTCGTCGTCGTGTCGTTGCGCGCGTTGAATCAACTGCTATTCGTCGATGCGGCGCGGCATCGCGTGGTGCAGCGCGTAGCGCTCGCGGACCCGCGCGGGCTTGCGTTCGATGTGCAAGGGCATTTGCTGGCGTTGTCGGGCACGCGTCTAGTGCGGCTCGATGCGAATCTCGATGACGGCGGGCAACTGCATGTGTCTTCGCCGCAAGCCGTGATTGCAACGGGCCTCGATGATCCGCAAGCGTTATGCGTCGGTCCAGACGGCGCGATCTACGTGAGCGATTGGGGCGCGAGCCATCAGGTGAAGGTGTTCGATGCTGCGGGCAAGCCGTTGCGTGCAATCGGTCACGCGGGCGCGCCTGCGGTGGGGCGCTACGATTCGCAGCATATGAATCATCCCGCAGGGATGTCGCTCGATAGCACCGGGCATCTTTGGGTCGCCGAGAACGACAAGACGCCCAAGCGCGTGAGTGTCTGGGACGTCGCGAGCGGCCGACTCGTGAACGCTTTTTATGGGCCGCCGCGTTACGGCGGTGGCGGCACGCTCGATCCGCGCGATCGCACACGCTTCTACTACGCCGACGAGGCGGGCGGCATCGAGTTCAAGCTCGACTGGAGCAAGGGCACGGGCGTGCCCGAGGCAATCTATTACCGCGCCGATCGCGACGATCTCGGCCTGAACGGCAGCGATACGGGCGGGATGCCCGACTATCCGCTCTATCGCGGCGGCGAACGCTACCTGACGAATGCGCACAGCGCCCAGGTCAGCGGCAGGCCGAGCGCGATCCTCTGGCATCTGGGCGCGGATGGCGCGGCGCATGCGGTGGCGGCGGCGGGCAGCACCTTCGACAGCGCGGGCAAACCGCTGCCCGCATTCGCGACCGATGCGATGCGCGCCCGCATGCCGCCGGGCAGCGATCCCCAGCATCGCGCGCTGCTGTTTCTATGGCGCGACACGAATGGCGACGGCCGCATCACGCCCGACGAAGTGACGTTCTGGCAACCGCAAGGCGAAGCGCGCGGCAACGCGGCGATGCTCGGCAACGTGACGGTACTGGACGATCTTTCATTCGCGATTGCCTATGCGGGCAGTGCGGCGGTGATGGTGCCCGCTATCTCGCTGGGGCCGCGCGGCGTGCCCGTCTACGACCTCGCGCATGCGAAGACGCTGGCGACCAACGTGCAGGCGCCCGTGAGCACGGGCGGCGGCCAGGTGCTGGTGAGTCGCGACGGCTGGACCATCCTCACGACGCCGCCCGCGCCGTTCGCACCCCAAGGCATCGCGGGCGTGCGCGCGAACGGGGAGGCATGGTCGTATCCGAGTTTGTGGCCGGGCTTGCACGCTTCGCATGCCGCGCCGGTGCCCGGGAAGCCGGGTGAATTGATCGGCACGACGCGCGTGCTCGGCAATCCGTTCGATGCGCCTGCACCTTCGGATGCCGGGTCGCTCTGGGCGATCAACGGCAACGAGGGCAGCGTCTATCTCTTCACGGCCGACGGCCTGTTCGTCGCGACGCTTTTCAAGGACACGCGACTCGACACCGCGCCGCCGCCGCCGAACGCAACGCGCGGCATCGACCTTTCGGCGGTGAGCCTCGGGCCGGAGTGTTTCCATCCAACCATCGTGCGCGCCGACGACGGCAACGTGTATATGCAGGCGGGGTCGACCGCGCCGTTGCTGCGTATCGTCGGGCTTGAAGGCGTGCGGCGGCTGCCCGATCAACAGATCGCGGTGAGCGCGGAACAACTCGTGGAGGCGCAGCGCGAAGCGCGCGAATCCGCCGCCCGCATCGCGAGTGCGAACGTGGGCAATACCGTGCTCGACGTCGCCTTGCACGCTGACGCGAGCGCGCAGAACTGGCCCGATTCGGCGACACAATGGGCGACGATCGATACGCGCTCGATTCAGGTGGGCGATTGGGGTCATCAGGATAGCGAAACGAAAGCCGCGCTCGCCGTGTTCAGCGACCGGCTCTATATCGCCGTGACGACCGACTCGCCCACGCTGCTCGACAACAGCGGCGAGGCCTTGCAGAACCTGTTCGCCACGGGCGGCGGCATCGACCTGATGCTGGGCGCGAATGCGGACGCGGACCCGAATCGCAGCAACGCGGTGCAGGGGGACGAGCGACTTGTGGTCTCGCGCGTCCACGATATGACCAAGGCGATGCTCTATCGCCCGGTGGCGCCCTCCGACGGGCTTGCGCCAATCACGTATAGCTCGCCGCTGCGCACGCTTCATTTCGATCGCGTCGATGAGGTGAGCGACAAGGTCGATGTGTCGATCGAACGTCAGGCGGGCGGGAACGCGCCGAGCGTGCTGTACAAGATCTCGGTGCCGCTGGGCGTGCTCGGCCTCAACGCCACGGCGGGACGCACGCTGGCGGGCGATATCGGCGTGTTGCGCGGCAACGGCTTTCAGACCTTGCAGCGTGCGTACTGGTCGAATAAGGCGGGCGGCCTGGTCAGCGACCTGCCAGGAGAGGCGGAACTCACGCCTAATCTGTGGGGCAAGTTGCGTTTCGTGGATGCGGCGAGTCAGTGATGTGAGGCTTTGCTGAGCGGCGCATTGAACGGCGGCAGCCGCCGCTCAATGTGCGAGCGAACGGGCAGCGGGTTGTTTGCGCGTCAGGCGACGGGTCTTCACGAAGCGTTCGCGTGCATGGCTGCATGGGCGGTCGACGTAAAGGGTGATGGCGAACGCCGCCGCATAGGAAATCACCACGAGGGGCAGCGTGGCGAGCGCGCGCGAAACATGGGGCAACGCAGAAATCTGCGGGAGGTAATGCGAGACGTAGAGCAGCGGCAGCCAATGCACGAGATAGAGCGAGTACGAGGCATCGGAAAGCAGCCGATCGAATTTGCCGCTGCGCACGCCGAGTGTGCCGAGCGCAAAGGGCAACGCAACCGCCGCGAGCGCGGCATTAAGCAGCGGATTCCACGCGAGATAGATCGCGCCACGATGCGCACCGCCGAACAGCACGGGACGCAAGGCGGGCACGCACGCGAACAGCACGACGATGCCCAGCGCCAGCGCGCCGGAAGCCAGTGCGACGCGGCGGCCCGGGCGCAAGCCAGGATAGCGCGCGGCCAGCATGCCCGCGAGAAACCACGGCAAATAGGAGGTCGAAGCGCGATCGTAGAAAAGCGCGAACGACGCCACACTCACGCCCGCGCAGAGCACGACGGCAAGCAACGCGCGCCGTTGCAGCAGCGCGATCACGAACGGCGCGACCAGGTAGAACTGCAACTCGATATCGAGCGACCAGGCGGGCACGAGCGGTGCGCCGCCCGCCGTGTTGTAGCCGAGCACGACGAAGCTCGAAACGAGCGCGAGCGGTTCGGGCGGCATGAAGGGCTCGGCGGGCGCGACGACGAGCGGTAGCAGGAACGACACCGCGAGCGCGGCGAAACTGCATAGCAGAAAGACCGGCGCGAGCCGCCACGCACGCGAGACGATGAAGGTCGCGTAGGGTTCGCGCGTGGCTGCGTACTTGTTTTGCCACATCGTGAACACCCAATAGCCGCTCAGTGCGAAGAACAGATAGACCGGCATGTGGCCGATGCCGAAACTGCTGTAGTGAAAGACCACGACGAGGGTCGCGAGCAAAAAACGCAGAGCGCCGGGCGCCATGTTTCTCCCTCCTGTTGCAAACCGCCGGGGGTCAGGCTTCGGACGCCGGAGAACGCGACGTTTCGACCTGCAAGGCGGGGCGCGCGCGCAACAGCGTATCGAGTGCGTGACGCACGCGCGGCGTGTGCCGCTCGGTGAGCAGCGAAATGGCGTAGCAGTACGCATAGACCAGCGCAACGGCCACGGCGAAGAGCGTTATGCCGCGCGCGTCGGGACGCTGCCCGAAATGCAGGCCGAAGCTTTGCGCCGCTATCGCGCAGAGCAATAGCAGCGCCGGGAAATGAAGCAGATAAGTGGTGTACGAGAACTCGGCGAGTTGCCGGTGCCATGTCGCGAAGGGCAGGCCATGCGCGAGACGGCTCGCGCTTGCGAGCGCAGCCGCATAGGCGATGCCCAGCACGAAGTCGCGTGCGAACGCCGCGAGCAGATTCGACTCGATCGCGTTAATCCCGTGCGTGAGGCGCGAAGCGGCCAGCGCGAGCGCGAACAGTGCGAAGCCCGCGAGCGGCGGCGGCCGCCATGCGGTCGAATTGACCCAGCGAAAGGTCAGGACACCGATCAACCAGACGGCGCCCCACAGCATGACGGAAAACGGCAATAGCACCGCGAGTGCACAGGCCGCCACGGCCCAACCCAGACGCCGGCCGCGTTCGCTCGTGAGCGCGGCGGCGCCGAGTGCGAACACGCAGTAGTACCACCACTCGCAGGCGAGACTCCAGAGCGGCCCATTGCTGCCGAGTGTTTGCGTGAGCACGCCCTGCATCATGAAGAGATTGCCGAGAAGCGTGGGCAGGTTCATCGCGGAGGCGATCACATAGGTGATCGTCGCGATGGGCGGCTCGGGCATCGACGTGTAGATGCCGCTGGTGTTGAACCAGCGCAGGCCCACGCAATCGAGCGCGATGCCGATGAGCAGAGCGGGCAGCAAGGTCGTATAGATGCGACTCGCGCGCGCGGAGGCATAGGCGCGCAGATCCGGGCCGCGCCGCTGCCAGCGCTGCAGCGTGGTGCCGCCCACCAGAAAGCCGCTGATGACGAAGAACACCACTACGGCTTCGTGGCCGAGGCCGGTGAAGAAGTACAGCGCGCGCGCGAGCGGACCCTGCGCGCCCGAGGTACCCGACGCAGCGGACGCGGCGAAATCCGCGAGCACGAGCGAACGCGCGTGATTGACGACCACGAGCAACGCGGCGAACCAGCGCGATAGATCGAGGAAGGTGGTGAGCCCTGCTTTCATCGTGGCGACTTTCCAGGCGAACGCAAGCGGCCGTCCGCGAAGGCTGAAGGATTCGAACGATGCTACTGCCGTAAAAGCGCCGTTGTACGCCAGGGTCTCGGCGTTGTGCGACATCGACACCCTGCCAGCGCGTGACGCTCGCCGCGTGCGTGCGCTGGCGCTCGAAACTCCGTAGAAACCCGGGGTGCGTGGCTGCGAGCGGCGAGGCCTTGGCGAGCGCACAGGAGCGCGTGCCCATACGCTGCGATTGACGGGGCACGGCCCGCCAATCACACGACAACTACCGACCATCACGTCGAGGAAACAACGATGCGCACAATACGCAAGGCGGTCTTTCCGGTCGCGGGTCTCGGCACGCGTTTTCTACCGGCCACCAAGGCAAGCCCGAAAGAGATGCTGCCGATCGTGGACAAACCCTTGATCCAGTACGCCGTGGAAGAAGCCGCCGCGGCGGGCGTGACCGAAATGATCTTCGTGACCGGGCGTAGCAAGCGCGCCATCGAAGACCACTTCGACAAGTCCTACGAAATCGAAGCCGAGCTCATGAGCCGCGGCAAGACCGAATTGCTGCGCGTCGTGCAGAGCATCAAGCCGCGCCACGTCGATTGCCTGTTCGTGCGCCAGGCCGAAGCGCTGGGTCTCGGCCATGCAGTGCTGTGCGCGGAGAAGATCGTCGATGGCGAGCCGTTCGCCGTGATCCTCGCCGACGATCTGCTCGACGGACAGCCGCCCGTGCTCTCGCAGATGCTCGACGTGTTTGGGCACTACGCGTGTTCGGTGGTGGGCGTCGATCAGATCGAGCCGCAGGAAAGCCGCTCGTACGGCGTGATCGACGGGCGCGCGTGGGACGACCGCATCTTCCGCATGAGCGGCATCGTCGAAAAGCCGGCACCCGAAGCGGCGCCCTCGCGTCTGGGCGTGGTGGGGCGCTATGTTTTCACGCCTGGCATCTTCGAGCACCTGCGTCGCGTGACACCGGGCGCGGGCAACGAAATCCAGCTCACCGACGCGATTCTCTCGTTGATCGCACGCGAGCAGGTGCTTGCGTATCGCTTTCGGGGCAAGCGTTACGACTGCGGCAGCAAGCTCGGCTATCTGAAGGCGAGCGTCGAGTTTGCGCTGCGCCACCCGGAAGTGGGCGAGGGCTTCGAGCGCTACCTCGAAGAACTGGCTTTCGAGAACGAGGCGGCCGCGCAGCGGGCGAAAGTGGCATGAGCGCCGCGCCGCTTGCCCTTGTGCGCCCGACGGCTGAGCGTGCGCAGGACGACGGCTCGCCGCCGCTCGATGAAGGCGATTTCCTCGCGGCCGTGCGCCTCGCGCCGCTGGTGGCGATCGACCTGATCGTCACCGACGATGCGGGCCGCGTGCTGGTGGGCTTTCGCCGCAACCGACCCGCGCGCGGCAGCTGGTTCGTGCCGGGCGGGCGCATCCGCAAGAACGAAACGCTCGATGCGGCCTTCACGCGCATCGTCGAGGCCGAGCTGGGGCTGGCCGAAGTGGCGCGTCGGCAGGCGTCGTTCTACGGGCTCTACGAGCATCATTACCCGGACAATTTCGCGGGCCGCGAGGGCGTGCCGACGCACTACGTCGTGCTCGCGCACATCATGGCCGTCAAGGACACGGCGAGCGTGGGCCGGCTCGATCAGCACAGCGAATACGCGTGGGTCGCGCCGGAAGCGCTGCTGGTGCGCGACGATGTGCATGAGAACACCAAGGCGTATTTCCGCTGAGCGGCCCGGTGTGCGAGCCGCGTTGGTGCACTGCGAGGTTTTCCTTTGCGGACAGACACTTGCGTGAACCGCCCAAAGGTTATCAACAGGGCTGTGAACAAAATCTGTGGATAATTTGCGGGCGGTGGGTGGTGGTTGTGGCGCGGGGTTTAATGTCTTGTTCTTTTGCGTCAATGAGTTAGGGGCGATTTCCCGGTGTTGCCCACAAGGCTGTGAACAAAAACTGTGGATAAATCCGGGCGCGCCGTTATCGCCCCGGCGCTCGAAACGGCATACACCCCAGCGCTACCGTATCAGCCCGCAACGGTCTTGCAACATAAGGCAAGATTTCCCGCACCGCCCCGCGCCAGGCCGCCTGCACCGCAGGCCTTCGCTCGACACGGCTTCCCGCCCCTTTCGCTTGCGCAGGATCAATCCCGCTCCGCGCCCCTCCTGCGCTGCGAAGCGAGATGCTGCTACCTTTCGCGGTCGTTTTCGCCGCGTGCGCACGCGTGTGTGCAGCCTCGCCCCGTTCAGGATTGCCATGCCCCGCTTAACCCGCTTTGCCGGTCCCTCAGCCGCCGATCCCTTCGCGCCACACGGCCCGCGAGCCGCCATCGGCCTGCCCGCGCGCATCGTGTATGCCGAAGGCCTCGCCGCTCAGGCCGCCACGCGCCACGGCGCCTGCGCACTCGATCTGTCGCGCACTGGTCCGCTGCCAGCGGGCGCATGGGTGCTGGCACTGCGCGGCGCGGCGCGTGCCGTCATCGACAGCGAGCGGGCGCGCGAAATCGACGCCACGCTCGATCTGCTCGATGCCGTCGCGCGCGGCGAACTCGACGACACCCATACGCCGAGCAGTCTCGTCGGTTATCTGGCCGCGCTGCAACGAAAAGCCGGCACATCGCATCTTGAATAAACAAAGGAATCCGAACATGTTTTCCGCGACACGCTCCGGTGCACGACCCGGGAACGCGCGCCCAGCCGATGTCCGCGAGACCATCGGCCGATGAAACTCGCCGACGACATTCGCCACAACGCCATCGCACGCGGACTGTGCGCGCGCCTGCACGAAGCCGTCGAACTGCGCCGCCGCTATCGCCTGATCAGCTTTTGCCACAGTCACGCGCAGGCGATCACGCGGCACGGTCTGGGCGCGCTGCTGCCGTCGCAGATCGAACTGATCCACGGCCCAGGCTGCCCCGACTGCATCCTGCCCGCCGCCCAGATCGACGCCGCGATCGATCTCGCGTGCTCGCGCGGCGTGACGCTGTGCGCCAGCGACGATCTGCTGCGCGTGCCGGGCGCCCATCACACGAATCTGTTCGCTGCGCGTGCAGCGGGCGCCGACATCGTTGCCGTCGCCACCATCGCTGAGGCGCTTGCACTCGCGCGCGCGCATCCGCAACGCGACATCGTCCATCTCGCGAGCGGTTTCGAAACCACCGCGCCAGCCTCGGCCGAGGCGCTGCTACGCGCGCGCGACCTCGCACTCGGCAATTTCAGCGTGCTCAGCCACCACGTGCTGACGCCCGCAGCCATGCGTCACCTGCTCGCCGACGATGCCATCGGCGAACGCATGCAGCTCAATGGTTTCATCGCGCCTTCGCACGTCAGCCGGGTTATCGGCGTGGCGCCGTATCGCTCGATCTCATCCGATTACGTCAAGCCGATCGTGATCGCCGGGCCGGAACCGCTCGACGTGCTGCATGCCGTGCTGATGCTCGTGGAGCAAATCAACGAATGTCGCGCCGACACGGAAAACCAGTACGCGCGCGCCGTGACCGAAACCGGCGACACGGCCGCGCAACGTCTGGTGGATGAGGTGTTCGAGGTGCGCGAGTCGTTCCTCTGGCGCGGCCTCGGCCGCGTGCCGCATAGCGCGCTCACGCTGCGGCCCGCATTCGCGCAATGGGACGCCGAGCGGCGTCACGCGCTCGGCACGCCGGAAGCGATCGCGATGGAGATTTCAGCGGGTCACGCGGCGAGCGCGGCGTGCACGCCGTTCACGCCGCTCGACCCGCACCTGAGCGCCAGCGCGTGCGGCGTACGCGGGCGGTTCTGGCCGATCGCGTCATAGCCGCCGCACGCGCGCCGCGTCAGTTGCCCTGCGGCGGCGTGTATTGCGCCGGTGCGCCGCCGCTCGAATCGGCGTCGTCGGGCGTGGGTGTCGGCGCAAGAGACGGCTCCTGCGACGGATAGGGCGGCTGCTGGTACGAAGGCTGCGAAGACTGTTGGGGCGCGCTCTGCTGCGAGGCGCCCGACGGCCCGAGGATCGGCGGCACGTTCTGCGCGGGCGGCGTGACGCCATTGAGGATCGCCGACGCCGCAGCCGCTTCCGAGGCAGCCGCGGCCGAAGCCGCAGTCGACGACGACCCCGCCTGCACGCCGCTCGACGGCGGCACTTCAGCAGGCTCAGGCGCGCTCGGGCGCTTGATCGGCGTAGCGGGACGCGGCGTCTCGGTCGGCTTCGACGTGAACAGCGAATCCATCCAGGTCTTCAGGCGGTCGCGGAACTGCTCGAACGCCCCGGGCGCGACTTCGGTATCGAAACGCGCGCGCGGATCGACGATGCGCGAGCGCAGCGCGCGCTGGAAGAAGTCGCCGACGATCGGCAACGCACTACGCGCGCCCTGCCCCCAGTAATCGCTATTGAGTGTCACACGGCCATCGTCGAAGCCCACCCACGCGCCTGCCACCAGCTGCGGGTCCATGAGGATGAACCAGCCGTCCGCGTTGTCCTGGGTCGTGCCGGTCTTGCCCGCCACATCGGCGCGAATGCCGAAGCGCGTGCGGATGCTCGAACCCGTGCCGCGATTCACGACGTCGCGCATCGTATCGAGCAAGGTGCGATCCGCGTCAGCCGACAGCGCCCGCTCCGGCGACGCGCTGCCGAACTCCGCGAGCACTTCGCCCTTGCTGTCTTCGATGCGCGTGACCATGCGCGGCTCCAGATAGACGCCGTCGTTCGCAATGGTGCTGTACGCCGAGACCATTTCCTTGAGCGTCACCGGGCTCGTGCCGAGCGCCAGCGAGGGCACCGCGTTGAGCTGGCTGTCGCGCACGCCCATCGCGCGCGCGAGGCGCGCGACCTTGTCCGGGCCCACGCTCTGCATGACCTGCGCCGTGATGCGGTTGCGCGAGAACGCAAGCGCGTCGCGCAGCGTCATCGGCTTGTTGCTGGGCGGCACGTCATCGTTAGGACGCCAGATTTCCCCGCCTTCGAGCGGCATTTCCACTGCCTGATCGATGACCGTATCGGACGGTTTCGCACCGCCCGCGAACGCCGCGCCATAGACAAAGGCCTTGAACGTCGACCCCGGCTGACGACGCGCCTGTTGCACGTGATCGAAGGGCTCGTCCTGGAAGTCGCGGCTGCCCACCCACGCCTTGATCTGCCCGTCGCGCGGGTCGATCGCAAGGAAGCCCGCCTGCACATCGGTCTTGGCCTTGCAGAGCGAACGCATGAAATTGCGATCCGAAGCGAGCTTCTTGAGCGCATCGGCGTCGCTCTCCCCCGCGTCATGCGCCGCCTTGAAATCGGGCGTCTCGCGCATGAAAGCCTTGAACACGTCGTTGTCCGCCGAGCAGCCGTTACGCCCGCTCCACGCGCCGTTCGCAATGCCCTGCAACTGATTGGCGTGCTGCTTGAGCGAGGCCGTGGCCATCGCCTGCAAACGCGAATCGATCGTCGTGCGAACGACCAGACCATCCGAATAGATGTTGTAGTCGTTGCGGTCGGCCCACGCGATCAGCCACTTGCGCAACTGCTGCGCGAAATGCGGCGCCGGGCCAGGCGGCTCGGTCTGACGCTCGAAGTCCAGACGCAGCGGCTTCTTCGAAAGCGTTGCATACTGCGCGGGCGTGAGCTTGCCGTACTTCACCATCTGCGAGAGCACGGTGTTGCGGCGCGCGAGCGCGCGCTCGGGATTGATCACCGGGTTGTAATAGGCGTTGCCCTTGAGCATGCCCGTGAGCGTGGCGGCCTGCAGCACGGTCAGTTGATCCGCCGACACGCCGAAGTAAGTACGCGCCGCCATCTCGATGCCGAACGCGTTGTACAGGAACGGCACCGTGTTCAGATAGGTTTCGAGGATCTGCGGCTTGCTGTAGACCGCCTCGATCTTGAAGGCGGTGATCGCCTCCTTGATCTTGCGCGTGAGCGTGGGCGCGCGGCCGATCTCATCGGGATAGAGATTGCGCGCGAGCTGCTGCGTGATGGTCGAGCCGCCCTGGCGGTCGCCCGAGAACGTGTGCAGCGCCGCACCCGCCGTGCGCTTGAAGTCGATGCCGTGATGCTCGTAGAAACGGTGATCCTCGGTCGAGATCAGCGCATCGACCATATGCGGCGAGATCTGCGCGAGCGGCACCCATTCGCGGTTCGACGGCTTGAATTCGGCCAGCAGCTTGCCGTCCGCCGAGAGAATCTGCGCCGGTTGATCGACGCGCGCCTTGCGGATGTCGCCAATGCCCGGCGTAAACGGAATCAGCACCAGCACGTAGAGCACGAGCGCCGCGGGCAGCGCCGCTGCGGCGATCAGCACGCCGCGCCGGGTGGGATGACGCAGATGATGGAGGCCTTGCGCGAGCCGCGGCCGTGCGAGCGCACAGGCGCACGACAGCAGGGGCTTCAGGCGGGAGGACCACTTCGCGGCTTGGGCGCGGATAAACGACACGGAACGCTTCACGCGGGCAACTGGATGGCTGGCAAAGCGTGCATCGTACCAAAACTGCGCGGCACGCCTTTCAGGCGGCCGACGCGGCCGGGCAATCCGCTACCGAAGCTACAGGATCAGCGAAAGCGCGATCGACACCCAGACGGCCGCCGCGCCTGCGACGAACGCGCGGCGCGCGAGCAGGAAGCGGCGCTCGTCGCCGGGCGGCGCGGGCGAGGTGGCCAGCCACGGCACGCTGCCGAGGCACGCGAACCCCGCCAGCGCCAGCACCACGATCACGCGGTCGCCGGCGCGCCACGGCGACGGCTCGTGCAGGCCCCAATAGCCGAGAAAGATCATGCCGATCGAAAACATCGTCGAGGCCGCCGAACTGAGCGCCACGACCGAGCCGGTCGGTGATTGCATGGACTGCCTCCCCCGCGCGACGCGCGATGTGGGGCCATTATCGGCGCGTGCGGCGCGAGGGGCAACGAGCTTGCACAGGCGCGGACACGGGCGCGCGGGGACGCGTTCAGGCGGAGGGGCGCACCATCTGGAACATCTCGCCGATCTGCGCGTAATCGGCGCGATAACCGGCGCGCATGATGGGCTGCGCCGCGTGGGTATCGAAGAGACCGTCTTTCAGATACTCCTCGCGGATATGCACGCCCACCACCTGGCCAAGCGCGAGCCAGTTGTCCATCGGCGAGCCGTCGAGCGCATTCAGGCGCACGATCTGAAGCAGCTTGCATTCGAGCGCGGCGGGTGCCTCGGCCACATGCGGGACCGCGACGTTGCGGCCCGGCGCGGCCGTGAGGCCCGCGAGCGCGAATTCGTCGACCTCGGCGGCAACGGGCGCCGAGCTACGGTTCATCTGCTCGGCAAGCGGACGCGAAGCGAGATTCCAGACGAATTCGCCGGTCGCCTCGATGTTGCTGATGCTGTCCTTGCGGCCTTCGCTGCAAAAGCCGATCACGGCGGGGAACGTGGCGAAGGCGCCGAAGAAGCTGTATGGCGCGAGATTGAGCACGCCTTCCTGCGAGCGGCTGGAGATCCAGCCGATCAGGCGCGGCGCGACGATGGCCTTGAACGGATCGTGGCGCAGGCCGTGGCCGGCGGCGGGGTCGTAGAAGTAGGTGTCGGACATGGTGAGCGATGCGGGATTAGCGCGGTTTCAATGCGGCTCACACTATGACATGGGGTGGGGAAATGTGCTGGGAGGGTTGTTTATGCGAATTGGAGTGCCAGGTTATCCACAGTTTTTGTTGAGAGCCTTGTGGAAAACCTGTCCGCATCCTTGCCAAGTGACTGATCCGAATGAAAAATTTTGTGGCGAGCGGGAAGCGGGCCGTCCTCGCCGCATATCGCTCGGTTCCTGAAGTCCGCGCCTCCTCTCTCCTCCATTTCGCAGTCGTCTCCCCCGGCGGGCGATAATGCCGGGCGCGGGCCGCTGGCCCTTCCACCCTTGGAGTGAAACAAGATGTTCCGCATGTCCCAACTGTTGCGCACGCTGTGTGCCTCTGCCGCGCTCGCCTCGGCGCTTCCCGCGTTCGCGCAGCCGATCCCCGTGCAGCCCGGCGCGGCGCAATCCGGCACGGCGCAAAACCTGCCCGCCGGTGCGATGGCCGTGGTCAACGGCGTGCAGATTCCGCAGTCGGCACTCGACAGCGCGGTTCAGACCGTGTTGAGCCGCAACAGCGACGCCAGCGATACGCCGCAACTGCGCAAGGCGCTCAAGGAGCAGTTGATCGTGCGCGAAGTGCTGCGCCAGCAAGCCGTGAGCGCGCATTACGACCAGCGCCCCGAAGTGCTTCAGGCGCCTGACGCCAGCAAGAGCGACACCGAAATCCGCGCGTGGATGCAGGACAACGTGCATGTGCCCGCACCGACCGAGCGTGAGATCCGCGCGCGCTATGACACCACGAACGCGGAACTGGGCAAGTTCGAGTTCAAGCCGCAGGTGATCGTGCTCGCCGATCAGAACATGGCGAAAGACCTGATCGCGAAGGCCAAGGCGGGCCAGCCGTTCGACGCGCTCGCGCGCGACTACAGCATGGTGCCGTCGAAGGCGAATGGCGGTGAAATGCCGTGGGTGAGCTTCAGGACGCCGGTGAAGGAAGGGGAGACGCACGGCGTGCCGGTGGATTTCGCACGCGCGCTCGCGCAACTCAAGGTGGGCGATGTGGCGCCGCAACCGGTGCACTCGGGCCAGGCCTGGGTCGTCGTGAAGCTTCAGGACAAGCGCGCGATGAAGGTGCAGAAGTTCAGCGACGTGAAGGAAGAAATTCGCCGCGAACTGACGGCCGAGGCGATGGACGCGGGCGCGGCGACGCTGGTGAAGTCGCTGGTGCAGAGCGCGACGATCATCCAGTAAGGGCGTAGCGGGTGCTCACGGCACCCGCCCTGACTCGGGGCTGAGTCAGCCGCCGCGCAGCTTGAACACGCTCACGAGCTGCGCGAGCGTGGCGGCCTGCTCCGATAGCGCCGCGGCGGCGCGCTCGGCGTCGCCCACGAGTATCGCGTTCTGTTGCGTGGCCTCGCCGATCTGCGAGACGGCGATGTTGACCTGCTCGATGCCGCCCGACTGCTCGCGCGACGCCACGCTGATTTCGGCGATGATCGCGCGCACTTCCTCCACACGCGTGACGATGTCGCGCATCGTCGTGCTCGCTTCGCCCGCAATCCGGTAGCCCGTATCCACCGTCGCCGACGATTCGGCAATCAGCGCTGCAATTTCGCGCGCCGCTGCCGCGCTACGCTGCGCCAGCGCGCGGACTTCGCTCGCCACCACGGCGAAGCCCTTGCCGTGCTCGCCCGCGCGCGCCGCTTCCACGGCCGCGTTGAGCGCGAGGATGTTGGTCTGGAACGCGATGCCGTCGATCACGCTCGTGATGTCAGTGATTTTCTGCGAGGCGCGGCTGATGTCCTGCATCGTCTCGACCACGCGCTCGACTGCGCGGCCGCCGTCGAGCGCCGCATCGGCCGCGCCCGTCACCACGGCGTTGGCGCGCTGTGCGTGATCGGCGTTCTGCTGCACCGTCGAGGTGATTTCTTCCATGCTTGCCGCGGTTTCTTCGAGGCTGCTCGCCTGGCTCGCGATGCGCTCGGCGATCTCGCCACTGCTTTCGGCGATGCGCGCCGTGTCGTCGCTCATCTGCGCGCTCGCGCCGCGCACCTGCGAGACGATTTGCGCGAGGCCCACGCCGATGCCGTCGATTGCCCGGGTGAGGCGGCCGATTTCATCGGCGCTGGCGGTTTGCGTCGCGTTCGACGCATTGGGGTCGTGCATCGCGTGCGGGTGCTGCGACGCGCCGATGCGCACCGTCAGGTCGCCCGCCGCGAGTTGCCCCGCAGCGTGTGCGGCAGCGTCGAGCGGTTGGCTCACCATGCGCCGCGCCGCGTAGATCGCGAGCGCCGCGAACAGCACGACGAGCGCGAAGCCGATCGCCGCGAAGCGGTTACGCGTGGCGTTCACTTCCGCCATGATTTCGTCGCGCGGCACCACGCCGCCCACGAGCCATTGCCACTGCGGCACGCTCACGAAGGAGACGAGTTTGGCGTGCGCGTCGCGCTCGTTGAGCGTGGCGTCGGCGCTGCTGTAGTCGAAGGTGCCCTCGCGCGCGTCGAGCATGCGCGAATACGGTGCGTTGGCGTCGTCGTAATGCTTGCCGGCGGCGGCCGGATGCACGATGAACGTCCCGCGCGCCGCGCCACTCGACGCATCCATCACGAAGTAATAGCCGGTGTCGCCGAGCTTGAGTTTCGCGATCTCGTTCTTGATCGACTCGATCTGCTTGTCCACATCCACGCCCACGAAGAGCGCGCCGATCACTTTGCCGCTGGCATCGGCAATCGGCTTGTACTCGGTGATGTATTCCTTGCCGAAGAGCTGCGCAAGGCCCGAATAGCTTTGGCCCGCGGAAATGAGCGGGTAGGCCGGGCCCTTGCGGTCGAGCAGCGTGCCGATCGCGCGCGAGCCGTCCTGCTTCTTGAGCGAGGTGGTGACGCGCACGAAGTCGTCGCCGCTGCGTGCGAACACGGTCGCGATCGCGCCGCTGCGTGCGAGGAACTGGTCGGGAATCGTGAAGTCGAGGTTCAGCACGTGATCGCCCACCTTGAACGTGGGCGTGGCCGTGCCGCCGATATCGACGCTTTGCGATGGATCGAGCGCGAAGTCGCCGGGCAGGAAGCTCGCGAAGAGCGTCATCGAGCGATCGACTTCGGCGTCGAGCGCGCTGTCGATCAACGCGATCGTCGAGGCGACCGAGCGGTCCTTTTCGGCGATGCGCGCGCGCACCTGTTCGCCGACCTGGTTGGCGGCGCTGCTGGTGAGCGCCAAAGTAAATGCGATGAAGATCGCCGCGACAATCACGCAGGAAAGTAGCGCGAGGCGCACGCCGACACTGGTGCGTCGCTGGACGAATGAAATCATTGAAGCGGTTCCTGAAAAACGATGCTGGGAACTGGCGCTTTCGAAGCGCTGGCATACGGATTACGGCCTGCTTCAGCGTTCCTTGAGGGGCGATGTGGAAAAAGCGCGAACGTTTGCGTCCGGATCGACGGATGTGTCTTTGTGGGGCGCGAACGCGAGACGCCGGAGCGTAAGGATTTACGCTGGATTTAGATGCAAAGCGTTATAGCCAAAGAAATATTTCGCACGCTGAAATATTATTTTGTTGTGCGTGCAATGAGTGCGATGACTCGCAGGAGGAAGGTGCGGCGTCAGTGACGCCGCGCCTTGCGAATCAGACCTTAGCGGCGCTCGCGCCAGGTGCGCAGAAGCAGCGCGTTGGTCACGACGCTCACGCTTGAAAACGCCATCGCGGCGCCCGCGATCATCGGGTTGAGCAGACCGAAGGCGGCGAGCGGAATGCCGATCAGGTTATAGACGAACGCCCAGAACAGGTTCTGCTGGATCTTGCGCCACGTGCGCCGCGAGATGTCGATGGCGGCGGCCACGAGCGCGGGATCGCCGCGCATGAGCGTGATGCCCGCGGCGTGCATGGCGACATCGGTGCCGGTGGCCATCGCGATGCCGATGTCGGCGGCGGCGAGCGCGGGCGCATCGTTGATGCCGTCGCCGGCCATCGCGACGATGGCGCCCGTGCGGATCTTCAGGTCGCGCACGGTGCGGGCCTTGTCGTCGGGCAGGACCTGGGCGTGCACTTCGTCGATGCCGAGTTGCGTCGCCACGGACTGCGCGCTGCCCGCGTTGTCGCCGGTCACGAGCACGCTGCGGATACCCATTGCCTTGAGTCGCGCGATCGCGTCGCGCGCCGTGGGCTTCACCGTGTCGCCAAAGGCGAGCAGCGCGAGCACGGCATTTTCGTGCGTATCCGGCTGTGTTTCCATCAGCCACGACACAGTGTTGCCTTGCGCTTCGAGCGCCTTGGCGCGCTCGGCGAGCGCGGGCGGCACCGCGAGTTTGAGTTCCGCGAGCCAGCGCGCGCTGCCGATAGCGAGGCGGCGGCCATCGACATCGGCTTCCACGCCGCGCCCGGGCACTGCGCGGGCTTCTGAGGCGGCACGCAGTGGCTTGGCTGGCGCCTGTGCGGCAAACGCATTCACCACTGCCTTGGCGAGCGGATGATCGCTGTGCTGCTGGACGGCGGCGGCGAGCGCGAGTGCATCGGCGCGCGCGATGCCGTCAGCCGCCTCGAACGCCGCGAGCGAAGGTTGGCCGAGCGTGAGCGTGCCGGTCTTGTCGAAGGCCACGACGCCGACGTCATGCGCGGTTTCGAGTGCTTCGGCGTCCTTGATGAGTACGCCGTGGCGCGCCGCCACGCCCGTGCCCGCCATGATCGCGGCGGGCGTGGCGAGACCGAGCGCGCACGGGCAGGCGATCACCAGCACGGCCACGGCGTTGAGGATCGCGGTTTCGGCGCTTGCCCCGGCGAGCAGCCAGCCGCCCAGCGTGAGCGCCGCGATCACGAGGATCGCCGGGACGAACACGGCGCTCACGCGATCGACGAGACGCTGGATTGGCGCTTTCTCCGCTTGAGCGTTTTCGACGAGGCGGATGATGCGCGCGAGCGTCGTTTCTGCGCCGATGGCGGTCGTGCGCACGGCCAGCAGGCCTTCGCCGTTGATCGAGCCGGCGGTGACGGCGTCGTCGGGCGCCTTCGGCACCGGCAGGCTCTCGCCCGTGATGAGCGATTCGTCGATATGGCTGCGGCCTTCGAGCACGACGCCATCGGTCGGCAGCCGCTCGCCGGGACGTACCACGACCACGGCGCCGACGCGCACTTGCGCGAGCGGCACCTCGCGTTCCGCGCCATGCTCGCGAATGCGCGCGCGCTCGGGGCGCAGCGCGTTGAGGGCGCGGATGGCGTCGGTGGTCTGACGCTTCGCGCGCGCCTCGAGCCACTTGCCGAAGCGCACCAACGTGATGACGACGGCCGACGCTTCGAAATACAGATGCGCGGTTTCGCCGGGATGCGCGAGCATCGCATAGACGCTCACGCCCCAGGCCGCCGAGGTGCCGAGCGCGACCAGCAGGTCCATATTCCCCGAGAACGCGCGCACGGCCTTCCACGCGGCGCGGTAAAAGCGCGCGCCGAAGCCGAACTGCACGATGGACGCGAGCACCAGCTGCGCGGTGGCGGGCAGCATCCATTGCAGGCCCAGCCAGTGGCCGAACATCGGCACGACGAGCGGCGCGGTCAGCACGGCTGCGATCAGCACGGCGCGCAGTTCACGGCGCGCGGCGGTTTCGGCCAGGGCGGCGCGCGAGGGTGCGGCTTCGGCGTTGGGTGCGGCTTCGGCTTCGGCGGCGGACGGGTTCTTTTCGATCGGCGTGGCTTCGTAACCGGCCTTCTGCACGGCGGCGACGAGGCGTTCGCGCATGGCGTCGTCGAGCGGTGCGTCGAGGCGCACCGAGGCCTCCTCGGTCGCCAGGTTCACGCTCGCGCTTTGCACGCCCGGCACCCGCGCGAGGACTTTTTCGACGCGATTCGAACAGGCGGAGCAGGTCATGCCGCCGATGGCGAAGCTGGCGGTTTCGGTGGTCTCGGGCGCGGGCTCGGGTTGGGCGATGGGCGTGGCCTCATAGCCCGCTTTCTCGACGGCGGCGACGAGTTGCTGGGTGAGGGCGACGCTGCTTTGGGCATCCATCGTGGTGTCGACGGTGGCTTTTTCGGTAGCGAGATTCACGCTCACGCGCGTGACGCCCGGCACTTTCGCCAGCGCCTTTTCCACACGCATCGCGCACGACGCGCAAGTCATGCCGCGGATTTCGAGCTCGGCCACCTGGCCCGCGCGCTCGGCAACGAGGGGTTCGTTCATGATGATGAAGCGCTTACGCGATCTGATTCGACTTGATGCAGTATCTACGTTCCCATGATGGGAAGGTCAAGGGGTGCGCGACAATAGTAATTGGGGTTTGATTGCGACGAACAGGCTCGCTGGCGGGCACGGCAAGCCCATCATGCTCGCCCCCGTAACGCAGAATTCCGCCCAGCAGACTTTTCTTGGGCGGGCGCGGACGATACGATACGATCCGGCGGCATTGGCACCCGCAGCGCGCACTGGACCAACGGCCCTTGGGGGGGCCGCAGCGCTGTGCTGGAGGCCGGTCGACGTCAATTCAAGGACCGCCCGCTTCGTACACAACCAACAAATGACAACAAAACGTCGCACTATTCCTTTTTTTCGCGCCTGTGCCGCTTTGGCGGGCGTAGCGCTTATCGCTGGATGCGCGTCCGCGCCTGAGGGCGCTGCGCCGAAGAGCAACGGCTGGGTCAAGGACGAGGTGTCCGACTCCTACGTGTTCGGCTATCCGCTCGTCTTGATGGATGTTTCGCGCGAAGCCGCCACCGGCAGCGCGCCCGGCCAGGCCGCGTCGAATACGCTGCGCCATGCGCAGTCGCTGCCGCCCGTCGGGGCTTCGAGTCCGCCCGAACCCAATCTCGATACGCTCGTGTCGTCCGGCTGGCTCGACCTGAGCCGCGAACCCGTGCTGATTTCGTTGCCCGACACGCACGGCCGCTATATGGATGCCCGCGCGCTCGACATGTGGACCAACGTGCTCTGGTCGACGGCGTCGCAAGCCAATGAGCGTGTGAGCGGTCTGAAGGCGCAAACGATTGCGTTCGTGCCGGCGGGCTGGAAGGGTACATTGCCCGCGCGCGTGAAGCGCGTTGACGTGAGCACGCGCTATGCATGGTTCATCGCCCGTATCCAGACGCGCGGCGGCGCCGATCTCGCAGCGGTGCGCCGTCTGCAACACGGCCTGCGCGTGACGCCGTTGTCGGCGTGGGATACGCACGGCAAGCGCGCTATGCAGGCGGACGCCCAGGCGGGCGCGGGCCTGAGCGGCGATCCGGTCGCGACGGGCACGCCCGCGGCCCAGCTCGCGGCGCTCGACGCCAATGGCTACTTCAACCGCCTCGCGCTGGCGATGGAAGACAACGCGCCCGTGCCCGACGATCAGCACGCGCTCAAGATCCTCGGCGACCTCGGCGTGCATCCGGGCGACTCCGCGCAATTGCCTTCGGGCAACAAGGACGTGGCGATGGTGAACGCGGGGTTCGCCGACGGCCGCGCGCGCGTCGCCACGCCGCCGTCGAACCTGCTGGCCGGCAACGGCTGGATCTGGATCGGCGACGATGCGGGCAACTACGGCCCCGACTACGCGCTGCGCGCCTACGCAGCGTGGGCATCGCCCGGTTTGCCGACGAGCCGCGACGAAGTGCGCGCACGCGTCGCGCAGGACAGCGATGGTCATGCGCTCAACGGCGCGAACCGCTACGTGATTCACTTCACGGCGAAGCAGGTGCCGCCGGTGCGCGGCTTCTGGTCGATCACGGCGTACACGACGACGGGCGCGCTCGATGGCGACGCACCGGTGCGCATCGCGTTCGGCGATCGTAATGGCGCACACCGCAACCGCGATGGCTCGATCGACGTGCAGGTGAGCGCCGATCGTCCGCGTAACGGCACGAACTGGGTGCCGGCGCCGAAGGGCGATTTCCGTCTCGTGCTGCGTATGTACGCGCCGAAGCCGCAAGCAAGCGACGGCAGCTGGCAGCCGCCCGCCGTCGAGCGTCAGTAAAGTGTCAGGGAGCGGCGTGCGCGCCGCTCCGTTCGCATCAGGCCGCGGCTCTCAGGCCGCCGCCACTTCTCCCGCGCCGCACGCCGCGGCCAACACCTCACCCATCCGCACAGCCGCATCCCCCGGCGTTTTACAGCCGCGCGAGGTGCCATCGGGCCTATACTTCGGGCAGTCGGGCTCATCTGTCTGCCGAATGCGCCGAACGTGCCGCATGTGGCCGACATGGCCCAAGCCGTTCCACCATCCGCGGCAGGCGTTACGCCGCGTCACTGGCCAGCAAGCATGGCAAGTCTCAACAAAACATCGCTGAATACTTCCCTGCAATCGGTGCGCGCCGTCGCGCGTGCGCCGCGTACCCGGCATATCTTCACGGGTATCGTCATCTTCCTCGTGGTGTTCGGCCTGCTCGGTTTCTTCGCCGCGCCGCCGCTCATTCGCCACATTGCCGAGCAGCAGTTGAGCAAGCAGCTCGATCGCCCCGTCACGATCGCGCGCATCGGGCTCAATCCCTATACGCTGCGGCTCGAAGCCGATCGCGTGCATATCGGCGAGCGCGGCGGGCAGGGCGACTTCTTCGATGTCGAACGGCTCGTCGTGAAGCCGTCGTGGTCGTCGATCTTTCGCGCGGCGCCGATCGTCGATGAGGTGAGGCTCGATTCGCCGCGCGTGACGATCGTGCGGCTCGACGCGCAGCGCTTCAACTTTTCCGACCTGATCGACAAATTCTCTAAGCCATCGGAGAAGCCGAGCACCCAGCCCGCGCAGTTTTCGGTATCGAATATTCGCGTCGAAAACGGCCAGATCACCTTCGACGATCGCCTGCTCAACGAAAAGCATGTGATCGACCGCTGGACGCTCGGCATTCCGTTCATCGCCACGCTGGCGTCGAAGACCGACATTTTCGTCGAGCCGTTGCTGCGCGCGCGCATCGATGGCACGAGCACCCTCGCCATCGACGGCAAGACCAAGCCGTTCGCGGCTTCACGCGAGTCCGAAGTCGAGCTGCGTCTGACCGATCTCGACGTGCCGAAGATGCTCACCTATTCGCCGACGAAGCTGCCGGTGACGGTCAAGAGCGGCAAGCTCTCGACCAATCTCAAACTCGATTTCGTGATGTCGGGCGAGAAGCCGACGTTGCGCGTGTCGGGCACCACGGACCTGAACGACATCGACGCGACCGACAACGCCAACGCGCCGCTGTTCGGCGCGCGCAGTCTGCATGTCGCCGCGGCGTCGCTCGAACCGTTCGGCAACGTTTATCGCTTCGATGCGATCCGCCTCGATACGCCCACGGTCTGGGTTGCGCGCGACAAGGCTGGCGTCCTGAGCGTCGAAAAGCTCGCGGGCGCACCGGCGGCAAAGGCCGAGGCCAAGGGCGCGCAGATCGGCGGCGCGAGCGAGGCCGTCGCTGCCGCGCCTGCGTCGGGTGCGAAGGCGCAAGCCGCCGAAAAGGCGCCGCCGCTCGATCTTTCGCTGCGTCAGTTCGCGCTCACGGGCGGCACGGTGCATGTGCATGACGAGGTCGCCTCGAAGGCCGTCGATCAGACCTTCAGCAACGTTGCCGCGACGCTGTCGAATTTCTCGACCACGGCGAAAGCCGCTGCGCCTTATACGCTCGCGCTGAGCGTGCCCGATGGCGGTACGGCGCAGGTCTCGGGCAACTTCGGCATGGCCGCAAAGCACGCCGATGCGAAGATCGCGCTGAACGCGGTGCCGCTGCCGCCGCTGCAGCCGTATGTCGATACCGCGACGGCCGCGCAGATCGTGGACGGCAAGCTCACGCTCGATTCGACCGTGACGGCCGACTGGGCAAAGTCGCCGGCTGCCGTGCAGGTGGGCGCGAGCACGCTCGGCCTCGATGCACTCAAGATCGCCGCGCGCGGCGCGAAGACGCCTGCGGTGGCGCTCGCAAAAGGCACGGTACAACTGAGCCAGGTCGATCTCACAGCGCGCACGGTGCAGATCGCCTCGGTCGATGCGACCGGCCTCGCCCTGAACGTCGAGCGCCTGAAGAACGGCGACATCGACCTCATGAAGCTGGCGGGCAATCACGAGGCTGCGCAGCAGCGCACGGTGGTTCACGCGGCGCAGAAGTCGGTGCAGGAAGGTCCGGCGTGGCACTACAAGATCGACAACGTCAGTGTGAGCGGCGGTTCGATCAACTTCACGGACAGCACGACGCCGCGCCCGGTCAAGCTCGCGATCACGCCGCTCGACCTCAAGATCCAGCAGCTCAGCGACGACATGCGCCACGCGCTGCCCATCGACCTCAAGGCGACCGTCAACCGCAAGGGCACGCTCGCGCTCAACGGCAACGTGAACCCGACGCCGCTCAAGGCGCAACTGAAGATCGACGCGAACCGGCTCGACGCCGCCGCCTTCGAGCCGTATTTCGGTAGTCAGTTGAACGCTGTCATTGCGAGCGCGCTGCTCAATATGAAGGGGCAGCTCGCCGTCGAGCAGGGCAAGGCGCTCAAGGCGAATTATCGTGGCGACGCGGCGCTCGTGGACGTGCGCATGCTCGACAAGGCGACTTCGGACCCGTTCGCGGGCTGGCGCTCGCTCGCGCTGTCGAACCTCAAGGCCACCTATGACGATGCGCGCGGCACCGATGTCGATGCGAGTCGCGTGACCTTCGCGGGCTTCTATGGCCGCGTGCTGCTGGACGCGCAAGGCAAGCTCAACCTCAAGGACGTCGTGGCGCAGCAGAGCGGCGAGGCCCAGTCGCTCACGCGCGACACCAGCGCCGCGCAGCGCGGCGGCCGCGAGCCGGTGCCGCTCACGCCGCAGGCGGCGAGCGCGCCCGAGATGGCGTCGGCGCCGCTGCCTGCATCGCTTGCCGCCGTGCCGAAGACGGTGACCGCCGCGCAGCCGCCATCGAAACCGGTGCATTTGCACTTCGGCCAGCTCGTATTGCAGGGCGGCCGCGTGAACTACACCGACAACTTCATCAAGCCGAACTACACCGCCGACCTCGTGCAGATCCAGGGCACGGTGGGCGCGTTCGGCACGGAGTCGACCACGCCCGCGCCCGTCGATGTATCGGCGAAGCTCGACGCGAACGGGCCGATCTCGATCAAGGGCTCGGTGAATCCGCTGATCGCGAAGCCGTCGCTCGACCTCACGGCGAGCGCGCACGACATCGAGCTCACCAATCTCACGCCGTATTCGACCAAGTACGCGGGCTATCCGATCACGAAGGGCAAGCTCAACGTCGACCTGCACTATCAGCTTGCCGACGACCAGCTCACGGCGAACAACCATATCTTCATCGATCAGCTCACCTTCGGCGATCACGTCGACAACGACACGGCGACCAAGCTGCCCGTGCGTCTCGCGATCTCGCTGCTCAAGAACCGGCGCGGCGAGATCGACGTGAACATTCCGGTGTCGGGTTCGCTGTCGAATCCCGAGTTCAGTCTGGGCGGCCTGATCTGGAAGGCGGTGCTCAACCTGGTCGCGAAGGCCGTGACCGCGCCGTTCACGTTGCTCGCCAATGCGTTTGGCGGCGGCGGGCAGGAGCTGGGCTATGTGGAATTCGCGGCGGGTTCGGCGAAGCTGACCGATGCCGACGACAAGAAGCTCGACACCATCGCCAAGGCGCTCGACGACAAGCCTTCCATCAAGATCGACCTGATCGGCCGCGTCGATCCGGCCGTGGATACGCCCGCGCTGCGCGAGCAGTACGTCGATCGACTGGTGCGCCAGCAGAAGGTCAAGGACACCGTGGGCAACGGCGAGAGCGTGGATACCTCGCAGGTGCAGGTCGATCAGAAGGAATACGAAAAGTATCTGACCAAGGCCTACAAGGCGGGGGACTTCAAGAAGCCGCACAACATGATCGGCCTCACGAAGTCGCTGCCCGTGGACGACATGAAGCAGGCGCTTGCCGAGCATGCACCCGTGGACGATGCCTCGCTGCGCGATCTCGCGCAGCAGCGCGCACAGGCTGTGCAGCAGTACTTCGAGGGCAAGGTGGACCCGAGCCGCGTGTTCGTGGTGGCGCCCAAGCTCGATGCGAAGGGTATCGACGACAAGGGCGCGACGACGCGGGTCGACTTCGGCCTGAAGTGAGCGAATGCGACGCGAGGCGCGCAGGTTGGCGCGCCTCGTTGTCGATGCAGGCTTAAGCCGTGAGCAGCGACGGCGCGCGCCGCTTCACCCACTGCGTCGCCTGATCGTAGGCATGCGCGAATTGCAGCACGGACAGATCGGCTTGCGGCTTGCCGATCACCTGCAAGCCCATCGGCAGCCCCTGCGCATTGAAGCCCGCCGGCACGCTGATCACCGGCAGACCCGCGAGGCTTGCGCCGATCACGACTTCCATCCAGCGGTGATAGGTGTCCATTTCGCGGCCCGCGATCGATTTGGGCCAATGCTCGCTTGCGGCGAACGGGAACAGCTGGGCGCTCGGCAGGACAAGATAGTCGTGGTGTTCGAACAGCGCGAGCAGCGCGTTGTACCACTGGCTGCGCGCGACCGATGCATTCCACACATCCTCGCCTGACAGCTTCAGGCCGCCTTCCACTTCCCATTGCGCTTCGGGCTTGAGCAGCGCGCGCTTCGCGGGGTCGCGATAGAGCGCGCCCAGCGTGCCCGCCACGGAGAAGTGGCGCAGCGTGCGCCAGCATGCCCAGAGCTTGTCCATCGGATAGTCGGGGCGCGTGGCCTCGACCTTGCAGCCGATCGATTCGAAATCCTTGAGCGCGGTTTCGCACAGCGCGAGCACGCCTTCTTCCATCGGCAGATAGCCGCCGTAGTCGCCCAGCCAGCCGATGCGCGCACCGCTGAAATCGCGCGCGAGCGGCTGCGTGAATTGCGCGGGGTCGTCGGTCAGCGAGAGCGGGGCGCGCGCGTCGTAACCCGCCTGGGTGGCGAGCAGCATGGCGAGGTCGGGGACGCTGCGGCCCATCGGCCCTGCATAGCCGAGCTGGTTGTAGTAGAGATCGACGGCGGGCACCGACGGCACACGCCCCTGCGAAGGCCGCAAGCCGAACACGTTGTTCCAGCCCGCCGGATTGCGAAGTGAGCCCATCATGTCGCTGCCGTCGGCCACGGGCAGCATGCGCAGCGCGAGCGCCACCGCCGTGCCGCCGCTGCTTCCGCCTGCGCTGCGGGTGGCGTCGTAGGCGTTCAGCGTCGTGCCGAACACCGTGTTGTAGGTGTGCGAGCCGAGGCCAAACTCCGGCGAGTTGGTCTTGCCGATAAAGATCGCGCCCTGCGCGCGCATGCGCGCGGCCATGAGGGCGTCGGCTTTGGGCACTTCATCGCGGAAGATCGGCGAGCCTTGCGTCGAGGCGATGCCCGCCGTGGCGGTGAGGTCCTTCGGCGCTTGTGGAATGCCGTGCAGCCAGCCCAGATACTCGCCGCGTGCGAGTTGCGCGTCGCGTTCGTCGGCTTCCTTGAGCAGCACCGCGCGCTCGCGCAGCGACACGATGGCGTTGGCCGGCGTGTTGACGCGCGCGATGTGATCGAGGAACGCGGTCATGACTTCGCGGCACGAGACCTTGCGCAGCCGGATCCATTGCGACAGTTCGAGGGCGTCGACGGTGACGATGTCGCTGAGCGTGGAGAGGGGTGAAGCGGAAGCGGGCGATGCCTGATTCATGCGTGACTCTCGTGAACGGATGGTTGCGATGGAACAGGAGGGACTTTATTGTCGCGCGTCAAACCCGCAAGCGAAAGCAAACGGCTGGTTGTCGCGTGAATCAACGGTTGCCACTTCGGACCCTTTGCGGGGGATGCTAGATATCGGCGCACCGGGTTAACCCCGCAATTCGGCCGATGTCGTTTCAGATTTTTCCTATGCAAAAAGGGGAGTGTGTCGTTCAGGCTGTAGTTTTCGCGCCGAAAGGCGCTCCGAATTCACGCCCCCAAAAACATGGAACAAAAAATGAAGCGCATCGTGGTTATCGACGATCACCCGATCGTCCTCAAGATGCTCGCCAACGTCCTGCATACCGAATACGAACTGGTGGGCGAATGCGGTGATGGTGAAGAGGGGCTGCGCCTCGTCAGCATATTGGAGCCGGACCTCGTCATCCTCGATCTCGAATTGCCGAAGCTCGATGGCCTGTCGGTCATTCGCGGCATTCGCGCCAAGCTGGCCAATACGCGCGTGCTGGTGCTCTCCGCCAAACCCGAGCAGGTGATGGCGAATCACACGCGCATCGCGGGCGCGAATGGTTATGTGAGCAAGAGCCGCGGGGTGGAAGAGTTGTGCGGCGTGGTGAAGGCAGTGTTGCTGGGGTATGACTGCTTTCCGGCGGGCAGTTGCGGCGGTGGTCGCGATGTGGCGCTCAACGGACTTTCGCCGCGTGAGGTCGAGGTGCTGCAATATCTCGCGCGCGGGATGAGCAACAAGGGTGTGGCGGCGCGCCTGGGCCTGTCCGACAAGACCGTGAGCACGTACAAGACACGCGTGCTCGACAAGCTGGGGGTTTCGTCGCTGGCGGCGCTGATCGAATTCGCCACCCTGAACAAGCTCATCGACTGATTCGCGGCAAAGGTGGCAACGGCCGCTCGCCCAGCACGGGGCGAGCGGCCGTTTCGCTTCTGGCGTTCGCGCGGGGCGCGCAGTCGTTTGCCAGGCGCAAAAAAAAGGCCCCAACCAGTGCTGGTCGGGGCAATGAGAATACACCGTGCGCTCCGGGGAACGAAACGCCCGACAACGTTACCGTCCGCGCGCGCGCGAGGCAACGCGCCCGCATTACCCTGCATTACTGTCGGCATGCTTTCTGGAGCCGTCCGTCGTGTACTGTTGACCATCGATAGAGCGCCGGAGGCCCTTGTTTACGGCGAATCGCTATGCACTTTGATTTGGATGCCAAACCAGTTCAATGGGTGTGGATCTATCTGCCGGCATGAATCAGTAAGCAACTGAAATGCGGTGTCGATCGTTTGTTTGCATACGCACGCACTCAGACAGCCGAAATGCGCCGAGGCCGGTCCTCCCTTGCGGGAGAGACCGGCCTCGGCGGCGTCACGCTAGATCGTTGAACCGATCAATAGCGCGGCGGGGGCGGACGGTGGTCGTCGCGGTAGTGCGGGGGACCCGGATCGTGCGGATGATGGTGCATCCACTCGTCATGTTCCCAGTAGCGGTGGCCGTCCCAGTAGCGGTTGTCATGCCAGCCAATCGAAACCTGGACGCCGACCGGCATCATGTGCGGTTGGCCGTATTGCGGCGCCGAGTCGGCGCGCAGTGCGAACGGCGCAGACTGGGCGAAGGCGCTCGAGGCACCCATCAGCGCGCCGCCTGCCAGCAGCGCGGCTGCGAGAGCGCGTGCGGGGGTCTTCCAGCTCTTCGTGTTCATGTTCTTACCTCCTCTCGGGTTCGTCGTCCGCTTCTTGCAGTGCTTGGCGCCCTGCGTTGCGTTCGACCTTGAACCAAAGCTTATCGGGCCGACGCCGGTGAAAACGTGACGACTTGTAAGCTTTCGTTTCGAGGCGACTTTCACACGAATCCCGCCATTTAACAGTTGGGCCTTGATGCAAAAAGGATTACGGCAGGTTTCTGAACCTTGCCGCAAGTTTTCAAAGGGTCGGGTTGTCAAGAGGCGTTACATTCGGCGCCCGACCTGCCCGCAAGCGTGCAGATCGTTGCGCTCTCAACATTTCATAAACATTACGATTATCGTTCAGTAACCATTCACTTGCCGGGTTTGCCTGCGTCCGGTGCCTTGCCGAGGTCGATGGCGGCCTGCGAGCCGACCTGAGCGCGCAGCTCGTATTTCTGGATCTTGCCGGTCGCGGTGCGCGGCAGCTCGCCGAACTTCACCACGCGCGGCACCTTGAAGCGGGCGAGCAGACGTTGGCAATGCGCGATGATCTCCTCCTCCGTCACGCTTTCGCCGGGACGGAGTTCGACGAACGCGCAAGGCACTTCGCCCCATTTCGGATCGGGCATCGCGACCACGGCCGCGAGCGCGACAGCCGGATGCCGATACAACGTGTCCTCGACCTCGATGCTCGAAATGTTCTCGCCGCCCGAGATGATGATGTCCTTGCTGCGATCGGTGATGCGAACGTAGCCGTCGGGCGTCATGACGCCAAGATCGCCGGTATGGAACCAGCCGCCGCGGAACGCGTCGTCGGTGGCGCGCTCGTTCTTCAGATAACCCTTCATGCAGATGTTGCCGCGGAACATGATTTCGCCGAGCGTTTCGCCGTCGTTGGGCACGGGTTCCATCGTCGTCGGGTTGCGCACGCTGATGCCGCTCTGCAGGTGATAGCGCACGCCCTGGCGCGCGGCGAGGCGTGCCTGCTCTTCGTCGGGCAGCGTCTTCCAGCTCTCCTGCACGGCGCACACCGAGGCCGGACCATATACCTCGGTGAGCCCGTAGACGTGCGTGAGTTCGATGCCGATCGTCTTCATCTTCGCGATCACGGCCGGTGGAGGCGGCGCGCCCGCGACCATCGTGCGCACCGTGTGCGTGATGCCTTGGCGGTAGTCGGCCGGTGCATCCGCGAGCGCGCCTTGCACGATAGGCGCGCCGCAATAGTGCGTGACGCCTTCGCTGCGGATCAGATCGAATACGAGCTTCGCGTCGAACTTGCGCAGACACACGTTCACGCCCGCGCGTGCGGCCACGGTCCACGCGAAACACCAACCGTTGCAGTGAAAGAGCGGCAACGTCCAGAGATAAACCGCATGCTTGGGCAGATCCCATTCGAGGATATTGCTCACCGCGTTCAGATACGCGCCGCGATGGTGATAGACCACGCCCTTCGGATCGCCGGTCGTGCCCGAGGTGTAGTTGAGCGCAATGGCGTCCCATTCGTTCTCGGGCGGCTGCCAGGCGTACTCGGGGTCGCCTTGTTCGAGGAAGGCTTCGTAGTCGGTTGCACGCGGGAAATGCTCGGCATCGGCGGGCGCGACATCGGCGACGCTGATGATCTTCAGCTCGGGAAATTCCAGTGCCGCGCGCTGCGCGAGCGCGGCATATTCCGTATCGACGATCAGTACCTTCGCTTCGCCATGACGCAGCATGAAGAGCATGGTGGACACATCGAGCCGCGTGTTGAGCGTATTGAGCACGGCGCCGAGCATCGGTACGCCGAAGTGCGCTTCCACCATCGCCGGAATGTTGGGCAGCAGCACCGCGACGGTGTCGCCGCGCCCGATGCCCGCACGTTCGAGCGCGCTGGCAAGGCGTCGCGTGCGCGCGTAAGTCTCGCGCCAGTTGCGGCGCACTTCTCCGTGGACCATGGCGAGGCGATCGCCATAGACTTCGGCCGCGCGCGCGATGAAGTCGATGGGCGTGAGCGGAACGTAGTTGGCTTCGCGTTGCGCGAGTCCTTGTTCGAACGGGTGCGACATGGTGCTGTCTCCTGTCTGGCGCATGGGGCGCATGTCACGTCATGGCATGGCATGGCATGGCATGGCATGGCGCCGCTGGCGGATTGACGATTTATCGGTATTTGTCGGTATGATTCAGCGCTACCGTAGCAGGACCGTGCTTGCGAGTCTGTCGCTGGCGCGACAGAGCTCGCACGCCGGATTCTTCACTTCGAGGTCAGCGTCATGTCGCAGCCCATTATGCCCCCGGAAAAAGATGCTGCCGCGCCTGTGGGCCGCATCGATTCGAGCGACGTCACGCGCCTGGCTGCGCTGTTCGAGCGCTGCGCGTGGTTTCGCGCGCTCGCACCCGAGCATCGCGCATGGGTGCTCGAATGCTCGCATGCGCAGTCCTACGCGGCAGGCGCGACCGTGGCCGCGCGCGAGGCGCCCTCGGCGTACTGGCTCGGTGTGAGCAGCGGGCTCGTCAAGCTCGCCATCTTCAACGCGTCGGGGCGCGGCTGCACGTTTTCGGGCGTGCCGCATGGCGGCTGGTTCGGCGAGGGCAGCGTCATCAAGCGCGAGCCGCGCAAATACGATGTGATCGCGCTCCAGCCCTCGCTCGTGATGGCCGTGCCCGCCGATACGTTTCATCGGCTCATGGACAGCAGCCTGCCGTTCAACCGTTTCGTGATCCATCAACTCAACAACCGCATGGGCGAGTTCATCGGCCTGATCCAGAACAGCCGCTTGCTCGACGTCGATGCACGCGTGGCGCAGGCCCTCGCGCAAATGTTCAATCCCGATCTCTATCCCGAGACCGGCCGCGCGCTGGAGATCTCGCAGGAGGAGATCGGCATGCTCGCGGGCGCATCGCGTCAGCGCGTCAATCAGGCCTTGCAACTGCTCGAACGCGAAGGGCTCGTCACGCTCTCGTATAACCGCGTGGACGTTGCCGATCTCGACGCGCTGCGGGCCTTCGGGCGCGACCAGATCTGACACCGTACGCGTTGCCGCGCGCAGAAGTCCTCATCAATCTTCCACAGACTGGAACAGTCCTCCCCTCGTGGCCCGGTTTTTAGGCGCGGGTCGGCTGCGTAGACTTGTCGCATCGACTCGCCGCTCGCCAGGCAGATCGCCAGCGCAGCGAGTCCGTTCAGACCACAGGAGAGTACGGTGAAGAACGCATTGCTACGCACGGCGCTGGTTTCGATGATCGCGGTAATTCCGGCGGTTTCGTTCGCCCAGTCCATCCACAACGGCCCGGTGACGCGTGCGCAGGTGTTGCAGGAACTGGTCGATCTCGAATCGGTCGGCTATAGCCCGGCGTCGGGCAACGACGTCAATTACCCGAACGATATTCAGGCCGCGATGTTGCGCCTCGAAGCGAAACGCGCCGCTCAATCGCGTCTTGCGCAACAACAGGCGCAGCCGCAGGAAGACGTGGCCCAGTCGGGCTATGGTGCGCAACCGGTGGCGACGAGCGAAGCGGGCGGCCCGGCTGCCGCGGCGCGCAGCCTCGAACCGGCGGCTTATAAGCACCACTGAGCAAGATCACTGATCAGCATTGCTGATCGATTCGACTGACCGGCGCCGCGTGAATGCGGCGCCGGTTTTCATGCGTCGGGCGGCACGCCGAGCATTTGCAGCGTGCCTTGCATCACCCCTGAAAATACGGGCCCGGCGACGGTGCCGCCATAGAACGAACCGCCCGCCGGATCGTCGATCATCACCGCGACGATCACGCGCGGCGCGCTCATCGGCGCCATGCCGACGAACAGCGCGCGATAGCGGTTCTTCGCATAGCCCGCACCGATCTGCTTGCGTGCGGTGCCGGTCTTGCCGCCTACGCGATAGCCTTCGACGTTCGCCGCGCGGCCCGTGCCGCCTTCGCGCGTCGCCATTTCCAGCATCCCGCGCAGCGCCGCCGCCGTGGCCGGCGTCGTGACCGTGCGCGGCTGCGTGGCGGGCGAGGCGACCGCGCTCTCGCTCTCGCGCAGGAGCCGCGCGGGATACATCGTGCCGTCGCCGGCATAGGCCGTGTAGACCTGCGCGATCTGTAGCAGCGACGCCGACAGGCCATACCCATAGGCCATCGTCGCCTGCTCGATCGGACGCCAGCGCGCCCACGGCCGCACGCGGCCCGCAGCGGCGCCGGGAAAGGTCACTTCGGGCCGCAAGCCCAGGCCGTAATCCTGATACTTGTTCCAGATGGTCTGCGCGGGCAGGTTGAGCGCCATTTTCGCGAGCGCGATATTGCTCGACTTCTGGATGGCTTCGGCCACCGTCATGCGGCCGTGATTCGAGGTGTCGTGAATCACAGCCGGGCCGATGCGATAGGTGCCCGGCGTGGTGTCGATGATCGTGTTCGCGTTGACCTTGCGCAGGTCCATCGAGAGCGCGGCGACCACGGGTTTGATGGTCGAACCCGGCTCGAAGGTGTCGATCACGGCGCGGTTGCGCAACTGGCGTCCCGTGAGGCGCGAGCGGTTGTTCGGATCGAACGACGGCCAGTTCGCCAGTGCGAGGATCTCGCCGCTCTGCGCGTCGAGCACCACGACGCTACCCGCTTCGGCGTGATGTTTCGCGACGGCGGTTTTCAGCTGTGAATACGCGAGTTGCTGCACGCGCCGGTCGATGGTCAACTGCACCGTGTCGCCGTTTCTCGGCTGCACGCGCTCGCGCGTTTCCGAAATCACGCGGCCAAGGCGGTCGCGGATTACTTCGCGTTGTCCCGGCGTGCCGTGCAGGCGGGCGTTGGCGGCCAGTTCGACGCCTTCCTGGCCTTTGTCCTCGACATCGGTGAAGCCCACCACGTGTGCGGCGGATTCGCCCTCGGGATAAAAGCGCTTGGAGTCGGCGATCAGCGTGATGCCGCCGGTGGCCATTTCGTCGATATGGGCGGCGGTTTCGGCGTCGACCTGGCGCTTGAGCAGCACGAACGCGCGCTCGGGCGGCAGACGGCGGCGCAGTTCGGCGAGCGGCATGTCGAGCAGCTTCGCGAGCGGGGCATGCGCGGCTTCGTCGAGCACCCGCGGATTGGCCCAGATCTCGAACGTCTCCAGACTCACCGCGAGCAGCGCGCCATTGCGGTCCACGATGCCGCCGCGCATGGCGTCGAGTTCGAGCGTGCGCTGATAGCGCTTTTGCCCCTGCTTGACGTAAAAACCGTGATTGACGACCTGCACCCAGAGCGCGCGGCCCGCGAGCGCGGCGAATGCGGCGAAGGTGATGAACACGACAAGCTTCGAGCGCCAGGCGGGGAGCTGCGGCGACAGCATCGGATGACGGGTCGCAGTGGCGTGCGGATCGCGTGGCGGCTTCCTGGAACGGATCATCGGGGTGGTGCGGGGGGATGGTCAGAATATTATTGTAAACATATAGTAATTAAATTGAAATTTGTGTGGCCGTGTGGTCGTGGGTCGGAGAATGATCGTGCGCAGGGAAGTGTGAGTTGCTGGCTTACGTGCATCGCCACAAGCCGCCGCCGGCTCGTGGCAACCCCATCCCCTCAAATCAAGCCATCGCCGGCAACTGGAAGCTCGCGATCGACTCGCGCAAGCCCGTCACTTGATCCTTGAGCGAATGCGCCGCCGCCGCGGCCTGTTCGACCAGCGCCGCGTTTTGCTGCGTCACCTGATCCATCTCGCCGACGGCGCGATTCACCTGCTCGATGCCCGCACTCTGTTCGCGCGAGGCGTTGCTGATCTCTTCGAGGATCTCGTGCACGCGCCGCACGGACTGCACGATTTCACTCATCGTCGTCCCCGCGTTGGTCACGAGTTGCTGGCCTTCGGTCACCGTGCCGGTCGATTTTTCGATCAGCGCCTTGATCTCCTTGGCCGCCGCCGCCGAGCGCTGCGCGAGGCTGCGCACTTCCGCCGCGACGACGGCGAAGCCGCGTCCCTGTTCGCCTGCGCGGGCTGCTTCCACGGCCGCGTTGAGCGCGAGAATGTTGGTCTGGAAGGCGATCCCGTCGATCACGCCGATGATGTCGCCGATCTGCTGCGAGCTGGTCGTGATGTCGCCCATCGTGCGCACGACGTCGTCCACGACGACGCTGCCGCGCGTGGCCACGTCGGCAGCCTGGCTCGCGAGCGTCGCGGCGTGCTGCGCGCTGTCCGCGTTCTGGCGCACGTTGGCCGTCATCTGGTCCATGCTCGACGCGGTCTGCACGAGCGCGGCCGCCTGTTCCTCGGTGCGTTGCGAGAGGTCGGTGTTGCCCGCGGCGATCTCGTTGGCGCCCACGTTGATGTTTTCCGCGCCGCTGCGCACGCGCGCGACGGTTTGCACGAGCGCGCCCTGCATGGTGGCGAGCGCGCGCATCAGGCTGTGGGCGTTGCTGCCCTGCACTTCGACGCGCGAGGTGAGGTCGCCTTGCGCGATACGGTTGGCCGTATCCACGGCCGTTTCCAGTTCGCCGCCGATACTGCCGCGCACGCTGCGCACCACGAACACCATCACGACCGTCGCCGCGCCGCCCAGCACGAAGGTCACCAGCAGCCAGCGCACGAGGCTGCCGTAGAACGCGGCGCTCACGTCGTCCATATACATGCCGGTGACGATCACCCAGTCCCACGGTGCGAAGCGGTTGCCGAAACTCAGCTTCGGCACGGGCTCGCTATGGCCGGGCTTGGCCCACAGGTAATCGACGAAACCGCCGCCCGGCTGATTGGCCGCTTCCGACAGCGCCGTGAACACGTGTTTTCCCGAAGGGTCCGCGAAATTGCTGAGCGTCTTGCCGTTGAGCTCGGGCTTGATCGGATGCATCAGCATCACGGCCTGCGAATTGTTGATGCTGAGATAGCCGTCCTTGCCGTAGCGGATCGAGCCGATCACGGCGAGCGCCTGCTTTTGCGCGTCGGCTTCGGGCAGCACGTTGTGCTGCGACAGACCGTAGTAGTAGTTGGCGATGCTGGTGGCTTCGTCCACGAGCGTGGTCAGTTGCGCGCGCCGTTCGCGGATCATGCCGTCGCGGCTTTGCCAGGCGCCGAAGGCCACGATCAGGAGCAGGCCGATCCAGAGGATCGCGATCATCGAGCGGAGTTTCTTGTTGAGAGTCATCGTCTGCTTGGTCGGTCAGAGGGGCCGCTGCTGGGCTGTGAAATCCGGCGATGAAAGACGCTTCGCCTTCCTGTGTTTACGGCCTTTGCAAACCTGCGCGTGATCCCAGGGCGAACCCTGTTTCCTCATAGGAAACAAGGGGCTCGCAAAACGCCCCTGGCGCGCGCTGGAACGGCTGCAAGCGAGGGAAAGGCGTTTGCCGCGAAAGTGCACAAAAAGCGTCGAAAAAAGCCCTTAAAAGCCACAAATTTCACAGCAACACCATGATTTGCCACTTCTCGCCGGGATCGACGGCAGATGCGAATCGTTTCCGCTATAGTCGCGACTTCGGTTCAAGGCCGCCGCCGCTTTTCGATCCGCACAAACGTGGTTTTGGCGTTTCGCGCGAGGTGCGCGACGCTCGATCAACAGCGACATCGCTCGCCGTTTGCGAGTCCCCGTCGCGATTGCCACCTGGACGCTCCGGCGGCCCACGAGCCAGAAACCGACTTTCCCAACGATGCGACGCGCCCGGCGCAGCCTTCTGGCAGCAGCCGCGACGACGTCCACAGGAGTAACAAGAATGAACGCACGCGAACCCGCACTGGTTTCCACTTCGCGCAGCGCACGGCTGCGCCAGATGCTGATCAGCAACGAACTCGAATTCCTGATGGAAGCGCACAACGGCCTGTCCGCGCGAATCGCGCGCGAAGCGGGCTTCAAGGCGATCTGGGGCTCGGGCCTCTCGATCTCCGCGCAGTTCGGCGTGCGCGACAACAACGAGGCAAGCTGGACCCAGGTGGTCGACAACCTCGAATTCATGGCCGATGCGAGCGATCTGCCGATCCTGCTCGACGGCGACACCGGCTACGGCAACTTCAACAACGTGCGCCGCCTCGTGCGCAAGCTCGAACAGCGCGGCATCGCCGGCGTCTGTATCGAAGACAAGGTGTTCCCGAAGACCAACAGCTTCATCGGCGGCGAAGCGCAGCCGCTCGCCGACATCGACGAATTCTGCGGCAAGATCAAGGCCGGCAAGGACTCGCAGACCGACGAGAACTTCTCGATCGTGGCGCGCGTGGAAGCGCTGATCGCCGGTTGGGGCATGGACGAAGCGCTCAAGCGCGCCGAGGCGTATCGCCTTGCGGGCGCGGACGCGATCCTGATCCACAGCAAGCTCTCGAAAGCTGACGAGATCCTCACGTTCGCGCGCGAATGGGCAGGCCGCGGTCCGCTCGTGATCGTGCCGACCAAGTACTACAGCACGCCGACCGATGTGTTCCGCAAGGCGGGCATCAGCACCATCATCTGGGCGAACCACCAGATCCGTGCAGCCGTTTCGGCCATGCAGGCCGTCACGAAGACGATCTACGAAACGCAGACGCTCGTCGACGTCGAAGACCGCATTGCTACGGTCAACGAAATTTTCCGCCTCCAGGACGCCGACGAATACTCGGAAGCCGAGAACCGCTATCTGTCGACCACGCGCTCGGCCGGTTCGGCGATCGTGCTGGCGGCCAGCCGCGGCAAGGGCCTCGACGCCGTCACCGAAGACAAGCCGAAGGTCATGCTGCCGGTCGCGGGCAAGCCGCTGCTGCGTTGGCTCGTCGACGCGTTCAAGAAGGAAGCGATCAACGACATCACGGTCGTAGGCGGCTACAAGGCCGAAGCGATCGACACCGCGGGCATCAAGCTCGCGCGCAACGAACGCTATGCGCAGACCAACGAACTCGCCTCGCTTGCGTGCGCCGTCAAGGCGCTCGACAACGACACGGTGATCTCCTATGGCGATCTGCTGTTCCGCAGCTATATCCTGCGCGACCTCGTGGAAAACGACGCGGAATTCAGCGTGGTGATCGACTCGTCGCCGGAATCGGAAAACGCCAGCGTGCGCGATTTCGCATGGTGCTCGGGCGGCGACGACCGCGGCCTGTTCGGCGACAAGGTGTATCTGCAACGCGTGTCGTCGGATCAGGCTTCGCAGGCGACGGCGCCCAATGGCCGCTGGATCGGCCTCACGAGCGTGCGTGGCGCGGGCCGCGACAAGCTGCGCAACAAGATCGCGCAACTCCAGACGCGCGCCGATTTCGACACGCTCGACATGCCGGCGCTGCTCAACGCGCTGATCGAAGACGGCGAGAGGATCGAAGTGCAATACGTGCGCGGCCACTGGCGCGGCGTGAACGACCTCGAAGACTTCCGTCGCGCGGGTGACTTCGCGCATGCGCAAACGCCGATCGGTGGCAATGCGGGCGGCGGCACGGCAGGCGCGAAGCCGGAGGCGAAGGCATGATCGAAGCGGCACAGTTTGTCGAAGCGGCGCGCGCGCGGGGCTTCGAATGGTATGCGGGCGTGCCGTGCTCGTACCTCACGCCGTTCATCAACTACGTGTTGCAGGACGAGTCGCTGCATTACGTGTCGGCGGCCAATGAGGGCGATGCGGTCGCGCTGACGGCGGGCGTCGCGCTCGCGGGCAAGCGCGGCATCACGATGATGCAGAACTCTGGTCTCGGCAACGCCGTGAGCCCGCTCACCTCGCTCACGTGGACCTTCCGCCTGCCGCAACTGCTGATCGTGACGTGGCGCGGTCAGCCGGGTGTCGCGGACGAGCCGCAGCACGCGCTGATGGGCCCGGTCACGCCGCAGATGCTCGACACGATGGAAATTCCCTGGGAGCTGTTCCCCACGGAAGCGGACCAGATCGCACCGGCGCTCGAACGCGCCATTCAGCACATGGACGAAACGGGCCGCCCGTATGCGCTCGTGATGCAGAAGGGCAGCGTCGCGTCGTACGAACTGAAGGGCGGCGGCGCGATGCCGGAGAAGCACGCGCTGCCCGTTGCGCAGTCGAACTTCGCGGGTCGCGGCTACGACGAATTGCCGACGCGCCAGCAGGCGCTCGAACGTGTGATCGCGGCAACGCCGGCTGAATCGACGGTCGTGGTGGCCTCGACGGGCTTTTGCGGGCGCGAACTCTACGCGCTCGACGATCGTGCGAACCAGTTGTACATGGTCGGCTCGATGGGCTGCGTGACGCCGTTCGCACTCGGTCTCGCGCTCGCGCGTCCCGATCTGAACGTGGTCGCGCTCGACGGCGACGGCGCCGCGCTCATGCGCATGGGCGCGTTCGCGACGCTCGGCGCGTATGGTCCGCCGAACCTCACGCACGTGTTGCTCGACAACGGCGCGCACGATTCGACGGGCGGCCAGGCCACGGTCTCGCAGCAGGTCTCGTTCGCGAACGTGGCCGCCGCGTGCGGTTATGCCGATGCCGTGGAAGGCGACGACCTCGCCACGCTCGACACCGTGCTGGCCGCCGCGCGTGAGCGTGCGACGGGCGCCAGCGGTGTCGCGGGCACACGTTTCGTATGCCTGACGATCCGCCGCGGCACGCCCGACGGTCTGCCGCGCCCGACCATCACGCCGCCCGACGTGAAGACGCGTCTTATGCGCCACATCGGCGCGCTCGCTGCCTAAAGGAAAGGAACCGCAGATGCTGTTGCTCAATCCCGGCCCGGTCACGCTCACCGAACGCGTGCGCCGCAGCCTGTTGCAGGAAGACCTGTGCCACCGCGAAAGCGAGTTCTTCGACGTGCAGGAAGAGGCGCGCACGCGTCTCTTGGGCGTCTACGACCTCGATCCCGCGCAATGGCAAGCGGTGCTCATGACCGGCTCCGGCACGGCGGCGGTCGAGAGCATGATCGCTTCGCTCGTGCCCGCCAACGGCAAGCTGCTGATCGTCGAAAACGGCGTGTACGGCGAGCGCATCACCGCGATCGCCACGCAGTACGGCATCGCGCATGAAGTCGTGAAGCACGAGTGGATGCAGGCGCCCGAACTCGCGCGCATCACCGCCGCGCTCGACGCGGACAAGTCGATCACGCACGTCGCGATCATCCATCACGAAACCACGACGGGCCGTCTGAACGATCTGCGCGCACTGGGCGAAGCGTGCCGCGCGCGTGGCGTGCAGATGCTCGTCGATGGCGTGAGCAGCTTCGGTTCGGAAGCGATCGACTTCGACGATACGAGCATCGCCGCCGTGGCGGCGACCGCGAACAAGTGCCTGCACGGCGTGCCTGGCGCGGCCTTCGTGGTGGTGCGCCGCGCGGCGCTCGCGACGGCCGCGAGCCGCACGTATTACCTCGACCTCAAGCGTCTCGCGACCTTGCAGGATCAGCGCAATACGCCGTTCACGCCGTCGGTGCACGCGTACTACGCGCTGGTGGAAGCGCTGCGCGAGCTCGCCGACGAAGGCGGCTGGAAGGCACGTCACGCGCGCTATGCGGCGCTTTCCGAGCAGGTGCGTGCCGGTCTGGCGGCGCGCGGCATGGACAGCGTGCTGCCGAAGGACGAAACGTCGGTGGTGCTGCGCGCGTTCCGTCTGCCCGCAGGCGTCGATTATCCGAAGCTGCACGACGCGCTCAAGGCGCGCGGCTTCGTGATCTACGCCGGTCAGGGCGGTCTGTCGAAGGAACTGTTCCGTATCTCGACGATGGGCGACATCCACGCCGCCGATGTCGAGCGTCTGCTCGCCGCATTCGACGAAATCGCGAAGTAGTTGAGCGACCAGTGGCGCGATTCAATCGCGCCAGAAAAAAGGGCCTTGCAGCGAGCGATCGCTGCAAGGCCCTTCGTGTTTCTGCGTGCTGGCGCGTTTAGCTGGTCGCGCGTTCGCGCCGTACCGTCGACGCCTGCTTGGCTGGCTTGCGCCGCGCACGCGCCTTCTTCAGCCAGATCAGCACGCCCGTCACGCTGAGAATCGCGATGACCACACCCGTGAAGCTGATGGCGATGCGCCCCGGCAAACCGGCGATACGTCCGGAATGCAGCGGAAACTGCATCTGGATGAAGATATCGCCCGCGCTGCCGTGGCCGGGAATCTGTCTGGCCATTACCTGGCCGGTGCGCGCGTTCATGATGAGCCACGGATTGCCGAGGCCCGCATCGCCGTGATCCGCACCCGGCGCGTAATAGCCCACGCCGTAGTAACCCAGCGACGGCACCGCGAACAGGCCGCCAGGCGGGGCGGTGATGCCTTCGCGGCGGCCCGCTTCAGCCGCGTTGGCGATGATGCGATCGCGCGCCTGCGTCGCCTCTTCGGGCGTGAGCACCGGGCCGGGCGCGACGGTGCGGAACGGGTCCGGCGCGAGTGTCGAGAACACCGAGACGACGGGGCGCACGATCTGGCTGCCCAGATTCATCGAGATCGAGGTGAGGGCGATGACCGTCAGCAGACCCCAGAGCCACACGCCACCCGAGCGATGCAGGTCGAAGGTGAGCGCATAACCGCCGCGCTTGACGCGGAACGCCAGCGACTTGCGCCAGCTCTTGAAATTCGGAAACGCGAGCACGATCGCGATGAAGCCGTCCAGCAGCCAGACCATCCCCACGACGCCCATCGTCCAGACGCTGAAGTCGATGCCCATCTTCGTCGGCAGGAACAGCGTGTAGTGGAGCTGGTAGAGGAAGGGGATCAGGTTCAGGCGGGCGAGCGACGGCGCGCCCCACATACGGCGGCCCTGTATGGCGCCCGTGACGGGGTCGAGCGCGACCTGGTTGTAGTCGAGCGCGTACGGTTGGTTCGTCTTCGGATCGAGGCGCGGCTGCACGCGCACCTGGAAAGTGTGCCCAGGCTCGACCGCGAGCGGCATGAACGACACCACGGCCTGCGGGTCCTCGGCTTCGAGACGGTTCGCCAGTTCGAGCGGCGAAAGCGGTGTGCCCGGCGTGGCGGCGTCGTAGAACGAGGGATTGAGCGCCGAGTCGAGTTCGTGGTCCCACGCGATCACGGCGCCTGTGAGCCCCGCGAGGAACAGGAATGCCGCCGTGCCGAGGCCGAACCAGCGGTGCAGGCGTACCAGCAGGGGTCTCATGCGCTGTGGCGGCGCGCGCGCCGTCGAACGGAGGCGGGCGCGGTGGTCGTTACGGTCACGGTGGCGTCGGCGGATCGGGGTTGAGGTAAGTTCTTGATCGCAAATGCGAATCGTTTGCATTTTACGGAGTGCGCGAGGCTGGCGCAAGCTTCGCGAAAGCACGGGAAATTGGGGGCGGTTCGATCGCGCCATTCGAGGCGCGAGATGGGCGCGCGAGAGGGCACGCGCGTGGGGCGACCGGCGGGGCACGGAGTGGCAGCGCGGCCGCTACAGGTCTACGCGGGAGGGGACACCCAAGGCGCGGCAGCCGCGCCGTCGCAATCTAAACCGGGTCTTTGCTCGGCGGCCCTTCGGGGCGTTGCGGCTCCTCGGTGTGATGACCGGGCGGCGGAGGCGTGAGCGGATCGCGTTCGGGATCGCGCGTCGGGTCGGCGAGCGGATCGGGAATCGGAGTCGTATGCGAGCAAATCATCGCGGTTACCTCGTGCGCGGGCTGCGTGAGCCGGTGCAGGACGTGTGGGTGGTCTTTATAGCGTAGGCGATGGAAACCGCGCGTGCGGAGATTCCGGGCCCGCGTGCACTGGCGCAAAGCGGGTTCCCGGCGCACTTCAGTATCAGCTGCGAGAGGCTGTTTTCAGAGTCCGTCGAGGTCGGCGGGAGTATCGACGTCGCGCAGGATGCCGGGGTCGTCCACGTCGATGCGCGCGAGCGTTTGCGTGGCGAGCAACGAGCGTGCGCCCGCGTCGCCGTCCAGCGCGACGAGGGCCGAGCGATGCCCGTAGCCGAATCCCACCGGATGGCCGCGCTGCCCGTCGTGGAACGGCGCGACGAGCGGCTTGCCCGCGTCGAGTTCGCGCGCAACGGCCTCGATGGTGCTCACGGCGATGCGCGGCATGTCCGCGAGCGCCACGATCCAGCTTTCGCCTTCGCTATCGGCTTCGACGGCGGCGGCGAGGCTCGCGCCCATGCCGCGCACCGATCCGGCGGCGAATACCACGTCGCAGCCCGCCTCGTTGAGCGTGTGTGCGAGCGTTTCCGCGCCCGGCCGCACGACCGCGATGACTTTCGGCACGACCATCAGGAGGCGGTGCGCGGCCTCGCGGGCGACGCACGTGCCGTTCGGAAGCGGCGCGAGGAGTTTGTTGCGCAGACCGTCGGGATCGAAACGCGAACCGGTGCCGGCGGCGAGCAGTACGCCGGTGGCAAGCGAAGCATAGGCCATGGGGTGTACCGCGCGAGAGGGGTGAACGCTGATTGTGCGGCGCAACCGCGCGTGAGGCAAGCATTCTCGCCCCAGACGTTTCTCCTTCGATTTCCCCCTCGTTTCCCTCACATCATTGCGCCTAAGCCGTCGTGTGCGCCGGCAACATGACCTTGTCGATCGTGATCGACTAAACGAATGGAAGGCGTATTGCTGTTTTTCGGCGCCGGTTTCGCGGTGGCTAGCGCCTCGATCGGCTGGCCGCCTGCGCGCGCGATGATGGCCGCGGCGGACAGTTTTTGTCGATGGCATGATGCGGCAGGCTCGCGGATCCGATGACGCGCGCCCGACCTAAAAAGCTTGCGATACCTGCAACCGGGAGGAGACCCTATGCTGACAGTGCATCACCTCGACAACTCGCGTTCCCAGCGCGTCCTCTGGATGCTCGAAGAGCTGGGCGTCGAATACGAGATCGTGGAATACAGACGCGACAAGCAGACCATGCTCGCGCCGCCCGCGCTGCGCGCCGTGCATCCGCTCGGCAAGTCGCCGGTCGTGACGGACGGCGACCTCACGCTCGCGGAGTCGGGCGCGATCCTCGAATACCTGGTCGAGCGCTATGGCAATGGCCGCTTCGTGCCGCCGCGCGATACGCCGGAATTCTTGCGCTATCGCTACTGGATGCACTATGCAGAAGGTTCGGCGATGCCGCCGCTGCTGCTCAAGCTGGTGGCGAGTCGCATCGCCAATGCGAAGGTGCCGTTTTTCGTGCGGCCCATCACGCGCAAGATCGCGGGCTCGCTGGAAAGCGATTTCGTCGATCCGCAGCTCAAGTTGCATTTCGCTTATATCGCGAAGGAGCTCGAAGCGACCGGCTGGTTCGCGGGCGACGCGTTCACGGCCGCCGATGTGCAGATGAGCTTTCCGCTCGAAGCGGGGGCGAAGCGAGCGGGTGCGGAGGCTCTCCCTTCCATTCGCGATTTTCTCGACCGCATTCATGCGCGGCCCGCGTATCAGCGCGCGCTGGCGCGTGGCGGCGAGTTCACGCTGTTCGGATAACATCAGGATGACGAAATAATGGGTGCAAAAAAAGCCGGGAAACGATGGTTTCCCGGCTTTTTTGCTGATTGCTATGTCACGCGTGTGCCATCAATCGATCCCGTGGAACACGGCGTCATCCGGGCCGAGGTACGCAGGCGGGCGCCACACGGCATCGCGCATCGAATGCTGCACGAGGTTTTCCACGCCCAACAGCACCGCAAAGATCGCCATGCGAACCGGAATGCCGTTGTCCGTTTGGCGGAAGATCGCCAGGCGCGGATCGTGGTTCAGGTCCGTCGACAGATCGTTCGCGCCCGGGCGGCTGTCGCGCGGCAGCGGGTGCATGACGAGCGTTTCGGGGCTGCAGCATTCGTCGAGCATCGCCTGGTTGATCTGGAAGTCGGGCGTGTAGCCTTCGAACGATTCGTCGGTGAAGCGCTCCTTCTGGATGCGCGTCGCGTACACCACGTCGGCGCCGCGCAGGCCCGCGCGCATATCGGTGGTCTGCTCGACCACGTGACCGTTGGTCGAAATCAGGTCGACGATATAGGCCGGCATTTCCAGCATCGGCGGCGAAACGAGCGTGAACTTGATGCCGCGGTAGAGCGCGAGCAGTTTCACGAGCGAGTGCACCGTGCGGCCGTACTTGAGGTCGCCCACGAGCGCGATGTGCGCGCCGTCGACGATCTTGCCCAGACGCGAGAACTCGCGCTGGATCGTGTAGAGGTCGAGCAGCGCCTGGCTCGGGTGTTCGCCCGGGCCGTCGCCGCCGTTGATGACGGGAATGTTCACGGCGCGCGCGAATTCGGCCACCGAGCCTTGTTCAGGATGCCGAATCACCATCGCATCCACGTAGCCGGCCATCACGCGGCTCGTGTCGTAGATCGATTCGCCCTTGGCCATCGACGAGAACGTGAAGCCGGTCGTGTCGCACACCGAACCGCCCAGACGGCAGAACGCAGCGCCGAAGCTCACGCGGGTACGCGTGCTGGCCTCGAAGAACAGGTTGCCGAGCACCGCGCCTTCGAGCACGCGCGAGATTTTCCGGCGGCGCGCAATGGGCTGCATGATGTCGGCGACGCGGAACAGCGCTTCAACGGAGTCGCGCGAGAACTGGTTGGTGGAGAGCAGTTGCGGCTTGCCTTCGAACTGGATCTGGCTTGCGAGCGAATGCGACTCTACGCTTTGCGTATAGCCTTCGCGCGGCTCCGCATTGCCGACGATTTCCGAAACGAAGCGCTCGACGATCTCCGGCATCGCGCGCGATTCCTGCGATTCTTCCGGCAGCAGCCAGGTGTCGAGTGCGCGGCGCGACACGCCGATGCGGCTCGCGAAGGCGTCGCGGGTCATGTTCAGACGCCGCATGGCGTCGCGGAGGAAGGCTTGTTGCGGAACGCTCATGCTGGCACCCGTGATAGCTGGTTGATATACGCGGTGCGTATATTAGTTCGGTGGCGCGAGAAGTCAAGCGGTTTTGCGCGTCCGAGGCAGGGAAGCGCGGTGCGGCAATCTGGCTCATCAGAGACGCACTGGTGCGGGCGATCCCGCTCGCCTTGGCCGATCGAAGTGTAGGCCACGGCGCGCGTCCTTTTAGGGCAAGCTTTCCAGACTGTTCATGCGGTCGCTGGCGGAGGCGATTCGTCGGCGCATGGGAGCTGTTTTATTAGGATGGGGGTTTGGCGGGCGCCGTGATAATCGCCGTTTTGATTTCGAACGGGCCGGCATGCGCTGGCTACCGCAGCCTGATGTACGCACTGTTTTGCACCCTGTTTTCGTGCGCTTCACGCGTGCGCGCAAAGCGCCGCCGCCGGAGCCAGCCATGAAGATGCCGTGGACCAGCTCGGTCAATGAGCTTTCGAGTGGCGAGACCCGTTTTGTCACGCATCGCGCCGCACGCCGCACGGCGATCTGTACCGCCTGCGCCGTGGGCATCGCCGCGCTCGCGGGCGGCGTCGCCATCGGCCGCAACAGCAGCGTCGTGGATGTGCCCACGGGCCCCGGCGCTGCGGGCGTGGCCACGCATCACTACGTGGTGGGCGAGATCGGCCGCATGAGTGCGTCCATCGCGCTGCTCGATCCGCGCATCGAACGTCTTGCCGCACAGATTGCCGACTTGCATCAGTTCGATCAGCGCCTGCGTGCGCAGCCGCAGCATGGCGGGCCCGTGGCGTCCCCCGCGCCGTCCGTGCGTTCAGGCGACGACGATGAGGATGCGCCCGAAGGTGCATCGAGTGCGGCTAGTGCCTCGGGCGCGGCAGGCGGCGAGGGCGGCCCCGCGCTTGCGCCGCGCAGTTGCGTCGAGGCGTCCGCGTCGCGCGCCAACGCGCACGCGGTCAGTGGCGAGGTCGATTGCCTGTCCGCGACGCTTGCCGCGCTCGAACAGGCCGTCGCGGAGCACGAAGCGGCATGGCAGGCCTTTCCGGGCCGCCGCCCGACTGAAGCGGGGCGGCTCGGCTCGCCGTTCGGCAACCGCATCGATCCGTTCACCAAACGCCTGAGCTTTCACCCCGGCCTCGACATCGTCGCGCCCACCGGCACGCCGATTCTCGCCGCCGCCGGCGGCCGCGTGATGTTCGCGGGACCGAAGGCGGGCTACGGCAATTGCGTGGAGATCGACCACGGCAACGGCTTCGCGACGCGCTATGGGCATGCGTCGAAGATCGACGTGCAGGTGGGGCAGGTCGTGCTGCCCGGCGACCATATCGCCGATGTCGGCTCGACCGGGCGTTCGACTGGGCCGCATCTGCACTTCGAGGTGATCGTCAAAGGCGCGCAGGTGAATCCCGTCGGCTATCTCGCGCTGTTCGGCGCTTACCACAATGGCTGACGCGCGCCGCACCACGCGCGTGCGCACGGACACGCAACGCGCTTTCGAGCTGCAACCGGTGCGCTCGCGCGCCTGGCGCTGGAGTATGGCGCTCGTCTGGACCGTGCTGGCCGCGGGCGCAGGCGCGGGCGCCGTGGCGTGGATCGAGCACGCCAACGACGCCGCGCGTTGTCCCGTGCTCGCGCCCGACGCATTGCAGGTACGTCTGACGAATGCCGAACTCGCGCTGGAACAGGAGCGCGCGGCGCGGGACGCCCTCCAGAAGTCCGCGGCGGCAGCCCAGGCCCAGGCCGCCTCGCTCCAGACTGAAGTGCTGTTCCTGCGCGGCCACGGCGCGCGCGAGGGCGCGCACTGAGCGCGCATTGAGCGCGCCTCTCATCCAGAGCGTCGACATCGCTCCTCAACCCGACCTGAATCGACTTAACGCAACGGTGGTTCCCATGTTCAACAAAAAGAAGCCCCAGCCGGGCATCCAGCAAACCAAGCTCGCAACACTGATCGCCGAGGACGTGCGCATCACGGGCAACGTCGAATTTGCCGACGGCCTGCGCCTCGATGGCCAGATCAACGGCAACGTCAGCACCAAACCGGGGACGCAGACACTCTTCGTCCTGAGCGAGCGCAGCATCGTGCAGGGCAACGTGCATGGCTACGATATAGTCGTGAACGGACGCATCGTCGGCGACGTGATCGCCGATCATTTCGTCGAATTGCAGGCGAATGCACATGTGGTCGGCAACATCTACTACCAGCAATTGCAGATGGATTGCGGCGCGACCGTGGACGGCAAACTGACCAAGCGCGATCCCGCCGACGCACCGAGCCTGCTGCTGGATACGTCGATCGTCGATGTCGAGCCGCTTGGCTGACGCGGTGCGCGGCCCGCTAACCGGTAATTCCGGTTACACTGCCGGACATGTCACGTCAGCCGAACCTGTTCGCCTCGCCACTCGCCGTTGCCGCATTGCGCGCGACGACGTACGCGCTCGCGTCGTCGGTCGGCGTGAAAGCCAAAGCCAAAAAACAGTCGCTCATCTGACCGGAGCTTGCTGTTCCGTCGGATGTTGCGATGGAACGGCCTGCCGGCACCCCGCCTCTCTCTCCCTGGCTCGCTGACTCCCGCGCACTGCTCGACGGACCTACCATGCGGTCGCGTTCAAGGGAAAGTCATGTCTTCGTTTTCGGGTATCTGGATTCCGCTCGTCACGCCGTTCAACCGGGGCGCCGTCGATCACGAGGCGCTCGACGCGCTGGTGCGCCATTACGTGCGAGCGGGTGTGGCCGGTTTCGTCGCGCTCGGCACGACCGGCGAACCTGCCGCGCTCGACGAGCGGGAGCAGGATGCGGTGCTCTCAACCGTGCTCGCCAGTGCGAGGGATTTGCCGGTGGTCGCGGGTGTCAGCGGCAATCACACGCAGTCGGTGTGCGAGCGCATCGCCGCGCTCAACGAATTGCCTGTCGCGGGCGTACTGGCGGCCGCGCCGTATTACATCCGGCCATCGCAGGCGGGCGTTATCGGCCACTTCGCAGCGCTCGCCGATGCGAGCCGCAAGCCCGTGATTCTCTATGACATCCCGGCGCGCACCGGCGTGACGCTCGCATTGCCGACGCTGCTCGAACTCGCGGGGCACGCGCGCATCGTTGCGATCAAGGACTGCGGCGGCTCGCTGGACAAGACGCTCGCGCTGATCCTCGATGGCCGCCTGCAGGTGCTCTGCGGCGAAGACCTCGATATGTTCGGGATGATGTGTGCCGGTGCGAGCGGTGCGATCGCGGCATCGGCGCATCTATTGCCTGAGCGCTTCGTCGCAATGGAGCGGGCGTTGCGCGAAGAGCGACTCGCCGAGGCGCGCGCGATCTGGCACACGCTGGTGCCACTTGTGCGCGCCGCGTTCGAAGAGCCGAATCCGGGGCCGGTAAAGGCCGCGCTCGCCCAGCAAGGGTTGATCCGCAATGAACTGCGCGCGCCGATGACGCGCGTGAGCGAGACGCTGGAAGAGATGTTGGGAAGGCTGGTGGCTTGAAGCGATGCTGCGCGCGGCGGACCCGGTGTTGGGTACGCCGCGTCCGATCGTCAGCGAACTGCGCGCGCGCTTGCGCTGCTGCGTGCGCGGCGGCGCGTGCGTGGGCGCTCCGCGTCGACGGGTTCGCCGTTGAGCAGAATCCGCCGGCCGGGGACGTGTTCCGCGACGAGGCGCGCGATTTCGAACGCCGAGCTTTCTGCGGGAACGACCTGGCGGCGCGCGCCGTCGTCGAGCGGCGTGGTCCATTCGACCAACCGGTAGGCGCGGCCCCACGGATGCTGGAGCGGCGTGGAGATGCGGCAGGATGCGACGCGTGTAGTCGAGCCGTCGCGCAGCAGGGACTGCAGGTGCAATAGCACGTCGTTGTCTTCAGGCATGGCTTCGCTCCTCCTCGACTAACCGCATAAAAAAACGCCGCCGATGTACCGGCGGCTCAACAGGGGTGAGCGTATGGTTGCAGCGAAGAATTAAACCAGCCTTAAGAGCGCCTGCGCGTGTAAAGCCCGCCTATGAGGACTTTCGCCCGCACAGGCGCCCGCGCGGACTGTGAGTCCGAACGGGGCGCTGCGACCGGATGGAGCGAAATCGGAAGGGTGGGAGGCGCGACCCTAGTGCTTGCCTGCGCCGTTTTGCCGCAGTGTCGCGCGCACCTTGCGAGCGGCGAAGAGCGGGAGATAGTCGTGAATGCGCGCGTCGGCGCGGTATTGATCGAGCGCGTCGGCGTAGATGCGGGCGACCGTTTCCTCAGGCGTCTGCGTTTCTTCGGCGATGCTGTGGACGATTTGCGCGGCGTCGACTTGTGGCATGAGCTTGCTCCGGTCAGCGGTTGGGCGGGCAGACAAGAGTGGAATTGAAGGACACGGCCGCGCACGATGCCAATTGAAACGTCCTATCAGGAGCAGAGCGAAGGAAATGTGGTTTGTGCTTAGTTCGGTTGAATGCGCGCGTGCGTTCTTGAGCGGTTTTTAGCGCCGAATGGAAAAAGCCCCGGCGAAGGCGAGTGCCTTGGCCGGGGCCGTTCGACCACTATTGCGCTGCTTATATAGTGGACAAATGAACGCGCGAAATACGACTTACGCGACGTTTTCGAGCGCCGGATAATCCGTGTAGCCCGTTTCCCCACGCGCGTAGAACGTCGAAGGATTCGGCGCGTTGAGCGGCGCATTCAGCTCGAAACGGCGCGGCAGATCGGGGTTGGCGATAAAGAGTTGCCCCCAGGCGACGGCATCGGCTTCGCCATCTGCGAGCACTTTTTGCGCCGATTCCAGCGTGAACTTCTCGTTCGCAATGTAAGGGCCACCGAATTCGGCCTTCAGTTGCGGGCCAAGGCGATTGTCGCCGAGCGATTCGCGTGCGAAGAGGAATGCGATCTTGCGCTTGCCCAACTCGCGTGCGACGTAACCGAAGGTGGCGGCGGGATCCGAGTCGCCCATCGTGTGCGAGTCGCCGCGCGGGGCGATATGTACGCCCACGCGATTCGCGCCCCAGACGTCGATGCAGGCATCGGTCACTTCGAGCAGCAGGCGCGCGCGGTTTTCGATCGAGCCGCCATAAGCGTCGGTGCGCTGGTTAGTGCTGTCTTGCAGGAACTGATCGAGCAGATAGCCGTTCGCACCGTGAACCTCAACGCCATCGAAGCCTGCGGCCTTCGCGTTGAGCGCGCCCTGGCGGTACGCAGCGACCACGCCGGCAATCTCGTCGAGTTCGAGCGCACGTGGCGTGACGAACGGGCGCTGCGGCCGCACGAGGCTCACGAAGCCTTGCGCGGCGATTGCGCTGGGCGCGACCGGCAGTTCTCCATCGAGGAAGAGCGGATCGGAAATGCGGCCCACGTGCCACAGCTGAAGGAAGATGCGCCCGCCCGCGGCGTGCACGGCCTCCGTCACGAGTTTCCAGCCTTCGACTTGTTCTTGCGACCAGATGCCCGGCGTTTCTGCATAACCGACGCCTTGCGGCGTGACCGACGTCGCTTCGCTGACGATCAGGCCGGCGCTGGCGCGCTCGGCGTAGTACTTCGCCATCAGCGCGTTGGGCACGCGTACCTCGCCCGCACGCTGCCGCGTGAGCGGCGCCATGATGATGCGGTTGGGAAGCGTGAGATCGCCGATCTGGATGGAGTCGAAAAGCGTTGCCATATATTCACCTTGTTGCGGGAGCGGCCCGCGGCATTGAAGCAAATAAGGGATGGAAACCGGGGTTTCCGGCGATGCGTGCCGTCACAACTGCTGGTGCATCAGGCTCAGAAATGCCTCGATGACCGGCTCGTTGCGCTTGAAGAACACCCACTGGCCAACCCGTTTCGACGTGACGAGCCCGGCTTTCTGTAGCGCGGCCAGATGTGCGGAGACCGTGGATTGAGAAAGCCCGCAGTGCGCGTCGATCCGTCCCGCGCAGACGCCGTGGTCGAGCGGGAGTTCCTGATCGGCGAAATGCGCTTGTGGCTCGCGCAGGCAAGCGAGGATCTCGCGGCGCACGGGATTGGCGAGCGCCTTGTAGATCGCGTCGAGGTCGATGGTTGTAGGTTCAGGGTGGTTCATCGGCTTTGCATCGTTACTGTACGAATCTTATATCGTACTTTTACGATATGGGCGATCGCACTGATTGCAATAGGGGTGATAGATAAATGCTGTTTTGCCTTGGCTGGCCGCGATAGCAGGAGCGCCGGGGATTTATTTCCTCTCGCCCCCTTGCGGGGCGGTGCTGTTGGCGCTAAGATTCGCC
>NZ_CAJMZK010000033.1:0-102401 GCF_905220265.1 Paraburkholderia sp. J67
CTGTTGCACGGCGTAGGCCGTCGCGATGTCGTCCATAGCGATAACGCCGCGCACCGGTTCGATCACGGCGCGCGAGGCTTCGGCTTCGCGCAGGCGGGCGGCCAGCGCCGCGACGTGTTGAGGATCGGTCATACCGTTCTCCTGGTTAAAGCGTTCAGACCGCCGCAGCGCGAGCGGGCGTGGCATGCATGGTGGCGAAGCCGGCGATCCATTCGGGAATCGCGCGGTAATAGTCGAGCGTTGCGCGATACGGGCCGTACGCCGCGAGCACGCCGAACGCGGCCACCCACGTGCGGATCTCGTGCGCCGACTTGCCCCCGTCGCGCGTGATAGCGGCATTGGTCATGCCGTCCACGGCGGTCAACTCGCCGGAGGCGAGGCGTTCGAGAAACGCGCGATCCCATTCGGGATTGAGCGGATGCAAATGGCTGTCGCCGTTCGCGAATGCTTTCGCGGCGGCCACGGTGCGCGCCTGACGCGCATCGCGCGATTCGGCCGAAGGGTTGCGGCCCGCGATCAGGCGTTCCGCCACTTCAGGCGTGGCGCCAAACAACTCGGGCACCGGCGGTTCGTGCGAGATGCCGCCCGAGCCCACCACCAGCACACGCTTGCCGGTACGCGCCATGAAGCGACCGATGGCCTCGCCAAGCAGGCGCGCACGGCGCAACGTCGCCATCGGCGGCGCCACGGAGTTGATGAAGACAGGGATCACCGGATAGCGATCGAGACCGCCCGTGAGCACTTCAAGCGCCTGCGCGCAACCGTGATCGACCTGCATGCGGTACGACAGCGCGACATCGATATCGGCGGCGAGTACGTCTTCGGCCAGCGCGTAAGCGAGGTCTTCAGGCACGGGCAGCGTGCCCGCCAGGCTCTTGAAATCGCCGATCGCCTGCGCCTTCGCGCCAATGCAGAACGGCGGCATCACATCGTAGAAGAAGCCATTGAAGTGATCGGGTGCGAACGCAACGATCAGATCGGGCTGGAACGCCTCGACGCGCTCGCGGGCCGCGCGGCCCACGCGCTCGACTTCGGCGACCACGTCCGGCATCGGATCGAAGTAGCCGTGCAGCGGCGTGTGCGAGAGACATTCAAGGTGGATCGGCATGCTGGGGTTCAAGGTGCGGCTCCTGTTCATGCTTGCGCGGTGCGGGCGACAGCAACGTTGCCGCGCGCCGGGCGCGATTGCGGGGTCGTGGCTGCGCTCGTCTCGCGCACCGCGCTATCGGTCGCGCCGAGCTTGCCCGCGAGTTCCACGATGGCGTCCGAGACCTGCTGCGGCGAGCACACACCCGCCACGAAGCGATCCGGGCGCAGCAACACGACCGATTCCGGCAGGCGGCTGAACCAGTCCTTCAGGCGACCTTGCACGTCGCCAAGCGCGAGCACGCCTTCGGGCACATCGTCGGCATAGTCGAGTTGAACGTCGGGCTTAACGAATACGAAACGCGCACCCAGACGCTCCCACAGCGCGCGCGCCTGGGGCGTGAGGCCGAACGTGGGGTCCGCGCCCCAGGCGAGCACCGCGAAGCCATTGCCGATCGCATCGTCCAGACGCACGACACGGCCATCGGTCAGACGCACGCGCGGCTGAATGAACATGCGGCCCACCGGCGACGCCGCGAGCGGATCGCGGCCATAGGCCAGCCGTCCGATCAACGAATCGCGCTTCTGGCTCATGAGACCCAGCAAGCGTCCCGGCGCCGAATTGCCCGAGCCTTCGAGCACGCGCGCGAGCCATCCGCCCGTTTGCTTCGGCGGCGGCAAGAGCACGAGGCCCGCTTCGTAGCGCGGCATCGGCTTGAAGCGCATCTCCACGAAGTAGCGCTTCACTGCAGGGAACACGTTCATCGACTTCACGAACACATCGCGAAAGCGCGCGCCGAAACGCGTGGCCGGCGCGAAGATATCGCCCGCGACTTCGGAGAGGTGAATCATCGAGCGAGCATGTGCGCGGCGCTCGACGGTATAGGTATCGAGCAGGCGGCCATCGGCCTGGCCCTTCGCGACCATCGCGAGCTTCCAGCCCAGATTGTTGGCGTCGCGAATGCCGCTGTTGTAGCCCTGGCCCTGCCACACCGGCATGATGTGCGCGGCGTCGCCCGCCAGCAGCACGCGGTCCACGCGGAAGGTTTCAGCCAGACGCGCGTTGTGCGTATAGACGCGCTTGCGGATGTAATCGACCTTGTCCGGGTCGGCGACTACCTTGCGGATCAGCGCGGCCATGTTTTCCGGCTTCGACAGTTCTTCCTCGGTCTCGCCGGGCATCACCATGAATTCGAAGCGGCGAATGCCGTGCGGCAGCGCCGCGGAAACATACGGGCGCTCGTGATCGCAGTGCATATAGATATGCGGCGAGCCGATCGGATCGTTGCGCACGTCCACCACGATCCACTGATTCGGCTTGGTACGGCCTTCGAAAGGCACGTTCAGCGCGCGGCGCACAAAGCTATTGCCGCCGTCCGCGCCCACCATATAGGCCGCGCGAATCGTGCGGCGCGAGCCATCCGCGCTGGTCACGTCGATCGACACGCCCTGCGTATCCTGCGCGAAGCCACTCACGCTGTGACCGAACAAGACCTCGACGTGCTCGAAGCGCGCGAGCCCTTCGTAGAGCACGCGATCCGCGAGCGGCTGAATAAAGGCGTTGCGGCGCGGCCAGCCGAATTCGTCGGTGCGCGGCTCGATGGACGCGAAGCAATGGCCGTCCTTCGTGACGAAGCGCATCCAGTGGTCGGGCGTGGTGTGCGGCAGCAGTGCATCGGCGAGACCGATCGACTGGAACACGCGCAATGCTTCGTCGTCCAAACCAATCGCGCGCGGATAGTCGATAATCTGTTCGAGCTTTTCGACGAGCGTGACGCGCACGCCTTGCAGACCGAGAATATTGGCGATCATCAGGCCAACGGGGCCTGCGCCGATGATGGCGACGTCGGTGACGTGCTGGCGCGGACGGGAATCGTCCGCCACTACGGGAGGGGTGTTCATGTTGTCTCCGAATCGGCCGCCCTTGTCAGGACGATCTCTTGCAACTCATGGAAGCGAGTCTAGAGTCGTCACGACACGCGCTCAACAATTTGAGAGAAATGTGCATAGAATGCACATGATTGATTTATAAGAGATTTTTTATGACGAAGTATGCAAACGTGCGGGGGCTCGCGCGCGGCCTGCAGGTACTGCGAGCGCTCAACGCGATGGAAAACGGGCGCGCGACCAGTCAGCAACTGAGCGAGGCCACGGGCCTGCATCGCACGACGGTGCGGCGTTTGCTGGAGACGCTGGTGGAGGAAAACCTCGTGCGGCGCAGCGCGTCGGACGATAGCTTTCGACTGACGATGGATGTGCGCGCCCTGAGCGAAGGTTTCACGGACGACGAACTGATCGCCACGATCGCGCCACCCATCATGGGCCAGATGATGCAGCGGGTCGTGTGGCCGTCCGACCTCACGACACCCGACGGCGACGCAATGATCATCCGCGAGACCACGCACCGCTTCAGCCCGTTGTCGTTTCACCGCTCGATGGTGGGCCGCCGCTTGCCCATGCTGATCACGGCGGCGGGCCGCGCCTACTTCGCGATGTGTCCGGAAGCCGTACGCGAAGATATCCTCGATCTCTTGCGCGCAGGCGCCGGCGGCGAGCAGCAGCAGAAGCTGGCCGCGGATGCGGCGTTCATCCGCAATCTCGTGCGACAGACGCATGCGGACGGCTTCGGCTCGAATCACGGCGACTGGGCCGACCAGCGCAAGATCGGCGCGCTGGCGGTAGCAATCAGCGCGCAGGGGCGCGTGATCGCGAGCCTCAACGTGATCTACCTGGAGCAGGCGATCAACCCGGCGGAAGCCGTGCGGCGCTTCGTGCCCGAATTGCAGCGCGCGGCGCAGGAGATGGAGACGGCATTGGAGGCCGCCGAGGACGGCACGAAGCGCCAGACTCCCTAGGCCAGAAAGCGCGTCCCAAAAGTTTTTTCAACAATTTGCGAAAAACGCTTGCAAGGCTGCGGGGGCCTCTCTATAATTCGCGCTCTCAACAGGCTCGTAGCTCAGTTGGTTAGAGCACCACCTTGACATGGTGGGGGTCGTTGGTTCGAATCCAATCGAGCCTACCAACGAATAAGCAGTACCGCGCGGCTCAGTTCGCTGCGCAATGACAATGCCGCACTCCTTCACAGGACTGCGGCATTTTCTTTTTGTCCGCGCCCTGGGCGAAGGCGCGTATCACACGTTTCGCGTGCCTCAATCGAGCGCCTTGTCGTTCGGATGCGCGAACAGATCCTTCATCTGCTGCGAAAGCGGATAGTCGAGATTCATGCCGGTCGGCGGAATCGGCTGCGTAAACCACTTCGTATAAAGCTTCGCCATCTCGCCCGAGGTTTGCATCTTCGCGACCGTTTCGTCCACGAGCGCCTTGAATTGCGGATCGTCGCGGCGGAGCATGCACGCGTAATTCTCTGAAACCGGCGGCGTGCCCGTCACGACGTAATCTTGCGGCGCCTTCGTCTTGGCGCGCTCGCCGTAGAGCAGCGGTTCGTCCATGACGAACGCCACGGCGCGTCCGGTCGTCACGTTGAGGAACGATTCGGCGTGGTCTTTCGCGCTGATGATCGTCATGTTCATGTGCTTCTCTTCGTTCATCTTGCGCAGCATGCGTTCATCCGACGTGCCCGCCGTTGTCGCCACGGTTTTACCCGCGAGATCGGGGAAGTCCTTCACGCCCGAATCCTTGCGCGTGATAAAGCGGATGCCATACAGAAAGATGCTGTTCGAAAAAGCAGCCTGATTCTGGCGCTCGAACGTATTGGTGGTCGAGCCGCATTCGAGGTCGATGGTGCCGTTCTGCATGAGCGGGATGCGGTTCTGCGAGGTGATCGGAATCGTCTTGACCTTGAGGTTCGGCGTGTTGGTCTTCTGCTTGATCTCATCGACGATCTTTAGCGCGATCTCCTGCGAGTAGCCGATCACGTTTTGATTCTGGTCGTAGTACGAAAATGGAATCGACGATTCGCGCGTGCCGAGCACAATCACGCCGCTGTCGTGCACTTTCTTGAGCGTGCCCGTGAGTTCGTCCGCGTGGGCCGCGCCCGTCAATGCGGCGAGCGTGAAGAGGCCCAGCGCCGCGATCGTTTTCCTTGTCTTCATCGTGCTCTTCTCCAGGTTTCGTGCCATGTGAAAGTGTTTAGCGGTTTGGCGCGAACGCCTCGCCGTTCAGCGGCAAGGTGCGCTGCGCCAGCAGGTCGGCCAGCAGTTGCGCGCTGCCGCAGGCAAGCGTGAAGCCTAGCGCGCCATGCCCAGTGTTCATCCAGAGATTGCGGAAGTGCGTCGCGCCGATCAGCGGCTTGCTGTCCGGCGTGGCAGGACGCATGCCGGTCCATGTCTGGATCGCGCCATAGTCGCCCGCGTCGGGAAAGGTCTCGCGCGCCTGACGCGTGAGCAGTGCGATACGCGCATGATCGGCCCGGGCATTCATGCCCGTGAGATCGACCATGCCCGCAATGCGCAAGCGCTCGCCGAGCGGCGCATAGACCACCTTGTGATGCGCGTCGGTGACCGAGACGCGCGGCGCGCCCTGCGCATGCGCGTTCGGCAACGTGAGGCTGTAGCCCTTGAGCGGATACACCGGCACGCTTACGCCCAGCGAACTCAGCAAAGGCTGGCTCTGAATGCCCAGACACACGACAAACGCATCCGCCTCGATCTCGCCCGCCGAGGTCACGACCGCCTCCACACGCTTACCTTTGGTTCGGAGTCCGGAAAATTCGGTAGCGAGCCGCAAATCGACGCCATCACGCTGCGCCGCGCGGGCGAGCCCGCGCGTGAAGCTGTCGCAATCGCCGGCTTCCTCGCCTGGCGTGTGAATCCCGCCCGCGATTTCACCGCCGATATGCGCGAGCGCCGGTTCGAGCGCGACGCACGCAGCGCCGTCGAGCGCATGCTGCTCGCAGCCCAGTTGCGCCTGATAGTCGGCCTGACGACGCGCGCCCTCGAAGCCGTCGCGGTCGCGAAACACCACGAGCTTGCCGTTGCGCACATAGTCGAAGGCGATCGATTCGCGCGCAACGATCTCGTGAACGAGGCGCTGGCTCAAGAAACCCAGACCGAGCAGTTCCGCCGTGGTCGCGCGGCTGCGGGCGCGCGTGCAGGCGCGCAGGAAAGCGGCGCACCAGTGCCATTGGCGCGGGTCCAGACGCGGCACGAAACGCAGCGCGGAGTCGCGCGAGAAGAGCCATTGCGGCAGTTTCGGCAACACCGAAGGGTCCGCGAGCGGCGCCACGTAGTTGTAGCTCAGCTGGCCGCCGTTGGCGTGGCTGGTCTCCCGCGCCACGTCCGCATGACGCTCGACGAGCGTTACCTGATGTCCATCGCGGGCGAGAAAATACGCAGTGGTGACACCGATCACCCCGCCGCCCAGCACGCAAATTCGCATATCCCGTCGTTCTCGCTAGTTCTCTTGTGTTCTCTGGCCGCCCCGGCGGACCAAGGCGTCAGTCTCGCCGGGCAAAAACAGGAACTCAATTGCGAATCAATCGGGGGATATAACCTCAGGTTAAGTTGAACCCAGGCAAAGCTCAGGCGAACGCCTCTGCATGTGCGGACGCGCCGCCGGCCAGGTGGAACACGGAAACAGCGTCGCGCAGCGCGTCGGCCTGCGACTCCAGCGACTGCGCTGAAGCCGCCGCCTCCTCCACGAGCGCCGCGTTGCGCTGCGTGACCTCGTCGATCTGCGCGACGGCGCGATTGACCTGCTCGATGCCGTCGCTCTGCTCGTGCGTCGCCGCCGTGATTTCGCCCATGATGTGGCTCACGCGCGCGACGGCGTCGCGCGCCTCGCCCATCGTGTGGCGCGCCTCCTCGACGAGCCGGGCGCCCGCGCCCACCGTCGCCACCGACGCGGCGATCAGTTCCTTGATCTCCTTGGCCGCCGTGCCCGAGCGCTGCGCGAGGCTGCGCACTTCCTGCGCCACCACGGCGAAACCCCGGCCCTCCTCGCCCGCACGCGCCGCTTCGACGGCCGCGTTGAGCGCAAGGATATTGGTCTGGAAGGCGATGCCTTCGATGATCCCGGTGATCTCCTCGACCCTGCGCGACGACGACGAGATGTCGCTCATCGTCTCGTTCACGCGCGCCACAACGTCGGCGCCGCGCGAGACCGTGCTGAGCGCGCCCTGTGCGAGACCGCTCGCCTCCTGTGCGCCCGCCGTGTTCTGCCGCACGGCCGCCGAAAGCTGTTCGAGACTCGCCGCCGTTTCCTGGAGGGCAGCCGCCTGCTGCGAGGTGCGGCTCGACAGATCGATATTGCCCGCTGCAATCTGGTTGGCGCCCAGCGTGATTTCCTGGGTGCTGCCGCGCACGCGCGCGACCGTGCCAATCAGCCCCTCGCGCATCTGCGCGAGCGCGCCCAGCAGTTGCCCCATCTCGTTGGTCGAGCGCACGCGCACATCCACAGTCAGATCGCCCGCGGCGATGCGCTGGAAGTGGCGGATCGCGGCATCGACGGGCTTGACCACGGCCGCCGTGAGCCCGCTCCGCGCGATCAGTCCGATCGCCACGCCCACCACGCCGATCACGCCGAACACCATGAGCGAAAGCCGGAAGCGCGCGGCGGCCGTATCGGCATCGCGCTGGACACGCGCGTCCTGCCAGTCTTCGAGCGCGTCGATGGCCTTCGCATAGGCACCGTAATAGCGGTCGGCCGTCTCGCCCTGGATCGTGCGGAAGGTGTTGAAGTCATTGTCGACGAGCGCCTTGTACTCGGGTTCGAGCGCCTGCTCGACGAGCGCCGTGCGCGCCTGCGCGACGGCCTGCGCGAGCCGCGCCTCGTCGTTATTCGCGAACGGACCCGCGCTGTAGCGCGCGAACTCCTTGTTCGAATCGGCGAGTACCTTGTGCGCCTGATCGAGCATGCCCTCGGTGGACTTGCCCACGCTGAAGAGCGTCTCGTAGCCGCCCAGCGCGAGCCGCACTTGCAGCAGACGCTCCGAACTGGTCTTGAGTTCGGCGAGCGACTGCGCGCTGTGCTGCGTGTCGAGCAGGCTCTCGTTGGTCAGCTTGAGCGCGCCGTAAGCCACGCCGATCACGGCCAGCAGGAAGGCAACGAAAATGCCGATGACGAGGGTAAGTCCTCCGCGAATGGTGATATTCCTGAGCATGTGGTCCGGTCTCCTGGCGTTTTTATCTGCGTTCTGTACGGCTTCTTCTTGCTTGTATGGCGTACTGGCGACTTACGTTTTCGTGCGCTTCGCCCCGTCCTATCGGCAGGCGCGCGGCTATCCCGCATAGGGGATATCCATGATGCCGATGCGGGTAGCGCGCCGGGCGCTCACGCGTTTCGTGCTATCGTTTTCCTTTCGTTTTGTTGACTTGCGCGGCTTTTCAGGCGCGGCTCGCCCAGCGTTTTACGCTGCGGCCCCGTGACCTCAGCCCTGGCGACTCGCTCCCTTTTGCCCTGAAACGGGCCGCGCCGGGTCCTCCCCGCTTCAATCCGCTTCGACGTTTCTCTCGACCATGTCCGACCTTTCCTCGCCGCTGGCGCGCGCGCCGCGCCGTCTCGACTCCATCAATCCCAAGCCGCTTGCCCTTGCACTGTTGCTCGTCGCGCTCGGCGCCATTTACCTGGCGCAAACGGTCAGTGCACGCCAGGCCGCGCTCTACGTCGTGGGCGCGCTGCTCGGCATGACGCTCTATCACGCGGCGTTCGGTTTCACCTCGGCGTGGCGCGTCTTTATCGCCGACGGTCGCGGCGCGGGCCTGCGCGCGCAGATGGTCATGCTCGCCATCGGCGTGTTGCTGTTCTTTCCCGCTCTTGCAGCGGGATCGCTGTTCGGGCATCCCGTGGTTGGACTCGTGTCGCCCGCGGGCACATCGGTGATCGTCGGCGCGTTTATCTTCGGCATCGGCATGCAGCTGGGCGGCGGTTGCGCCTCGGGCACGCTCTATACCGTGGGCGGCGGCAGCACGCGCATGGTCGTCACGCTGATCGCGTTCATCGTCGGCTCGGTGGTCGCCACTGCGCACATGCCGTTCTGGACTTCGATGCCGCAACTCAAGCCAGTCTCGCTCGTCAACACGTTGGGCGTCGCGCCCGCGATCGTGCTCAATCTCGCCGTGTTCGCGGCGATCGCCGCGCTCACCGTCGCGATCGAAAAGCGTCGTCACGGCCGCCTCGTCAATCAGCCGGAGCGCGCGCCGCACACCTCGCCGTGGCTGCATGGTCCGTGGCCGCTGCTGGCCGGCGCCGTTGCGCTCGCGGTGCTGAATTTCGCCACGCTCGCGCTTTCGGGCCGGCCGTGGGGCGTGACGTCGGCATTCGCGCTGTGGGGCGCCAAGGGTTTCGCCGCGCTCGGCATCGACGTGGCGAACTGGAAATACTGGATGGCCGGCCCGAATGCGGCAGCGCTCGCCGCGCCCGCCAGCCACGACGTCACCACGGTGATGGATATCGGCATCGTGCTGGGCGCGATGGCCGCAGCTTCGCTCGCGGGCCGCTACGCGCCCGTGTGGCGCATTCCGTTGCGCTCGCTCGCGGCGGCCGTGATCGGCGGGCTGCTGCTGGGTTATGGTGCCCGGCTCGCGTATGGCTGCAATATCGGCGCGTATTTCAGCGGGATCGTCTCGGGCAGCCTGCACGGCTGGCTGTGGCTCGTGTGCGCGTTCGCGGGGAATGTGGTCGGCACGCGGCTGCGCCCGATGTTTGGCTTAGAGGTGGAGCGGGTGAAGAATACGGGGTGCTAAGCAATATTTGCTGGCAGATTTCCTGTCAAAAATAAAGGGCAAGGCCTCACGCCTTGCCCTTTTTCATTGCACGACGCTCAACCACCGCGCCGCGCAATTCGACTCGCTTGTTGCGCGCGTCCTTAGATCTTCAAACGCGTAACCTTGGTGCCCGCGAGCGAGACGTCGGCCATCAGGCCCGCGTTGGTCATCACGAAGACTTCGACCGGGTGCGTCGCCGTGTTGGTATCGACTGCGCCATTCGCGCCGACCGTCACGAGCGCAACCGACGCATCGGCGCCCGCTGCCCAGCCATCCGTCGCGCGGAATTTCTCGAGCGAGTCCTGGGTCATGAAGCAGAAGATGATGGCCTTCGACTGCGCACCGGCTTGCAGGCCCACCGAGCCCGAAACCGTGCTGTAGTAGCCCGACGTTGCGCCGCCCACGCGCAGCGCGCCTTCGCCGTACTGTGCGCCGACGATAAAGCCGGCTTGCAGCACCGACGGGAACACGAGTACGCCGCGCGACTTCGCGACCAGCTCGCGCGAACCCTTGACCGTCGAGTACAGCTTCGTCATGGCGTCATCGACGTTGGCGTCGATCGACTGGCGCTTCGACATATCGGTCGCAGCGTTGGAGGAATTGCCCGTGGTGGTACAGCCTGCGAGCGCCAAACCGCCGGAGGCGAGCGCGGCGGCTGCCGAAAGCATGAAGTTGCGTCGTTGCATGTCGTTATCTCCACACGAATAAGAGTTTGCGAAGAGAGACAGCAAACGGCGTGCCCGACCCCAAACCGGCGTCACACCAGCGTTCCCTCTCCCGCGAGCGAAGGTGACGGCGCATCGCCAACCTCCACTTGCCGCCGATTGTGCCCGATTTACGAGATACGAGCGCTCAAGCGTCGCAAACCTGTGCCCAACAGAAGAAAGGCGCCCGAAGGCGCCTCGTGTGGAAAAGTTGCAAGCGCGCTACGCGCGCTATTCGACAATCACGGCGTAGTGGCTTGCCATGAAGGATCGGGATCGAAGCTCTTGAGCGCAGCGGCCGTTTTCGCACCGTTCGGCCCGAGGTTCTTCTGATAGAGCTTGCCGTCCTGATTGACGATAAAGCTCATCACCCCGGTTTTGCCGTACTGCGCCGGCCAGGCCACGAGTGCAAAGCCCTTGCTCAGTTCGCCGTTTTCCACGTAGCTTTGCGCGCCGCCGTCCGCGTGCGCGCCCTGCGCCGTGAGGATGCGGAAGTGGTAGCCGTGGTAGCCCTCCTGTTGCGCGACCTTCGCATTGCGCTGCATGACTTCGGCAAGCGGGCCGAGCGGACTTTCGGCCTCGCCCGGCGCAACCGGCCAGTAGAGGCCGTCATGCGTGCCGGGCGTGCTCACGATACGCTGCGCGTAGTGTTGTGTGAGCTTGCGATAGTCATTCTGCGCATCGACATAGGCCAGCGACGAGAGCATGGCCGCGCGCTCATTGCGGCCGATACGCCGGGTGAGCACTTCGGCCGCGCCTTCGCGCGGATCGAAGCGCCAGCCACTACCGTTTTGCACGATCGGAATGGGCAGCGTCCAGCCGCTGTCGCCGACGACCAGATGCGCACTGGCCTTGCCCGCAACAGGCGTGGCGTCCTGCTCGATCTGATGCCCCTTGGCCCAGGCGCCGAGGAAGTCGTCGATGTCTTCCCGACCGATGTTCTGCGTGGGGATGAAGTGCTGGAAGTTACTGCCGAGCACGTGCTTCATCGCTTCGTGGTCGTTGCTGGAGAGCGCGTTGGTGAAGGCTTGCGCCGCAGCGTCGGGCGTGGGATACACGGCTTGCGCCGCGGCCACGCCCGCACCGGGCACGGACAGCAACGCGGGTGCGGCGAACAGCGAGAACGCCAGCACCGCGGTGAGCCGGGCGAGCCCGGCAGGCCGCGTGCCTCGTGGCAGGCGGCGTGCGTGAGTACGGATCATCGCGAGACTCCTATAGAGATTCAACGGCGGCCAAAGTGGCGTTCGCCGCCACCGCCCGCGCCCATGCGGCCACCACCACCGCCGCCACCGCCACCAAACCCGCCTCCGCCACCACCAAACGAGCCACCACCACCACGGTTCTGGAACGACTGGCGGCTTTGCTGGCCGCGTTGGGCGTCGGCGCGCGCGTTATTGCCGTCACCGGCGCCGCGCAGCGCGTTGTCGCGATTGGCGTTCTGCGCGCGATTGTTGAGATCGTTCTGGCGGTTGGCGTTCTGCGTGCGGTTGTTGAGGTCGTTCTGCCGATTGCCGTTTTGCGTGCGGTTGTTCAACTCGTTGCCGCGATTGGCGTTCTGCGTGCCGTTCGCACCGGGACCGCCCGCACCTGGCCGGCTGCCCGTGCCGCCGTGCTGGATGTTCTGCAACCGCTGACTGGCATTGCCGTTCATGTTCTGGCCAGTGCGGTTCTGCAAGGTCTGCGCAGCTTGCTGGCGCGACTGGTCATAGCCGCGGAACTGGTTACGCTGACCGTTCAGGTTCGCGTGATTCTGGTTGAAGTTCTGGCGCCGCTCCACATTGGCGTTGCGGTTCCAGTTGGTCGTGCCGCCATTGGTGTTGATGCGGTTGTTGACGTTGATGTTGTTGTAGCGATTGACGTTGATGTTCACGTCATGCGAGCCCCAACCGAAGCCGCCCCACAAGGAGTTGGCCACCGCAATACCCGCGCCGAACGCGAGCCCGGTGGCGAAACCCGCAGCGATCGCGTAGCCCGGAGGCGGCGGCATGTACACCGGCGGATAGGCAGGATAAGGCCACGCGCCATACACCACGGTGGGGTTGTAAGTCGGCACGTAGACCACCTGCGGGTTGGCCGGCTCGATCACGATCGTCTGCGTGGTGGTGGTGTTCGCCGCCGGCTGCACCACGACCTTCTGCTGTTCGTTCGACTTGAGATGGCCGGCCTTCTGCGCCTGCGCGCGCAGGCGTTGCACCGAATCCATCACGTCGTTCGGCTGGGCGAGAAACGCGTCGCCGATCTGCGCCACCCAGTCGGGTTTGGAATCCATCGTGGCCAGCACCTGCGGAAACGCCACGAGCGATTGCACGCTGGGGTCCCAGGGCTGCGAGGCAACGGCCTTCACGGCGTCGTCGCCCTGCATCTTGGGATTGGCCTTGGACCATTGGGCCGCCGCCTGCACGTCCTGCGGGAAAGTTGCGGCCATCAGCACCTGCGCGAGCAGCGCGTCGGGATACAGCGCGATGGGCGCGGTGAGTGAATCGAGTTGCTGGCTGGAAAGATGCGCCGCGCTCTGCGCGAGCGCGGCCGTCGGCCCGGCGGGGCCGACGAACAGCGGTGCGGCCGCGAGCGCGGCGCACATGAGCCAGGCAGCATGCTGGCGTACACCGGACGATTTCACGAATCGGTCCTCCTCGTTGCGGTTGGGTCTTTTTCAGGACCTCGAATAACAAGGCCCCTGCTTGCGCGCGAACGTTTGCTTATGAGTCACGCGCTCAACTGCGATGCGACGTCGTGCAACGTACTAGCGGCAAAATATCGGGGTATGACTCGAAGTGTCAATCTTCGATTCGTTAAAATTTGTCCGTGTTCAAAAGCGCATCAATAACCGCCAACGTATCGGAATGCGAAACAATCTGTAGCGCATTCAAAGACACTTTCATTTTTACTTTCTTCATTAATGTGTGGCGCTTTCCGGCTGCTTTCGCGACGGGTTCAGATGCATGCGGACGAAGCCCACGTGTTCGCGCAGCACATAGAACGCGTCGGCATAGGCGAGCGGCATGCGCAGCGTGTTGAGCGAGCCTTCGATCTCGTCGAGTTCGGCAACGAGCGCCTGGCGCTCTTCCTCGCTCGTGTGCTTGAGCGCGTCGCGTTCGATGGCGATCAGCGCGCCGTAATAGCGATAGATGCGCGAGCGCACGCGCCAGCGATACATCGCCGGAATCGCGCGCAACGCGGGAAACACGAGCACGGCAAGCGGCAACAGCAGCACGAGCAGCCGGTCCGCGACGCTTGCGAGCCAGAATGGCAACGTGCGATAGAGAAAGCTCTTGCCCGACCGGTAGTAACGAGTGGCGTCCTCGCTGATGCGGAAATCGTGCGCTTCGGCACTCGGAAACTGACCCGCGCGTTGTAGCAGACCAGGTACGCCATTGACTTCGCTCGCGGCTTCGATGATGAGATCGGAGATCGCCGGGTGCAGCGTGTTACGCGCGACGATCTCCACGGTCGGCCCAACCAGATGCACGGTCTGAGGCGGCACGCGGCGGCGCAGATCGAGCACGCCAGGCGGCAGATCGATACCCTCGAGATAAGGAAAAATGCGCGTGTAGGCAGAGGCTTCCTCGAAGCTCATCACCGAGATGCCCGGTATGTTGAGCAGACGCAGCATGAGCGTGCGCGTGGTGGAGTCGCCGCTCAGCATGGCGGCATCGGCGCGATCGGAAACGAGCGCGGTTGCCGCGTCCATCCCGTCGAGCGGCAGGAAGGTCGCGTCGCCGCCGGGGTCCATGCCGTTCGCGTGCAGCAGTTTCAGCGACAGCTCGCGCGTGCCGCTGCCCACGCGGCCGATGGCGATGCGCTTGCCGTCAAGCTCGGAAAGCTGCGTGAGTCCCGAGCCGCGATAGAACACGATGATCGGCAGATAGGCCACGCTGCCGAGTGACATGAGCGTATGCGTGTCCATGCCTTCGGCCACGCCACCCTGCACGAAGGCGAGATCGACATGCGATTTGGGATTGAGCAGGCGTTGAAGATTTTCGACCGAGCCGTCCGATTCGAGAATCTTGAGCTTCACGCCGTTGCGCGCGAGGATCGTGCGATACGCCTGCGCCATCTGCATGAACGAGCTGTCGCGCGGGCCCGCGCTGATGGTGATCGAGCGCGGCGGCGCAGGATCGACGAGCCACACGACTAGCGCGATCACGGCAATGCAGAACAGCGCGACCGGCAACGTGGTGAGCGCGATATCGCGCCACGCAGGGTGCGAAGGGTCGCGCATGAAGTGAGGCAAGGGCGGACGATGTCGTTTCATGAGAACCCGGCGGCGCTGCGTCGAACTCTGGAAACTGCATCATGCCATTTTCGCGTCAGATCGGGACGCTGGTGTTTGCGCGGATGGCCCGGCGCCTATGCGCCAGCACTGAAAGCGATGTAAGCACGTCCGCGCCCTGGCTTGGCTTCGTTGATGCGATGCGCGCTCAGGCTGCCGCTTTGGTCAGCGCGAACAGTTCCGTGCGCAATGCCTTCGCGCGGTCGCGCTTCATGTACTGCTCGAATTCGGCCTGGGCGTCTTGCCAAAGCGCATGCGCCTTGTCGTAGCGCCGCAGCCCGCCCGCCGATAGCCGATACACCAGCGTGCGCGTATCGTGCTCGGCCGCCGCCGTGAGCACGAGGCCATCACGCTGCAAGGGCTTGAGCGCACGCACGAGCGTGGTGCGGTCCATCACGAGATCGTCGGAGAGTTCGGCGGCGGTGGCGTCGGGACGACCCGCGAGACGCGAGAGTATCGTGAACTGCGCGGCCGTCACGCCCGCCTGCGAAAGGTGACGCTCGTAAAGCTGCGTGACGAAGCGCGCGGCCTGCCGCAGCGCAAAACAGTTGCATTCCTCGCGCGTCACTCGCTTCGTCATCGCCATTCACCTTCTGTTGCTTCGGTCGTCGTCATGGGCGCGCCTTACCGCCCGCGCCCGGCCATCATACTTTCTCGAGCGCCAGCGCGATACCCTGGCCGCCGCCGATGCACAAGGTCACCACGCCGCGACGCACGCCGTCACGCTGCATCGACCAGGCAAGACGGGTCGTGAGGATCGCGCCCGTTGCGCCGATCGGGTGGCCGTGCGCGATCGCGCCGCCTTCGACGTTGACCACGTCGTCGGGGATGCCCAGTTGCTTCATCACCGCGAGCGGCACCGCCGCGAAGGCTTCGTTGATCTCGAAGCGCTCGACGTCGCCGAGTGACCAGCCCGCGCGCTGCAAGGCGAGTTGCACGGCCGGCACCGGGCCAAGGCCGAACATGCCCGGCTCCACGGCCGCCACGCCCCACGAGACGAGCCGCACCATCGGCGCGAGGCCGTGCGCTTCGGCGAAGCCGCGTTCGGCTACCAGCATCGCCGCCGCCGCGCTATTGAGGCCCGGTGCGTTGCCTGCGGTGATCGTGCCGTCCGCGCGGAACGCGGGCTTGAGCTTCGCGAGCGCTTCGAAGGTGGTGTCGGGACGCGGCGCCTCATCGGTATCGAAGCGCTCCACGCCCTTGCGGCCCTTCACTTCCACCGCAACGATCTCTTCCTTGAAGCGCCCCGCCGCCTGCGCGGCAGCAAAACGCTGCTGAGAACGCGCGGCCCAACGATCCTGCTCTTCGCGCGTGAGCTCCGCTTTGGTCACGAGGTCTTCGGTATGCCAGCCCGAATGCTGACCCGAGAACGCATCGACCAGCCCGTCGCGCAACATGCTGTCGTGCACCTCGGCGTTGCCCATGCGATAGCCCCAACGCCCGCCGTCGAGCAGATAAGGCGCGCGGTCCATGTTCTCCATGCCGCCTGCCAGCGCAACATCGGCGAGGCCGAGCAGGACTTCCTGCGCTGCGCTCGCCACTGCCTGCGCGCCCGAGCCGCACACCCGGTTCACCGTGAGCGCGGGCACGTTGACCGGCACGCCGCCGCCCAACTCCGCCTGGCGGGCGGGATTCATCTTGTTGCCGGCCTGTACCACATTGCCGAGCACCACCGAACCGAGCAGGGCCGGATCGAGCTTCGCGCGCGCGAGCGTTTCGCGTACTGCAACCGCGCCTAGCTCCGTCGCCGCCACGCCCTTGAGCGATCCATTAAATCCGCCGATGGCCGTGCGCACCGGCTGACACAAAACGATTTCCCGCGTTGAATTCATGCTGCCCATCGTGTTTTCTCCATGAGTTGGCAGAGAGTCTGCGTTCACTGCTTCAGTTTATGTATGCATATGCACACATTCAAAGAATTTCTTCGAGGCGGCATTCGTTACGCGTGGCATGGTTTATGTCGGCGCAGCGCGCGAGGAGCGCTCTTGCGTCCCTCGCACTTCACTTCAGACGCTCATGCGACAGCCGGAAAATCCAGCGTCGTATCGTTCACGCGATTCACGAGATTCGTGAACGTGATCGAGGCGATCGCCAGCGCCGTCTCCACGATCTGGCGCTCCGTGTAACCCGCTTCCTTGACAGCGTTCACGTCCGCTTGCGGCACCGTGCCGTGAGTGCGGACCAGCGTGCGCACGAAGCGCACCAGTTCGTCGCGCTTCGCGTCGCCGGTGGCGTCGCCCGCACGGATCGACTTCATCGCATCGGGCGACAGGCCAGCGAACTTGCCCGCCAGCGTATGCGCGGCCACACAGTAATCACAACCGGCCACCTCGCTCACCGCGAGCTTGATCGCCTCGATATCGGGCTTCGAGAGCGAACCGCCGGCCAGCACGGCTTCTACGGTCAGCATCGCGCCGAGCGCTTCGGGGCTATGCGTGCCGATGGTGGCGTAAGCATTCGGCACCTTGCCGACGGCCTTGCGGATCTTCGCGAAAATTTCGGCGGCTGCGCCGGTGGCTTCTTCGGGCTTGATGGCGGAAAGACGGGACATAATCGGCTCCTGATTTGCGCCCGGTCGCTTCGTGCGGCTGGCGCTTTGGACTGCGGTTGATCTGGTTTGGCACGCCATCGTCGATGGCATGCTGCCAGTCTAGGCGCGCAGCCCAGCGTTTTTAATGCCAGAATGGCGCGACTTCATGCTCATTCGTCTCACGCCCACGATCATGGATATCCTCAGCCGCCTACTGTCACTCATGCCCGTCGCGGGCCGCCTCGACGTGCGCTGCCACTTCGGCGCGCCGTGGCGCATCGACCAGCCCAGCGCCGAGCCGCGCGAGATGCGCTATCACGTGCTGCTGAGCGGCTCGGCCATCGTCGAAGATGCGCACGGCGCGCCCAGCGCGTTGCATGCGGGCGATATCGTCCTGTTTCCCTCCGGCGCCGCCCACCAGCTGCATGACGGCAGCGGCGCGCCGCCCACCGCCATCGAAAAGCGCGTCGAACATGGCCGCACCATCGAGACGAATCACGGCGAAGGCCATGTCGCCGACGTGCTCTGCGGCAGTTTCCTGCTGCCCGCCGTGCCACAGCGCTTGCTGCGCGAGAACCTGCCCGCGCGCCTCGTGGTGCGCAGCGCGCCCACCGGTGGGGACGCGCCCGAGCGTCTCGTGCGCCTGATCGCCCTGCTGCGCGACGAGGCGCACGAAGCCCAGCCCGGCAGCGAATCGCTCGTCAACCATCTGTCGGGCGCCCTCTTCGCGCTCACGCTGCGCTATGCGAGCCACACCGACGCGCCGCCGCGCGGCCTGCTCGCGCTCGCCCAGCGCCCGCGCCTGCAACCCGCCATCGACGCGATGTTCGACACGCCCGGCAAGCCCTGGACGCTGCCCGAGCTTGCCGAGCTTTGCCACATGTCGCGCGCGACGTTTGCGCGCCATTTCGACGAAGCGATCGGGCGTTCGGCCGCCGATGTGCTCACCGATATCCGCATGACCCTCGCGGGCCGCCTGCTTGCACAAGGCAGCCAGCCCGTCGCGGAGATCGGCGAATACGTCGGCTATCAATCCGATGCCGCCTTTCAGCGCGGCTTCAAGCGCCACGTAGGCATGACGCCCGCGCAATGGCGCGCGGCGGCACGCACCAGTGCGTAGATCCGGCAATTGATTCGGATGACAAAGCATCAACCGCCCCGGGCATTGCTCGAAGTCTGGGCGATCACGTCGCCGCTCTCGCTCCATCCGCCGCCGAGCGACCGATACAGCGCCACCGCCGCCTGCGCGCGTTCGCGTTGTGCGTCGTTGAGCAGATCGGCATCGACGAGCCAGGTTTGCTGCGCGCTCAACACATCGAGAAAATCGGCCGCGCCGCCCTTGTAGAGCTGATTCGCCAGCTTGAGCGCCTGTTCCGACGACGCCACGGCGTCATGCAACTGCTGCGTCTGCGTGGCCGTGCTCACGAGATCGGTGCGACTGTCCTCCACTTCGCGCAACGCCTGCAACATCGTCTGCTGAAGGTTCAGTTGCGATTCGCGCATGCGGCTTTCGCTCTGCTCGATATCGGCGGTGATGCGGCCTGCGTTGAAGATGGGGCTCGTCGCGCCTAACGCCGCGCTAAAGAGGTTATCGGTAAGCGTGGGCATGCCCAGATACGACGAGGCCAGCACGCCATCGGTAAGATTGAGCGAGAACTTCGGATAGCGCTCCGCGCGCGCCACGCCCACTTCCGCCGCGCGCTGCTGCACGGTCGCGTAGGCGGCCTGCACGTCGGGGCGGCGCAGCAGCGCTTCCGAAGGCAGCAATTGCGGCACGCTCGCAGGCGCGACGGGAATGGGCGCGGGCGCGGCCAGCGCCAGCTGCGCGACGGATTCGGGCGTGCGGCCCGTATAAACGGCGATCAGATTCAATTGATGTTCGACGCTGGCCTGTGCGCGCGGAATACGCGCCTGCAACTCGCTCAATTGCGTCTGGGCGCGCGCCACGTCGAGCTGGGTCGAAAGGCCGTATTGCAGCCGATCCTGCGTCAGCTTCAGCGTGTGCTGCCGTATCAATACGTTATCCTGAAGGATCTTCAATTCCGCCTGCGCCCAGCGCAGATCGACATAGGCCGACGCCGTATCGGCCGCCAGCGCGAGCCGCACCGCGTCGAGCGCGTGCTGCTGACCCACGAGATTTGCCTGCGCAGCAAGTAGATCAAGACGCTCACCGCCGAACACATCGGGCGACCAGCTCAGCGCCACGCCCGCGCCCGCCTGCTTCACGTAACCCAGCGGCGGCGGCGTGTTCTGCCGTGCATACGCGCCCTGCGCCGTGAAATCCAGTTGCGGCAGCAGCACGGCGTGCTTTTGCGTGGTGATCGACTTTGCCTGCTTCACGCGCTCCGCGGCGGCCTGCAAATCGAGGTTGCCGTCCAGCACGCTCGCGAGCAGCGTATTGAGCGTCGCGTCGTCGAATTGCGCCCACCAGGCGCGCGCGTCGATGGCGTCCTGCGGGGCGTCGATGCGCCAGGCGCCGGGCGCCGTCGATTGCACGGCGGCGGGCAGGTCGGGATGCTGAGCGGGCTGCACGGCGCAGGCGGCGAGCACGCCGGCGGCGAGTGCCGTCAGCGCGAGGCGCGCGGGCCGCAGAATAGTTCGGATGGACGTGGACATGGTGGACCTCTATGGCTCAATGGGCATCGGGCGGGGGCGCGCCATTCGTGATGGGCCGCGAGAACGCCACGGAGGCGATCGCCACGACGAAGCACAGCGAGAGCACAAAAAACGCATCGGAGAACGTCATCACAAGCGCTTCGCGCAGCACCAGCGCATGCAGTTGCGCGAGACCCGACTGCGCCGCATCGAGCGTGTTGCCCGCGACGGCCTGCCAGTGCGTCGTGCTGCCCGCAAGCAGCCCTTCGACTTGCGGCATGCCGTGCGTGACGCTTTCATTCAGGCGCAGATAGTGAAAATTGAGGCGGTCGTTGAGCATCGTCGCGCTCACGGCGATACCAATCGCGCCGCCCAGATTACGCATCAGATTGAAGAGGCCGCTGGCCGATTTCAGACGCGCGGGCGGCAGCGACCCCAGCGACATCGTGACGATAGGCGGCACCGCGAACTGCTGGCCGATGCCACGCAGCGCCTGCGGCAGCAGGAATTGCTGCCAGCCCCAATCGTGCGTGAGCGGCACGTACAGATAACAGCCAAGGCCGAAGCAGACCAGGCCGAACACCATCAGCGCACGCATGCTGAAAAAGCGCGTGGCGTACGCATAGACGCCGAGCGCGAGCAACTGGAATACGCCCACGGAAAGCAGCGAAAGGCCGATTTGCAGCGAACTGAAACCCCGCACTTCCGAGAGAAACAGCGGAGTGAGAAACACGGCCACGAAGATGCCGATGCCCGTCACGAACGACAGCACGCTGCCGATCCCGAAGTTGCGCACGGCCAGCGCACGCAGATCGACGACTGGATCTTTCGCAGTCAGTGCATGCACGACGAACAGAAAGCCGCTGATGCCGGCAATCCACGCGCAGGCCACGATGGCGTCGTCGCCGAACCAGTTCTTGCGCGGGCCTTCTTCGAGCACGTATTCGAGGCAACCGAGAAAACCGCACATCAGCAGGATGCCGATATAGTCGCCGCGCTTGATCAGCGAGAGATCGGGTTCGTCGATATGCACATACTTCGGCACCAGCGCGGCCACGGCGATGCCGGGCACGAGGTTCAGATAGAACAGCCAGTGCCAGGACCATTGATCGGTGATCCAGCCGCCGATCACGGGCCCGAGCGTGGGCGCGAGTGAAGCGAGCGCGCCAATCGTCGTCGACGCCACGATGCGCTGCTTGCCCGGAAACAGCACGAACGCGGTGGTGAACACGGTGGGAATCATCGCCGCGCCCAGCGCCCCTTGCAGGGCGCGAAAAAAGATCATCGACTGGATGTCCCAGGCGAGACCGCACAGCATGCTCGTGATCGTGAAGCCTACCGCCGACGCCACGAACAGCCAGCGCGTCGAGAACACCTTCGAGAGCCAGCCCGACATCGGAATCACCATGATTTCGGCGATCAGATAGGCGGTCTGCACCCAGGAAAGCTCGTCCTGGCTCGCGGACAGGCCGCCGCCGATATCGCGCAGCGACGACGCGACGATCTGGATATCGAGCGTGGCCATGAAAAAGCCGATGCACATCAGCGCGAAGGCGAAAGCACGCTGGCCGATGGGCTGGAGATGCGGCTCAAGCGACGCGGGGGCGGCCGGGACCACGGCTGTGTCCTGCGGATCGGGCCGTACTTCGACGGCGGAGGTCGGGGCGTTCATGTCGGCTCGCCTGGCGTTCAGTTCGAGGCGCCCGCGCCGGACTGGGCACCCTCGCCCTGTTCGCCCAGATGCACCTTCACCGTCGCCGAAAGGCCGGGGCGCATGACACCTTCCATGCCCTTCGGCACATTCACGTGAATACGCACCGGCACCCGTTGCACGATCTTCGTGAAGTTGCCCGTGGCGTTCTCGGCCGGCAGCACGCTGAAGGTCGCGCCGGTGGCGGGCGCGAGGCTTTCCACCGTGCCGTGCAGCGTGCCGCTCGCGGCGTCGAGTTCGATGTCGGCGCGGTCACCCGCGCGCATCTGCTTCAACTGGTCTTCCTTGAAGTTCGCGTCCACCCAGAGGTCGCTCGCGGGCACCACGGTCAACAGCGGCGAGCCGACGTTCGCGAGCATGCCCACGCGCGCCGTGCGATTGCCGATAAAACCGTCCACCGGCGAGCGGATCGTCGTGTATTCGACATTGAGCGCGGCGAGGCGGCGGCTCGCCTCGGCGGTGCCCACGCGGGCCTGCGCATCGGCGATCTTCGCGGCCAGCACGTCGAGCTGGCGCTGCGCCGCCACCACCGACGCCCCGCTCTGCGCAACCGAGGCCTGGGCCTTCGCGAAGTCGGCATCGGCGCGTTCGACCAGCTGGTTCGAGACGGCGTCGTCCTTCACGAGCGCACGGTAACGCGTCTGGTCCTGGGCGCTACGCGTGAGTTCGGCGTCCGATGAGCGCACCTCGGCCTGATGCTGGTTGATGACCGCCGTCTGCAAGGTGCGCTGCGCCTCGAGTTCCGTCACGGCGGCGCGAGCGCTCGCGAGTTCGGCGTCGGCTTGCGCGAGCTTCGCGTCGTAGTCGCGCGCATCGAGACGCATCAGCAACTGGCCGGCCTTCACGCGCTGGTTGTCCTGCACGTCGATCTCGGCGACGAAGCCGCTCACGCGCGGCGCCATCACCGTGACATTGCCGCCCACATAGGCGTCGTCGGTGGTCTGCACGAAGCGCAGCACGAGGACCCAGTAGCCGCCCGCTGCCGCAAGCGCGAGCGCCACCGCGCCAAGCGCAAGACGCATCCACGGCAGGCTGGTGCGTTCGCGCGGCGCCGCGCCCGTGGCTGGAGTGGAAGGACTCGACATGACGATCACCTGTGTATATGCACTGATTAAGTTAAAGAATTGCCACCTTGCGATTCGAGCGAACTAAAGCGGCCCGACTCGAAACCCACCATCCCACCTTCCTGCGCTCACACCCGCGTGATGCGCAACAACTCGCGCCGCAACCACGCCGCGCGTTGCGGCCCGAAGCGGCGCTCGAACTCGTCCTGCGCCGCGCGCCAGTGCACGTTCGCCTCGGTCAGCCGCGTGCGGCCCGCCTGCGTGAGCGCCAGGCGACGGCGGCTGTCGCTCGCCTGCGCCAGATCCTCGACCAGCCCGCCGCGCAGCAGCGGTTGAAGCGCACGCACCAGCGTCGTGCGCTCCATGACCATCGTGCGGGCGAGTTGCGCCATCGTCAGCGACGGTTCGCTTGCCGCGCCGAGCGAGCCCAGAATGCTGAACTGCGTAGGCGTGAGCCCCGCCGCGCTCAGGTGCCGCTCGTAAAGCTGCGAGAGATGGCGAGCGGCCTGGCGCACGGCAAAGCAGTCGTCATGCTCGGGAAACTGGGCGGGAGACTGCTCAGCATCGGCGGCCACCTCGACGTGCAGTTCGGCAAGAAGATCGGCGTAAGTGTGCATACGCACAGATTAGACGGCAGTACGGATCGCCACAACTGCCGCGCGCGGCATCACACTATAGCCGCGCGGAGAACAATCCCCGTTTATTGGCCGCTCTCGCTTTCAATCGACTTTCTTCGCCGACTACTTCACGCCGCCGAAAAACTCCGTCGCATGGTCGATGAACGCGCGCACCTTCGCGGGCAGCAGCGTGCGCGACGTGTAGGCCAGACGGATCTCGATGTGCATGTCGCTGATCGGAAAATCGTCGAGCAGCGTCACGAGGCGGCCCGAATTCAACTCCCCCTGCACCAGCGCCCGCGGCAGGATGCCGATGCCGAAACCCTCCAGCACCATCTCGCGATTGAACTCCGGATTGTTGGAAGCGATCTCGTACTTGAGCGGCACCGTCACGTCCTCCTCGCCCGCGCGAAACGTGAGCGAGGGCTTGCGCAGCGAAGGCGGCATCGGCACGAACACATGCGAGGCCAGCTCCGACGGATGCTGCGGCGTGGAGGTGGCCGCGAGGTAGGCGGGCGTGGTGACGAGCGCGAGCGGGATGCGCTCGAGCAGTTTGGTCACCGTGCTGTCGGTGTTGAGCATGAACGGCAGCACGAGGCCGAGATCGTAGCCGTCCGCGACCAGATCGACGGGGCGCTCGGTCAGCATCACGTCGAGCGTCACCTTGGGATGCGCGCGCTTGAAGCTGGAGATGAGCGGCACGAGCCGGTTCACCGTGGCCGTGGTGTGCGCGACGAGCCGCAGCACGCCGTTGGCTTCGCGCGTCTGCTCGGTGGCGCCCGCCTCCAGCGCGTCGAGGTCGTCGAGCACGCGGCAGCAGCCGTCGTAGAAGCGCTCCGCCGCCTCGGTCAGCGAGACCGCGCGCGTGGTCCGATGAAAGAGCCGGCTGCCCAGACGCTTTTCGAGCCGCGCGATCGCGCGCGAGACGACCGGCGTGGCGAGGCCGTGCATGTCCGCGGCGCGCGTGAAGCTACGCGCCTCGACCACGGAACGGAAAATCCGCAGGGTGTCGATATAGTCCATAGCGATGACGATAGAAACGATGGCGTAGCTTAAAGCCGCGCGCGCAAACGTGCTGGCGCACGCAAAATCACGGCGTCGCCTGGCCGAACACCTCGGCGCAGAACGCGCGGCCGTCTTCGGACAGGCTCGCGCGACCCGTGCCGTCCTCGGCGAGCGTGGTCACCACGAGGCCGCCATCGACGAGCGCGGTCAACTGGCGGCGCAGTCCGCTCATCGGCACGCCGGCCTGTTTGGAGAGCTTCGCGAGCGACCACTCGCGCTGCGGCGACTCGCGATAGGCGCGCCAGAGTTGTTCGAGAATCGCGACCAGCACCGGATCGATTTCGCCGTCGTCGCCATCGTCGTCGGGCCTGCCGTTGTCGTCATCGTCGTTCATCGTGCGTCTCCTTAGGCCATCTTCGCGGCCAGCTCGCCGAGCGTCTTCAAGGCCGCTTCGGTCTGCCCGGTCCACGGATAGCTATAGTTCAGGCGAATGTAGTGGTGAAAGTCGTTGCGCATCGAAAACATATAGCCCGGCCCGATCGTGATGCCCTGCGCGAGCGCGGCCTGGTAGAGCCGCATCGAATCGACGCGCGGCGGCAACTCGACCCACAGCACGTAGCCGCCCTGCGGGTCGGACGTGCGCGTGCCCGCCGGGAAAAAACGCTCGATCATCGCACGCATGAGCCGCGCCTGTTGGCGATAGAAGCGGCGCAGGCGGCGCAGATGGCGGTCGTAGCCATCGTGGCGCAGATAATCGGCGAGCGCGACCTGGGGCACCGAAGGCGTGGTCAGCGTGTTGAGGAACTTGAGCTTTTCCACCTGGGCGCGGTAGCGGCCCGGCAGCGCCCAACCGATGCGATACGACGCCGACAGACTCTTCGAAAACGACGCGCAATGCAGCACGAGCCCGCGCGTATCGAACTGCTTGAGCGACGAAGGCCGCGACTGTCCGAAATACAACTCCTGATAGACATCGTTCTCGATCACGGGCAGATCGTGCGCGGCCGCCAGCGCTACGAGCCGCGCCTTGTTTTCATCGGGCATGCGAAAGCCCAGCGGATTCTGGAAGTTCGGCATCACCATGCAGGCGGCGACTTTCTGGCGCGTGAGCACGCGCTCCAGCGCGTCCAGGTCGATGCCGGTGTCTGCGTGTGTGCTCACCTCGATCGCGCGCATGCCCAGACGCTCGATGGCGTGCAGCATCGCGTAATAGGTAGGCGACTCCACGGCCACCGTGTCGCCGGGTTTGGCCACCGCCTGCAGACTCAGGTTGATGGCCTCGGTCGCGCCCACGGTGATGACGATTTCGTCGGGGTCGATGGTCGCGCCGTTTTCGGCGTAGCGGCGCGCAATCTGGCGGATCAGTTCGGGATTGCCGGGCGGCAGATCGTCGATCAGGTTCCAGCTCGCGTGGCGCCGCGCGATGGCGTTCGCGTACTGGTTCACGCGCCGCCACGGATAGAGCGCGGGATCGGGATACGGCGAGCCGAGCGGCACGGCGTCCTGCGCGCCGATACTGCGCAGCGTCGAGAGCACGAGGCGGCTCACGTCCACGGGCGCTGCGGCGGATGCCGCGCTGGACGCCGGCGCGGGCACGGCAGGCACAGCCGCCCGGCGCGGCTTCGGCGCGGCTTGCCGGCTTTGCGCGCTGTGCACCTTGGGCCGCGCCTTCACGAAAAACCCCGACTGCGGCCGCGATTCGATCACCCCCCGGCTCTCCAGCAACGCATAGGCATGCAGCACGGTCTTGATGCTCACGCCATGCTGCTCGCTCGCGCGCCGCACCGAAGGAATACGCTCGCCGGGCCCGAACACGCCGCGCTGCACGCCTGCCTCGATATCGTCGGCTAGTTGTTCGTAGCGGGGCACGGGGGGCACAGTCTGCGTAGCGGTCATGGCGGCATCGGTCGCGGCGGCGGCCGGCAAAGGCGATCCCCAGAGTCTATGTCAAATCGCCGCAACTGTACCCCTCGCTTTTCCGATTTTCTGTGATCTCCGGGTGCACAGGAACACAGTAGTCTCAGCACATCGGGCGGTCCGCCCATACGAATCCGAAGCCCTGCGCATCATGAAGAAGCCTGAAGCCCGCATCGAGCCGTACCATCATCCCGCCGCCGGTTGGGGCGCCCTGAAACAGGTCGCGATCAACCTCATCAAGGAGAAGGTGACGGGCGGCAACTACCGCACGCTGCTCAAGCAGAACCAGCCCGACGGCTTCGACTGCCCCGGCTGCGCATGGCCCGACCGCGAACACGCCTCGACCTTCGAATTCTGCGAAAACGGCGTGAAAGCCGTGGCGGCGGAGGCCACCAGCAAGCGCGTGACGCCAGCGTTCTTCGAAGAGCACACGGTCAGCGACCTGATGGCGCAATCGGACTACGAACTGGAACAGCACGGCCGCCTGACCGACCCGATGGTCTACGACGCGCGCCGCGACCGCTACGTGCCGATCGAATGGGACGACGCCTTCAAGCTGATCGCGAAGCACCTCAAGGCGCTCGACGATCCGGACCGCGCTGCCTTCTACACGTCGGGGCGCGCCAGCAACGAAGCCGCGTTCCTGTACCAGTTGTTCGTGCGCATGTACGGCACCAACAACTTCCCCGACTGCTCGAACATGTGCCACGAAGCCACGAGCCGCGGCCTGCCGGGGACGGTGGGCATCGGCAAGGGCACGGTTACGCTCGACGACTTCGAGCACGCGGACACGCTCCTGATCTTCGGCCAGAACCCCGCGACCAATCACCCGCGCATGCTGGGCGAACTGCGCGACTGCGCGAAGCGCGGCGCGACTATCGTCTCGATCAACCCGCTCAAGGAGCGCGGCCTCGAACGCTTCGCGAGCCCGCAGCACACGCTCGACATGCTCTCGCCCAAGGGCGTGCAGATCAGCTCGGTGTTTATCCGCCCACGCATCGGCGGCGACTTCGCGCTGATCAAGGGCGTGGCCAAGCGCACCATCGAACTCGACGATCAGGCGCTTGCGCAAGGCACGCAACGCATTCTCGACGTCGATTTCATTGCCGAGCACACGGTGGGCTTCGACGCCTTCGCCGCCGATCTGCGCGCCGAATCGTGGGACACCATCGTCGCAGAAGCGGGCGTGCCGCTCGAAGAAGTGCTCAAGCTTGCCGACATCTACGTGAAGGGCCGTGCGGTCATCTCGACATGGGGCATGGGCCTCACACAGCATAAGAATTCGGTGGCGACGATCCAGTTGCTCTCGAACCTCATGATGATGCGCGGCAATATCGGCCGGCGCGGCGCGGGCCTGTGCCCGGTTCGCGGCCACTCGAACGTGCAGGGTGATCGCACCGTGGGTATCGAGGAAAAGCCGACCCAGGCGTTCCTCGACCGCCTCGGCAAGGCCTACGATTTCGAGCCGCCGCGCGAGCACGGCTATGACGTGGTCGAAACGATTCACGCGATGCTCGAAGGGCATGTGAAGGTGTTTATCGGCCTTGGCGGCAACTTTGCCATCGCCACGCCGGACACGCCGCGCACGTTCGATGCGATGCGCTCTTGCGCGCTGACTGTGCATGTGACCACGAAGTTGAACCGTAGCCATTTGGTGCATGGCGAAGACGCGCTGATTTTGCCTACGCTCGGGCGCACCGAAATCGATCTTCAGAATGGCGTGCCGCAAGGCGTGTCCGTCGAAGACTCCATGAGCATGGTGCATATCTCGTATGGCATGAACCGGCCTGCGTCGCAGAATCTGCTGTCGGAAATCGCCATCGTTGCGAAGATGGCGCATGCCACGCTGGGCAGTGAGAAAGTCGACTGGCTCGATCTTGCTGGCGATTACGCGAAGATTCGCGATGGGATCGAGCAGGTTTTCGACGGCTTCCAGAACTACAACGAGCGGCTCAAGCAACCCGGTGGCTTTCACCTTGGCGTCGCTTCGCGCGATCGTGTGTGGAAAACGCCTAGCGCCAAAGCGCAGTTTGTCGTGCATGCCATCGCGCTCGATACGCCGATTCATCGCGCGCGGGCCGAGCATGGCAAGCAGTTGATGACGCTTATGACTACGCGCTCGCACGATCAGTACAACACTACGATTTATGGGCTTGATGATCGGTATCGTGGTGTTTATGGCATGCGGCGCGTTTTGTTTGCTAATCGCGAAGATATGAGCATGCTTGGGTTTGAGCCTGGGCAGCATGTCGATATCACCAGCGTCTGGGACGACGGCGTCGAGCGGCATGTCGAAGACTTTCTGCTCGTGGAATATGATATTCCGCGCGGGTGTCTCGGTGCTTACTATCCCGAGACTAATCCACTCGTGCCGCTTTCTTCTATCGCCGATGGCGCTGGGACGCCTACTTCCAAGTCGATTCCGGTTTTGCTTTCGCCTTCCAAAGTTGTTGCTATCGCGGCTTGATGCTTTCTTCGCGGTTTAATTGCGGCTTTGGCCTTTCCTTGTTTTCTTATCGGTCTATTAGCGTCGCCCCTGTGCGGGGCGGCACCTACTTTTCTTTGCCGCGGCAAAGAAAAGTAGGCAAAAGAAAGCCGCTCACACCGCTAGTGTGACGAAGTCGGCAAACCGCCGTACACGGGGAAAGGTATAGGTGCATCCGTCATTTCGCACCGCAAAACAAAGTGACAAAGGACTCATTCATCCCGCTGCTCGCTACGCGCGCAGCGGACGGGTCTGCAAGGGAAACCAGCGGCATTTGACGCTTCTTCGCAGTCTCTGGCAAACCTTCGGTTTGCGCCGGTTATGCCCCACGGGGCGCGTAGCGTCCCCGGAGGTATGACGGCTTTGTCACTTCGTTTTGTGGTGCGAGGTGGCGGACGCCCCTGCACCACTCCGTCATAAGATATGACTCGGACTGCGAAGCATTAGCGGTTTGAGCGGCTTTCTTTTGCCTACTTTTCTTTGCCGCGGCAAAGAAAAGTAGGTGCCGCCCCGCACAGGGGCAACGCTAATAGACCGACAAAAAATCAAGGAAAGGCCAAAGGTTCAGCAACAGGCCGAACTAAGCCTCCTGTTTAACCTCAATCGCATCCCGCGCAGCAGAAACCCGCCCCGTAAGCGGGCTAATTTCCATCTCATCATAACGAATAAAGCGGCTACGCTTCACCACGCGATACCCAAGCCACATAACAGCAAACAGCGGAATGCCGATATAAGTGGCCATCACACTCGCCCAATCGATCTTGTTAGCGGTGAAAGCCTGATAGTCCTGCCCGAGCATAATCACGAGACAAACGACAAAGGCAAAAATCGGCCCGATAGGAAACCACTTCGACCGATAAGGCAGTTGCGCAAAAGAATGCCCCTGCGCAACAAAGCCCTTTCGGAACCGATAGTGGCTAATAGCGATACCGAGCCAGGCAATAAACCCGGTCATCCCCGACGTATTGAGCAGCCACATATAGACGGTCTTGTCGCCATACATCGACGACAGGAAGCACAGCGCGCCAACGGCGGTAGTCGCATAAAGCGCATTACGCGGCACGCCACCCGAAGAAAGCTTCGCAAAAACCTTAGGCGCACGCCCTTCAACGGCGAGGTTATAGAGCATCCGCGTGGACGCATACATGCCCGAATTTCCGGCCGACAGCACGGCGGTGAGAATCACGGCATTCATGACACCCGCCGACAGCGCAAGACCGGCACGCCGAAACACGAGCGTAAACGGACTCACGCCAATATCGGTCACATCGGACTTCAGCAGATTCGGATCGGTATGCGGAATCAGCAGACCAATAACGATAATCGCGAGCACATAAAACAGCAGAATGCGCCAGAACACCTGCCGCACCGCGCGCGGAATCGTCTTGCCGGGGTTTTCCGATTCGCCAGCGGCAACGCCGATCAACTCAGTGCCCTGAAACGAGAAGCCCGCGATCATGGTGACACCCAGCAGTGCGGGCAAACCACCCACGAACGGACCGCCATCCGAGCTGAAATTGCTCCAGACGTGATCCGCCCCGCCCTTCATGACGCCAACGATCATCAGCAAACCCACGCCAATGAACGCGACGACAGTCACGACCTTGATCAGCGAGAACCAGTATTCGGCCTCACCGAAGCCGCGCACAGAAAGCGCGTTGAGCAGGAACATCACGCCAAGGAACGCGGCGCTCCACCAGACGCCTGGCACATGAGGGAACCAGTAGCCCATCACCAGTTGCGACGCCACCAGCTCGACGGCGATCGTCACCGCCCAGTTGTACCAGTAGTTCCAGCCGAGGGCGAAACCAAAGCCCTCGTCGACGAATTTCGCGCCATAGGTCGCGAACGAGCCGGAAACCGGCATGAACGCGGCCATCTCGCCAAGGCTCGTCATCAGGAAATACACCATCAGGCCGATGACGAGGTACGCGGCCAGCGCGCCGCCCGGTCCGGCCTGCGAGATGGACGCCCCTGAAGCGACGAACAACCCTGTGCCGATCGAGCCGCCGATCGCAATCATGGTCAGGTGGCGCGCTTTTAGACTGCGCTGCAATGTGGGCTGCTCGTTCCCGGAGCGGGATGGGCTCCCCGAAACGCGATGCGAATCCGAATCCATATAACTCTGTTTCTTTCTAGCGAATGTGACTGAGGTTTCAGGCCTTGTCTCTCGAGGCCGCGGTCATTCCGCAGGCGGATGCCCTGACCATTCTTCAAGCGTGTCTGACAAAAACCGGTGGCGATGTCGCCGCATAGTGCAGGGATTCGACCCCGCAATTTGACGCAACGCCCCGACGGGCGTGCCAGTTGATCGACCGAATGGACTACTCGCCCTCGAAGGCGCAACCCATCATTTTATCGTAGTGAGGAGTTGGGGAGGCGGGAAGGTCTCGAGGAGCGCCGGTGCGCCAGGCTTCACCGCAATAGATCCCCAAATAAAAAAGGCCGACCCGATCAATATCGAATCAGCCTTTTGTTCCCGCGCGCTCAGTGGCAGCCAGTCAACGCCTGGCCAGAAGCCTCAACCCGCCAGCTTGCGAAACGTCTCCAGCACCGCGTCGCCCTTGAACGGCTTGACGATCCAGCCGCGCACGCCGGCCGCCTTGCCGCGCTCTTTCATCGCCGGGCTGCTTTCCGTCGTCAGCATGACGACGTTCACCGCCGTGTTCGCCAGTTCGCTGCGGATCTTCTCGACCATCGTGAGGCCGTCCATGTTCGGCATGTTCACGTCGCTCACCACGAGCTTCACGCCAGGGTTGGCGCGCAGTTTCGCGAGGCCGTCCTTGCCGTCCACCGCCGTGTCCACGTCCAGACCGTTCTTGCGCAGGAAGCCCGCCACTTCGTCGCGCACCGTGCTCGAATCGTCCACTACCAGAATCTTTGCCATGTTGTCTCTTTCCTTCGCGCCATGACCGGCGCGCTTCTCAAAATGGGTCCGTCAAAACAGTTCGAGTTCGCCGCTCGCCTGCTCCTCTTCGGCGGCGGCCGCGGCCTGTGCCGCCGTCTCGTCGAAACCTTCGCGCGACCAGCCCAGACTGAACACGAAGCGCTGGTCGATCACCACCTCGCGGCCCGTCGTCGGGCACGTGAGGCGGTATTTGATGCATAGCTGCGGATTGTCCGAGCCAAACGACAGGTAACGCCGCCGATGGTTGATGAGCAGCGGCACCTGCACCTGCGCGCGGCCCACGCCGCCCGTCCCGGCTTCGTCGGCGTTGTTCGCGTTGCCCAGATAGCGGTTGCGAAACGCGCCCCACACGAGGTTCGTCAGTTCGCCCAGCACGCCGTTCACGTCGCGGAAGTCGCTTGCTTCGTCGCGGCCCGCGCGCGGCGGCAGCAGTTCGATCAGCGGCATCTCCTCGGTCTGCATCAGCAGCCAGCCTCGGCACCACGCCGTCTCGATCGGAATCAGCGTAAGCACTTCGCCGAAGATGATGCGGTCGCGCACGACGCTCGGCGCGTCCCAGTTCACTTCGAGGTCCGGAAACAGCCCGCGCAGGCGTCCGAACGTCATATCGGTGATGCCATCCACGAGCGGGTCCGGATACTCGTGCGAGAACACGTGCGCGTCGAGCGCCGCATGCAGCGTGTGCGGCTCGTCCTCGTACCAGTTCGCGCGCGGCACGCGCAGCAGCGCTTCGGGCAGCGCCTCGTCGCGTGACGCGCGGCGCAGCACGATCGGCAGTTCGGGGCGCTCCGCCTCCAGCGCGATGGCCACTGCAGCCGCCGCTTCAAACGAACCGCCGAAGTCTTCGCCGAGCAGCACACCGCCCAGGTCATAGTGCGTTTGCAGCGCCGCGGCCAGCGCGTCGCGCCGCACCGGCACGCACACGAGATGATGCGCGGCGCCGAATGCTTCGATCGCGTCGGCACGGGCCGTATCGTTCTCCAGCAGCAGGATCTTGCTGACTGGCTTGTTCGTGTTCATGCGTTGGCTTTCCTGCGCTTGCGATTGCGTATGTATTGCTTGCTGCTTCAGATCGTGTTCAAAACAGTTCGAGTTCGCCAGCGCTCTCGTGCTCCGCCGCCAGTTCCACGGCGATGAAATCGAGCGGCGCATGCGTGCAGATGCACAGCGTTGCGCCCAGGCGCACGCGACCGTCGAGCGTTAATGCATACGACTTCACGCTGTCCGGCTTCAATTCGCGCAGATACGGCAGGCACTGGCCGCCAAGCGAATACGGCGTGGACATGCCGAGGTCGGGAAAATGCTCGACCAGTTGCTGGTTCATCGACCCGCAACACAGGTTGCCGAATTCCATGAACGTGTCCACCACCGTGCGGCCGTTCTCGCCCGCGTAGTACTCCCGTGTGACTTCGTCATCCTTCACATGCAGCAACAGCAGCAAGCGGAACTGCATCGACGAAATCGTCAGCACCACCACGTGCTCGCCCTGCGCCACGTCGTTCGAGGCAGGTGCGATCTCGCAGGCGTGCTGCGGATCGGTAACGAGACGCGTACGTGCCGCGCCGAAGAAAATCCGCTCGAAGCTGTCCTGCGCGTGCGTGCCGATCATGCGTGCGCCTCAGCGCGCGCGTGGTCGAGTTCCGCACGCAATTGCTGCGAGAGCGATTCCACGCTGGCGAGCGACGCCGCGATCATCTTGCCGCCCGCCTGAATGTCCTGGAAGGTCGCCGCCGTGATGAGGTCGTTGCGATGCAGGCTGTCGCGATAGCTCTTCGAGAGTTCCTGCGAGCGCGTCGCCAGCGTGCGCACTTCGCCCGCCACGATCGAAAAGCCGCGTCCGGCCGCGCCCGCGCGCGCCGCTTCGATCGACGCATTGAGCGAGACGATCAGCACATGGCTCACGATCGACGACAGCTCCTGATTCTTCTGGTGCATGTCGTGGTTCTGCGCCATCAGCGAGGTCATCTGCTCGTGCCAGCGCTCGAAGGTCAGGGACATCTGCTTCAGACGCGCGGCCTCGGCGGCGATGCGCTCGACCCGTTGCAGCGCGTCGGTGCCGCGCGCGCGCTCGGCTGCCAGCGCCGCTTCCATCGCGTCTGCCACCATGCGGCGTTGCGCGAGGTCCGCGCGCAGCGAATCAAGCTGTGTAGCCAGATCCTCATGCTCTTCGGCCGCGCTTTCCAGTGCGTCGCGCAGGCGCGTATCGGCCTGTGCGAGCGCCGCGTCGTGCGCCTCCTGAAGCGCCAGCACCGCCTCACTTGCCTGGCCACGCGCACGCAGTCGCAACACGAAGGCGCACAGCACCGCTACCGCGAGGCCCGCCACCGCGCCGATCAAATACGGAAACACCACTTGATCCCCCACTGCGCGCTATGCCAGCGCATCCTCTTGCACAGCCTTGCGTGCAGGCGCCGTGGCGACTGCGCAGGTGTGCGGCAGATAGACGATCGTTTCGAAGTGCCGATAATCGGCGCCTTCGCGGTGATCGGTGAAACGCAGCTCGATACGGCCGCCCTCGCGTTCGAGGAAGTCGCGCACCGCATCCATGCCCACGCCGCGCCCCGATACTTCGGTCACGCTTTGCGCCGTGGAGAAACCCGCGCGGAAGATGAAGGCCGCGACCGCGTCGTCGCTGATCGAATCGCCTTCGCACAGCCAGCCGCGCTCCGCTGCGATGCCGCGAATGCGGGCCAGTGCGAGACCCCGGCCATCGTCGGCGAGTGCGATGCGCAATGCACCCTCGGTCATGGTCAATTTGATGTCGATATGACCCGCCTCGTCCTTGCCCTGGGCGCGACGCTGTGCCGGCATTTCAATGCCGTGGTCGAGCGAATTGCGCAGCAGATGCGTGAAGACGTCGCTCACCGTGCCGGCCGCTTCACTACGCAGACGGTAGCCACCATCGTCGATACGCACGATGGGCGCGACCTTGTCGAGTTCCTGCGCCAGCGACGGCAGCGAATCGATCACACCCGCAAGCGCATCCGCCACGGTTTCGGTGCCGATACCGTTCAGCACACGGCGCAGTTCCTCGCGCATCGCGCGCAGCGAGCCGATATCGTCGTTGTTCGCATCGTCCAGCAGACGCAGGCTCGCGTCGATCTGTTCGCGCCCGATCGCCACGCGCTCGTCCTTGCTGCGCGTGCCGCGTCCGAGGCTGACTTCGTTGAGCGTCGCGTAGTGATCGACCGCCTCGCGCACGCGATGCAGGTCGTCGATCAGCGCCTGCTGGTCCCACGCATGGCTCGTGTCTTCCTGGCGCAGTGCGTCGTAACGCTGCTCGACTTCGTGCACGACGCCCGTGAGATGCTGAAGGCTGTAGGTGCGCGCGTTGCCCTTGATGGTGTGCATGTTGCGGAACAGTGCGGCAATCGCGCCTTTGTCCGCGCAGTCGTGCTGGCGAATGATGTGTTCGTTTTCGTGGATGAAACCCGTTGCGCTCTCAACGAACGAGTGGAACTTCTCTTCGCTGACCGCGAGAATTTCGCCGATCATCTGCAGGCGGCGCTTCTGCTCGCCCGCTTCCGCCGCGAGTTCGCGCAACTCGGTCACGTCGCGCACGCACAGCATCAGGCGCACGACCACATCGTTTTCATCGGTGATGGCCGACCAGCTCAGGTCGAGCACCTTCTTGCGGCCATCGGGCATCGTGCGCGTGACTTCGTTCACGAGCAGATGCTGGTTGAACGCGAAGTTCACATCGTCTTCGCCCAGGCACGCGAACACGGCGGCGTCGATCTGCGAGAGCGTGTCGGCGTCCAGTTCCGTGTGCGAGAACACCAGATCCATCAGCGAGCGGCCGGCAATCTCGTTCGTTTCGAAGATCGCCTCGAGGTAGGCCGAGTATTCGTTGTGGATGGTTGCGCCTTCCACAATCGTCAGAATGCCCTGCTGCATGTTCTGCAACATCGCCTGGATATCGGCCGTCTTGCGCTTGAGTTGCGCGGAGCTGTGCTGGATCTTCTCGATCATGCCGTTGAACGCGACGATCGAATGACCGATTTCGTCCATGCGACCCACCGGCACGCGGCGCGTGAAATCCTGCTTCGATGCGATCTCGCTCATCTCTTGCTGCATGTGCGAGAGCGGGCGCGTGATCTGGCGATACAGCAGCAGGCCGATGGCCGTGAGCAGCACCACAGCGATGCCTGTCACGCCAGCGATTGCGCTCGTGGTGGTGTCGAGCATGCCGCTGAGCGCGTTGATGGCGTCGTCTTTCTGGCGGTTCTTTTCCACGCGCATCGTCGTGACGATGCCTTCGAGTTCGTCGCGATACTGCGCGACGTTGGCGAACAGATAAGCCTGCGCCAGCTCGTTCTTGCCGGCAGCCTTCATCTTCGCGGTGTCGTCGATGGCGCTGAAATAGTTCGCGACGCTTTCCTGAGCCTGCGCGACGAGGCCGTCCTGCGCGTGGCTCGCGGCCGCCTGCTTCTGCACGTCGAGTGCGGCGCGCAGCGCGGTTTCCTTCTTCTTGAGATCGTCCTGCGCGAGTTGCGCGGTGGTCGCGTCGGGCGCGTAGACGAGCGTCATCGTCGCGAGCTGTACGTCTTTCACGAGCGAGACGAGATCGGAGGACGCCAGCGCGCTGGGCACGACGCCCTGCGTAACCTGGTGAACGTCGGTGGCGCTGCGGCGCGTCTGATAGACCGCGTAGCCGCCGATGGCGGACAGCGCGACGAACATCAGGACGATGAGTAGCGTGATGCGGTGACGAATGGTCATGTCGAAATCCCCCGGGCCTTCGTGGTGCCGGGCGCGCTATCGTTTGCACGCCTCGTGACACGAAGGCCAAATTATTCGGGTTGGATTATCGACGCAGCTGTATGACGATATGATGAATGTACTTAATTAGCGCGCTAACGCACAGACCATTCGTCTTACGCCGGCTTGCGCTCAGTCGAAGATCAGCACCATGAGTTCTTCGTCAAAGTACTCTCCATCAATACGCATACCGCGCGGCTCGCGGCCATAAACCACGAAGCCCAGCGACAAGTACAACGTTTGCGCGCGCGGATTTTGTGCGCCCACGGTCAATTGCACCAACTCTGCTCCGCTCGCTTTCGCGCGCTCGATCGCGCTTTCCATCAAGCGCCGTCCGATGCCGGTGCACCGGTAAGCCGGGTCGACGAACACGCCCCAGACGAGCGACTTGTGCGCGAACTTGACCCGCTGCTCGCGCCGCCAGCCCGTGATGCCGATCAGCGTCTCGCCGTCGAATGCGCCGAATACCGCTTGCTGATCCGTCTCGCGCACGCGCGCGATGTTCTCGTCGCGGGTCCAGCGCGCTTCTTCCTCGGGAGTGGGGACGATGGCGAATGGCGTATCAGCGGCCGCGTGCAGGCGCATGGCGTGGAAGGCATCGACGTCGTGTTCGGTAAGCGTGCGGATCGTGAGCGTAGGGGCGTTCATGGGCAGTGCTGTTAGGGACAGAAGTGGATCGAGTCACGAAGTTAACATGATTGCCGGGTGCGCTTGCTCGTAATCACACGGATGCCCTACGTTAAAATGAGGACTCTTGCCTGCGTCATGCGCGCGGCATTGCCTTCGAGGTTCGCCATGCCCCAACCGACCGCCGCCACCCCCAGCTTCTGGCGCGACGACGCCCTGCCCTTCATCGAAGTCCGCGCCATTACCGATGGCCGTAAGGTCCGTTATGGCCGTCATGCGCACAGCACGTTTTCGATCGGTGCGATTCTGGGCGGGCGTAGCACCTATCTGAATGGCGATTCGCTCGAGCACATTCATACCGGCGCGGTCGTCGTCATCAATCCGGATGTCGCGCATGCCTGCAATCCCGCCGCCGATGAAGCGTGGACCTATCGCATGTTCTATATCGACGTGGATTGGCTCGCACGCTTGCAGCATGCATTGGGTTTCGGTGCGCAAGAGGGCTTTCGCCACTTCGAGCAGACGCTCACGTGGGACGTTAAGTTATTCGCAGGACTCAATACGCTTTACGACCTGCTGGTCGATCCGCATGAAGACACGTTGCGCAAGGAAAGCGCTGCCACGCAATACTTCACGTTGCTTCAGCAGACGCTCAACCCCGCACCGGATCAAGAGGCGTCAGGCGCGACCGACCGGCGCCTCGCGCGCGCGGCTGAATTCATCGACAACAATTACACGCGTGCACTCAAGCTCGAAGAGATCTGCGCGGCGGCGGACCTTTCTCCCTCGCATCTGATCCGCGCGTTTCGCGAGCAATATGGCCTCACGCCGCACGCGTATGTCGTGAACCGGCGCATCGAATTCAGCCGTGCGCAATTGCGTCGCGGTCACGCCATCGCCGATGTCGCCGCCGAAGCCGGTTTCGCCGATCAAGCCCATTTGCAGCGCGCGTTTCGCCAGTTCGTGGCCGCCACGCCGGGGCAATATCGCGGATAAGCCGCGATTGATACGCGATTTGCGGGCACTAATCGAGCAGCAGCCATAGCGCACTCGCCGCCAGCAGCACGGCCATCGTCCGGTTCACGAAACGCACGCGCGCCGGTTCGCGCAGCGCCTGGCGCAGCGACGCGCCCGCCCACGCCCAGCACGCAATCGACGCGTAGCAGACCACGAAATAAATCGCCGCGAACTGCCATACGAGCGCCTTGTCGCCCGAAGCCGCGTACGCGCCCATGCCCGCCACCGAAGCCAGCCACGCCTTCGGATTGAGCCATTGCATCGCCGCGCCTGTGAGCAACGTGGGGCCGCGCGCGCTGCCCGTCGAATCGATACGGCCATCGTCGGTGGCGAGTTTCCACGCGACGTAAAGCAGAAACGCCACGCCCGCCCATTCGATCGCGCGCGTGAGCGACGGCCATCGCGCGAGTAGTTCATGCAGGCCCAGCCCGATCAGCAGCAACAGCAGCGCGAAGCCCACGGTCGCGCCCGTGACGTGGCGCAGACTCGCGCGCAAGCCATAGCGCGCGCCCGCGCCGAGCGCGACGATATTGACGGGACCTGGGGTGATGGATGTGGCCAGCGCGAAGGCGGCCATGGAAAGTGCGATGCTCACGGTTCTCCTCGATACGCCTAACGGCGATGATTCACCGTCGAGCGTACGCAAGGCGAAAGCGCGTGTATTGAAGAAAATTACTGTGAGGCACGCTATCATTCGTGCGCGACTTCCGCACTTCTGTGCTCGACGCCATCGAGCCACTCTCCGACGACACACTCACCTGAACTTCAACGTGAAAAAGATTCTGATCATCGGTATCGGCGCAGGCGATCCGAACTACCTGACCGTGCAGGCCATCGAGGCCCTGAATGCCGCCAACGTGTTCTTCGTCATGGACAAGGGCGCCGCGAAGGACAAACTCGTGGCGCTGCGCAAGGAGATCTGCGCGCGCTTCATCCGGAATCCTGATTATCGGATCGTGGAAGCAACAAGCCCTGAACGGCGTCGTGACGGCGTCGAGTACAAGGCTGCGGTGGACGAACTCAATCGCGACAAGCAGCGCGTATTCGAAGGGCTGATCGAGCATGAACTCGCCGATGGGCAATGCGGCGCGTTTCTGGTCTGGGGCGATCCCTCGCTCTACGACAGCACGATCCGCATTCTCGACGCGATTCTTGCCGAAGGACGCCTCGCGTTTGATTTCGAGGTGATTCCGGGCATCAGCAGCGTGCAGGCGCTCGCGGCGAAGCATCGCGTGCCGCTCAATTTCATCGGCAAGCCCGTGAGCATCACGACCGGGCGGCGGCTCGTGGAGAACGGCTTTCCCGACGACGCGGACAGCGCCGTGGTGATGCTCGACGCGCAGAATGCCTACGCGCAGATCGAGGGCGAAGACCTCGACATCTACTGGGGCGCGTACGTGGGAACGCCCGACGAAATCCTCGTGGCCGGGCGCCTGGACGACGTGAAGGACGAGATCGTGCGCGTGCGCGCCGAGGCGCGCGAGGCGAACGGCTGGATCATGGACACGTATCTGCTGCGCAAACGCGGCGTGCAGGACTGAAGCGGACGTGAATTCAGGCGTTCGCGGCTTCGGCCAGCGTCGCGGCGTCGGCGCGTTTGAATTGCACCGTGGCGAGCAGCGAGGCCGCAACGATCAGCGCGCCGCCGATCCAGGCGGCCGCGTCGAGCCGCTCGCCCAGCCACACGCAGGCGAATAGCGCGCCGAACGCCGGTTCGCTGCCCATCAGCAAGGCCACGCGCGTCGGACTGCTGCGCCGCACGGCGTAGTTCTGGACGAAGAAGGCGAAGAGCGTGGCGCCCAGGACCAGCCAGAGCACGCAGCCCCAGAACGAAAAATGCGCGGCCAGCGACGGCAGTGGTTGCCATTGGGCGGGCGCGAAAATCAGGGCGAGCACGGCGCTGCCGCTTGCGACGCAACCGGCTTGCACGGCGGTCACAGCCAGCGGATCGAGCGCGCCGTCATGCATCACGCGCTTGGTCACGCATACCGAGAAGCCGCGCAGCAGCGCGGCCAGCAGGATCAAGGCGTCGCCGCCGTTCAGCGCGTGGAGTCCGCCTGTCAGCAACCACGCGCCCGCCAGCGAGATCGCCACGGCGACCCATTCCACGCGCACCGGCTTGCGCCGCAACAGCGCCCATTCGACCATCGGCGTAAAAACCACGCACAGGCTCACGAGGAACGCGGCATTCGACGCACGCGTGAACGCCAGCCCGAAGGCCTCGCATAAAAAGATCGCGAGCAGCAGAGCACCCATCAGCAACGCGCCGCCCAGCGTCTTGCGCGATACCCCGCGCAAGGATCGAAGCGCAGGCGAAAGCAGGACAAACGCCAGCGCAAAGCGCAGCGCCAGCAAACCCAGCACTGGATAGAACGCCAGCGCGTGCTTGACCACGCCATAGCTCGTACCCCAGACGAAAGCGACGACCAGCAGCAGCCAGTCGGCGAGATGCATCAGGCGGTTGGGGCGGAAAGACATGGCGCGAACCTCGTGGATGGCGGGAGCGGCCATTGTCCTTCTTTGCGCTCATGGCGATAATCGGTCTGTCGCGCATAGCTTTTATGTCGCCAATGCACAGATCATGCCGAACTGCCGCCCATGAATCCCACCACGCTCTTCGCCCTGCTGCCCGACCTCGCGACCTTCGCGCGCGTGGTCGAAGCCGGTAATTTCTCAGTGGCCGCGCGCCAGTTGAGCAGCACGCCATCGACGGTCAGCCGGCAGATCAAGCGTCTGGAAGAGGCGCTGGGCGCGCGGCTGCTCGAACGCTCGACACGCCAGATTCGCGTGACCGAGTCGGGCGCGCAGGTGTATCGGCATTGCCGCGACATGGTCGGCGCGGCGGCAGGCGCCGTCGACGCCGCGGGTCAGCTTGCGGCCAGACCGCAGGGCCGCGTGAGCGTGGCCGCACCCACGGCTTATGCGAAAACCGTGATTCATCCGCTGATTCCGGGTTTTCTGCGCAGCTACGCGGAAGTAGACGTGCAGCTTGTCTTCACCGACCACGACGTCGATCCGCTGCGCGACGACCTCGATCTCGTGATCCGCCCGACGCACACGCCGCCGCCGGGACTCGCCGCGCGTCAGCTTGGCGCGGTGCGCTGGTTGCTGTGCGCGTCGCCCGCGTATCTGGCCGCGCGCGGCACGCCGCGCGAGCCGCGCGAACTCGCGCAACACGATTGCTTATGGCTGGGAGAAACCGCCGACGATCATCGCTGGCGCCTGCGCCAGGGCACGCAAACGCAGACCGTCGAGGTAAAAGGCCGCTATATCGCGAACCATGCGGGCGCACGCTTCGAAGCGGCGCTGGAGGATTGGGGCATCGCGTGCCTGCCCGAGTTCACGGCGGCCGAGGCGCTGCGCGAAGGCAAGCTCGTGCAGGTGTTGCCCGAGTGGAACTTCGAGGCGCGCGCCTATGTGGGACCGGTGTGGCTGCTCTATCCGCCTAACCGTTTTTTGCCGCCGAAGGTGCGCGCGTTCATCGACTATCTGGCGCAGCATTTAGGCGGTGTGGATCAGTCAGCCTGAACCGCGCCGCCAAGGCAAAAACTCAAGCCAGCCCGACGCAAACTGCCACGACGATCGAGCCGATCACCAACACGGCGCCCACCGTCTTGCGCTTGTTCAGCTCGGTCCACAGCAGCACGCCCGTGAGCGAAAGCAGAATCAACGCGCCCGCGAAGGTGTCGATAAACAGCACCCAGCCGATGCTCATCCCCACGCCCTTGTGCAGATTCGTGATGGTCGCGAGCAGTGAGTTATCGGAGCGCTTGAGCGTGACGTAGTCGTCGCCGACCCAGTATTCCGCGCTCACGGTCTCGTGCGGCGCGGTGAACATCATCTGCCAATGCTCGGGCTGCACCGTCGTGCGATCGCCCCAGGCCACCTTGTGCTCGGGCTCCTTCTGCACGCGGCCCATGCGCGGCGGCAGCTTCAGATCGGGCTGCGACTTGAGCCACTTCACCATATCGCGCGGCGTTTCAGGCGCGGGATCGGGCACGTCGAGTTGCATCGACGAGACTTGCGGCGCACCCGGCGAAATGCGCAGCGGCTCCCCGCGATGGTTGAGCACAAAACCCGTCACGCCGAACAGCAGACCGAGCGCAGCGCCCCATAAACCCACCCAGCCATGCACCTTGCGCAGCCACTTGATGAAGGTGGCGCGGCGCGAGCGCTTCGCGCGCTCGCTACGTTGCTGGTCGTCGATCAATACAGCGCTTTCGGTAGAACTCACGTCTCACTCCACATACGCAAAAGATTGTGATAACAGCCCACGAGGCTGCGGCGCGCCGGCGCGTCCGCGTCGCTCGCGTTCAGTCGTTGAATGGCGGTGTCCATGTCGAAGAGCAACGCGCGTTTGGTGTCGTCGCGCACGAGGCTCTGCACCCAGAAGAAGCTGCCCAGACGCGCGCCGCGCGTGACCGGCTTCACCTGATGCAGGCTCGTCGCCGGATAGACAATCATGTCGCCCGCCGGGAGCTTCACTTCCTGCACGCCGTAGGTGTCCTCGACAACCAGTTCGCCGCCGTCGTATTCGTCGGGCGCGGAAAGAAACAGCGTCGCCGAGACATCGGTGCGCAGCTTCAGGCCGTTGGGCAGCACGCGCACCGCACCATCGACGTGCGAGCCGAACGTCATGCCGCCTTCGTAGCGGTTGAAGAGCGGCGGATACACCTGATTGGGCAGCGCCGCGCTAATGAAGAGCGGATTGCGCTCGATGGCGGCCAGCACCACGTCGCCGAGTTCACGCGCGAGCGGCGTGTGTTCGGCAATCTGCTGATTGCGCTTCACAGGCGCGCCCTGCCAGCCGGCCGTGGCGCGACCGTCCACCCAGGCGTCGCCCGCGTTGTCGAGGCGCGCGCGCACGGCCCGCACCTGTTCGGGCGTCAAGACGTTCGGGATATGGATCAGCATCGTCGTTTCCTTCTCTTTTCGCGCTTTGAATTACGCGGCATTACAGGGGGTACGGACGCGCAAAAGCCCGCAATCATGCGGGCTTTGCGTGACAACGGCATGGACGCACCGTTGCAACCGGTTACGAACCGGACCGCTTAGAAGCGGTAATCGAACGTCGCAAGGAACGTGCGGCCGATACCCGGCACCGAACGTCCGCCGTCCGACGGGATGAGCGCGTCATAGTAGAACTTGTTGGTCAGGTTCAGCAAATTGAGGCGCACGTCCCACTTCTTCTGGTGATACTCGGCCATCGCGTCCCAGCGCGTGTAGCCGCCGACTTCCACGTAGTTCGTGTTCGCCGCATAACGCGACGACATGTAGGTCGGACCGCCGCCCACTTCCCAATGCGGCGCGACCTCGTAGGTGGTCCAGAACGTGAAGGTATTGCGCGGCGTGTTGGCCGGCGTATGGCCCGTGGTGCCGTCGGCCGCCTTGAGGACGTAACCATCCATATAGGTATAGCCCGCAAACACCTGCCACTTGCTGGTGATGTGGCCCGTCGCGCCGGCCTGGAAGCCACGTACACGAATATCGCCGTCGAGCGTGTATTCGCCGCTCGACGTCTGCGTGCGGGCGTTGTCCATTTCCTGCTGGAAGAACGCCGAGGTCACCGAGAGATTGCCGCCCAGCAGATCCCACTTGCCGCCCACCTCATATGACTTGGTGTGCTCGGGTGCGAGACCCTGCGTGGTGTTCGTAACGGTCAACGCTTCGAGCGACGGATCGAACGAGGTGCCGTACGAGAAGTAATACGACTGCCAGTCGGTCGGCTGATAGATCGCACCGGCACGCACGCTCGTGAACGTGTTGGTCTGCGACGCATAGTTCGGAGCACTGATCGAGTTCGTGATATGCGCCTGGAAGCGATCCCAGCGCACGCCGCCAATCAGCTTCCAGTGCTCGCCAAGCGACATCGTTTCGTTGAAGTACGCCGCCAGCGTGGTCGCGCCCGATTCCGCGTGATTGCCCACCGTCTGCGTGACGTTCGAGGGCGTCGGAATATAGACCGGGTCGAGCAGCGAGACGATCGGCAGGTTGTTACGCGTGTAGGCCTGATTCGTGTAGCTGTCGTGGCCCACTTCCACGCCCGCGATCATCTCGTGCTTCACGAAGCCCGTGTTGAACTTGTACTGCGCCATCGTATCGTTGTAGATCGAGTGATTCTCGATCACGCGATCGTGGCTCGCGAGCTTCACGTAGAGATCGTTGAGCGGCAGCGAGGTGTAGTTGCCGTTCTTGAGCGCCGTGCTGGTCGAGAGCGGGCCCGTGAGGACCGCGCCCGCCGCCGTCTCGCGCGCATCGGTGAGCGAGTGCGAGAACTGCGTCTGGTTGCTGATCTTGAACTGATCGTTGAATTTGTGATCGACGCGCGCGGAAACGTTCTGCACGTCCTGGATCGTGCGATCGTCGGTCAGGCCGTAATAGGTGCCCTTCGAAGGCGAGAACGGATGACCGTTGATCGACTGCACGCCGTAGTCGGGCTGATCGTAGTTGTGCTGGATCAGCGCGGAAATCGTGACTTCAGTGGGCGTGCCGATGCCAAAGCGCAGCTCGGGCGCGAAGCCGTAGTCCTTGTTCATCATCTCGTCGCGCGTGGAGCCGAGCGACTGGCCGAACGCGTTCAGGCGGAACGCAGCGTGGTCGCCAATCGGGCGATCGACGTCGAGCGTCGCGCGATAGCGGTCGTTGGTGCCGATGGTGGACGAGACTTCGGTGAGCGGGTTGAGCGTCGCCTGCTTGGACACCTGATTGATCACGCCGCCCGTCGAACCACGGCCGAACAGCATCGACGACGGGCCATAGAGCACTTCGATCGACTCGAGATCGAAGGTATCGCGATAGTACTGGTTGCGATCGCGGAAGCCGTCGAGATAGATGTCGTTCTGGGCCGTGAAGCCGCGCAGATTGATGTTGTTGCCGATCTGGCCGCCTTCTGCGCCGCCGATGGTGATGCCGGGCGCGTTGCGCAGCGCGTCCTGGAACGAGGTCGCGCCTTGCGACTGGATCAGGGCCTTGTTGATGACCGTAACCGTCTGCGGAATATCGCGCAGCGCCGTGGGCGTCTTCGCGCCAACAGTCGATTTTTCGGCCTGGAAGTCTTGCTGCGTAGCCTGCGCGGAAACGGCGACGGCGGGCAACGTGCCGTTGTCGTCTGCCTTGGCCTTTTGCGTTGCATTAGCCGAAGTTGCCGGCGAGGCGGCGGCGGAAGCCGATGCGGCAACGGCGGGCGCGCTCTGGGCGAGCGCGGAAGAAGCAAACGGCAAGGCAAAAGCTAGCGCGAGGGCACTCGCGAGCGGCGTCCTGTTCAACATGGGGTCCCTGTCCGACGAAAGAAAAATCCGGCCGGTGGAGCGCGCGAAGGAGGCGCGTTCGGCCTGGATGGCTTTGGCTGGCTGGGCCGCCCCAATGACGCTCAGGGATCGACGCTAGGCTGGCTATTGTTGATTTAAAAACCGTACGATCGTCCTGGGATCGTACGGCGAATGAGAATCGATATCATTCCAGAAGTTACCTTTTATTTCAATTGCAGTGATGCATTTCAGCTACATGTCGTGGGGTTTTCGGATTTTTGATCTTATTAATGTAAATGTAATTTATATGATTGTATTTTGTAATTATTGGCGATTATTTGTCTGAATAAATGGTGCGCCCACGCTTGGGTAGCTCGCCGCGCCGCTGAATTAAGCCATTTCCGCATCGGGCGATGGATGGCACTTAAAAAATCGCAATCCTTATCAATTAGAAAGGCCGTATCGGCATGGGGCACACCACGTCGTATTTGTTTCGCTTTTCGACTCCCATCACATTCGTTGCGCGGGTCCCCTGGGTCCCCGCTGGCCCGGGCCAAGGCAGAGCGATCCCGCGCAAAGGTTCATTCATCCGGATTTCTGACGGCGGGCCGCGTCGCGCTGCTGGAGTTCGTTTGGCAAGAGATAGAAGCGAGAGATTGTGACATCGCGCAAATCCACTGCATTGCGGAGGTTACTGAAGTCCATTTCCTTTTTCTGATCGATCCACTCGCCGAGGTAACCGAAGCCCGCCCTGATATCGTAAGGTGAATCCTCTGGCATTGGCAGACGCCAGCCGAAACTGACGTAATTTTTCGGGAGACCGCCTGAAAATTCGATGACACCGTCCGGCCTAAAGAAATCGCTCTTTTCTGTTCTCACACTGTCCATTCGCTCGCCGCGCACAATACGTTTCATGCCTAAGCTGTCGAAATGCTCATAAGGGATGCTGGTGTGCACGTCATCACTCATGCGAATATTGAACGTATCGATACCGGGCTTTCCGTCTACCAGATTTCCTCGATCGAAAATGAAACTGACGGTCATTATTTTTTCCGGGAACCATGAGTACTCAATCTTCCCAAGCTGATCCGAATGAAACTCTGGATCTCCGAATACTTTGACTACCTCGTCAAAAGCGATATCGCCCTTGATCCACTTCAACCCAATATCGACATAGTTGAGCAGCTTTGTCTGCTGCGCCGGGGTCATCTTCTTTTTCGTCAGAGTGCTCATTTCACTGACCTCCGCGTGAACTACCAGAAGATTGCTTTGCAGCGCTAGCGTACTTGCGCATACGATCAGCAAGCTCATATGCATTGCTGCACTGATCCGCTGGATACGTATTGAGAGCATTGTGCGGATCCATACCGGCCCACCAATAAGCAGCGGCCATCTCGCCACAGCAGAATGCGTCATTCTCCCAAGGACGGCTCGTATAGCCCCAATAACATTTCCCGGCGTCCTGCACCATTTCATCGACATCAATTGGCGTTCCTCCCAGACCCACATGCTGCAAGAGATCGATCGCTACACTTCGTGCACGCTGATATTCCGCTTCGAATTCGCCAGGTTCCGCAAGATAGATGGGGCGGTATGTCCCACTACGCCATTCATGCAAGTCCCAGAAATAGGCGCCGACTGCCATACGCTTGAGGCTAATGAGCGTAGCCGTATCGTCAGGAAGCGCCTGACTGGTCGTCAGGCTGAGAACCCTAGCCAGGTGAGCGAATCTTTGTAGGTTGCTGCTTGCTTCGGGCCATTTCGAAATATTCGGCATCGCCTCGAAATTGTCCGGATACTGATGCACCAGTGCGTACATCCAGAAGAATTGCTGGCAATGTCGTGATTCGTGGTAAAGCGTGTCTGCCATCTCCTGGAGCGGAAGAACCTGCGCTGAGCGCGACTTTCCACGAAATATCCTGGCGCTCTCGCCGGTCGGAGACATGGCCTTCAGGGATGCCATGTTAATTTGCATGGTCCAGGACGTTATGTTGAAAGCGCCCTTCTCGCCATCTAACTGAGGCGTATACGACAAAATCGGTGGCACGGCGTCAGCAGGAATACCAAATCCACCAGCAAGACCAGTCATGGCCGCCACCATTGCCGGCTGGACCAAGGCGAAAAACTGCCTCACCTGGGAATCATCAAACGGCCATTGAAGTTTCAGCGCAGGTGTCGAACCCGCAGGTCCGAAATACGTGTCACCCCACTGTATCTGCTCAAGCATGACCTTCTGCATTGCCTTCGCATAATCCCGCGCGATCGGATACATGAGATGCGCTCTACGCTCAGGATCCAGATCCGAATAGCGCATGCCCCAGCGGTCGGGCGAACAGAGCGCGTAAGTTGGCTCGATGCCTGCCGTGGTAAGACCAGGTTTTACTTTTCTCAGCAAGTACGGGCCAATTTTATGGAGTTCATCGTCAGTATTGTTTTCTTCATCTTGCATTGCTGACCGCTCCCTTGAGTCCCATCGCGATGACGTTGCGTCTTTCATCAGTCATACCTCCGTGAAAACGGGTTGTGATGTCGGGACACGCAGTCCCGCACCCATGCTCCCCGAATGCACGCATCACGCAATACAAGAATCGTCCGAAAATGACTGAACGCCGCCCAACTTCATTCATTAACAATCCTGATTAAATATCGTTGCGATAGTCAATCGCACACGATATGGATGCGTGTCCGCGCCACCAGCGGAAATACGCGGCAAGCTCACGCGAACCTTATTGCAAACATTTCCAGCCATTGACTTGTTCTGCCATGCAGCACCTGCTCGCGGACAGCCCTCGGCATCGCAAGCCACGAGGAGAGCAGGCACTCCTGGCGGCGGCTGGACAGCGAATGCTTACGGGCAATCGAGCACCCGGATGAACTGCTCGTCCGCGTCTATCCCCACGAACTCCTTGATCACGCAAGGGTCTCGCTCCCCGCCCGGCAAAACGATGCGCGATGACTTAATCATCGGCACCTGACAAAAACCCCTAAAGATCAAGGGGAATTTGCCGTTAATCCCGACATGTTGTCGGGCCGTAACCGGCCGATCTGCAAGGAATCCCATGCGCAACAACCAACCCGTCACCCAGCAGGAGTTCGACTACCCTGCTTCGCAGATGCTCGTCTCGGCCACCGATCTGAAGGGCCGTATTCAGTACTGCAATCCCGCGTTCGTCGCCGTTTCCGGTTTCACCAAGGAAGAGTTGATCGGCAAGGCGCACAACATCATCCGCCATCCCGACATGCCGGCCGAAGCCTTCGCCGACATGTGGGAGACGATCGGCTCCGGCCGCCCCTGGACCGCGCTCGTGAAGAATCGCCGCAAGTCCGGCGATCACTACTGGGTGCGTGCGAACGTCACGCCGGTGTCCGAGCAGGGCACCGTGGTCGGCTATCTGAGCGTGCGCGTGAAGCCGCAGCGCGAAGAAGTGCGCGAGGCCGAGCAGCTCTATGCGCAGATGCGCGAGGGCCGCCTGCGTGGCGTGCGTCTGCGTCATGGCGACCTGACGCGCACCGGCATCATCGGCGCAGCGAAGTCGCTCATGCGTTTGCCGATCGCCACGCGCATCGGCATCGGCTACGCGCTCGTGCCCGCCGCGCTCGCCGCCGCGGGCTTCGGCGCCTGGCAGGGTCTGCCGCCCACGCCGTTCTGGTGTGCGTTCGGCGCCGCCGCCGTGTGCAGCGTCGCGGCGTGGCGTTTGTCCACGCGCCATCTCGGCGGGCCGCTCGAGCAGATGTCGGTCGCGTCGACGCGCATGGCCGCGGGCGATCTCACGGCAACGCTTGCGATCGCCTCGAAGGACGATCTCGGCGATGTGCTACAGGCGCTCAACCAGCTTCAGGCGAACCTCACGGCGATCGTCTATGACGTGCGCGCGCAGATCGACGGCATGCTCGACGCGGCGCACGAGATTTCGACGGGCAATCTCGATCTCTCGCGCCGCACCGAGTTGCAGGCCGCCTCGCTCGAAGAGACGGCCGCGACGATGGATCAGCTCACCACCACCGTGCAGGCCAACGCCGAAGCCAGTACGCGCGCGCTCGATCTGGCGCGCGAGGCGCAGGACGCCGCCGCCCAGGGCGGCTCGCTCGCGGGCCGCATGGAGCGCACGATGGTGGGCATCACCGATGCCTCGAAGCGCATCGCGGACATCACCGGCGTGATCGACGGCATCGCCTTCCAGACCAACATCCTCGCGCTCAATGCGGCCGTCGAGGCGGCGCGCGCGGGCGAGGCCGGACGCTCGTTCGCCGTGGTCGCGGGCGAGGTGCGCATGCTCGCGCAACGTTGCGCGGCATCGGCCAAGGAGATCAAGCAGGTCGTCGATGCGAGCGTGCACGAGATCGCCCAGGGCACCGAGCTGGTCGGCCACACGTCGGCGCAGATGCGCGCCATCGACGAAGCGGTCAGCCGTGTTTCGTCGATCATCGTCGAAGTCGCCAACGCCAGCGGCGAGCAGGCCGAGGGCATCCGCCAGGTCAATCAGGCCGTCGCGCATCTGGACAGCGCCACGCAGCAGAACGCGGCGCTCGTCGAACAGGCGGCCGCCACGGCGCAACGTCTGGCCGACCAGGCCGACGTGCTCGACGAGGCCGTGCGGCTCTTCACCGTGGCGGGCGCGCAAGCGGGCGGGCAGACGGCCCCGGCGCGGCGGGTCGCGCAACGTCCGGTTTCGCGTGTGACGCACACCCACGGAGAAGCCGCGGAGGTATAAGCGGGCACGGCGGGCAGAACGCCTGTCCGCCGCCATGCCGCCGCGATCGGATCGCGTGCGGCAATTCAGCAGACAGATCGGCATTTGCCCCATCTCGACAGCGCACGCGCCAGACCGCACTATCGAACCCGTCAGACAGCCACATCGTGGGTGTCTGATCCGAGTAACAACGGCGTTTCGACGGCTCACCCGGCCTCTACCGGGTGAGCCGTTTTTTCTTGGTGTGGCCACCAGGTGAAAGGTGAGCCCTTACGGGATACCGGCAACGTCCTGGCCGGGCCTGGCAGCAGCACGAGCGCAACAGCTGCGCTTTGCGTCACGCCCATGACAATGCTCCAGTTCACGAAACAAGTTCCGTGCACCGTTGCAGGGCGCGCAAAAATGCTCGTTAAAACGGCGACTCGCGTTAAACTGACCAGCCGGGTCAGACGGCGGCGCGGTATGTGCGCCCGCGCTCACAGCACTGAGACGCCGCGCGGCCGACCCCGTACAATTGGCTCGACCACACACGAGGACAACATCAATGCGCACGACCGGGTCTTCCGGAAACATGACCCTGCTCACCGAGCATGACGAAGCGACCGGCCGCGAAACGCGTTCGCTGCGCCTCGAATCTTCGGCCGACGGCAAGAGCCTGTTGCTGGTCGAAGTCGACGAGCGCAAGCCGGGCATCCACCGCGAAGTGCGTTATGAAATTACGCCTGCGGAACTGATCGCGGCCATCCGCGCGCAGGGCGCCGAGCTTCCAGGGGAATCGCACAGCCGCTAGCCGTCAGGCGCGGCGGGTTGCCACGACTCGCGGCCACTCGGGGCCGCTTGCGCGAAGTCGTCACAACGGCGTCTTCGCGCATTCGCACGCTCGTGCTTCAGCAGGTCCCTTTTCCGTGGTTTCCGAGGTTCTACGCCTTGCGGCACGCCGTTTCACACGCGTGCCGCGCATTGCGTGCATGCTCCTCAGGCCTTGTTTGCGCGCCCGTGCTTAAGCGCATCGAATCCGCATTGCGCGTATGCTCCCCAACTCGCGTTCCAGGGCGCTCGCGGCCTCGCTTGCACGCCTTCGAAATGCGTCCATAATCGTTACGTTACTCTTCCAATTTGCGCTGCTTGCGCGGCGCCCCCGGCAAGGGAAGTAAGCCGATGCTACATGACCTTATCGCGCAGTACGGCCCTGCGCTCGTGTTCCTGAACGTACTCGCCGGCGCGCTCGGTCTACCCGTGCCCGCCATGCCGGCGCTCGTGCTGTTCGGTGCGATGGCCGCCATGCATCCCGGTTCGATCGGCCAGCAGGTCGCGCCGGTGCTCGGGTTGTCCGTCGTCGCCATGCTGATCGGCGACAGCGTGTGGTTCCTCGCCGGCCGGCTCTATGGCGGCAACACGCTCAAGACGCTGTGCAAGCTTTCGCTCTCGCGCGACACCTGCGTGAAAAAGACCGAGCGCTTCTTCGGCCGCTGGGGCGTGCGTGTGCTCGCGATCGCCAAGTTCGTGCCGGGGCTGTCGCTCGTCTCGGTACCGCTGGCCGGCGCGATGGGCACGCCGTACCGCCAGTTCGTGGGTTTCGACGGCATCGGCGCGGCGCTCTGGTCGGGCACCGGCTTGTTGATCGGCGTGATGTTCGCACCGCAGATCGACATGATGCTCGCGGGCGCAAGCCGCCTTGGCCGTTTTGCCGCCGTCGTGGTCGCCGCGCTCTTGCTGCTCTACGCGGCCTACCGCTGGCAGCGCCGCCGCCAACTCATCAAGAAGCTCGCCAACGCGCGTATCACCGTGGACGATCTCTACCGCGCGATGGCCAACAAGCCGCCGCCGGTGGTGTTCGACATCCGCTCCGAAGAGAAGCGCAAGCTCGATCCGTACATCATTCCGGGCGCGTTGTTCGCCGACGAGCGCAAGCTCGACGAGATCCTCTCAAAGTACTCGTTCGAGCAAAAACTCGTGATCTACTGCTCCTGCCCCAATGAAATTTCCGCGGCCTGGATGGCGAAGAAACTCGTCGAGGCCGGTTTCGTCGACGTGGTGCCGCTGCTCGGCGGCCTGGATGCCTGGCGCGATTCCGGCCGCTCGCTCGAATCGCTGCAACTGACGGCGCATCCCGAAGTGCCGGTCAACATCACGCCGAAAGCTGTCTGATTCCGCGCGGCCGCAGGGCCCAACTCCGGTTGCCGCGCGCATGAGGAGAAACGCCTGATGGGCTCCATCGCCACTGAGCCGCCTCGCTACGAGGCCTCGCAGTCCACTGCTTCCAGCTTTTCCGACACCCAGCCGCAACCCGCCGACGCGCCGTTTTCGACGCTTTCCACGCGGCGTCACCAGATGTTCCCCCAACTCACCGACGACGAAATCGCGCGGCTTTCGCGCTTCGGCGAGCGCCGTCATTGGGAGCCGGGCGAACTGCTATTTCATACCGGCGATACCGGACCGGGCATGTTCGTGCTGCTCGCGGGCTCCGTGAAGGTGTTCCAGCGCGACGGTCTGGGCCGCGAGCGTCTGATCGTCGAGCATGGGCGCGGCCATTTCCTCGCCGAAGTCGGCCAGCTCTCGGGGGGACCTGCGCTTGTCGATGGCGTGGCGCTCGAACCCGTCGACGCCGTGCTGATTCCGCCCGAACGGCTGCGCGCGGCCATCGTCGCCGAAGCGGAACTGGGCGAGCGCATCGTGCGTGCGCTGATCTTGCGACGCGTCTCGCTGATCGAAAAAGGTGCGGGCGGCCCGATCCTCGTCGGCAAACACAACGATCCCGCCTTGCTCTCGCTGCAAGGCTTCCTCACGCGCAACGGCCATCCGTATTCGGTGCTCGACGAGCGCGACGAAAGCAGCATGCTGTGCGTGATCGAGCGCTTCGCGGCGCGCTGCGAAGACTTGCCGCTCGTGATCTGCCCGGATGGCAGCGTGCTGCGCCACCCTTCCGCGCCCGAGCTGGCCACCTGCCTCGGTCTCCTGCCCGAACTCGACGGCCAGCGCGTCTATGACGTCGCCGTGGTGGGCGCGGGTCCAGCGGGTCTAGCCACGGCCGTTTATGCGGCCTCCGAAGGCCTGTCGGTCATCGTGCTCGATTCGCGCGCGCCGGGCGGCCAGGCGGGCGCGAGTTCACGCATCGAAAACTATCTGGGCTTCCCAACCGGGATCTCGGGCCAGGCGCTCGCAGGGCGCGCGTTCGTGCAGGCGCAGAAGTTCGGCGCGCATGTGGCGATCCCTGTCACCGTGAAAAAGCTTCATTGCAACGAGCATCCGCGCCGCCTCGAAACCTGTAGCGGCGACGTGCGCGCGCATACCGTCGTGATCGCGAGCGGCGCGATCTACCGCCGCCCGAGCATCGCCGGGCTCGACCGTTATACCGGGCGCGGCGTCTACTACTGGGCCTCGCCGGTCGAGGCGAAGCTCTGCAAGCACGAGAACGTCGTGCTGGTCGGCGGCGGCAATTCGGCGGGGCAAGCGATCGTCTATCTTTCGACCCAGGCGCGCCAGATTGACGTGCTGATCCGCAAGGCCGGTTTCGAATCGACGATGTCGCGCTATCTGATCGACCGCATCGCCTCGCTGCCGAACGTGAACGTGCATCCGCTCAGCGAGATCGGCGGTCTGGACGAGGACGAATCGGGACTCGCGGCGATCCGCGTAAAGGCGCCGTGTCCGGAAGGCATCGAGCGCTTCGACGCGCGCCATCTGTTCCTCTTCACGGGCGCGGACCCCAACACGGGCTGGCTGCGCGAATGCGGCGTGGCGCTCGACCCGAACGGCTTCGTGCTGACCGGCGTGGGCGACGCATCGTGCAGCCTCGCGACCTCGGTCGAAGGCGTCTATGCGATCGGCGATGCACGCGCGGGTTCGACCAAGCGCGTGGCGGCGGCCGTGGGCGAAGGCGCCGCCGTGGTCGCGCAAATCCATCAGTTGCTGGGCGCGACGCCCTCGCCACAGGCCGTGACGCCGGTGGCGGCGATGGCGGGCCTGCATGCGTGACGCCGCGGCGTTCGATGAGAACGCCGGGTCTTCCCCCGCGAGCGACGCAGCGCGCGTGACGCTGCCGCTCGCGGCGGCGCGCAGCCTGCATCTGGCCGCACAAGGCCTGCTGACTCCGCCGCGCCGCAAAGCCACCCAGGACGACGTGCTGGCCGCGATCCGCCGCATGGCGCAATTGCAGATCGACACGATCCATGTGGTCGCTCGCAGTCCTTATTTCGTGCTGTTCAGCCGTGTGGGTGCGTACGACACGCGCTGGCTCGACGCGCATCTCGCACAAGGGCGACTGTTCGAATACTGGTCGCACGAGGCCTGCTTCGTGCCGATCGAGGATTACGGTCTGCTACGCCATCGCATGCTGGACCCGTCCGGTATGGGCTGGAAATACGCGGCCGACTGGCATGCGAAGCATCGCCGCGAGATCGACGCGCTGCTCGAACGCATCCGCGCGAGTGGCCCGGTGCGCTCGGCCGACTTCGCACGCGCCGAAGGCGACAAGGGCAGCGGCTGGTGGGACTGGAAACCGGAGAAGCGCCACCTCGAAGTGCTGTTCGCGACCGGCGCGCTGATGGTGGCCGAGCGGCGCAATTTCCAGCGCGTCTACGACGTGGCCGAACGCGTGTTGCCCGACTGGAACGATGCGCGCGATCTGCCCTCGCGCGCCGATGCCGAGCGCGCCCTGCTGCTGCGCACTTGCCAGGCGCTGGGCGTGATCCGCGCCGACTGGGCGGCCGATTACTATCGCCTGCCGCGCCGGCCCTACACCGAAGCCCTGCATGCGCTCGCCGACGCCGGCGATCTCATCCCCGTGCGCGTGGAAGGCTGGAAGCCCGATGCTTTCGTGCATCGCGACCACGCGCCGCTCATCGACTCCGCCGCAAGCGGCGCGCTGGCCTCGACGGTCACCACCCTGCTCTCACCCTTCGACCCAGTCATCTGGGACCGCAAACGGGCGATGGCGCTATTCGGCTTCGACTACGCGATCGAATGCTACGTACCCGCGCACAAGCGCAAGTACGGTTACTTCGTACTGCCGATATTGAATCGCGGGAAATTGATCGGACGCGCCGATGCCAAAGCGCATCGAGCCCAACAGGTGTTTGAGGTGAAATCGCTCCATCTGGAGCCGGGTGTACGCGTAAGCGGCCGGCTGGTGAGCGATCTGCTGCGCGCGCTGCAACGTTGCGCCGATTGGCACAGCACGCCAGAACTGCGGATTGGCGACGCACCGGACAGACTGGCCGCCGCCCTGCTCGCCGAAGCGGCAGGCGATGCATGAGCCGCATCGCCCAGGCGCCTGCGCGCGATCAACGCTCCAGCTTCACGCGCAACTCGCGCGCCGCTTCGAGCAGACCTTCATAGCCCGAGCGGGCATGTTCCGGCAGATCCGGGTCGCCCACCAGCGCGCCCAGCGTTTCGATCAGGCTGAACACGAGCCCCTTGGCCGCGCCCGCCGCGATATTGCCGCTCTTCACGCCTTCATCGACATGCGAGAACGCGGCGTTCAGATTGTCCAGATCGTGCTGAGGCGTGTCGCCGCCCGGTGCTTGAGCGTCATCCTTTTGCGTATCGTCGCTCGACATGATGAACTGTTTCCCCTTGCTGATGCTTCGTAGAAAGAATCCCGCACTGCTGTTATATACCCAACGCAGGCAGCCGTCCAATGGCCCCCGGGCGGCCCCGGCGCGTCGCATCGACTCGCCGCAGGCCACTCCCGAATCTTCTCACCTTTGCGCGTGAAATGCCGACAGGCGCGCCACGACCGCTTGATTCCGTTCATGCCGATAGCGAATAAAAGTCCTGCAAACAGGCTGCTTTCGTAGATTTCCGCACATGACATCGGTGTGACGCGAGGGCAGCCGTCTACGCTTACGGCGGCATTTCCCGCACTCCCGCAAACGCTCACCTCAGGGCGCTGCAAGCCGATTCCCACCCGTGTCGCGCTGCCATTTGCGATTCTTCGCACTCGCGCAAAAGCACGCCTCGAATTCGATTTACCCCGTGTTTTACGGCATATTTCCGCTTATCGACCGCGAGCTCATGCACACCCGTCGATGCCATCGGTGCGCGCTCCCGGCCCGCCAGGCTCACTCCCGAAAAAGCTCACCTCAACCCGTCTTGACGCCACCGCCCCACGTCTCCAGACTGTGCGGGTCGCCGGTCCCCCACTCCTGCCCGAACTCACCGCACGCACCATGAGCCAGATCACGCCCTTCGTTGCCGACCGCTTTCACCAGGCCGCACCGCATTACCTGATCGGCCGCCCGGCCTATTCGCCCGCACTGATTCGCCGCGTCGCGCAACGCGTGGGCCTGAACGGCTCGCAACGCCTGCTCGATCTCGGCTGCGGTCCTGGCCAGCTATCGCTCGCGTTCGCGAGTTGGGTGGCCAGTGCCGTGGCCGTCGACCCCGAACCGGCCATGCTCGAAGTCGCCGCCCAACTCGGCGCGGGCATCGCGCCCAACATCGAGTATCGCCAGGGCAGCTCGTACGACCTCTCGCCCGAACTCGGCGCGATCCACCTCGCCGTGATCGGCCGTGCATTTCACTGGATGGACCGGGTGGATACGCTCGCGCGACTCGATACGATGCTCGCCGACCGCGGCGCCGTCGCGCTCTTCAACACGGCGCATCTCGACGATCCGCAGCGCCCTTGGGCCGCGCAATATCGCAACCTGCTCGACAGCTACGCCAACACCGATCCCACCCGCGCGCTGCGCCGTTCGGCGGAGTGGGAAAGCCATACCGACGTGCTCGCGCGCTCGGCGTTTAGCGCCATCGAACGTATTTCGGTGATCGAATACCGGCGCGTGAGCGCGGCGCAACTGAAGGCGCGTCCGCTGTCGATGTCGAGTCTTGCGCGCGAGCGGCTGGGCGAGCGGCTCGATACGCTGCTCGCGGAAATCGATGCGATCGTCGCCTCGCACGGCAGCGACGGCTGGCTGGTCGAGCGCATCGAATCGACTGTGACGCTCGCGATGCGCGAAGCCTCGTGAGGCGCGCGAGTCGCCTTCAGCACGCTCGCGCCGCCTGGGTTATCGTATGACGATGAACTGAAACCTACGCGAAAGGAGACACGATGAGCTACGCCACAAAAGCCCCGGATCGCCGCGAGATCGAGGCACTGCATGGGCAGGCCGTGCTGGAATTCGGCACCGACTGGTGCGGTTACTGCCAGGGCGCGCAAGCATTGATCGGCGACGCCTTCGCGAAGCATCCTGGCGTGCGCCGCATCAAGGTGGAAGACGGCCCGGGCCGTGCGCTCGGCCGCTCGTTTCGCGTGAAGCTCTGGCCCACGCTCGTATTTCTGCGCGACGGCGCAGAAGTCGCGCGCATCGTCCGGCCAACTTCGGCCAGTGAACTCGACAGCGCTTTCGATACGCTTGCCTGAACACGGGGGCGCACGCCCCCGTAAATCCTCACCTTTGGCGCTTTTAACGGCTTCCCACGCGCCGCGCGCTCATTCGAGCCCGGCCAGCAGATCGTCGATGGCGCGATAGACGCGCTCCACCACTTCCGGCCCCACCTCCTCTTCGAGCGCCTTGTAGCGCGCCTCCAGCTCCTTCGAAATCGACTTCACGAGCTGATGGCTCTTCTTCGTGAGCGTCACCAGCACGCGCCGCTGGTCGTCGGCGAAACGCTCCTTCGTTAGCAGACCCAGCGCCTCCATACGGGCGAGCACGCCCGCCATGCTCGGGCTGGAAATCGTGCACAGATCGGAAATCTGGCGCGGTTCCAGCGGCCCACTTTCGTTGAGCGCGCGAATCACGCGCCACTGCTGCTCCGTGAGCCCGTGCGCGGTGATGAGCGGACGAAAGCGCTCCATCATCTTTTCGCGCGCGCGCAGGAGCAGCATGGGCAGGTTGCGGTGCGCGACGCGCGTGGTGCTGCGTGAGGAATCGGACATGATGGCTTGGTTCAGGACACGGCGGCGGTCACCCGGAGGACCAGGGGAAACCCGCGAAACCAGCGTCGATGGTTGACGCTGGATGATAGCAAGCGCAGAATCACTCACATATTAGTGTTTTCCGGGAAAGCGAACCACACCATGTTTTCCGTAGCCGATCATCTGTTGCATCTCGAAGGCGAAGCCCTACCGCGCGACGCTAGCGCCGCCGAAGCGCGCGCCCTGCTGGCGGGCGGCGCACGCTGCCGCGCGCCGGTCGCGGGCGCCGTGTACGGCACGCTGCTCAACGACCGCCACGCGCTCGAAGCGCTCGGCGACGCCGTGAACGCACCGCCTTACAAAGCTGCGCCGCGCGCGCCCATCCTCTATCTGAAGCCGCGCAACACGCTTGCGGGTCACGGCGCGCGGGTCGTCGTTCCCGGCGTTGAAGGTGTACAAGTGGGCGCGTCGCTCGGCATCGTGATCGGGCGCAACGCCACGCGTGTCGCGGCTCGCGATGCGCTCGACTACGTCGCGGGCTACACGCTGGTCGCGGACCTGAGCGTGCCGCATGAAAGCGTTTATCGCCCGTCCGTGCGCTTTCGGGCACGCGACAACTTCTGCGTGATCGGCCCGGCGGTGCTTGCCCGCCAGCACGTCGCCGACCCGGACAATCTGGCGATCAGTGTCGATATCGAAGACGCCGCGCGCTTTACCGCGAATACTGCCACCAGCGTGCGCACAGTCGCGCAACTGCTCGCTGATGTAACCGACTTCATGACGCTCGCACCCGGCGACGTCATCACGCTTGGCGTGCCGCATGGCTCGCCCGTCGTTCATGCCGGTGCGCGCGCAACCATCTCGATCGACGGTTGGCCCGCGCTCGCCGTTGAATTCATCGCGCCTCACGCCGCGCAAGGAGCTGCAGCATGATGCGAGGACGCGTCGCCTACGCAGGCGCCATTCACGAAGCGTATCCGGAAGCCAAGGGGCGTGTGCGTCTGGCCGATGGCCGCGTGCGCGACGAACACGACGTCGTCTGGCTCGCACCGTTCGAGCCGGGCACGATCTTCGCGCTCGGTCTGAACTACGCCGAGCACGCCAAAGAGCTGCAATTCAGCAAGCAGGAAGAACCGCTCGTCTTCCTCAAGGGTCCGGGCAGCGTGATCGGCCATCGCGGCTTCACGCGCCGCCCCACCGACGTCACCTTCATGCACTACGAGTGCGAGCTGGCCGTCGTGATCGGCCGTACGGCGCAGAATGTGAAGCGTGAGGACGCGATGCAGTACGTCGCGGGCTACACGATCGCGAACGACTACGCGATCCGAGACTATCTTGAGAACTACTACCGGCCGAACCTGCGCGTGAAGAACCGCGACGGCGGCACCGTGCTCGGGCCGTGGTTCGTCGATGCCGACGATATCGCCGATGTCAACGCGCTCGAATTACGCACGTACGTGAACGGCGAACTGAAACAGCACGGCAACACACGCGATCTCGTCACCGGCATCGCGGAACTGATCGAATATCTGAGCGGCTTCATGACGCTCGCGCCCGGCGACGTGATCCTCACCGGCACGCCCGAAGGCGTCGTCAACGTGAACGCTGGCGACGAAGTGATTTGCGAAATCGACGGCCTCGGCCGCCTTGTCAACACGATCGCGTCCGATGCCGATTTCGGCCGCGCCACCACGACGGAATGAACACGCCATGCCTACAGGTCGCATTGAACACCTGATCGACGGTCGCAGCCACGCTGGGCGCGACTACTTCGAAACCGTGAACCCCGCGAACCAGGACGTGCTCGCGGAAGTGGCGCGCGGCGGTGCCGAAGAGGTCAATCTCGCCGTGCAGGCCGCGAAGAACGCATTTCCGGCATGGGCCGCGAAGCCCGCTGCCGATCGCGCGAAAATCGTGCGCAAGCTCGGCGAGCTGATCGCGAAGAACGTGCCCGAGATCGCATTGACCGAAACGAAGGACACCGGCCAGACGATCTCGCAGACCGGCAAGCAACTGGTGCCGCGCGCCGCCGACAACTTCACCTACTTCGCCGAGATGTGCACGGCGGTGGACGGTCACACGTACCCCACCAGCACACACCTGAACTACACGCTGTTTCACCCCACTGGCGTGTGCGCGCTTATTTCGCCGTGGAACGTGCCGTTCATGACGGCCACGTGGAAGGTCGCGCCCTGCCTCGCGTTCGGCAATACGGCCGTGCTCAAGATGAGCGAACTGTCGCCGCTGACCGCCTCCATGCTCGGTCAGCTTGCGCTCGAAGCGGGCATTCCCGCAGGTGTCCTGAACGTCGTGCACGGCTTCGGCCAGGAAACGGGCGAGCCGCTCGTCGCGCATCCCGATGTGCGCGCCGTGTCGTTCACGGGCTCGACCGCCACGGGCAATCGCATCGTGCAGAGCGCGGGCCTCAAGAAGTTCTCGATGGAACTGGGCGGCAAGTCGCCGTTCGTGATCTTCGACGACGCCGATTTCGAGCGTGCGCTCGACGCCGCCGTGTTCATGATCTTCTCGAACAACGGCGAGCGCTGCACGGCAGGCTCGCGCATTCTCGTGCAGCGTTCGATCTACGCGAAGTTCGCGCAGCGCTTCATCGAGCGCGCGAAGCGCATCACGGTGGGCGACCCGCTCGACGAGAAAACCATCGTCGGCCCGATGATCAGCCAGGGTCATCTTGCGAAGGTACGCAGCTATATCGAGCTGGGATCGAAGGAAGGCGCCACGCTCGCGTGCGGCGGCCTGGACACACCGGATCTGCCGGAAGCCCTTAAAAAAGGCAATTTCGTGCAGCCCACGGTGTTCGTGGATGTCGACAATCGCATGCGCATCGCCCAGGAAGAGATCTTCGGGCCGGTCGCCTGCCTGATTCCCTTCGAGGACGAAGCGGACGCCATCCGTCTCTCGAACGACATCGCCTATGGTCTGTCGAGCTACGTCTGGACCGAGAACACGGGTCGCGCGCTGCGCGTGGCCGCCGCCGTGGAAGCGGGCATGTGCTTCGTGAACAGCCAGAACGTGCGCGATCTGCGTCAGCCGTTCGGCGGCACGAAAGCCTCGGGCGTGGGCCGCGAAGGCGGCACGTGGAGCTACGAGGTGTTCCTCGAACCGAAGAACGTGTGCGTCTCGCTGGGTTCGCATCACATCCCGCGCTGGGGCGCCTGAATCGCGCGAACATCGCCGGACTAAAGAACAGGAGACACAGCGATGGGCAAGCTCGCGCTGGCAGCAAAAATCACGCACGTACCGTCGATGTACCTTTCGGAACTCGACGGCCCGCACAAGGGCTGCCGTCAGGCCGCTATCGACGGGCACAAGGAGATCGGCCAGCGCTGCCGCGAACTCGGCGTGGATACGGTCGTCGTGTTCGACGTGCACTGGCTCGTGAACAGCGAATATCACATCAATTGCGCGCCGCATTTCGCGGGCAATTACACGAGCAATGAACTGCCGCACTTCATCAAGAACATGGAGTACGCGTATCCGGGCAATCCGTCGCTGGGACATCTGATCGCCGATGTCGCCAACGAGATGGGCGTAAAGAGCCGCGCGCACAGCGAAACCACGCTGGAACTCGAATACGGCACGCTGGTGCCGATGCGCTACATGAACGCGGATCAGCACTTCAAGACCGTGTCGGTGGCGGGCTGGTGCATGTGGCACGACCTTGCCACGAGCGCGCGTTTTGGTCTCGCCGTGCGCCGCGCGATCGAGGAGCGTTATGACGGCACCGTGGCCATTCTCGCGAGCGGCTCGCTCAGCCATCACTTCGCCAACAACGGTACGGCCGAGCAGTTCATGCACAAGGTCTGGGACCCGTTCCTCGAACAGACCGACCGCAACGTGGTCGCGCTCTGGGAGCGCGGCGACTGGAAAACCTTCTGCGCGATGCTGCCGCTCTATAACGAAAAGTGCTGGGGCGAAGGCGGCATGCACGACACGGCCATGTTGCTCGGTGCGCTCGGCTGGGATCAGTACGAAGGCCGCGCGGAAGTCATCACGCCGTACTTTGGCAGTTCGGGCACCGGGCAGATCAACGCCGTGCTGCCGGTCACGCCGCTGCCGCGCTGAACGCTTCCAAGGAGCCGGAACATGCCCCATCTCACCCTCGAATACAGCGCCAATCTCGCCGACGAAGCGAGTATCGGCAAGCTTTGCGCCACGCTCGCGCACGTGCTCGACGCGCAACGCGACGCAAACGGCGCGCGGGTCTATCCGCGCGGCGGCATCCGCACGCGCGCGCTGCGTTGCGAGCAGTACTTCATCGCCGACGGCGATCCGCACAACGCCTTCCTGCACGGCTGCCTGAAGATCGGCGCGGGCCGCACTGCCGAGGTGCGCCGCGCCACCGGCGAAGCGCTGTTCGATGCGATCAAGCTGCATTTCGCCGAGGCTTTCGCCGCGCACGGACTCGCGCTTTCACTTGAGATCGTCGAGTTCAGCGAGGAAGGCGCGTGGAAGCATAACAACCTGCACGCGCGGCTCAAGGGCTGAAATCAAGGCCTGATCGCGAAAGCGTCCCCATCGGAAATCATCATGCTAGAAGCTCACATCATCCGCGAGCTGGCTGCGCAGCTCGACGAAGCCGAACGCACGCGCACGCAGTTGCGCCATTTCTCGCGGGCCCATCCGTCGATGACCATCGACGATGGTTATGCGATCCAGCGCGAGTGGGTCAAGCTCAAGCTCGCGGCGGGACACACCATCAAGGGGCGCAAGATCGGCCTCACGTCGCGCGCGATGCAGCGCGCCTCGCAGATCGACGAACCCGACTACGCGCCGCTGCTCGACAGCATGTTTATCGAAGCGGGCAGCGCCATTCGCGCGGATCGTTTCATCGCGCCGCGCGTGGAAGTGGAGCTGGCTTTCGTGCTGCAAAAGCCGCTACAAGGTCCCAACGTCTCGCTGTTCGACGTGCTCGACGCAACGGCCTACGTCACGCCCGCCATCGAGATCATCGACGCACGCATCGAGCAGTTCGATCGCGAGACCAAGGCGCCGCGCAAGGTGTTCGACACGATCTCGGATTTCGCCGCGAATGCGGGCGTGGTGCTGGGCGGGCGTCCCGTCAAACCGCTCGACGTGGATCTGCGCTGGGTGGGCGCGCTGCTCTACAAGAACGGCGGCGTGGAGGAAAGCGGGCTGGCCGCCGCCGTGCTCAACCATCCGGCCACGGGCGTGGCCTGGCTCGCCAACAAGATCGCGCGCCACGACGAACGTCTCGAAGCCGGCGACGTGATCCTGAGCGGCTCGTTTACCGCCCCCATCGCCGCGCGCGCGGGCGACACGTTCCATGCCGATTACGGTCCGCTCGGCGGCATTGGCTTCAGCTTCGTCTGATCTTTCATTCAACCGGCTAACGAATACCATGCCCGTACCCGTCAACCCGTTCAAACACGCGTTAATCGAAGGCCGCGCGCAAATCGGCCTGTGGGCCGCGCTCGCGGATTCATACGTCACGGAACTACTTGCGACCACCGGCTTCGACTGGCTGCTGATCGACGGCGAGCACGCGCCCAACGATCTGCGCAGCACGCTCGCGCAGTTGCAGGCTGTGGCGCCCCATCCCACGCATCCGATCGTGCGTCCCGTGCGCAACGACGCCGCGCTCATCAAGCAATTGCTCGATATCGGCACGCAAACGCTGCTGGTGCCAATGGTCGAAAGCGCCGCCGATGCGCACGACGCCGTGGCCGCCACGCGCTATCCGCCGCTGGGTATTCGCGGTGTGGGCAGCGCGCTCGCGCGCGCCTCGCGCTGGAACGGCTCGCCCGATTATCTGCACTGCGCGGCCGACGAGCTTTGCGTACTGGTGCAAGTGGAAACAGCGAATGCGCTCGCCCAACTGGATGAAATCGCCGCCGTGGAGGGCGTGGATGGCGTGTTCTTCGGTCCCGCCGACCTGAGCGCGTCGATGGGTCTGCTCGGTCAGCCGGGCGCGCCGGCGGTGCGCGAAGCGATTGTCGCGGGGATTCGCGCCGTGCGCTCGCTCGGCAAGGCATCAGGCGTGCTGGCCGCCGATCGCACGATCGCGCGCGAATATCTGGAAGCGGGCGCGAATTTTGTTGCGGTGGGCAGCGACGTTTCACTGCTCGCGCGCAGCGCGAGCGAGCTGGCCGCGGCGTTCCGCCCGTCCGCCAGTTAAGTCCAATCCCTCAAAAGACGGCGCCTCCGCCCAGGCGAAGGCCGCCATCACTCTTCCTCGCCGCCTTGGGCCACGAGCTTCGCCAGCGCGCTCTGCAACACCTCGCGCTCGTGCGCGCTCAGCGCCGCGAGGATCGTCTCGTTCTGCGCCGTCGAAATCGCCGACGCGCGCCGGTAAGTGTTACGCCCCTGTGCGCTAAGCTTGACGAGCACGCCCCGCGCGTCCGCCGCGTTCGATGCCTTTTCCAGCAGCCCCTTACGCTCCAGCACATCGGTAGCGCGGCTCGCCTGGCTGCGGTCGAGATTCGACACGCGCCCGAGATCCGACACCGAAATCGGCCCGAATGCGCCCACGCTCAGCAGGATGCGCGCCTCCGTGAGCGAGAGCGAAAGCGCCGAGGAAAACGCCTCGTTCATCGTGCGATCCGTCTGCTTCTTGAGCACATGCAGGCGGTACGTGAACAGTTCTTCGATCTGGTACTTCCCCGTCGTCATGGTTCGTCTCGCTCGGTTCGTTGACTGCCGGCTCTGGCAACAGCGCTAGCATATCACCGCAGCAAGCCCTTAAAACATGGATCTTTTCTAAAATTTTGATGCTTGCACACGCATTTATTTGAGCGTAGCATCGACCAGTCGAATAGAGGAATCGCGCCCCGCGAGGAAGATACCCATGAGGAGACACCCATGAGCGCAGTTGCCGAAGCCACCCGGCCCGACTGGTGCGAACCGCAGGAATGGGCCGCGCGCGTCCAGCTCGCGGCCACCTACCGCGTGTTCCATCAACTCGGCTGGACCGAGCTGATCTTCAATCACATCACGCTGCGCGTGCCGGGACCACACAAGCACTTCCTGATCAATCCGTTCGGCCTGGCGTACGACGAAGTCAAGGCGTCGAACCTCGTCAAGATCGATCTGGAAGGCAAGATCCTGAGCCCGAGCGATTACCCGATCAACCCGGCAGGCTTCGTGATTCACAGCGCCATTCATGCCAACGTGGAAGACGCGCATTGCGTCATGCACACGCACACCACGGCGGGCCTCGCCGTCGCGTGCATGGAAAGCGGTCTCGCGTCCACAAACTTCTATTCGGCACAGTTGCATAACATGGTCGCGTATCACGACTTCGAAGGCATCACCGTGCATAACGAAGAACAGCCGCGCCTGCTTGCGTCGATGGGCGACAAACGTCTGCTCATCCTGCGCAATCATGGGCTGCTTGCGCACGGCGTGAGTCTCGCGCATGCATTCGCGCTACTCTGGACGCTCAATCGCGCCTGCGAGATTCAGGTCGTCACCGACTCGATGCACGGCCGTGCACTTCCCATCGATCCCGCCGTCACCGAGCGCTCCACGCGCGACGCGCTGCAGTTCTCCCCGGCGCATGGCGCGGGCGAGAATATCCTCACGGCGCTGATCCGCCGCGTGGAGCGCCAGGATCCCTCGTACAAGGAGTAAGCAGTGAACGCTTCGCAGCGCAGTATCACCGTGGTGGGCGCCGGTGCGATCGGCGGTCTGATCGCCGCGCGTCTCGCGCGCACGGGCGCACAGGTCAACGTGCTCGCGCGCGGCGCGCAGCTCGACGCGATTCGTCGCGACGGCCTCACCATCATCGATGACCCCGAACCCGGACAGCGCTACACGGCGCGCGTCAACGCCACTCACGACGCCGCCGCGCTCGGCGCGCAGGACCTCGTGTTCGTTTGCCTCAAGGGTCAGGCGCTCGCGCAGTCGGCTTCAACGCTTGCGCCGCTCGTCGGGCCGCAGACGCACATCGTTTCGGCGATGAACGGCGTGCCGTGGTGGTTTCTGAGCGATTTCGGCGGCGCGCGTGCGAACGAGCGGCTCGAATCGGTTGATCCGGGCGGCGCGGTGTCGGCGGCGCTGCCGCCCGCGCAGGCCTCGGGCTGCGTCGTGCATCTGTCGTCGTCGATCGCCGCGCCCGGTGTGATCCGCAAAGGCAAAGGCAATCTGCTGATCATGGGGCCTGCCTCGGCGCACATGGCCGCGCGCGCCGACGAAGCGCGCGCATTGCTCGCCCAGGCGGGCTTCGACGCGCAAGCCGCCACCCCATCCATCCAGCACGAGATCTGGACCAAGCTCTGGGGCAACATGACGATGAACCCCATCAGCGCGCTCACGCGCTCCACCGCCGACGTCATTCTCGACGATCCGCTCACGACGCAACTGGTCGCCGTGATCATGGCGGAGGCGCGCGCAATCGGCGAGGCGTTGGGTATCGGCATCGATATGACGATCGAGGAACGCAACGCCATCACGCGCAAGCTCGGTGCGTTCAAGACCTCCATGCTGCAAGACGTCGAAGCCGGCCGCACGCTGGAAGTCGAGGCCTTGCTGGGTGCGCCTTATGAACTCGCGCAGCGCACGGGCATCGCGGCGCCGTCGCTCGGCATGCTTTATGGGCTCGCGCGTCAGCTCGACGCCAATCTCGAAGCGGCGCGGCGCGCAACGTCATCACGTTGATGCCATGCGCTTGCCGCCTTTGCGGCAGGCGCATGCAAATTCGCACGCAAACAAATCGTAAGCACTCCGCAAGCATTCATCCGCGCCCCTATTTCTCGATGCAGTTTGCTTGATCGCGGCACAAGCCGACTGCGCAAGGCCATGCAGGCCTGGCTGCTGTATCGGCAGCATTCGGCGCATACTCTGTCTCTTCAAAACGCTCGCGCGTCGGCCTCGCGCACGGTCTGACACCGTTTAGCGCCCGTTCCCGGGTCATAGTCCCGGGGCACAAAAATTGCGGCAGTGCGTCGAATGTTCATACGAACGGCGCGAAGTCTCGCGCCTGCGCGCCACGTTCCACCGTCGCCGCGTCCGGCAGTCCGCCCGCTACCCGAATCGAATCCGCTTTCTCCCCATGCCAAGGATGCTTATTTTTTCTCGCCTGGTTGCCCTCTTTCACTCCCGGTCGACAGCGCCCGGCAGGACGCGCACGCGACGCCTCGATCCGTTGATCGCCCTGTTCGCCTGTGCGCTGATGTTCGCCAGCGCGCCCGGCCGCGCAGCGACCACGGACAACCCCGCCGCGCCCGTCGTGCTGACACCCGCTCAGGCCAACGCCGCCTTGAAGGTGCTCGACGATCCCGTGCAGCGTGCGCATGTCGCGGACACGCTGCGCGCGATCGCCGCCGCCGGCGCACTCGCCACGCCCGCATCGGGCAGCACAGCGGCCAGCGCCGCAACGACGGCCAGTGCGCCCGCCGGCGCTTCGGCCGCCAGCGCATCGACGGCCTCGGACGCGCTCGCCAACGCGCTGCGCTCGAACGGCCTCGTGCTGCAAATCGCGGATGGTGCGGCGCATGGCGCGCGCGTCGTCGGCAAGCAACTGCTGCGTGCGCGCGGCGCGCTCTTCAACGTGGGGTCGGCGCGCGACTGGTGGAGCGTGCGCCTGGGCACGCCTGAAGGCCACGCGCTGCTGATCGGTCTGCTGCGCGTGCTGCTGCTCACGCTCGTGCCTGCGCTCGCGATCGAGGCGCTGCTGCGCCGTGCCATCGCCAAGCCCCATCGCGCGATCGTCGCGCATGCCGCCGCGCATCAGGACAAGGGCAGCGACGGCGCGACGCCGTCCGAAGCCGCCGCCCGGCAGCCCGCTCAACCGCAAACGCCCGAGGCTAGCGGCACAGCCGCCGTGCGCGACGCCGCGCAGAAGCGAGCGCAGAAAGAAGCCGATAGGGACGCGCTGCGCGTCGCGGCCGGCATAGGCACGGAAAGCACGGAAGGCGCCGAAGCCCAGCTGGAAGTCGCGCAGCAGACCGGTGTCGATGCCAACGCCATCGCCGCCGCAGGCGCGCACGTGCCCGCCACCAGCGACAACGCCTACGCGCAAGGCGCCGCGTCGCTCACGCGCGAGGACGACCATCGCCGTCGCGGCGCCAGCCACTGGAGCCTGCTCAAGCGCCTGCCGCTTGCCTTCGTCATCACCCTGCTCGATCTCGTGCCTGTGATCGGCTTCGGCCTGTGCGCCGCCGGTGTGCTCTCGATGCTCGGCCCCGACGATGCCGCGCCCGGCGCTGCCGTCGGCCATGTCGTCGACACATGGGTGATCTGCCGCATCATCATCGCGCTCGGCAAGCTGCTCTTCGCGCCCGATTCGGACGACCTGCGCCTCATGCCGATGACCGCCCCCTGGGCCGCGTTTTCGCAGCGCTGGCTCGAACGCATCGTCGTGATCGGCGGCGTGGGCGGCGCGCTCGCGGGTGCGGTGCCGCTCGGCATGACCGAGGACGCGCACCTCGCCCTCGTGAAGCTCGTGATCCTCGTCGCCCACATCGCGATCGCCATCATGATCCTGCAATGCCGTCACGCCGTGGCCGAGCGCATCCGCAACTCGGCGGCCTCGCGCGGCTCGCTCGCGTGGCTCGTGCACTGGTTCGCCGACGTCTGGGCGATCGTCGCGATTTTCATCGTGATGGCCATGTGGTTCGTCTGGGCGCTCGATCTGCGCGGCGGCTACAAGGAGCTGATCCGCGCGGGCGGTCTGTCGCTCGGCGTCATGCTGGCCACGCGCATGGCGGGCATCGTCCTGTTCGGCGCACTAGGGCGCGCGTTCGATCCGAACGGCAAGGGCGAAAACCTCACGATCGCGCAGCGCCGCGCGTATCGCTATTACCCGGCGCTGCGGCGCATCGTGCTGGCCGGTCTGTGGATCGTCATGCTCGACCTGCTGCTGCACGTCTGGGGCCTGCATCCCGGCCGCTTCCTGATCAATGCGCCGATCGGCCATCTGCTCGGCTCCGCGCTCCTGACCATCGCTATCGCGGTGGTGGTCGCGGTTGTGATCTGGGAGGCTGCGAATGGTGCGGCCGAGCGCCGCCTCAACGCCTGGACCGACGCCGGCGACTTCGTGCGCGCCGCTCGCCTGCGCACGCTGCTGCCGATGTTCCGCACCACGCTCTTCGTCGCGATCTTCGTGGTGGTGGGACTTACGGCGCTCTCGCAGCTCGGCATCAACACCGCGCCGCTCATTGCGGGCGCGAGCATCTTCGGCGTGGCGCTCGGCTTCGGCTCGCAGAAGCTCGTGCAGGACTTCATCACCGGCATCTTCCTGCTCACGGAAAACGCCTTGCAAGTGGGCGACTGGGTGACGGTCGCGGGCGTCTCGGGCACGGTGGAGTTCCTGTCGATCCGCACCGTGCGCCTGCGCGGCGGCGACGGCTCGCTCTATACCGTCCCTTTCAGTTCGGTGACGACGGTGAACAACACGAACCGCGGCATCGGCAACGCGGCGGTGAAGGTGGTGATCGCCAACGGCGCGGATCTCGAACGCGCCATCGCCACGCTCAAGGACATCGGCGCGGAGATCCGCAACGACGACGCCTTCAGGAGCGGCACCCTCAGCGACTTCGCCTACTGGGGCGTGGATCAGGTGGACGGCGCGAGCGTCACGCTGGTCGGCCAGATCCAGTGCAAGGACTCGGCGCGCTGGAGCGTGCAGCGCGAGTTCAACCGGCGCGTGCTCACGCACTTCACGGAGCGCGGCATCGAACTGGCCAATCCGCAGCGCAACTTCCTCATTAACATGGCGCACGAACACGACGTCGAGGGCCACACCATCGACGATGACGGCAGCGACGCCGACGACGCCGCTGCGCAACGCACGCCCGATGCGCGCGGGCGACGTGCTGCGTCGTCGGGTAGCACCCCGGCGCGCAACGGCCAGAACACGCCGCGCGGCAAGCCGAACTGACCTCGCCACGGCCGGTGCGCTTATCGCGCGCGCCGGCCTCACCTTGACCGCGCCACGCGGCATCCCCCGAAAAGACTCACCTTTAGCGCCCAAAGGGCGCGATTGATTACACCCATCTGTGGCACGGTGTGGCGTAAAATCAGGCCCCTACGCGATGTGCACCGAGGCAAGGTTCGGGCGATAATGCGACTCCCGAACAAGCTCACCTTTCGATGCGCGGTGCGCACATCGACAGTTTCTCCGCGGATTTCCGGAAAAAGGGGCTTTCCGCCCCACAATTCCACGACTTGATTGCCTGCACGGCTGCCCAGCTTGTGCGATCATTGCGCCCAAAGTCGGCCATCGAGGCCGCGGAAACGTTCTCAACATATGATTGCGCCCCAAATGGGGCGCCTACGTTTTTCAGGAACCGCGTGCGGGATGCCGCCGGGTAACGGGAAACAGAGGAGTATTTGCAGCATGGGTGTGCCAATTTCACAAGCCTGGACGGTCGCTACCTACGTCCTGAAACAGAAGCTGATGCGTCGCCGCCGCTATCCGCTCGTCCTCATGCTTGAGCCGCTCATGCGCTGTAACCTGGCATGTGCCGGTTGCGGAAAGATTCAATATCCGGCGCACGTCCTGAAGTCCGAGCTCACGCCCGAGCAATGCTTCAAGGCGGTCGAGGAATGCGGCACGCCGATGGTCGCGATTCCGGGCGGCGAGCCGCTGCTGCATCCGCAGATGCCGGAGATCGTCGCCGGTCTCGTCGCGCGCAAGAAGTATGTTTACATGTGCACTAACGCGCTGCTGCTCGCGAAGAACCTGCACAAGTTCACGCCGAGCAAGTATCTGTCGTTCTCCGTGCACGTCGACGGCCAGCGCGAACACCACGATTTCGCGGTCTGCCGTGAAGGCGGCTACGACATCGCCATGGAAGGCGTGCGCGCAGCGGTTGCAGCGGGTTTCCGCGTGACGACCAACACCACCCTGTTCGACGGCGCAGATCCGAACAGCGTGCGTCTGCACTTCGACGAAATGATGGAAGCGGGCGTCGAAAGCATGATGGTGTCGCCGGGCTATACCTACGACAAGGCACCCGACCAGAAGCACTTCCTGGGCCGCGAACGTTCGAAGAAACTGTTCCGCTCGATCCTGTCGAACCGGAAGAAGAGCTGGCGCTTCAACGCGTCGCCGATCTTCATGGAATTCCTGATGGGCAAGAAGGACCTCACCTGCACGCCGTGGGGCATGCCCACGTACAGCATCTTCGGCTGGCAAAAGCCCTGCTATCTGCTTCAGGATGGCTACGCCGACAGCTTCGACGAGCTGATGGAAAGCGTGAAGTGGTCCGAGTACGGCACCGAAAGCGGCAATCCGAAGTGCTCGAACTGCATGGTGCACTCGGGGTATGAAGCGAGCGGCGTGAACTACACGTTCGGCTCGTTCAAGGGCATGTTCCAGACCGTCAAGGCGATGCTGTTCGACCGCTATGACGATCGCGAAGCCAACGAGATCCTCAAGGGCTGGAAGAAGACCTCGCACGAGATGCCGATCACCTTCATGCCGAAGGCCGAGCGCAAGGACGCCGCGAAGATCGAAGCGGCTCCGGTCGCCGCTGTCGCGCCGGAAGAGTCGAACACGGCCGCTGGCACGGAACACGAGAAGCTCGAAGGCTGGGCACCGGTGCTGAACACCGAAGCCGAAGTTCGCGAGGCGATGGAAAAGGCCTTCGACTATCGTGGCGACGTCACGATCACCCGTAAGGACGGCTCGACCGTCGCGGGTTATCTGTACGACCGTCAATACGCGGCGGCCTTCAAGGATTGCTTCGTCCGGATCATTCCGACCGGCAAGAAGGACAAGGAAGTGATCCCGTACGCGCAGATCGGTTCGATCGAATTCACCGGCAAGGATACGGCTGCCGGCAAGACCTTCGAAAACTGGGTCAAGCGCTACTGGGAAAAGAAGGCGGCGGGCGAACAGAACATCCAGATCGAGCCTGAAGTGCTGGATTGATTCACTTGCAATCCGCGTAGTGCATAAAAAAACCGGGGCCTGGCGCCCCGGTTTTTTATTGGCATCGCGTTACGCCATGCTCTGGCGCATGGTCCGATGCATCACGCCTCGACGTCTTCGAGGCTGAAGATTTCCGACTGGTCGTTATACGAGAAGATCTCGCCATAGCGGCCCCAGTCGATCACCGTATCGAGCGTCTGTTCCGCCGCCACGTCCGAGAGGAAGTCTTCGAGTTCCTGTTCGAAACGCACGCGCGGCGCGCGATGGCCCGGACGTTCGTTGAGCACCTTCTTGATCCGCGCCGCGAGCGGCACGTTGCGCAGCAGGTGATCGGCAAACATCAGCTTGCGCGCCTGCGTGCCCATCTCCGCGAACACGCGCGCGGGAGGCGTGAGCAGCAGGTCGCCGTCGCGCACGTCGGCGAAACCGAGCTGTTGCAGCATTTCCGCGATCGGGAACAGATCGTCCACTTCCAGGTGCAGCGAGCGCGCGATTTCCGGCATATCGGCGCGACCATGGTAGGGCGCGGCCGCCAGCGTTTCGATCAGGCCGGCCATCAGGTTGGTCGACACATCCGGCAGACGGCTGCCCACTTCCAGACGGCGCGACGAGGTTTCCGCCGCATCGCGCGCGGTCATCTTCGCGTAGATCTCGTCCACGAGCTTGCGGAACGCGGGGTCGAGGCGATTACGCGGATGCTTGAACGGCACCTTGATTTCCGCGACCACGCGGCCCGGATTCGACGACAGCACCAGAATGCGGTCGCACATGAACACCGCTTCCTCGATGTTGTGCGTGACGATCAGCATCGACTTGATCGGCATGCGGCCTTGCGTCCACAGGTCGAGCAGGTCGGTACGCAGCGTTTCCGCCGTGAGCACGTCGAGCGCCGAGAACGGTTCGTCCATCAGCATGAGCATCGGATCGACCACGAGCGCGCGCGCGAAGCCGACGCGCTGGCGCATGCCGCCCGAAAGCTCACGCGGATAGGCGTTTTCGAAGCCGTCCAGACCGATCAGGTCGATGGCGGCCAGCGCGCGCTCGCGGCGCTCGCGCGCGGCTACGCCCTGCGCTTCGAGGCCCGCTTCCACGTTCTGCAGCACCGTGAGCCACGGGAACAGCGCGAAGGTCTGGAACACCATCGAGACGCCCTCGGCCGGGCCGTCGAGCGGCTTGCCGCGCCAGTTCACTTCGCCCGAGCTTGCCTCGATGAGACCCGAGATGATGCGCAGCAGCGTGGACTTACCCGAGCCCGAACGGCCCAGCAGCCCGACGATTTCGCCTTCGCGCAGCGAGAGATTGACGTCGTCGAGCACGAGGCGCTCGTCGTCCTTCTTCGCGAAGCCGCGCGACATGTGCTTGACCGAGAGCACTTCTTCACCGAGCGTGGGACGCACCGGCAGCAGGTCGGATGAGACGATTTTCGGATTCAGCATGATGTTTTACTCCATCTCAATCGAGCCGCAGCCGGGATTCGGCATAGGTGTACAGCGGACGCCAGAGCACGCGGTTGAACAGCGTGACGAACAGGGACATCATCGCGATGCCCACGATGATCTTCGGGAAGTCGCCAGCGGCGGTCATCTGCGCGATGTACGCGCCCAGGCCGTGCGCGGCAACCTTCGTGTCGCCCCACTGCACGAATTCGGACACGATGCTCGCATTCCATGCGCCGCCCGAGGCCGTGATCGCGCCCGTGACGTAGTACGGGAAGATGCCCGGCAGCATCGCCTGACGCCACCATTGCCAGCCGCGGATGTGGAAGTTCTTCGCCGCTTCCTTGTAGTCGTTCGGATAGGCGCTCGCGCCCGCGATCACGTTGAAGAGGATGTACCACTGCGTGCCGAGCACGATCAGCGGCGAGAGCCAGATGTCCGGGTTCAGGTGGAATCGCACGATGACGATCACGAACACCGGGAACAGCAGGTTGGCCGGGAATGCGGCGAGGAACTGCGCGAGCGGCTGGAATTTTTCGGCGAGCGCGGGGCGCAGGCCGATCAGTACGCCCAGTGGCACCCAGATCACCGACGCGATCGCGATCAGCAGCACCACGCGCAGGAGCGTGATGAGACCGAGCACGAACACGTGCCCCACTTCGTCGAGCGTCACGCCGGTGCGCACATAAGCGACCACGTGCCAGACCACGAACACCGTGAGCGCGATCACGCCGATGGCCCAGACGATGTCGCCGATGCGCGAGCGCTTGCTGCGCGTGGTGCTCATCACCGGCATGGCCTTCGGCAGTTGCACGCGGATCGGAATGCGCGCGAGCGTGGCGAGCATGAAGCCCATCGGCACGAGCAGGCGGTGAATCAGGCGCGTGCGGCGGATCAGGTCGAGCAGCCACGATTCGGGCGCGTCGCCGGAACTGGTGTTTTCCATGCGGAACTTGTCGGCCCAGGCGACCAGCGGGCGGAACAGCAACTGGTCGTAGGCGAGAATCACCACCGTCATCGCCAGGATCACCCAGCCGATCGCGTGCAGGTTCTTTTCGGTGATGGCCTGGGCCAGATACGCACCGATGCCCGGCAGCGTGATCGTGTTGTTGCCCACCGTGATCGCTTCGGAGGCCACCACGAAGAACCAGCCGCCCGACATCGACATCATCATGTTCCAGATGAGGCCCGGCATCGAGAACGGCACTTCCAGCTTCCAGAAGCGCTGCCAGCCGGTCAGGTGGAAGCCCTTCGACACTTCGTCCAGATCGCGCGGCACCGTGCGCAGCGACTGGTAGAAGCTGAAGGTCATGTTCCACGCCTGGCTCGTGAAGATCGCGAAGATCGCCGCGAGTTCAGCCCCCAGCACGCGCGAGGGGAACAGCGCGAGGAAGAACGTGACCGTGAACGAGATGTAGCCCAGCACCGGCACCGACTGAAGGATGTCGAGGATCGGCACGAGCACGAGGCCCGCACGGCGGCTCTTGGCCGCGAGCGTGCCGTAGCCCAGCGTGAAGATCAGCGAGGCCACCATCGCCGCCAGCATGCGCAGCGTCGTGCGCAGGGCGTATTCGGGCAGGTTCGCCGGGTCGAGCGAGATCGCCTGCGTCTTGAGCGTCGAGATCGGCGCCATGGTTTCGTGGAAACCGACGGCTGCCATCGCGATCAGGCAGATGATGAGCGGGAACGCGACAAAGTCCCAGCGGTTGGGCAGCACGCGCCACGCCGAAGCGTTGGCCGTGCGGTTCAGGTTGAATCTGAACTCCATTAGCGGCCTCCCTGGGCAAAAGCGTGCGCGACGCCGCTTGCGCGCGGTGCGCGGCAGATCGTTCGCAGTGAGCGGTTGTACTGATTCATGTCTTGAAGCACCAGCGTTCTGGGTGAAACGCGGCCCTCGCGCCTTGCCTGGCTCGCCTTGACGGCGGCACGGGCGGCGTTGCGAGGCGCGGGACCGTTCTCTCGTCTGACTCGTGAAACTCCGTCAGCCCCGCTCGCCCCGGAACACCCGGGCGCGCAGGTCAAGCCAGCGCGCGGCGAGTCTCGAAGGACGGCAAGGCAGCGTGGCCGGCGCGCGCTGGCGGGCGCCGATCACATCGGGATGCAGGGTGTGCTGCGTTTGCGGCAGCTGCGGCAGAAGAAGGCCGAAGTTCATGCTGAATCTCCTCGCGTCTCGCCATGCGGCAGACGCCTTGGCGAGGAAAGTCAGCAGACCCGGCGGCACGCGCCCGGGTTGGATTCGGCGCGCAACGACGGCTTACGTCTGCCGGCTTTCCTCAGGGAACATCGAAAGGAAGCGGCATAACGGATAACTGTCACTGTCGGACATCGGAACTCCTTATCGTCACAGCGGCGTGCAAGGCGAGCCAGACGGCGTGGCCCCGCGCGACGCGAGTGGCGGTTCGCGCATCGGTTCGGCAGGCGGCCGGCGGAATCTGGGAAACCGGCGGGCACGATCGGAACCATGAACGGACCGTGCCGCGAGCGCAAAGTCGCTCACGGCGCGATATCGGCCCAGCGCTCACGCAATGTGCGGCGGCGCGGGATCGACGCTAATTAGAGTGCACGAGGATTTACTGCTAGACGCGCACCATCTGCCTGGCTGGCAAGACGGCGGCTGAAAGAAAAGGGAGCGCGGACGTCCTGCCGGTCAGGCAGCGAAACTATTCGAAGATCGACAACTGCTACTGTCCAAGGCGTCAGCCCCTTTTGTTAAGACGGGCGAATTTTAGTCACGCACACTGCCTGAAGTCAACACGATTCGCGCCGCGCGTCAAATCCCGTGCCAATGCCGCCACAGCGCCGCCGGACGGCGCATCGGCCACATCGCTATCGGTCGATCCTGAACGCTGCGCTGGGCATTGCCGCGCTCGGGGCCATATCAGCGAATAGCATCCCGATTGTTGCGCAAAACGTGTACCTGACGGGGGCGTCGCTCAGGCGCGCTTGCGCGCCGCCTGGCGCGTATCGCCCGCGCGGACGCGCTCCAGCCGCTCGCTCGCGTCAGTCAGCACCCAGAGCGGTGCGCTCTGCAACTGCTGGTCATACACGGCGATCACGGCCTTGATCGCGTCGAACTGCGCGTCGTCGAGGCGCCATTCGCCCGTTGCGCCGCCGAGCGAGAAGCACGCGAGGATCGCTTCGTCGGCGGGGCCGACCAGCTCGGGCGTCAGCACGCCGTAACCGGCTTCTGCGCTCGCCTGGGCGAGCCAATGGGCGTGCAGGATCGCCTGCGCGTCGTGCTGGGAGCCGCCCGCGTGCAACGCGGCCAGCGCCAGATGCACCTGCAACGCGAGTTCATCCGAACTCGCTCGCGGCATCGGCAGCAAATCGCCCTTGGCCCGGTGCCGGCGGGCGCGGGCGGCCTGGATATGCTGCGGGAAGGGGATCGTCTTGGCCATATCGCACAAAGGTATCGGTTCAGGTGCAATAACGGCACGCTTCGCCCAAGGTTGAGCGCCGTCGCGCGATGGCGTTGTAACGATTAGTGACAGAAGACGCCGGCGAGGCTTGAGCGGCGGGCATCGCCGGACGTCTGGGCGCGAGGTTGGGCGGGATCAGCGGGCGTCGTCGGGGGCGCGGCGCGCGGCCATGAAGGCTTCGATGTGGCGGATGGCCGCCTCGCACTGATCGAGTGACAGATGGTGGATCGAGGGATTCGGCAAGTCGAAGCCCAGTTCCTCGGCGAGCCAGCGCAGCGCCCGGCCGCGCGCCTCGAATACGTTGACCTTGTCGCGCCGCACCTTGGCGGCAACCAGAGGCTCGAGTGCGTCGTGCAGGCGGCTTTTAGCCTCGCGCAGCGCGCCATTGGCCAGGCGCCCGAGCGGCACGTTACGCGTGCTGCGCGCCGGCACGCCGATCCAGGCCTCGCAGGGCGTGCAGACCCAGAGCGGGCCGTGATCGTCGCGATAGGGATAGGCTTCGTCGCCAAAACGGGCGAGCAGCGCCTTCGCGCCGCAATAGTCGCACAGCGGTTGCGGCAGCGCCTTGACGGGGCGGCCTACGCGCATGCGGGGCTCCTGTGGGGGAAGTTCGTCGGTTGCATCGGGGTGTTATCGGTTCGTGTAAAGGGCGAGTCGCGGCGCGGAATCACCGCGCGCGTCTCGTCCGCGAAAGCATAGCGGCAAATGGCGCGCTTGAGCCCCTTCGCCACGCTCTGCCCGAGCGCCCAGTCAACCGTCTCAGCCCGCGCCCGCCGTGGCGTGCGCTTCCTCGCGCTCGAGCGAGCGCGTGTCGCGCAGCGCGGGAAAGAGGCGCATCCAGAGCAGCGCCACGCAGATCGTCGCCACGCCGCCCACCAGAACGGCGGGCTGTGCACCCCACCATCCCGCGGTCAGGCCCGATTCGAATTCGCCCAACTGATTCGAGGTGCCGATGAAAAGCGAATTGACGGCGCTCACGCGCCCGAGCGTTTCACTGGGCGTGCGCAGCTGCACAAGCGAGCTGCGCACCACCACGCTCACCACGTCCGAAGCGCCCAGCACGGCCAGCGCAATCAGCGAGAGCACGATGTTGTGCGAAAGCCCGAACGCGATGGTCGCCAGGCCAAACACGATCACGCCGCCGAACATCGCGAGGCCGGGCCGGCGACGCAGCGGGAAATGCGCGAGCCAGATCGTGCCCGAAAGCGCGCCCACGGCCGAAGCCGAGCGCAGCAGGCCGAGCGCCAGCGGTCCCGCGTGGAGGATGTCACGCGCGAACACCGGCAGCAGCGCGGTCGCACCGCCGAACAGCACCGCGAACAGATCGAGCGACAGCGCGCCAAGGATCACCGGCTGCGAGCGAATGAAGGCAATGCCCGAGAACACCGACTCCAGCGTGACGGGCGCCCGCGAGGCCGGCTTCGTTTTTAGCGGGATGGTCGAGGACAGCACCGCCGCAATCGCGAACGAGCACGTACAGGCCAGATACGCCGCCCCCGCGCCCACGCCATAGAGCAGACCGCCGAGCGCTGGGCCGAGGATCTGCGCGGTCTGGGTCGCCGAGGTCGACCAGGCGGTGGCGTTGGGCAACTGTGCACGCGGCACCACACCGGGCAGCAGCGACGAGATGGCGGGCGATTCGAACGCGCGGGCCGCGCCCACGCAAGCCGCCAGCACATAGATGATCGGCGCGCTCAGCCAGCCGCCGAAGGTGCCGCACGCGAAGGTCAGCGCGGCGGCGCACTCGATGGTCTGACACACGGCGGCGATGCGCCGCCGGTCGTAGCGGTCGGCGACGTGGCCCACGACGAGCGTGAGCAGGAACATCGGCAGGAACTGCGCGAGCCCGACGAGGCCCAGCGCGAACGCGCTTTTCGTGAGCGCATAGATGTGCCAGCCCATAGCGACGGCAAGCATCTGGAACGACAGCGAGGCAAGCACGCGGGCGCCCCAGAAACGCTGGAAACCGCGATTGCGTACGAGACTGCCCGACGCAGCGCCGGAGTCGGATGAGGGTGTGTTCATTGGACGACGAGGGAAGCCGGGGCGCGCGGTCGGCAGGCGCGGCGGCGCGTGGGTCGGCTGGTGTGGGTCGGCGATTGTTTGGCGATTAATCGGCGATGAAAGCTGACAATTTTAATGCAACGTTCATGTGGCGGGTGCGGCAGCACCGGACGGCCCAGATTGCACCGTGTTACGGCCCGGTCGAGCCCGCCGCCGCTCGTCACCGATATATCCATTAGAATATAACGAGTCCGGCGCCCGAGCGGTGCGCCGTTTGAGTCCACGGTCTGCGAAAGGTGGGTAAGTGAGCAGTCGGCCCTTGATGATGAATGCCGCCGTCACGGCGATCTCGGTCACGCCGGTGCGCGCGAACGCTCCGGCCGACGCCCCGCCGGCGACGATCACGACGCTACGCCCCGCGTCCGGGCACGAGCGGGCGGAGCGCATCCGCGATGTCGTCGATGCGTTCCGGCGACTGCGCGAGAGCATCGAGCGCTTCAACCGTATGTTCGCGACGCGCGCAGGCGAGGAGCCCGCGCGTGCCGAGGCCGGCACCTCGTTGCAGCCGCTTCTGGGCGCGCTCGCGCGTCGTCTGGACAAGGCCGATTTCGCGCGGCGGCGCGAGCTAAAACGCGCGATCCGCGATGCGCGCCTGCTCGACAAGACCCGCGACGCGCTCTTTTCCGACGCTTTCTGCCTCGACATCGAAGCGATGCGCAAGACCGTGGCGGAACTGGAGCGGCTTGATACGGCATTCGTCAGCCTGTGCGTCGAGCACGTGCTGGCCCAGCACATGCACGGTTCGCAGGGCTTGCAGGGCACACCCGCCCATCGGGACGCCGCCTGATTTGCCCGGCCCGGCACCCTGCCGGACCACGTTATATTCCGTGATATATTGCGCTGTCGGTATGCCGCCTGTACGCATCGCCGGCCCGCGCTCCTAACCGGACAGAGGTCACCATGCACGCACCGCCGTTCCGCCTCGCCCGCCCTTCGGGCGCCGCGACGCCGGACGAGGCGCCGCATCTGCGCGCCTTCGCTCCCGCCGCCGACTGCTGCGGCCCATCGCAGGTCGAACTGGACCGCTCACGGCGCCGCACCCGGCTCGCCGACCTCGACGCCCATCTGCACTGCTCGATCATCGGCACCTGTTTGTCCACGCATGAACTGCGCAAGCTCGTGCCCAAATTCGCGCCGCTCGACGGCCAGCGTGCGAGCGATCTCGACATCCATCACAGCGCAGTCGAACTGGCGATCCAGGGTGGTGCGGGCGGCAAGGCGTTGCAAAAGGCGCTCGACACGCGCTATGCGGGTGCGCTGCGGCGCTTCTCCGCCGCGCACGACGCCGAGGCCGTGCTGGCGCTCTGGAACGAAGCGCGCGCGAGCGGCGACATTCCGCCCGCCTACTGGGCGCTGATGTCCCACCCGGCGACCACGATGGAAGTGCGCCAGGCCGCCTTCGGCGATCTACACATGCTCTCGCATCTCGTGGGTGCGGCGAACCGCGCCGACCTTCGCCGCCTCGTCGTCCTCGAAGAAGACAATGCGGCGCTGCAAGCCCGGATCGAGCGCCAGCAGACGCGCCTGCACGAGATGAGCCGCGAGCGCGACGACGCCCGCGCGGCGCTCGACGAACACACAGCGCGCGCGCACGCACAGCGCGAGATACAAGATGAATCGGCACTCCACGCGCAGATCGCTTCGTTGCGTGAGGCCTTGGCCGCCCGCGATGCGCGGCTCGCGCTCGAAACCAGCCGCCGCGAAGCGGCCGAATTGCGCGCCACCGCCGACGAAAACGCGCTGCGCACCGTGCGCACGCAACTGGACGAGGCACGCGCGCTGATCGACGCACTACGCGCGGAAGCGCACGCGATGGAAACCGCCGCTCAACCCGACGACGATGAGAACACGTCGCGCGCCCTGCCGCGGGAAGCCCTCAAGGGTCAGCGCATCGTCTATGTAGGTGGACGGCCGGGCTCGAATCACGCTCTGCGGCGCTGGGTGGCCACCGCGGGCGGCGAACTGACGGTGCACGACGGCGGCATCGAGGACCGCAAGGGACTGCTGGCGGCCGCGCTCGCGGGCGCCGACATGGCGGTGTTTCCGGTCGATTGCATCGACCACGATTCGATGAATATGCTTAAGCGCGTCTGCGAGCGGCATCAGGTGAGCTATCACCCACTGCGCACGGCGAGCCTCGCGAGCTTTGTCGAGTTGATGCTCAGGCTGCACACGAGCGCGGTGCCTGCACTGACACCCGTGCCGGTTTCGCGCTTCTGCCTGCGCCACGGCTGAGGCACCGCCAGCGCGTGTGCGGTACGCGCTGGTGCGCGCTCAACCCTTCACGAGTCGGGTCAGCGCGTCGATTTCCGGCGCGCAGGCCGCGGCCGCGCGCGCCTCGATGCCGCGATAGAGGCGAATGATTTCCTCGCCAACCGGCGTGAGCGTGCTGCCGCCGCCGCTCTGCCCGCCGTGCTCGGACACCGTGGCCGGCGACTCGAGCGCGCGGTTCAGTTCATCCATCAACAGCCATGCCCGCCGATACGACATGTTGAGGCTGCGCGCCGCCGCCGAAATCGAGCCGTGATCGCGCACGGCCTCCAGCAGCGAGACCTTGCCGGGGCCAAGCGCGACGGTGCCGTCCTGGATGATGCGCATGCGAAAACGTACATCGGGCTCGCGACGCGTCGACGGGCCGACTGTGGCCTCGGACTGTTCAGGCGTTGGCGGATTCGTGTTCACGTCTGAAGCCGGGTTGGGGACGGCGGTTTTCCGTGCCCGGGCGGGCGCGGATGGGCGATCTTTGGCGGATGCGGTCATGGGCGCAAGCATACACGATGGATTTCGCGCGACCCGTGCCTGACAGGACGTCAGGCGGGATATCAGGCGCGCGGCGCAGCAGGCTGAGTAGCCGGAAAACAGAAGCCGAAATCTTCGCAGCCAGGGCAACCTGGCGCCGGTCCTGGCGTGCCGCCATGTGCGAGCGCCAACTCACGCGCGAGCAGCTTTTTCCAGCGCAGGTTGTCGGTGTTGCGCGCGACCACTTGCGGGAAAAAACGCGTGAGCATCTGCGTGACGTCATCGCGACCGGACAAGCCGAGATCGCGCCACAGATGATCGGGACGCAGGCACGCATGCGCGAGGATCGTGGCAAGACAAAGCGCGTCGGCGGCATGAACTTCGGGCGCGGCCAGGCCGACCAGGAAATCGCGCATGGCCACGGCGAAGGCCGCGTGCGCGTCGTCCAGCAGCGCGAGTTCCTGAGCCGGTTGCGGCGTGAGCGCGTCTGCCGCGAAATGCCGTTCGGCCAGCGCGGCCAGCGCGCTCGCCGATAAACCCAGCAACGCCCGTTCGCCACGCACTTCTCGCGCCGCCACGAGGCGGGCGAACAACCACGCATCGGCCGAACGCGCGCCGCCGGGCATGCCTGTCAGGCGGTCGCGGCAGGCCACCGCGAGGCGCTCGAAGTCGGGCAACGAGTCAGGCATGTGGCTCGCCGTGACGTGCGCGCGAGAGCAAGGCGAACGCCTTACGCGTCCACGCCGATGATCACGCTCGACGCCTTGAACAGCGCCGAAGCCGCCTTGCCTGCCGCGAGGCCGAGACGGTCCACGCTGTCGTTCGTGACGATGGCCGCGATCTGCGCGCCGCCCGGCGCGGCGATCACGACTTCGGCGTTCACCGCACCCTTCGTCACCGACGCCACGCTGCCCGCGATGACGTTGCGCGTGGACACTTTGCTCGCGTCGCCATCGACCATCAGGATCACCGACGATGCCTTGACCAGTGCGAAGGCGGGCTTGCCTGCCGCAAGGCCGAGCGATGCGGCGCTGCCGTGCGTGATGATGGCGACGATCTCGAGCCCGCCTTCGGCGTGCAGCGTGACTTCGTCGTTGACGGCGCCGGCCTTGACCGAAGCGATCTGACCGGTGAAATGATTGCGGGCGCTGGTACGCATGATGGTCTCCTTAAAGTTCAGGGGCCCAGTGTAGTCGCGTGCCTCCATCACGCACAGGTGTTATCGCGAAGATTGGCCATTCGGATAAGCACATTGTCGCGTCAGGACGTCGTAATATATGCACCTTTATAACGGTACGGGGTAGAACAGATGATCCGCAAGATGATCGCATCGGTCGTGGTGATGTCGGGCGTGCTGGCCGCCAGTTCGAGCGCATTCGCCGCAGATGACAACGATGTGAACGTGCTCTACGCAGGTTCGCTCGTGAATCTCATGGAAAAGAGCGTCGGCCCCGCGTTTGAAAAGGAAACGGGCCTGCATTTCAAGGGCTACGCCGCGGGTTCGAACAAGATCGCCAATGAAGTAAAGGGCAAGCTGCGCCGTGGCGACGTGTTCATCAGCGCGAGTCCGAAAGTCAACGCGAGCCTGATGGGCGAAGCCAATGGCAATCATGTTTCGTGGTACGTGAATTTCGCCGAATCGCCGCTCTTGATCGGCTACAACCCGAAGAGCCGTTTCGCGAACGACTTCAAGACGAAGAAGTGGGATCAAGTGCTTCAGGAGCAGGGCATTCGCATCGGCCGCACGGACCCGAAGCTCGATCCGAAGGGCGCCTTCACCGTCGAACTCATGACGAAGGCGGCGCAGGCGTATAACCAGCCAGATCTCGTCGAGAAGACGCTGGGCACGCCGGACAATCCCGAGCAGGTGCTGCCGGAAGAAACCCTCGTGGGCCGTCTGCAATCGGGTCAGCTCGACGCAGGCTTCTTCTACTCGACCGAAACCTCGGACCTGAAGATTCCGTCGATCCATCCCGCGCCCGAACTGAAGATCAAGGCGAACTACACGCTGACGATTCTCAACGATGCGCAGAACAACGCGGGCGCCACGCGCTTCGTCAACTTCCTGCTCTCGGCGGAAGGCCGCAAGCTGCTCGCCGAACATGGCGTCGATGTGACGAAGCCCACGGTCAACGGCAATGGCCAGGCGATCCCGCCTTCGGTGCAGGCTGTGATCGACGCTGCGCAGCAATGAACCTGACGCTGTCATGACGCAACCCGCGCAGCGCGCCGCAAGGCCGCTCTGGTGGCTGGGCGCGCTGCTCGCGGTCTATCTGTGCGCGCCCTTTCTCGCCAGCATTCCGCAGATCGGCCAGGCGGACTGGGCCAACGTCGACTGGCACGCCACGTGGTCGGCGGTCGGGGTGTCGGCGGGCAGCGCGAGCGTCGCGGCGCTCCTGATCCTCGTGGGCGGCGTGCCGCTCGGCTACTGGCTTGCGCGTTCGAGCGCGCGCGGCGTCGCCTTGCTGGGCTTCGTCGTGCAATTGCCGCTCGCATTGCCGCCCCTCACGAGCGGCATCCTGCTGCTCTTCCTGCTTGGGCCGTATAGTCCGCTCGGCCTGCTGTTCAACGGCGCGCTCACCGATTCCTTCACCGGCATCGTGCTGGCCGAAACCTTCGTGGCCGCGCCGTTTCTGATCGTTGCGGCGCGTTCGGCGTTCGCCGCCGTCGATCCGGTCTACGACGACGTCGCTGCCACGCTCGGCCATCATGCCGCCAGCCGTTTTTTCCGCGTCACGCTGCCGATCGCCTGGCCCGCCATCCGCGCCGGGCTCGCGCTCGCCTGGCTGCGCGCCTTCGGCGAGTTCGGCGCGACGGTGATGGTCGCGTATCACCCGTACTCACTGCCGGTCTACACCTATGTGGTGTTCGGCGGCCAGGGGCTGCCCGCGATGATGCCGCTGTTGCTGCCTACGCTCGCCATTGCGATCGTCTGCGCGGTGCTCTCGGTGTATACGCGCGGCGCGCGCGCAACGCTGGCGGTGAGTGTCGATAACGGTGACGACCTCACCGCCATCACGCCCGCCGCCGCCGCGCACGACGTCGCCGACCTGCGGCTCGCATTCGCGACCAAGCGGCGCCTTGGCGCCTTCACGCTCGACGTCGCCTGGCAGCCGCGCACGCGGCGGCTCGCGATCATCGGGCCGTCGGGGTCCGGCAAGTCGCTCGCGCTGCGCATCATCGCGGGTCTGGAGGCGAACGACGCGGGCGCCGTGACGCTCGGCGCGACCGATCTGGGCGTACTGCCGCCCGAGCGTCGCCAGATCGGCTATATGCCGCAGGACTACGGCCTCTTTCCGCACATGACGGTGGCGCAGCAACTGGCGTTTCCGGTCGACGCCGACGCCGCCAGCGCGCGCTACTGGCTCGCGCATCTGGGCCTCGACACGCTCACGCAGCGCCTGCCGCGTCAGCTCTCGTTCGGCCAGCGCCAGCGCGTTGCGCTCGCGCGCGCGCTCACTCGCCATAGCCAGTTGCTGCTCTTCGACGAGCCGTTCGCAGCGCTCGACACGCCGCGCCGCCGACGCCTCCAGCAATCGCTGCGCGCGCTCCAGCGCGAAATCGCCGCGGTGACCGTGATCGTCACGCACGATCCCGACGAAGCCGCCCTGCTCGCGGACGAAGTGCTCGTGATCGAGCATGGCCGAACGCTCCAGGCCGGTCCCGTCGATGCGGTGTTCGGGCAACCGGCTTCGCTGCGTGTGGCCGAATTGCTCGGCCTGCATAACATCGGCGAGGGGGTCGTGCGGGCTCTGGGCGAGATCGAAACGGCGAGCGGTTTGCGGCTACCTCGCCCGGCCGTATCCGCCAGCGTGGCGATCCCCGAAGGTTCGCGCGTCATGTGGCGAGTCGCGCCGCGCGCGCTGCGTGCGACGCCCAACGGTCGCTGGGAAGGACGCATCGCCGGTACGTCGCTGCGTCATGGCGACCGCTACGTGACCATCGAACTGGCCGGCGAGCTGTTCGATATCCCCGCCGACGACGCCGCGTTTTCGCAAGACGCCGCGCACGCGCTGCGCTTCGAGATCGACGCGGGCGGCGTAACGGCATGGACGGCCGAGGCATCCTGAAAAGACTCACCTTTAAACGCGCGGCGGCACGGCCATGCCGCCGCCGCCGGGCAATCGAGGCCCTGTTTCAAGGCATTTCGCCACGTTCGCCATGATCGGTTAGCGTCGCCAGGCATTTCGGCGCACCACTCCCGAATAAGCTCACCCCAAGGCTTTTTGAGCGGCTCCGGGCGCACGTCCGGAGAAAACGATTCGCATCGTTTAACCTGGCACTACCAGGAAATTTTCCTGGTAAATTGCCCTGAATCAGGGAGTTTTTGGCAGGTGCCGCCAGATTTTACCCGCCGGTGCGGTGAACCATCGACGTTCCGGCTCCCTCACCACACGGCAGTCTTGCCCGCCATCCGCGCCATCTCCCGAAAAGCCTCACCTGACGCGTGCCACGTTATCGCTGTGCCAAGGCTAGCAATCGTTTCGCATGACCTGGGACTCCCAGGAAATTTTTGGCCTTTATTTAGGGGGAAATTGCGCGATTGCTTGCGCCGCCTCGCGCTTCGAGTGAGCGATGTGCGATCGCCCATCTTCACCTCACGATTCGCAGAGCCGATTAAACAAGCTCCCGAATACTCTCACCCTTGCGGCGCCGGTGAACCTTGCGCACTCAAATCACGAAGCGGCTATCCGCGTCCAGCACCGTCGGCAACGGCACGAGATCCGCGCGCGCGAAGCGCACCAGCGAGAACGCCCGCACGCCCAGCGGGCTAGCCGGAATACGCGCGAGCGGAAAGACAATCGGCGCACCGCCATCGGCTTGAGCGTGCTCTAACACGACGTTCATCGGGCTGAGCGTCACCTGCCGCATCTCCACGTTCGCGTGCTGCGCCGGATGCCCGAGCACATCGCAGATCACCGCCAGTTCGTGCTCGATCGCCTCCGTCTTGAGGCCGAGCGCCGCCAGCGCCTGTTCGTTCGCGGCGATTTCCGTCTCCAGTTGCGCGAGCTCCGCCGCATTCGCAAGCGCACGTTCGCCCACCATGTGCTGTGTGCCCGCGCACTGGCGCGTGAGCAACTGGCGGCGCGTACGCAGGAGCGCCCGTTCCTCTTCGAGCGCGCCGCGGCGCGACTCGTCCGCGGCAATCTGCGCAAGGCCTTCCAGCGCGATCTGCTCGACCACGCGTTGCACGATCTGCTCGCGCAGGTCCGGTTCGGATTCGCCGCAGACGCGGACCTGATGGTCGTCAAAGCTCAGCGTAGTCTGGGCGACATCGCTGTGCACCTGGTCGCCATGCTGCTCGACGCCAAAGCCGCGGCGCTCGTTCATCGCCATGCCCAGCACCGCCCACGTTTCCCGCGCGAGCGGATGTTGGTCGAACCACGCATGCAACTCGGGCGAGCGGCTCAGCACGTGCGCAATTTCGTCGGGCGCAGCAAAGAACGCGTGGATGTAAGGATCGGCGAGCCAGTTCGCGGCACTTGCCTCGCGTGCGGGCGGCAGGCGATCGACCAACGCGCGGATATAGCTCTGCGATTGCGCGAGCGCGGGCACGAGCCGCTCGCGATACCCACGCGCGAGTTTGAGCGACGGGCTAAGCACCGTCAGCCGTTCGACTAGCGCGCGCGTCTGCGCGGTTTCCTGGACCGGCGTCGCGCGTTTGCGCGGCCATAAGCGGTCGAATAATCCCATCGGGCGACTCCGTAGCGCCGCGCGGGCAGGCATTGGCCTGCGCGGATCGCGGATCACTATACCGTTTCCAATAATGAACCCGATGTCAGGATGGCGTTTCCATGATCTCCCGAAAATACTCACCTTTTGATTTCAAGCCAGACGCTTTGGTTTAAAAAATTCGCGAAGCAACTTGTCGTTAATCGCGAACTAGCCTATTGCTGGCTTATTAACGTGAATATGGCCTCCCGCAGACACTCACCTTTGCCATTTCACATGACATTTGAGGTTTACCGGCCGGATTTCCGGCCTGATTGCGCTCTCGCGCATTCGCCCCCCGGAAAGCCTCACCTTTGCATCACGCGCGACACCCAAATCGATCCTGTATTTCCTCACCGTCAATCCCACCAGGCCCAGTAAAAAGAATCGATAACTCCGAATTAATTCATTCGGATACCCAATCAAATTGACGAGCATAAAAACCTCCGCCCTTCTTCAGCGCACTTTGCCGCTGCACCGATTGCCCCAGGGTTTGCCTCAATCCTTTCAGTACGCCGTTGTCCGAAAGATTTATACGCAACGAGCATAGCGATAGCCGGGCATATCGATTGCTCCGGCGGCCGCGCGTGCGTGGCGGATACATCGGGACAAACCCCTGTTGCGGCAGCCCGAAACCGTGACGGCGCAAGCGATACGGCCCGCCCGCCAGGTTTTAGAGTGATTCGTTCAATTGACAGCGCCCAATGTCATCATCCAATCTTCAGCGCATAAATTATTACGAGACAGGGAGGGCTGACATATGTTGGAAAGCATTGTCCGCTGCGTCGCGCTGGCCGCAGCCGCAACGCCGTTTCTAGTTGCATGCGGTGGAGGCAAGGCGAGCGATCCAGGCGCCGTCAGTCCGGCGCAATGCTCGGGATCGACCTGCACGAACCAGGGCGCGCCGACGAGCCAACCGGCGGCCACAGCGCTCTGTCCGGCCGCCGCCGACATCGCCGCCAATACGTATCTGGGCGGCGCCGGCAGCGGCGAGGTGGTGAGCCTGAAGATCGATCCCACCAAGATGACCTACTCGCTGACGTTCCTTGCGTCGCCGATCCCGGTCAACTCGTCATCGCTGCAGACCACGCGCACGGGTCTCACGGTCACGGGCGCGGTCCAGCATCCGCCCACCGGCGCGCTGCCCACCGCCGCCCAGATCACCTGTGCGTTCCAGCTCCAGCAAGGCACCGGCACGATCAACGGCAGCACCTACACCACGGCCTACAACGCCAACAATCCGCCAACCGTGTACGTCGGCTTCGGCGTGGCGGGCGGCGGCATTCCGGGCGCAACCATCGATTTCAGCGGCGACGGGCTCGCCACAACGCTCTTCCCGTCCGTGAAGGCGCGCTCGTTCGACTTCTATCCGTTCATCGGCTTTTCTACGGTGAGCACGAGCATCGCCGATCTCAAGGGCTCGTATAACGCGCTGCTCTATCACATCCTGCCGTCGAACAACTTCACGCCTGCCGCCGAAGTCACGCAGGAGCAGTACGACGCCAGCGGCAATTGCAGCGTGCCAACCGGCGCGACCAACACGAGTTGCGCGACGGCCGCCAGCGCCTGGAGCGCGGATTCGGGCGGGAGCTTTTTCGACAGCGCCAACGCGCCCCAGATCGAAACGCCCACGTCCATCCTGGCTGGCCTGGGAAATCTGGTGGTCCAGCGCAACGGCGCGACATCGCATCTGATCATCGGCAAGCTCAATAACGTGATCGTGCCGATCGTCGTGCGCACGGGCTATGTCAACGAGACCCTCACGAATGCTCACGTGGACGACGAGTCGGGCATCGCAATGATGGCGCCCGCGACCACGCTCAAGTCGGGGGCGATCGACGGCAGCTACATCGGTGCGGACTCGAACTTCACCTATACGGCCACGCTCATCAACGGCCAGAGCGGTGGCTTCCTCAAGCCCTCGACGATGACAACGCAAAGCACGTTCACGCTCGATTACACGCAGACGCAACCGGGCCTGATCAGCGCGATCGACAACAACAGCAACAAGGGCAACGTCATCTCGGTCGGCGGCATCTACGGCGTCTTCATCAACGGCGAGGAGAACGGCGGCGTCACGTCGACGTCGGCGAACAGCGTCACGACCAACACGCCTTACTTCGGTGTGGGTGCGCTGATCCAGCCACAGTGACGATTGATTCGCATATCGAATCAATCTGCAGGACAGCAAAGAATCAGAAGCACGCAGTAAGCCAGAACGGGGCGCCACGACAGGGAGCTGGCGCCCCGCCTACAAGAATGAATCTGGAGATGCGGTATGCAATCGAAGCAATTCGCGAAACGCCTCGCGACGCTTGGCGTCGGCGCGCCGCTGATGCTCACGCTGGGCGCGTGCGGCGGCGGCGGAAACAGCAGCCCGCCGCTGGTCGAGACGGCACTCTGCCCCACCACGATCGACTACAGCACGGTCTACACAGGCGGCGGCGGTGACGGCGAACTCGTCAAGCTGCAGATCGACACCACCAAAAAGACCTGGCAGGTCACCTACGTCGAATCGCCGATTCCCGCGACCACGGGCACCGTGACGCCCACGCGCAAGGGCCAGGTGGTCTCGGGCACGATCACGCAAGAAACGGCCTTGCCCACGGCCAAGCTCAATCAGTGCGCGTTCCAGCTGAACGGCGCGAGCCTCGATTCGAGCCGGCCGGCGCGCGTGTTCATCGGCTTTGGCGTGGCGGGCGGCACGATTCCGGGCGCGGAGATCCAGTTTGCGGGTTCGGGCGGTATCGGCGTGGTGCCGGACACCAAATTCCCGTATTACCCGTTCATTGGCTTTTCGACGCTCGAAACCAATATCGCCAACGTGGCGGGCACCTATAACCAGCTCGGCTATCACCAGGTGCCGTCGCAGAACTTCCTGCCCGCCGCCGTGGACGCAAAGATCACCATCAACGCCGACGGCAGTTGGCAGGAATGCGACAACTCGGGCGTGAATGCCGGCAAGTGCCAGCAGCCCGGCACCAACCTCACGCAATCGAGCGACGGCAGCGGGGCATTCGAAACCGACAACTTCCAGGGGCAGGTCAAGCCCACGCTCGTGACGGGCAAGAACGCCGCCAAGGGCTTCATGATCGTCGGCAAGCTGCGTAACCAGCTCGTGCCGGTGCTCGTGCGCACGGGCGTGGCGTATCCGCAGGTCGGCGTCGATCCACAGAGCGGCGCGACCGGCCCGGTCGCCGACGACGAGTCGGGCATCTCGGTGCTCGCGCCGCAAACGGCCGTCGCGCAGGGCTCGCAGGACGGCGAATACATCGGCGTCGACAGCCAGTTCGATTACCGCACGCTCGCGCTGTCCGGCACCCAGGGCACGCTGCTCGATCCGTTCAACGCGTCGCAGGCTTCGCTGGCCACGGCGCTCGATCTCAACTTCGCGCAGAGCGTGCCGGGCATCGTGACGACCACGCACGTGAACGCTTCGACGGGCACGACACCGACCGGCAAGATGATCTTTACGGGCGGCGTGTTCGGCTTCCTCGATTTGACGAATGCGTCCTCGCCGTACTTCACGGCCGGCGCTTTCGTGCAGTAACGCATCTGCGCGCGCTTTGATGCGCGCAGTTGTGCACTTATGCAGCGATCGACGAGGGACACGCTGCCCATGAGGTGACCGCTCTTCGGCTGTGCGCGCGATACCCCGCTTTTCCATCGCGCAAGCAGTCGAGCCGCAAGGCGCACGCAGGACCGGCCGTTCACGAGACGGCCGCCGCGCGCAGGCAGGCCACCCGAACCTGAGAGGAACAGGGAGGAATGATGAGACGTACTGTGAAGGCGGCTGCCGCGGTGGCGGTGGCCGCCGGTGTTTCGACGGCCGCTCATGCCCAGCATGCGGGCGACAACGTAGCCGTGCTCGGCTGGTTTCACGTCCAGCCCCTGCAATCGAGCACGCCGCTCACGACGACCGTTGCGCCCACACCGATCAACACGCCGTTGCGTTTGCCGAATTCGTTCACGTCGCCGGGCACCGGCTTGTCGACCAGCAAGGCGGACACGGTCGGCCTGGTCTTCACGCACTTTCTGACCGATCACATCGCGATATCGTCGGTGGCGGGCGTGCCGCCCACCTTCAAGCTCTACGGTCACGGCACCATCAAGCCACCGGGACCGGCGGGCGCGCTCGGCAGCCAGAATCTGGGCGATCCGTCCACCAATCCCATTGTCACGAGCGTGCGGCAATGGAGCCCGGCATTGATCTTTCAGTACTACTTCCGGGATGCCGATGCGAAATTCCGCCCCTATGTAGGTGTCGGCGTATCGTACAACTGGTTCTCGTCGATCCAGCTCAATCCGAATTTCGTGAAGGCCACGCAGGACGATCTGGGCTCGGTGCTGGCCGCGGGCGCGGGCAAGCCGGGGCCAACGCAGGTGAGCGCGAAGGCGTCGTCGTCATGGCAGCCGGTGTTCAACATCGGCGCCGAATACAACATCACGACGCACCTCGGCATCGTGGCGTCGCTCACGTACATTCCGCTGAAGACCACGTCGTCCGTGATCGTGAAGGCCGCCGACGGCACCGAGCTCGCCGTGAGCCGCGCCGAACTGAAGGCCGATCCGCTCATTTCGTACCTCGGCATGTCGTACAGGTTCTGAGGCGCGTGCGCCCGCGTCGTGCGCGGCGTGCGTGCTTGCGCACGTTGACGCGGCACGCTGTCTCGCGCTCGCGCGACGGCTCGCGCTAAAATCGGCGCATGCCGAAATCGCCCAAGCCCACTGAGACTGAACTCGCGCCCGAGCGCGCCACCGACAGCGAATACACCGTCGATGAACTCGCACGCGTGGCGAATACGACGGTGCGCAACGTGCGCGCGTATCAGGACCGCGAACTGCTCATGCCGCCCGACAAACGCGGCCGCGTGGGCATCTACAACGATTCGCACGTCGCGCGCCTCAAGCTGATCAATCACCTGCTCGCGCGCGGCTATACGCTCTCGAACATCCAGGATCTCATCAAGGCCATCGACGACGGCGGCGATCTGCGCTCGATCCTGGGCCTCGAAAACGCGATTGGCGGCCCGTGGTCGCATGCGCGGCCCAAGACCTATTCGCTCCCCGAACTGATCAAGCTGTTCGGCCCGCAGGCGCCCAGCAACCTCTCGCGCCTGGCCGATTTTGGCCTGCTCGAACGCAAGGGTCTCTCGTTCGTCGCCCGCAATCCCGCCATGCTCGATGCCGCCGCCGCGACGGTGCGCGAAGGCATTCCGGCGCGCGAACTGCTCGACGTGCTCGAAGCGGCGCGCCCGCATTTCGACGCCATCGCGCGCGTGCTCGTGGAAATGGTCGTGCGCCATCTGGACCGCTACGACGCGGGCGCGCTGCCGCCCGCGACCGACATGCCCGCGCTCGTGGACGCCATCTGGCGGCTGCGCCCGCTCTCCACCGTGTTCGTGGAGAACGAGATCCTGCGCGCGCTCGAAGAACAGTCGGGCGAGTATCTGGGCGGCCGCGTGGCGACCATCCTCGACCAGAAACTGGGCCGCCGCGCCGCCGCTGACGCGGAAGTTGTCGAAGCGCCGCCGCCCGCTGCTGCCACTGAGAAAGCCCCTCGCGCGACCAAAAAGGCCGCCGGCAAGAAGCGCTGATAACGCAACGCGTCATGCCCCGAGCGGCCCTTGACGTAGCGGGCCAACCTTGCGGCCCCGTTTTTTCTTCCTGATTTCCCCCTCCCCGCCAGCCTGCCTTTTGCCTGAAACCCAGACCAGGCGGGCGTTTGCGCGCATTCTCACGATCCTCGCGCAATTCCTGGAATGCTCACTCTAGCCCCTTGCGCGCAGGCGTCTCTCGCACTATGTTTACATCATTCAATGTAACAGTTAATAATGAACCATAGGGAGACGCTCCGGATGAACGCATCCACCCGGTCTTTCGATCCGGCGGCCGAGGGCCGCTTTCGCCAGTCAGGCGAGTCTGCCGAGCCGGTCGGCATCGCCATCATCGGCACCGGCTTCGCCGGGCTTGGCATGGCGATCCGCCTGCGGCAGCGTGGTCATACCGATTTCGCCGTATTCGAGAAGGCCGGCTCGGTGGGCGGCACCTGGCGCGACAACCATTACCCCGGCTGCGCCTGTGATGTGCAATCGCACGTCTATTCGTTCTCCTTCGCGCCCAACCCGCGCTGGACGCGCATGTTCGCTCCCCAGCCGGAAATCCGCGCCTATCTGAATCGTTGCGTGGACAAGTTCCGCCTCTCGCCGTGGCTTCATTTCGATCACGAACTGACCCGCGCGCAATGGGACGATGTTGCACAGTGCTGGCGCCTCGCCTTCGCCAACGGGCGGTGTCTGTCCGCACGCGTGCTTGTCTCCGGAATGGGCGGGCTCTCGCGCGCCGCATTGCCCGCGATTCCCGGCGTCGAAACGTTCCAGGGCAAAGCATTCCATTCCCAACAGTGGGATCACGGTTATGCGCTCGAAGGCAAGCGCGTGGCCGTAATCGGCACTGGCGCGAGCGCGATCCAGTTCGTGCCGAAGATTGCCCCGCAAGTCGACAAGCTCGCGCTGTTCCAGCGCACACCACCGTGGATCATGCCCAAGCCCGACCGCGCGCTCTCGAAGTTCGAGCAATGGATGTTCCGCGCGCTGCCGTTCACGCAGAAGATCGCGCGCACCGGGCTCTACTGGATGCTGGAGTCGCGTGTGCTGGGTTTCGCGGTCCACCCTTCGCTGATGAAGAACGTCCAGAAACTCGCGCTGCGTCATATTCGTCATCAGGTGAACGATCCCGCGCTGCGCGAAGCAGTCACGCCCGACTACACGATCGGCTGCAAACGTGTGCTGATCTCGAACGACTATTACCCTGCGCTCACGCGCGCGAATGTGAATGTGGTGACGAACGCGATCGCGCGCATCGACGCAAAAGGCGTCGTCACCGCCGACGGTCGTCATCACGAAGTCGACTGCCTGATCTACGGCACCGGCTTTCAGGTCGCCGATCCGTTTCCGCCGGGCGCGATTCTCGGGCGCGGCGGTGTGGATATCGTCGATACGTGGCGCAATGGTGCACACGCTTACCTCGGCACGAGCTTGCCTGGTTATCCGAACTTTTTCATGATCGTTGGCCCGAATACCGGGCTCGGCCACAACTCGATGGTGTTCATGATCGAGTCGCAGATCGAATACATCCTGGGAGCGCTCGACGCAATGAAGAAGGATCGCGCCGACGCCATCGAAGTGCGCCCACAGGTTGAAGCGCGTTACAACGAGCGCATCCAGCAGAAGCTGAGCCGCGCGATCTGGTCGGTGGGCGGCTGCAAGAGCTGGTATCTCGATCCGCGCAGCGGCAAGAACACCACGCTGTGGCCGGGCTTCACGTGGCGCTTTCGCCGGGCCACGGCGCATTTCTCGATGGCCGACTATCAGGTGTTCCGCGCGCCTCATCGTGAGGATGCCGAATTGCCACTCAGCGTGGCCACGCAAACGACCGAGGCCGCCTGAGCGGCGCTTTGCACCAGCTTGCATGGGAGAGAAAACAATATGAAGCACTTCGACAATAGGGTCGCCGCCATCACGGGTGCGGGTTCGGGCATGGGCCGCTCGCTCGCCGTGCAGCTCGCCGCAGCGGGCTGCCATCTTGCGCTGGCCGACAAGAACGCCCTCGGTCTCGCGGAGACCGAGCGCATCGTGCGCGCGCTCTCGCCCAATGTGCGCGTCACGACGCGCGAGCTCGACGTCAGCGAGCGCGAGGCGGTTTTCGAGTGGGCCGATGAGACCGTGGCTGCACATGGTCGCGTGAATCTCGTCTTCAACAATGCGGGCGTGGCGCTATCCAGCACCATCGACGGCATGTCGTACAGCGATCTCGAATGGATCGTGAACATCAACTTCTGGGGCGTCGTTCACGGCACCAAGGCTTTTCTGCCGCATCTTAAGGCGGCAGGCGAAGGCCATATCGTCAACACATCGAGCGTGTTCGGACTGTTTGCACAGCCCGGCATGAGCGGTTACAACGCCACCAAATTTGCCGTGCGCGGCTTCACCGAATCGCTGCGCCAGGAACTCGACATGATGCGCTGCGGCGTCTCCGCGACCTGCGTGCATCCGGGTGGCATCCGCACCAACATCGCCCAGTCGAGTCGCGTGGCATCGAACATGGTCGGCTTCATGCTGGCGAGCGAGCAGCAAGGGAAGGACGAATTCGAGAAGTTCTTCATCACCACCGCCGACGACGCCGCGCGCACCATCCTCAATGGCGTGCGTCGCAACGCCCGGCGCGTGCTGATCGGACGCGACGCGCGCGCCGCCGACTGGCTCGCGCGCACGCTGCCCGCCGCCTACCAGGCGCTCGTTGTGATGAGCGCGCGGCGCGAGGCCGCCAAGGCGCGCAAACGCGCGAAGCGTGAGTCGGCCGAAGCGATGAGCAACGCCAGCCGCACCATGAATAACAATGCAGGCAAAAATCAGGGAGAAACAGCATGATCATGCCCGTACGACGCGACGTCCGTTTCGCATTGCCGCCCGAGAGGGCTTGCGACTGGCACGTCGAAGGTGTGCCGGTGACGCACTTCTTCAACGCCCTTTCGCTGCTCTTTCCGGCAGGCGAGCGCTTCTTCATGGATGCGGTGCGCCACTATCGCGACCGCATCGAAGACCCGGAACTCAAGAAGCAGGTGATGGGCTTCATCGGTCAGGAAGCGATGCATACCCGCGAGCACGTCGAATACAACGACTTGCTACAGGCCGCCGGCCTGCCCGCGCACAAACTCGACAAGCGTCTGTGGGCGATCCTCAATTTCGCGCGCAAGGTATTGCCGCCCTCGCTGCAACTCGCGCAAACGGTCGCGCTCGAACACTACACCGCCATGCTCGCCGATCTGCTGCTCGACGACACAGGCACGCGCATCGAAGGTTCCGTGGAAGGCTACAAGCAGATGTGGCTCTGGCATGCGCTGGAGGAAACCGAACACAAGTCGGTCTCCTACGACGTGTGGAATCTCGTCATCAAGCCGGGGCCGAAGCGCTATCTGATGCGTACGGGCACGATGCTCGCGATCACACTCCTGTTCTGGTTGATCGTGTTCGACTATCACCTTGCGCTAATGCGCCGGCATAAGCGCCGTATCGGCAAATTCGGCGGCTACTGGCAGCTCGTCAAGTTCCTCTATGGCCCGCGCCACGGTGTGTTCCCTGGCATCGCGATGGAATGGCTGCGCTTCTTCAAGCCGAGCTTTCATCCGTGGGATCACAACAATCGTCAGCATCTCGAACGAATTGGCGGTCTTATCGAGCAGATCGACGAGACCAACGCGCAGTTTGCCGCGCAGGCCGCGCCGCGACGCGTGCCGCTGCATCAGGCCAGCACGCCGCACGCGGCCTGAGCGACGATGCGTACCCTACGCGACGCACCGCGCGGCGGTCCACGCGAGCATCACGCTCACGCGACAGCCGAGCCTCGCGCGATCGAGCGGCTCGACGTGGAGTCGGATGGCGTGCGGCTTGCCGTGTACGTGGGCGGGTCGAGTGAAGCGCCGCCGCTGATTCTCGTGCACGGCTATCCGGATTCGGCCCGCGTCTGGGACGGCATGCGGCGCGAGCTGGAGACCCGCTTTCGCGTGATTGCCTACGATGTGCGCGGCATGGGCGCGTCGGCGGCGCCACGCGGCCAGGCGGGCTACAAGCTCGCGCAACTCGCACGCGACCTGATCGCCGTGGCCAATGCCACCTGCGGCGCGCGGCCGTTTCACCTGGTCGCACACGACTGGGGCTCGATCCAATGCTGGGAGGCTGTCACCGACCCAGCCAACGCCGAGCGTATCGCGTCATATACGTCGATCTCCGGGCCGTGCCTTGATCACGTATTTCGTGCGCGGCTGGGGCTCGCGCAGTCGCTGCGGTCGTGGTACATCGCGTTCTTTCATCTGCCGTTGGTGCCGCAACTGGTCTGGCGACTCGGCGGCGCGGCGCTGTGGCCCTGGTGGCTGCGCAAGACCGAAGGCGTACGCGCCTCGCGCGATCCGGATCAACTGCGCAATTGCCTCAACGGCGTGCAGCTCTATCGCGCGAATTTCATCGCCTGCGCGCGGCGGCCGCGCGAGCGGCGCACGCAGGTGCCGGTGCAATTCATCGTGCCGCGTTTCGACCGCTATGTGACGCCTGCGCTATCTGCTAGTGCCGCACAGTGGCTCGGTCGCTATCGACGCGAGATCATCGATGCACCGCACTGGACCGTGCTGCGCGACGCGCCCCTCATCGCCGCGCGCGTGCAGCGTTTTATTGCGTGGACGAAGCGCGAGGATGCGCGCGCGCCCATCGACGTCTGACCGCTCTGAAGCCTCATTCTTTGCTCGTGGAGAACCGCGTGAACGCAATCGCCCTGCCCTTGTTGACGGGAATTATCGTGATCGCCGCGCTCGGCATCACGCTCGTGTTGCTCGTGCTTTTCACGCGGCGCGCCACGCGCCGCATCGAACAGGCCGTGCCGATGGATGGCCGTCATATCGATATCGACGGCGAGCGCCTCCATTACGTCGAGTATGGCAACCGTGAGAAGCCGCCCGTGGTGTTCGTTCACGGACTGTGCGGACAAATGCGCAACTTCGCGTATCTGCCGCTCGAAGCGCTGGCGCGCGACCATCATGTGATCCTCGTCGATCGGCCCGGCTCGGGGTATTCGACCCGCGGCGCGCAGGCCGGCGCGAACATTCGCGCGCAGGGCGACACGATTGCACGCTTCATCAGGAAGCTCGATTTGCAGGCGCCCGTGCTGGTCGGGCATTCGCTCGGCGGCGCAATCGCGCTTGCCGTCGCGCTCGATCATGCCGACACGGTTGCGCGCATCGCGCTGATCGCGCCGCTCACACATGTGCAGACCGAGGTGCCGAAGGCGTTTCGCGCGCTCGCCGTGCGCTCTGCAGTCGTGCGCCGCTTTATCGCACGCACGCTTGCGACACCATTCGGCCTCGCCACCAGCACGCCGACCCTCAAGCAAGTGTTCGCGCCCGAGGCCGTGCCCGCGGATTTCCGCACGCGTGGCGGCGCATTGCTGAGCCTGCGGCCCTGCGGCTTTATCAACGCATCGCGGGACCTCGTCGCCATCGAGGACGCGGGCGATCTCGCGCTAATGGAGCAACGCTACGCGCAGCTCACAGTGCCCGTGGAGGTATTGTTCGGGCGCGGCGACATCGTGCTGAGCTGGGCGCGTCACGGCGATGCGCTGCGCCGCCGCTCGAAGCGTGTGACGCTCAAGGTCGTGGAAGGCGGCCATATGCTGCCCGTCACCGCGCCCTCGACAACTTACGAGTGGCTGCGCGCAGCAATTGCGGGCACGACCCAGGCGCAGAGCGAACGCACAATCGCAGTCGACCAGCACGTCGACGCCGATGCATCGCTTACGCCCGCGATGCCGCCACGCCGCGCCGCAATCTGAGCCCACGGATAGAGCGACTGCTCGGTACGAAAGCGTGCGAGGCACGACGTGAACTTGTTATCGTAAAAGGCTGCGGTTCACCAAAAAGAACATCCTGGAGACGAGCATGGCAGCCCAACTGCAAGCGCGAACCGTTCCGGAAGACGGCGCACGGCACGCCGCACCCGATACCGACGGCATCTGGTACGCCTCCTATCCTCCAGGCGTGCCGCCCGAAATCGATGTTTCAGAGTACGAAACGATTACTGCGTACTTCGACGAATGCATCGCGCAGTTTCGTGACCGCGTGGCCTATGTGAGCGTCGGTTCGTCGCTCACCTATGGTGCGCTCGCACGCAAGGCGGAAGCATTCGCGGCGTGGTTGCAGAGTGTCGGCATCGCACCGGGTGAGCGCGTGGCGATCATGCTGCCGAATACCTTTCAGTATCCCGTCGCGCTGTTCGGCGCGCTCAAGGCCGGCGCCGTGGTCGTCAACGTCAACCCGCTCTATACGCCGCGCGAGCTTGCGCACCAGTTGAAAGACAGTGGCGCACGCGCCATCGTCGTGTTCGAGAACTTCGCGAAGACTCTCGAAGAGGCGCTACCGGGCACGCACGTCGAGCATATCGCCGTAACGGGTCTAGGCGACCTGCTCGCCGATGGCCTCAATCTCAAGGGCCGCTCACTCAATTTCGTGTTGCGACATGTGAAGAAAATGGTGCCCAAGTATGCGCTGCCGGGTGCCGTGCGCCTGCTCGATGCGCTTCGAATCGGCGCGCAGCGCACGCTCTCGCCGGCACTTCGCACTAGCGGCGACCTCGCCTTTCTTCAGTACACCGGAGGAACGACGGGTGTGGCGAAAGGCGCGATGCTTACGCACCGCAATATTATCGCCAACGTATTGCAGGCGAAGGCATGGTCCTCTTCGCAGCTCACTGGCGAGATCGAAACCGTGCTCACACCACTGCCGCTCTATCACATCTATTCGCTCACGGTGAATGCGCTCATTTTTCTGGGGCTGGGCGGGCGCAACATCCTGATTGCGAATCCGCGCGACACGAAGCGCATGATGATGATCCTGCGTCGCGAGACCTTCACCGGCATTACGGCAATCAATACGCTCTATAACGCGCTGCTCGACAATCCGGAATTCTGCAAGCGCGACTTCTCTGCACTCAAGCTCGCCATGGCGGGCGGCATGGCCACGCAAAAGGCCGTGGCCGATCGCTTCAAGGCCGTGACGGGGCAGCCCATCGTGGAAGGCTATGGCCTCACCGAATGCTCGCCCATCGTCGCGACCAATCCCGTCGAACTGGGCAACATGCGCGATTTCGCCGGCTCGATCGGCTTGCCAGTGCCTTCCACACAAGTGCGCTTTCGCCACGAGGATGGCACGTGGGCGAATATCGGCGAGCCCGGCGAATTGTGCGTAAAGGGACCTCAGGTCATGTCCGGCTACTGGAATCGCCCCGACGATACGGCGCAAGTGCTGGATGCCGATGGCTGGCTCGCGACTGGCGACATCGGCGTGATGGACGCGCAAGGCTTCATCCGTCTCATCGACCGCAAGAAGGACATGATCATCGTCTCGGGCTTCAACGTGTATCCGAACGAGATCGAAGAAGTCGTAGCGATGCACCCCGACGTGCGCGAGGTGGCCGCCATCGGCGTGCCCGACCCCGTGCAGGGCGAACGCGTGAAAGTGTTCGTGGTCGCACGCGATCCGGCGCTCACGGCCGATGCGGTGATCGCGCATTGCCGTCGGCAGCTCACCGGTTACAAGGTGCCTCGCGTCGTGGAGTTTCGTGAGGCGTTACCGCAAACCAATGTCGGCAAGATCCTGCGCCGCGCGCTGCGCGACGAGGAGATCGCGAAGCAACGCGCGAATTGAGCGCCGTTGGCCGCTCTATCTTTGCGGTTCTGCTTTTTTTGCTTTACTCAAACAAGCACTGATTCAGGGAGACGAGTCATGAACACGCTTTTTTCGCAACCGACGGCACTACGCTCGAAACGGCTCGCGCGCCGCCTTGTCGCGCCACTTGCCTGTGCGGCGCTCGCCCTGGCTGGCGTGACGGCCTTCGCGCAGGATGACGCGAGCGCTGACGCCAGTGCGCAGCAGAGCAACGCTGCCGCCCCGTCTGGAAACGCCGCTGCAGAAGTGAGCAAGCTTTCCGTCGATCAGCAGGTGCGCTGGCTCCAGCGCGCGCAGAAAAGCGGCTCACTCGTGAAGATGGACGATGCGCAACTCACAGCCCTGTTTCAGACGCTCGACCCGCTAGTGGTGCCGACCGTCATCAAGCTCAGTCCGTCGGGCTATCCGTCCTACGAATTCATGCTTTCGCGCTGGGAACGGCTGAACGGCAAATGGCCGGGCAAGCCCGCGCATATGCTCGTGAAGCTCGAGCACGATCCCCTGCGCATCTACGCGAAGTGGCTGCCCGATGGCGAACACTCGGGCGAGGAAGTGATCTACGACGCCTCGAAGAAGCCCGACGAGATGTACGGTCATCTGGGCGGCCTGCTCGGCGTCATGCCGATGTGGACGGCGCTCGACGGCACGCTCGCGCGCTCGCAGTCGAATCACAAAATCACGGATCTGGGCACGGAATTCATCGTGAGCCAGTTCATGACGGATGCGAAGAAATATGTGGAAGTGGGCGCGCCGTATAAGCCCGAAGTCGAGGTGAAGACCATCAACGGCGTGCGCGTGGTGGCGCTCACCTATGTATCGCCAAGCGGCAAGCCGCAGTTCTATGCGAAGAAGCAGACGCTTGGGCTCGATCTGCGCCATCCGTACTTCCGCACCGTCGAAGCCTATGGCGATGACGGCCAGATGTTCGAGAAGATCGTGATCGACAGCATCACGCCGAAGAGCTTCGACGCCGATGCCTTCGATCCCAAGAACCCTGAATACAAGTTCTGATACGCGTAAGGTGAGCGTATTCGGGAGGGTAATGACGGTGATGAAGGCGGCACGCGCCGCCTTCACCGGTTTAAATCGCGTGCTATTTGCGTGCTAATCGCACTATCCGCACATCGTTAGTTTCACAAACTGCGCTGCGTGGGTGGTATTCGGTGAGCCTGCGGTGCAGGCAGGTTCTCACCTCGCTCCGATTCGCTCTTCGACTCCTGGAATTCCTCACCATTTCCAGATTGCGGTGATCTCGCCACGCGATGGCCGCTCACCCTGTTTGCGCGCTCCTGGAACAGCTCACCTCAACGGCTTAGCGATACTTCTGCAATTCCGGATCGGTTATCGGCTGCTCTGGCAGGTTAAGCATACCGGGCAGCATGCCGAGCTTCGGCACACCGTCGATATCGGCCCAACGGCCACCCGAGCCCTGATAAATGATGCTGGGCGTACCCTGGAAACCGAGATCCTGGAACAGCTGCATATTGCTATCGATCTGCGCCTGCGTGGTCGCCGGAATATGAGCGAGCGGCGCAATGCCACCCGATTCGTCCTTCTCCGAATAATGCGTTTCCAGTTCCTTCAGGAGTGCCGCGCTATTTTTCGACTGGAGCAGCGCCGCTGCCTTGCCTGCCGAATCGGGCTTCAGGAAGCCCATCGGAATCCAGTGGACTTGCAGACCCGCAGCTTCATACGGTTGCAACGCCTTCCATACGAGGTGGCAGAAAATGCAGTTGGGGTCCATGAAGACGTAAAGCGTCGACTTCACGTTTGCGCCACTCGCACCTTCGACAATGGCGCTCGCGCCCTGCAAACGTGTGGCCGCACTCGCAGGCAACCATGCCGGCTCATCGGCTGCCAGCGCCGGTACCGTACCCCATGCGCTCAACGCGCTGGCCGCGATCAGGCTGTATATCCACTTCTTCATTCGTCACCTCGGTAGTGCTGCGCGCGGACCCGCAATGGATTCGAGTCCCGGCGCGAAGCCCCGTATATTAGGGCTCTAGCGTGGCGTACCCCTGACGCGAACATGGCAGCTCTGTCAGGTGAGCAATAGAAGGTGAAGGTTTGCGGGAATCACAGGAAGACGGAGAGAAACTTGCCCCGAACGACTCTGGTCGATATGGCTAGAGCGCTTTTTCACA